>JAQTNC010000001.1 GCA_028714475.1 Patescibacteria group bacterium
GACTACGCGACCGGCGGACGGGCTGCACTTCTCGCCATCCAAATCTATTCCTGGGCCGCGGTCGCTGGCATGTTCGTCCTGTATGCGCTCCGCGACACGAACCCCGCCTACGAGGCCGTCGGACTCACGCTCGCCTACTCCACCTGTGCGCTCATGCTCCTCTACGGCGTCATCTTCCGTTACTACAATCGGTTCAGCCTGTCGAGCAAGCGGCGGCTCTACGTCGTCTTCGCTGCCCTGCTTTTCCTGGCGCTGGCCGTCTTCGGCCTCCGCCTGTTTTCCGGCGAGGACGACTGGATCTGTCAAGGCGGACAATGGGTGCGGCACGGGCAGCCGTCTTTCCCGGCTCCCAGCGTGCCATGCCGATAGGCGTTTTATGAAAAACCGCATCCGCGAACTGCGCGCGAAGCTGAACATCACCCAGGAGGAATTGGCCGAGCGCGCCGGCGTCCGGCGGGAGACGGTCGTTTTCCTGGAACAAGGGAAATACAACCCTTCACTTCAGCTCGCGCATAACATTGCCGAAGAATTGGGCACGACCGTAGACAAGCTATTCTTTTTTGATTAGAAACCCTGGCGTAGGCCCCATTGCAGCAATCCGAATCACCCGCACAACGATGCGGGTTTTCGTGTTCGCAAAATATTCATTTTCGCTAAACATTGATAAATATCAGGCACGATTGATTGGCGTTTATCCCCTTGCTTCTTGCGGCCGAACCGATAAGATGGAGGTAGTTAACGGTTGCCAAAGGAGGTTCCAATGCGCGACCCGATGGTCTTTGAAAAAGTGGTTATGCCGTCCGGCATGCGTGTCTTTCTCGAACAGGCCGACACCGGCCAAGTGGCCATTACCGTCATCGTTCACGTCGGCTATGCCCACGATCCGCCCAATCGCCGCGGTCTCTCGCACGTCGCCGAGCATCTCATGACGGGCGCCACGCGCGGCTACCGTCGCCGCGGTTATGGCGACATGACGCTCTGGCTGGCTTCGCCGCGGCGCCGCACGGACATGGATGCCGGCGTCACGGAAGAGACACATACGGCTTTCAGTTCCACGTCCTTGGCGGGCCATGAGGACTTCCAGCTGCGCTACATGGCCCATGTTCTCCAGCGTCCCATGCTCACGGCCGACCGACTGGCCGAGGAGATCGAGGCCGTCAAACGGGAGCGATCGCACTACTACGGCACCGAGGACAAGTCTCATACGGCCCTGCAAAGGACCAACGTCGCGCTGTTCGGCAAGCATGTCCTGGCGAAAAGGCTTCCCTATCCTGACGACGACGAGCTGAACCGGATCAAGCTCAAGGACGTTCGCGCCTTCCATGAAAGGTGCTACGTGCCGAGCAACATGACGATGATCATCCATGGCCAGTTCAACCGCCGTCGGATGTTGAGGCTGATCGAACGGCTCTTCCCCGGGCGGCCCGACGGCATGACGCCGCCGATCCTGCCCCCCGTGCCGCTCATCACGCCAAAACCTCACCAGATATACGAGCGGTACCTGACCAAGCGCCCCGATGAGCCGGTCGCCATGACCTGGACATGGAACCTGCCGCCTGGCCAAGGCTGGAAGCTCAACATGTTGGCCGCCGCGCTCGACACCCTGATCACGGACCGGGTTCGTCGCCGCAACCGGCGGACCAAGACCGTGGTGACCTACGAGGCGGGCTGCGAAGCGTTCCATTGCCCTCACTACGACCAACTGCATGTCGAAGCGGAAGACGTGCTGGTCAAGCGCGTGCCGGACTTGCGCCGGATCATTCGTTCGATCCTGCGTTGGCCGCCGGAAAAGATGCTGCCGGTCCTGGCCAGGGCCAAAGAGCTGCTCATGTTCAGGGAAGAGCAGTGGGACACGGATCTGGACACGCTCATGGAGCAAGCCATTGATGACGTGGTTACCTTCGGCGCCCCAGTCAGCATCGATCAGTGTCTGGCCGAAATCGGGGCAGTAACGCCCAGCGAAGCTTACGCTCTGCTCGGTGAGGCGATTTCGCCGAACAACGGCCTCATCGTCATCTCGTCCAGCTGAATCGATTCAGGCTGTGCTGTGCCGAACTGGCACCAACACCCTCGCCGTTGCCCCTTGGCCGCGGCGGGTTTTTGTTCACCACCATAATTCATCCCGGGCGCCAGCCCGGGAATTACAACTCGTGAATCCCCCGTAGCCCCTCACGATTCCCGGCAAATGTGATGAGGGGCGAAGGGGGATGGGTTGCGTCGTCCTATAAATACAAAAGCGGCATCCGAATGGACGCCGCTAGACTGAAGGAGGCTGACCTTCTTTTTCCGGAGCCGTGGTCGTCTCGGCTTCCTGCTCGTCGTCGTCGGGCAGGAGTTCAGCCAACTCCGGCTCCTTGGCCATGCGGTCACGGATGACCTTCATCGTGACGCCGAGGACAAAGGGTGGCGACTGGTCGGCCGCCGTCGGGGCGTACTGAATCATGGCGAAGACACCGCCGTTGTCGTCGAAGAGCGGCCCGCCGCTCGCGCCCGAGTCCGCCACCAAACCCACCTCCACCTGAGGATAGCCATGGTGGTCCGTAAAGTCGTAGACGTAACCGCTGGACAGAACCGTATCGTCGCGTCCCAAGCGATAAAGTCCGATGCCATTTTCCAGACAATCGGAATCGCCCAGGTCGGCCGCCCGAAGTCCTCTGGGAGGGCGCACGATCTTCAGGAAGGCAACGTCGATGGCCGGATCAGCCAGAACAACCTTCGCCGTGAATTTCCGCTTGAGCGGCCTGAGCCGAAACGTCGCCCGGTCGAGGCGAAACCGCGTGACGCGGATTTTCGTGGCGCCGCGTATGACATGTTCACAGGTCACGGCATAGCCGTGCTCCGTGATGACGAAGGCCGAGCCTTTCATGTCCGTGCCGTAACAGTCAACCTGCAGGAAGAATCGCGCCGCCTGCTTGTAGATTTTCCATTGGGCTTCCTTGACGCCCGGCGGCAGCTTGGCCCGACGGCGTTTTTTGCCGTGCTGGGCCGCCAACACAGCTCTGTCTTGAGGCAAAACAGGCAAATCCGAATTCATGACCGTTCCTCCGGATGAAATGACCGAAAGGCCAAAGAGCTCATGAATACAGTATGGCAATTTCGCGGACGAATTTCAAAAACGCGGCGGCTTGAGCCGCCGCGCCGCGCTTTTGCTTATCTCATCGCCAGAACCGACCGCTTGTACGACTGCAGGTTCTCGAGGGCGATGCCGGTGCCGCGGACGACGCAGGTCCAGGGCTCGTCGGCGACATAGGCCGGGACGCCGGTCGCCTGCGAGAAGAGGTCGGCGAGGTTGCGCAACTGGGAGGAACCGCCGGAAAGGATCATCCCCTTCTCCATGACGTCCGCGCAGAGCTCCGGCGGTGTGGCGTTCAGTACCTCCTTGATGGCCGTGACCAGGCCGTGCAGCTCATGCTGGATGGCGTCGGTCACGTCGTCGGAGGTCACGGTGATGACGCGCGGCAAACCGGTGGCCATGTCGCGCCCCTTGATTTCCATTTCCAGCTTCTCGCCGATCGGCAGGTACATGGCCGAGCCGATGCCGATCTTCACGTCCTCGGCCGAACGCTCGCCGATGGCGAGGCCGTACTTGCGCCGGACGAATTCCTGGATGGCCGAGTCGAGCTTGTTGCCGCCGATGCGCACCGAGGCGGACGAGACGATGCCACCAAGCGAGATGACCGCGGCTTCCATGGTGCCGCCGCCGATGTCGATGATCATGTGGCCGGAGGCGCTGCCGATGGGGATGTCAGCGCCGATGGCGGCGACGATCGGTTCCTTGATGACGTAGGCGGCGCGGGCGCCGGCGCGGATGGTGGCGTCAATGACGGCGCGGCGTTCGGTCGAGTTGATGCCGCCGGGCACGGCCACCATGACTTCCGGCCGGAAGAGGCGACCGCCGCCGAGGGACTTGTTGATGAAATATCGCAGCATCGCCTCGGTCATGCGATAGTCGGCGATGACGCCGTCCTTGAGCGGCCGGTGCGCGACGATGGTGTCCGGCGTGCGCCCAAGCATGTCCTTGGCTTCCTTGCCGACAGCCAGAACCCGCTTGTCGATGGCCGAAATGGCCACGACCGACGGCTCGTTGATGATGACGCCGCGCTTCGGCACGTAGACGAGCACGGTGGTCGTGCCGAGGTCAATGCCGATTTTGGGGATAAACATAGGTGAGGTTCTAGGTGCTAGGTGCTAGGGTCTAGGCCTAGAACCTAGAGACTAGAACCTAGAACCTTCAAAGATTGACTTTAAACTGCCTATCAACGGTCAGGTCGGTGCCGATTCGGTAATGCGTATCGCCCCATTCCAGACCCGGTTCCGGCGGTTCGGCACCCGTCAGTTTCTTACCAAAATCTAGGTCTAACGTCAATCCGGCGTTGGGCACGCCCGGCTGTTTCTCCACAAACAGGCGATATTGCCCCTGTTTGACGAGGTTTGCGACCGACGGCGCCAGACGGAAGCGGAAGACGAGAGTGCGACTCTGCCCGGGCTCGATCGAGGTGAAGGCGCCGAACCAGCGCCGCCCGAATGCATCGCCCACGTCCGGCGTACCTGGCTTGCCGCTGGGATTCTTGAGCTTGTCGTCCGCGAGCGCCCCGTCCACGCCGATGAGTTCGCTGCCGGACGGAACGTAGATGCGGCTGTAGGTGCGGTAGCGGGTCTGCTTCCAGGAGAATGTTCCCTCGTTCTTGTATGTCACGGCGACCTGGCCGACGAAATTGCCGGACGCATCAGGCGCAATCGAATACGCCACGCTCCGCTTCACGACCGCGTCGGTCTTGAGGCTGGCGAGGTTGGCATCCACAACCGCGAGATAATCGCCGTCCACGTTCTGGAACCGACCGGCCCAGTTCTTGTCGATGAAGATATCCTGCAGCGCCGAATCGGTCGCGTAGAACTGAATGTCGCCGGTCGCCAGGTTCTGCTGGATGATGCCGGCGAGCGCGAGCGCCTGCGGCATCTTGAGGTTGCGCATGCGCTTCTCGATCTCGCGCGACAGCTCGCCGACGACGTCCTTGCGGTCCTCCTGGGCGATGCCCTGTTTGACAAAGCCCACCTCGACCTGGAATTCCAGCTCGTCCACCAGATTGTCCGCGTCGAAACGTCGGCCGCCGACCGTGACGGGGCCGAGCAGGCGCAGGATGTCCTGCGCCGGCCGCGGGGTCACGGCGATGACGCCGTCAAGACGCGGCGCGGAACGGCCGTAACGCGCGGCATATTCCTCGCCGAAGATGCGGATGATGTCCTTGGCGGAGGTCGGAAAATCCGGCTCCCAGTTGGCGTCGCGCAGGTACAGCTCCTTCACGCCAAGGTAGCGTCGGATGGGTTCCGGCGGCGCGGGCCGTTCGGTGCGTTCGGCCGGTCCGTCGAACGCATAGACATCCTCCATGTCGAGCGGCGCGGTGAGCGAGCCGTCCTTCACGGAAACGATGCCGACCATGCTCAAGAAGCCGCCGGTGGGCCGGAGCTCGGTGTTGTTCTGGAAAATCACGAGGTAATGGCGTTCGGCCGGATAGCCGAGCGCGGACGGGATGATCTCGGCCAGCGGCGTGACGGAGCGGAGCGCGGACTGCATGGTCTCGAGCTGACCGCGGATGGTGGTGAGCTGGGTGAGGAAAGAGGCGGCGGCCGGCTCGCCGGTCAAACGGTCAAAAAGGCGGAGTGCCTTGTCCACGCGGTCGGCCGCCTCGCGCAGCTTGACGGCGTTGTCGGCCATGGTGCCGAGAAGCTTTCGGCGCGCCTCGGGGCCGAGATCCTCCACCAGACCGGGCTGGCCAGCGATGGCTCCGGAATTGAACGGCACGCCGGCGGACTGGCTGATGATTTCCGTCATGTCGCGGCCGACGGCGAGCACATCACGCGCCGCGGTCGAGGCCTCGACGCCGGAATCGGCCGCGAGCGTCGCCGCGCGCAGTTTCTCCCCCACTCCCGGAAGCCAGGCGAGCGGTTCCAGGCGCTTAAGGTCAACCTGCGCCGCCAGGAAATGATCAGCCGCCACGTCGGCTTCACGTGCCGCCGTAACCAAATCAAGGTTGCCCATCGCCTCCTCGACCGCGAGAATGGCGGAACGGCCGGCCAGCGCGTGACGATAACCGTCAGCGGCGGCCAAGGCGAACGGCAAAGCGAACAGGGCGGCCGCCACGGCCACTCCCGCGAGCGAGACGCCGATGAGCCAAACGACGCGACGCCAGCCGCGTCGCCGTTTCGGCGATCGTCCCCATCCGGGGACAGTCCCCGCGGAGCCGCCAAACCAGCCGTGCTGTTCGAGTGGCAAGGCGCGGCTGCGCATCAGGTTCAGTTTTTTCCTTTTCAGGCCAAACATCGGGCGTAGTAACAAGATTGATTATCCGCGCGGCTTGCTCTCCCGCCACTTCCACAAGTATTTCAGGAAGCTGATGACGTGCCAACGCGCGGCCTGGTTCATGAACAGCGCCGAATACCACCGGTCCTGCGCCGACAGCCGGTCGTGCAGATGCACCATTTCCGAACCGGGAAAATATGTCACCTGCCAACCCGCTTCCCAAAAGCGCCGGCACCAATCCGTATCCTCGAAATACAGGGGGAACTGCTCGTCGAGCGGGCCAATCTGCTCAAAAGCCTCGCGCCTGACCAGCAGAACGGCACCCAGCAGCCAATCCACGCCGCGAACGTCGCGCCGGTCGTAATCGGCCATGAGGTATTCTCCCAACGCGCGCCGTCCGAACGCGGTTCGGCCGAGCGGCGTACGACGGTAAAGCGGCACGAGACAAGTCGGGTAACGGTAGCATGACTGGTCAACCTCGCCGGTCGCCTTAACGAGCTTGGGCCCGGCGATGCCAATCTTGGGGTTGGCGTCCATGAACTCGACCAGCTCGTCCACCGAGCCCGCCCGGACGCTGATGTCGGGGTTGAGGATGAGCAGGAGCCGGCCGTTGCTGGCGCCGAGACCGATGTTGTTGCCGGCGGCATACCCTCGGTTCTTCCCGGTCTGGATGAAACGCACTTCAGGAAAATCGCGCACCAGCATCTCGCCCACGCCGTCCCGCGAATCGTTGTCCACGACGATGATCTCGTGGCTGACCGTCGGCGGGTTCAAACGCAACGCCTTCAGGCACTGCTTCACGAGCCCCTTGGACTTGTAGTTCAAGATGATGATGGAAAGATCCATACGGGATCAGGCGTCTTTTCCAGCAATCACAGCGCCGAAATGATCAGTGAGACACCGCCGTTTACCAACGGCTTCAAGCATGTCAAATAACTTGCGACGTTGTTCCGAATCGGTATAGACAATCCCGTCCGCGATGTCTTCCACCTGTTCCTCGGTAATGCGCAGCCCCGCCAAGCCAACCGGATCCTCAATGCGAATGCCCTTGATGTTGCTTTTGCTCAAGTTGATTCCCGACATGTCGCAAGCAATGAAACGGGCATTGATAAGACTGGCGCCATCGAAAAGGACAGTGGTGACAAAACGCGCCAAGCCGGACGATTCCGAGCCGGCCATGTTAATGTTCGTCCACGTGGTTTGTGCGAAGTCCGCTTCCCGGCCGTGGAAGTTAAGGAACATCCCGCCATCGCGCCAGTCTAGGACCGTCTTGCCTTCGGCCCGCAAGGCGCTCAGTCGCGCCTTCCGATCCGCCAAGGATTCGGAAAAGCCGAAGCGCGCCCCCTTGGCCTGCACGTAGTCAAAAACCGTCCACTTTTGAAAATCAGCGAAGTCGGCGTTAGTCCAATCGGTTTCCCTGATGTCGGTAAGCTCCCCGGTTCGCCCGTCAAACAGCTTGAGCCCGCGCACGTCCGAACCGCAGAAGCTGCAGCCGCGCAAATTCAGACCAGCTAGATTCAAATCCGTTAAGGCAACCTTTTCCAGATGCTCGCCGCGCTCAAGCCGAGCCGCGACTTCCTCGCGACTCAACACCTGACGCGTTGGTTGTTCTGGCAAATTTTCCGGCGATTGACCGGCGGTGGTCTGTGGGCTGATCATAAGCAAGGACAATAAGCATGCGCCGACGGCGCAATTAATCTCTTGATTTACTCAAGATTATGCCAAATCCAAGCTCCTGTCAACCTCCGAAAGCGGGTCAACGGAACCATGCCCGCATCGCCTTGGCGGACGCCATCGCCCGCTTCAGGTTGGCGTGCCGTTTGCGCTGCATCCGCGGCAAGAGGCGCAGGCAGTCGCCGAGGCCGGTGAGGGCGGCCGGCTTCATGAGCACCAGGTAAAATGTCTTACTGACTTCGTAAAACGCGATCCACGGCCACTGCCACACGAGATTCCCGAACTGGATGTTCTTCACGACGGTCAACCAGTGATTGCGGTAAGACAGCTTCTCGATGTGCGCCGAGCGGTGGCGATGATCGCGCCAGGCTTTCAGTAAAGAAAAGCGTCCGTGGCCGGCGGCGGCGCGGAAATGCAGGGCGCGCGCTTCCGGCACGTACAGCGCCGACCAGCCGCGCAGGCGCAAACGCCACGCCAAGTCGAAATCCTCCTTGTACGCCAGGAAATCCTCGTCGAAACACTCGCCTTGCCACGCGACGTCCTCGAGTGCAGACAGCCGGAAGAGCGTGAGCGCGCCGCTGCCGCCGAAAACCTCCTCCATCCGGTCGTACTGCCCGCGATCGGGCTCGCCAGCACCGCGGTCGTACGGCCAGAGCGACCGTCGCACGGCCATGCCCGCCGAATCAATGAGCCCAGTGGAAATCGCTTCGCCTAACTCGTCGCCGTCGCGCTTGGCCTTGAGCAGTTTCGGCACGACGCTGCCGCATTTCGGCCGACGGTCAATCTGCGCGACCAGCCGCTCCAGACAATCCGGTTCGAGAACGATATCGGGGTTGGTGAGCAGGACGAGCGGGTCGCCGGTCGCGTCGTTAAGATGCGCCTTGGCGTAGGCGATGGCCTGGTTGTGGCCGCGGCTGAAACCGAGGTTGCGGGTATTGCGGATGACGACCGCGCGCGGCCAGTTGTTGCGCACGTACTCGGCCGAACCGTCAGACGAGCCGTTATCCACGACCACGACGAAAAAATCGCGGAAGGTCTGCCGTTCGAGCGACTTCAGCGCATCGGGCAAGAACTTCAGACTATTCCAGGAAACGATGTTGACGGAAACGCGAGGCATGAGAGTGGTGCCCGCCCAAGGCGGGCCGCTACGTTTTACGGGACTTCGCGGTGACGTTGTATCCCAGCGGCTTGCCGATCATGAGCCGCGTCTGGGCGTCGATGGCCGGTATGGAACCGAACAGGATGAAGGTGACCGGCACCAGCGCCCACTGGAAAATCATCACCAGCCAATCCCAATGCTTCTTGTGCTGCGGGCGAGGCGGCAAAAGGAAAAACGACAGGAGCGCGGTGGCTAAGACGCCGGTGAGCGACAGCCGCATCAGCGCCTCCAGCGTGTGCGGCGTGTTCTGGAAGAAGGCCATCTCCTTGATCGAGGTCGGGGCGAACCAAAGCGGCAGGTAGCCGAGCATGAAAATCAGCACCGGCGCGACGGCCCAGGAGTACATGCCCTCGGTCTGCAACCACAAGTGATATAGCTTCTTGCGCCACGGCATCCGCGGATGCTTTTGGATTTCCTCAATCATGTACGGGAAATGCTCAACGCCCCAGGCCCAACGCCGCTGTTGCTTATAGAGATTGACCATCGACTTCCAAAAAGTTTCTCCAACCACCGCATCACAGGTAACCGGGACATACATCGGGGTCATTTCGTAATCGCCGTCGTAACGGAAAAGGCACTGCAGGAAAATGCGCGAGTCCTCGGAGACGATGTCCGGGTGCCAGAAACCGACATCCACGAGCGCCTGCCACGGCACGGCGTGCGAGGAGAAAGAGCACATCTTTTCCGGACGCGACAGCTCGCCAAACAGCCAGAAGACCGTGCCGAAGGAGGCGACGCGTACCGGCGGGGATACGTCCCAGATGTTGTTGCTGAAAAGAATCACCGGCTGGTAGGAGGAACGGAGGCGATTCGGATGGGTCAGAAACTTGTGCGACAGGTTGGCGAAATACTGCGCGTGAACAGCGGTATCGCAGTCGAACGACGAGACGATGATGTCCTCGTACGGGATGCCCAACTCGTCAATCAAACGCTGGACCTGCCGCGCGGAATAGTTGAGGTTAGAGCCTTTGCCGATGATTTCGCCCACCACGTCCGCCGGGTGCACCGTGACGACCAGCCGGAAAAACCGGCCAGCGAATTCTTGTTCAAGGATTTTTGCCTTGTCTGGAAACTCCTCCCCGACCCGGGCCTCGCCCGCCAGCACGACGATCACCTTGTCCTTGACCGGAAACCGCGAGGTCGCGAGGTTTTCCAGGGTATCGCGCAAAATCTCGACCCCTTCTTCCACGGTCGGCAGGAAAACGACGTGATAAAGCTTGTCAAAACCGGGATCCTTCTCGGTAATCGGCAGCCAGTCAATCTTGATGTCGTGCCGGTAATGACGCGCGGACACGGCCAGAAAAAACAGGAAATGGACGATGCGAAAGAACCAGAAAAGGTCGAACAGGATGATGAAATAGATGGCGACAAGCGGCGCGAAATACGAAAGCAAAGCGGCGCCCAAGATGGTCGTCCAGACCAAGGCGCCGGGGATGATTTCGGTGAGGCGGTGTAAACGCTGGCTCTCCATAGGATTGCTTCGCCTAGAACCTTATCAAGTGCCGCCCGTTCGGGCAACGGCCTGACGGGCCGCGAGGCCGGAAAGCTTGACTATTCATAGGCATGGATTATCGTAAGAATAAGCCCTTTTCGTGGCGTCAAACCCAACCCCCAACCCGGGAGGCAGCCATGTCAGCCAATTACGATTCGTCCAGAATGGTCCGAAAACATCGTTCTGATGGGGCTGGAGTAGTCATCGAAGTGTTCGAGACCTTCATCGGCCCCATCCACTGTCGGGTGCAACACAATGTGGATGAAGGCTTTTGCCGGATGTGCGGAAAAGAACTGCCGGACAACGAGCCGGGCTATCTGATTCGTTGCGGCGACAGGGAGAAGATCGTGAGAAACAGTGATGACGAAACGGCGCTGGAACAAGTCCTCAGGGAAGCGGAACGGATGGCTCGTGATCCTGAACAGGATGAGGACCCAACCGAACCCGAACCGCCGGCTTGCCGACGCGGGGGCAGTTCGTGCCCGAACGGCCCGTGCCGGAAACGGTCTTGCGACGAAGGCCCGTGTGCCGACTACTCACGCGAGAGCAAGAGAAACTGACGCTTTGGGCAAGCGCGCCCCGATGGCGAATCCGACTGGATTCGCCTTTGTTCACCTCCGCCAAATACCCCGGGCGTCAGCCCGGGGTTTATATCGCGTGAATCCCCCGAAGCCCGGAGGGCGTAGGGGGCAGCGGGCTACGGTGAATGAAACAGGATGGGGGCGTTAGATACCCCGGGCGTGAGCCCGGGGAGTCTTCATTGTCTGGTGCGGAAAAAGAAAAGGAAGGGCATCTTGGCCTGCCGAATGGCGTTAAAAAAGTTGCCGGCGACTCGACAGAACCGCCCTAGCCGCCTATCATGGCTTTATCATTACCTATGCCGGCAAACAAAAAATCGCAGGCTTTCTGGAAGGAATTCCTGCATGACCACAACGTCGCCGCCGTAAGCCCCAGCTCGCCTTTCCTGATCAAGCGCCTCCTGCGACGGCTGAATCTCGTTCACGCCCACACCGTGGTCGAATTCGGGCCAGGCACCGGCGTCGCGACCGCCGCCGTGCTGGCTGGCTTGCCCGCTGACGCGACCTACCTTGCTTGCGAAACCAACCCCGCCTTCGCGGCGGCGTTAACCGCTTGGCCCGATCCGCGCCTGACCGTCGTGAACGACGACTCGCGCCGCATCAAAACCGTCCTGGCCCAGCACGGCCTCAAGAACGTGGATCTGGTAATCTCCAGCATCCCGTTCGGTTATCTGTCGGAAAATGACCGCGCCGACCTCGTCGCTGACGTCAAGTCGCTGCTTCGCCCCGGCGGAAAATTCGTGGTCTTCCACCAGTACTCCGCCCTGATGGAACCGCACTTGAAAAGGAACTTTGCCAAAGTGCACGTCGAATTCGAGCCACTAAACGTTTTTCCCTGTTTCTTGATCGAGGGAGTGAAGGAATGAAGCCGAGCTTTCGACCAGAGTTTCTGCAGCCTCTGGACGGGATGCGATGTGCTCGGCTGGAGCGAGCGGAGCCGTGAGGCGCACTGAATGGTGCGCCGGAACGGTCCGCGAGTGAAGCCGAGTGCAGCCCTTGCCTCGCCGAGAAATGGAAATGGCTCGGCAAGGCCCGGGTGCCCCTTGGCACCCGTCGCTTGTTCGCCAGCTCACAAGCGACCCCGTCCAGAGGCTGCTATAAATGCCGCCCGGATGGGCGGCATCATATCAACGGCTTGTTTGACTTGGTGATGTTCGGCTCGCCGTCATAGAACGGACGGGCCCATTGCCCCAACCGCGCGCGGCTAACTGCTCGACATGCGCTTTTAGTCAAAGCCGCGTCATGCTTCGCGCCGCCCAAACGCACCTCGGCCACCGGCACGCGCCAGGCGAAAGCCAAGGCATTCGCCGTCGTCACGGCCAGGCGCACGGTGCTCCAGGAAACGTGTTCGGCGCCCGCCGCGCGATCAGGCAGACAGACGACGATGTTTTTTGGGTGACGCCGGGCAAGACCAAATGCCTCAAAAGCGCGAGCGAGCGGCCGAAACGAGCCGACCGGAGGGGAGGCCTTCATCCATTTTATTGGCGACGAAGAACAGCGTGCCACCACGCCGAACCTCGCGACGCGATTCCGGTAATCCAGGACGAGCATCATGCGTTCAGCGTGCCGGCCGGCGCCGGCTGACCGGTGATGGTGTCGATGACGACGAGCTTCTTCGACTCCAGGATGCTGAACAGGAACCGATCGGTCATTTCGCGCCGATAACGGAACTCCTGCGGCGTGAGCACGGTGTAATTGATTTCGCGTCCGACCTCCCGTTGGAAATCGCGCACGAGCGGCGCGAGCTTCTCGCGACTGATGCGGCCGACGATGAGCAGGTCGGTCGGTGCCTCGTCGAGCCCGACGAAAACGCCGGTCAAAGCGAGGTAGGAAATGTTTCCGGAAGCGGTCAGTTTGCGCACCAAATCCTTCTCGAGCAACACCCGCGACTTGACGAACAAAGCCTTGAGTTCCGGGTAAAGCAGGGAATCAGTATTGAGCCGGTAAAACTTCTTGCGTTGCGGCCTCCGGGCCTTGCCGTCGGCCCCATGCGGCTCTTCCACGGCCACGACCAAATCGAGCCGAATCAGGTTCTCAAGTTCGTTCCTGACGGCGTTGATTTGCGCACCGATGCGCCGCGTGAGCTCGCGCACGAAATATTGGCCTTTCCCGTCATTCAGGAAAAGCCTCAAAAGGCGAACGCGCGTCTTTGAACCAAACAGCTGTTCAAGCATGATGGATGAGGGACAATCTGGCCCGCCCTACCCGGCCCATTCGGGCTCATGGCCGGCACGGCGTTGTTCATAACCCCGCCAATTCCGTTCCGCAAGCAAATCTAGTATAATACCAGACGAACGGATGGTCAAAGCCGAATCCCCATGCGTACCGCCCAAGCCATCATCAGCCAACTGACCCGCTTTCACCCCCGTGACAAAACCGTTTTCGTTCGGGGGTTGGCGGTTGATTTGAGCGACGAGGTGCGAAACCGCGTCGGCGATTTTGTCGGCGTCATCCGCGCCGAATGCCCGGTCAAGGCCGGCGAGGCGCTGGCCGCCCACATCGAGGACGCGGTCATGCGGGGACTCACCGAAGCGATCCGACGGCTGCCAGCCGAGGCGGATCAGGAACGGCTTTTTGAGGCGGCGGTCAGCAAGGTCAACGACGCCTTGTACCGCCTTTTGGGCGAAGACGGACTGCCGGTCAATCCGGATCGGGTTTCAAGTATCCTCATGACCCAAGCCGGCCAGGCCGTCGTGGCCGCCGCTTGGGGCCAGCCCTCGCTCCTGCTCTTCCACCCGAGGGCGGACGGCCGGGTTGAAGCGCTGGATCTCCTTGAGGACGAGGCAGCGGCGGTGACTTCGCGCGGCTTCGGCTTTTCTCATCTGGTTTCCGGTAGCGTCGGCCGTCGCGACCGGTTGCTCATCGCGACTGACGAGTTGCGCAATGCCGTCGGCCAGGAGGCCGTCGCTTCGGCCGTCATGAGCCTGGCGCCGAACGAGGCCGTGGCCGCCATCCGCGACGCCATGAACGCCAATCGCAGCGCCATCTCGACGGCCATGGCGGTGAGCGCCCTTGAGGAATCGTTGGCCGAACCAGCGGCAGTTGATCATCACCAGCTGTCCGCGACCCAAAATTCCATCGAACAGCTCCTCGGCACCCAGACCCAGACGAACGCCATCCTGTCCCCTTCCCCGCTGGCGTCGCTCAAGGGCGGCCTGCGTCACGCCTGGCTCCAGATGATGACAGGCTGGCGGCAGGCCAAGGACAAGGCGGCGGACTGGCGGGAGCGCCGTCAGCCGGCGGAGTCCGCGACGGGAGAGACGGGCGAACCAAGGACGGAACCAGTCGAGGAGACGTTGTTGGTCGTTGAGGTGGCGGAGCAGCCGTCGCTGACGGATATGGCCGCACCCGCCGAAGAAGCGCCTGAACCGCCGCTCCCGCCGAAGAAGCGCCGACGTAAATCGCCGGACGAACCGCCGGACGAGACGACGGAAAAGGCTGAACCGATAGCGATGGAAATCACGGCCACGCAAACGGACACAACGGAATTTCCGATTAAGTCAGAGGTCGTTTCGGCCGCGCCCATCCCGCTCGTCATCACGACCAACCGAACTTCGGTCCTGAAACTGACGGCCCATCTCATGCCGGTCGATTGGCCTTCGCCGCCGGAATCGCTGATGTCCGCGGATGAGGAGATGATTTCGCCTAACGAGATGACGGAGGTCGCGTCGGGCGGCGGATCACCGGAAAACGAGGCGGCCACACTGACTGGTTCGCGTCGTTTCGGCAGCCGCATTCGCGCGGTCAGCGACCGCGTGTTGAATGCGGCGGTGACGAAATTCAACGCCCTGCCGCAGAGTAGTCGTTGGCTGCTCATCGCGATCCTGATTATCATCCTCGCGCTCAATGTCAGCTTGGGGCTGGCCGGATGGCGCCGATGGCAAGCTGAACGCGTCGCGGCCTATGACCGCAGTCTCGCGCTCATCGAACAGAAGCTGTATTCAGCGGACTCCAGTCTCATCTACAACGACGCTGGCCGCGCGGGTGACCTCGTCATCGAGGCCCAGAAGCTGGCCGAGGCCTTGCCCGGCCGCAACGCCGCGGAAAGGACAACCCGCGACGACCTACTCGCCAAAGTCGCGGCCAGGCGGGATACCCTGCGTCAGGCGGTTAAGCTGCCGGAACCGGCCGTCGTGGCCACCGTCGCTACGGCGGGAGGCGCGGCGAATCTCACGCGCTTGGCCGACGCCGGCAAGGGGTTCGTCTGGGTCGTGTCGCGGCAAGGCGACGTGTTCCGTGTGTCGCTCGGCGACGGTCGGGCGGACAAGCTGGCGAGCGCGTCAGGCACAACCGAAACGGCCGTCTTCGTTCCCCTCTCCGGCAACATCCTCTTCGGCGGCAATGACGGCGCGTTCCAGTTGGCCACGCCGTCCGGCAAGACATACGGTCGCCCGGCGCAACTGTCCGACGGGCCGATGCGCGTGCCGGATGCGGCCACGTATGCCGGTCGGCTTTATCTGCTTGATCCCGATCACCGACGCATCCTGCGCCTTGTCGCCACGGAAACCGGCTTCGGCTCGGCCCAGCCGTATCTCAAGGACGACACCGACGTTTCCCGCGCCGTTTCGCTCGCGATTGACGGCGACGTTTGGGTGCTTTCGACGGACGGACGCGTGGCCAAGCTGGCGTCCGGCAGCCGTCGGGAATTTTCCCTGGCCGCCGTCGAGCCGGCCCTCGGCCAGCCGCGCCGCTTGCGCACCTCGGCCGGAGACGCGAACCTGTACGTCTATGACGGCAACCCGGCGCGCGTCGTGTCTTTCGAGAAGAAAACCGGTGCCCTGGTCGCGCAATACGAATCTGATCAGTTGTCCGGCGCGGGCGATTTCCTGGTGGACGAAAAGGCGGGTTTGCTTTACGTCGTGAACGGCAACCGGTTGCTGAAGTTTGAGGTGGGGAAAAAGTGATTTCTGATTGATGAAAAGAGCGGCCGTAGCGGCCGCTCTTTATATTTTCTGCCCCGAGCGAAGTCGAGGGGCAAAACATGACAGACAACCATAAATACCGTCATCCTCGGGCTTGACCCGAGAATCCATTCCAAACACACACGGGCGCTTCCGGCCGCCGGACCGCGGCATCAGGGGATTCCTGTGTCGCCGCCTGCGCGCTCCCGCTCCGCCGGCCCCGCTGCGCCCGCGGGCTCGCGCGATCCGGCTGTCGCTTCGCGCGGGCGGCTTCTACGGAATCCCCAAGATGCCGCTGGGTCCGCCGGCCTCCGCGCCAAACGCAATCAACCAAATAATATATTATGCGCTCGGCCTGCGGAGGCCGCCAAGCATGGCGTCCCGGCCTCGCGTAAGGACGACGAGTTGTCCGCAAGGTGTGCTTCCGCACATTTTACGTCAGTAGGTGCGGTCTCTGAGCAAAAAACGCCGATAACAGCCGACGATCTATGTTGTTCAGAACACAATCGAGATTCAGCTTGATTACCGACGCACCTCAAGATTTCTGATAGCGGTTCTGATAAAAATGTCCCGCAATATCATATATGTCATCTTGATTTCTAACCTTTCCACTCTCTTTTTATTCCTTCTTTTACCCAATCGTCCAGATGTAATGACACTATAAGAATATCCGGCGTTTCGTGCATATCCTTTGGATGTAGCCAATTGAAACGAAAAATAATCTTCTCCGTGCACGGCAGCATTTCGTGCTTCATACAAAATTTTAATAACTGATGAAAACCTCAGTCTATGATAATACCCGCGACCAAACGTGCGTCGAATGCCGCCCAAAAGCAATTCCTTGTCTTCTTCGGAAATCTTGTAAAAAAAATGCCTCACCAATTTTTCAGAGCGAAAACCACGATTTCTAACTCGCGCAATCGCTTCGGCCATGCCCATCAAAAAAATTATGTTAAGTGCGGGTCGTTCACGACGAACTGAGCTCATGGCATCAGCAATCTCGACATACCAACAAGCGCCCCATAACGAATACCAGGCCCTACGACGTTTATAGCACCTCTTCAAAAATTTCATGCACTCGGTACGATTCGAAAAAGCCGGACGCAAGAAAACAATAAGGTCTCTGACGTCTTCTTTCTGAAAATCTTTCAATGTTGCTCGCATGTTTTTCCGACGGTTGTCATTATCATATACGTTGCAAATATATCTAATATTTTAGCTCATTTTGGCGGTGCACGGTAGGGGCTGGCATTACGATATATATATCGTGCGCAGCACACCTTGCGGAAAAGATGACTTCTTTTCGCGAGGCCGGGCGGCAATACTTTGCCGCCCCCGCAGGAGGTCGCAAAGCGACCGGCCGAGCGCATACAATATTTGGTTGGTAGAACGAAGCCGCGGGTGACGCGGAGCGGGCGACCGACGGGCGGGCCCGGTTCCGGAGACAATCGCTCGCGCAATTACGCATCCAGCGCGAGCGCTGTCGACGGAAGCGGGCCCGACCGGCGGGAGCACGGGTTTCTGCCTGGATCCCCGCTTTCGCGGGGATGGTAATTTATTGGTTATACAAAAGAAGACCACCGAGGCGGTCTTCTTTATCTGGTCTACTTATTTCAGAGTCACCTTCGCGCCAGCCTCTTCCAATTTCTTCTTCATGGTTTCGGCTTCGGCCTTGGCAACACCTTCCTTGACCATCTTCGGGGCGCCGTCGACGAGACCCTTGGCATCGGCGAGGCCGAGCGTGGTCACTTCGCGGAGCGCCTTGATGACGTTGATCTTGTTCGCGCCGGCCTCGGTGAGCTCGACGTCGAACTGGGTCTTCTCTTCGGCCGGAGCGGCGGCGGCAGCCGGAGCGGCGGCCATCGCCATCATCGGGGCGGCGGCGCTGACGCCGAACTTGTCCTCGAGGACCTTGATGAGCTCGGCCAGGTCGAGAACGGACATCTTTTCGATTGCGGCGACGAGATCCTTGAACTTCGCCGGGACCTCGACGTTCTTCATTTCTTCAGACATAGGATTTGTAACCGTGGCAAACGGTTGATTAGGCAGCTTTGGCGTCCTTGATGCCGTTCAGGACGCGGACCAGGCCGGTCGGAACGCCGTCGAGCACGCGGACAAAGCCGTTGATTGGGGCGTTCAACGTGCCGAGGAGCTGGCCGAGGAGTTGTTCCTTGGACGGGAGACTGGCGAGCGCCTTGACTTGGGTCCCGCTCATCCACTTGGCCTCAAGAAGGCCGCCGAGAACGGCGACTTTTTCGTTGGTCTTGCGGAAGGTTTCGAGAACCTTGGCTGGCGCGACTTCGTCCCCTTCGCCGAGGAGCATGAAAACGGAGCCCGGCAAGGCCTTGACGTCGGTGACGTCGGCGAGGCCGGCATCCTTAAGCGCGCGCTTGAGGAGCGTTTTCTTGGCAGCGACGACCGTGACGCGCTCGGCCCGCGACTTGCGGCGAAGTTCGGTGGAGTCGGCGACCTTCAAAGCGGAGAGGTCGGCGAAAACGACGGACTTGGCGTCAGCGAGGGCTTTGGCGTAACGGGACGCTTCGGTTTCTTTCTTGACTCGGGTTTTGGCCATAAGATTTTCTTCTGGTTTCGGGCTTGTGCCCGTGACTCGACCTTTGGCCCATGCCGAGACGGCTTCCTTCAAGAAGGAACCCGTTTCGGCACGGAAAAAATAAAACTGCGACTCGATGGCCGCAGACAATGGGCTCCGATTGACGGAACCTGGCACCTTGGCTGGTGCAGCTACCTCGACGGGATCCTCGCCTCGACCCTTCGACCCTTCGACAAGCTCAGGGCAGGGCGTGACGGGGAATTAAACCTTTCGGGACCCGTTGTCTGCGGTAATCGGTTGTTGGGGATAGCTTACAGGGGCTGGAGAATGGTGTCAAGCGGAGTGGCGGAGTGTATTGTGGCGCATTACTATGCAACTCTGCTACTCCCTAAACTCCAGCACCGGCAGGGAACCCGCCGTGGCCTTCTTTAAGGCTATGCTGTACTGCCGCATCGTGCGCTGGCCGCGGTCGTCGGCGATGCTAAACTCCAGGGTCACACTGCCGTGGTCAATCAGTCGCGAGTCGTCGGCGATGAGCCCAAGGTAGACTGGCGACGTGTACTCCTTGCCGACGACGCCGGGGATTGGCAGGCCAATCGTCTTGTCGATCTCCACGATGCGCATCTGGTAGGTGCTGAAATCAAGGGCGTTGTCGTCCTTCATGACGAGCTGTCCCTTGAACTCCTTGAGGTCGACCGGGCCGAGCGGCGTCCAGGTGAACTCGATGGTCGGTGGCTGATCACCCGAGGCAGTGGTTGCGGACGGTTCCGGCAAACGGGGCTTTTCGAATAAATAGACAACGCCCATAACGGCCAAGGCGAGCCCAGCTAGGGCAATCGGCGCATACTTCATCCATTTTGGCTGACGGCGTTTCAGAAGGTTGAACATAGCAGGGACACCTTAACAAAACGGGCGATAAAATCAAGCCTTGGCTATATTTAGCCAATTAATCAAAAAATGTCAGGCACTTTTTAGGCTCGAAAAGTGTCTGACACTTTTTGGGGTATGGATAAATTATCCGATGACTGTCCCCAGAAAAGGTTTGCCAGCGAGGATAGCGGCGGCGTTGCCGAGGTCGCGGCCGTCGGTGACGACGACTTTCATCTTGAGCTTGGCGGCGAGTGCGGCGGCGATGGGGTCAAACGGCGTATTCAGGCCGGGTTTCCATTTGGTGCCGAACTGCTTGCGGAACTCGACCCACGTCATTTTTTTGATTGGTTTCGCGTCCGGAAATTTCCGCGGGTCGTGGTCATAAACGTAACGGATGTTTGAAAGGTTGACGACGGTCTTCGCGCCGAACTGACGACCCAACAGAACCGCGTCGTAGTCCGTGGAGCGGCCGGGCTTCCAACCACCCGCGACGACCACCGGTTTGTTCGTCTTTATGACTCGACTTGGGTCAGTAATGATAGCGCAATGCGCGAGGCGGGGGCCGAACACGGTCTGCACCAGCTTGGCGTTGAGCCAGGTCGCCTGGATGCCGAGCCAATCCGCCTCGAACGGCGACGTTTTCCGGACGGCCGCCGCGGCCTGTTGATAGGCGCGAGCGGGCGCACCACCACCGCAAACCAAAACGACGCGGTGGCCGCGCCGAATTTCCCTCGCGACCAAGGCGCGGAGCTTCTTGAGGAATGCAACGTCAATGCCAGACGGAGGCGCAATCAGCGAACCGCCGACGGAAAGGACGGTGGTGCGTGTCATTTCTTTTTTATCCATCGGTCATTGGCCCCGCTCTGCAGGCGGTTTTCCTCGGCCCTAAATCGCGCCCCGGCCTTGAACATGCTCGGTGTGCGGTAGCCGACGCCGCGCTTGCCGTGGCCGCGCGAGTGGTTTTTCATAAATCACTCGTGATTCTCCTCGCGGCGGTATTCGAGCTTGGCGATGTTGTCCACGTAGCGCTGGGCCCAAGCCGACAGGTCTGACCGCAGGGTGTCGAGTTCCCAAAGCAAGTCCACGGCGAAGAGCGCGGCGGCCAGTTCCAGGCCGGCGACGAGGCGCGAGACGGCGTCGCCGCCCGTCGCCGCGACGACCGTGACGGCGTAAGCGACGGTGAGCAGGAGGACGGCGATCCAGGTGTACGACGACAGGCGGGTCACGACGAGATCCTTGACGCGTTGGCGCGACTCGGCCACCACGCCGGTCGTCTTGAGCAGGTCGCTGTAGAGGGCATTCTCCTTGTTGGTCTCGAGTTCCGGGATGGTGTAGATGTGGTAGCTCAACTTTCGGAAAGAGGCGTTGGTGTTGCGGTACTGATCAAGGGCGCCCTTGTCGTAGGAACCGAGATAATCGTGGACAAAGGTATGCAGGTCCGTGAACCAGCTGCGGAAACGCGGCGAGGCGAGGGCGAGGTTCTTGGCCAGGTGGTAGATGCGGCGAACCTTGTTGAGCTCGAGATAGACGACGGCGTGGAGCTCGCGCCGGCGGACGAGCGATTGCTGGAGCAGCACGGCCAGAACGGCGGCCAAAAACAGGCCGACGGCCAGCTCGGTGCCGCGGTAGCTCGTGCCGAAGCCGCTGGGTGCAAAGGAGACGAAGACAAAACTGCCGATGGCCAAGGCGACGAGGCGCCAAAGGGCGGCGTTGGAAACAGGCATTTTCATAGGTGCTAGGTTCTAGGTTCTGGACACTAGGGCTTAAATAATATTTAGAGCTTACTTATATTATGCCACAAAAGTGCCGCTCTTTCGATGAGGCCAAAATTCCACGTAAAACACAAAGCGCCGGCGGAGAACCCGACCGGCGCGGCGACGTGTGAGCAAGGGCAGAACTTCAGATTTGACCGGCCGATTCCACGAGGATGCGGCCGTTCCGACAGCGATAGGTGGTGAGATAGGTCGTCGACTTTCCCGACCCGGACACTGTGACGCCGGAAACGGACTTGGTCGCCCCTTCTTCCGCGACAGTGAATCCGAGCTCTTGCCAGAACACGTAGATCATCTGGCCAGGATTGCGGTACCACAGCCACTCACCGCCGTTGCCGTCCGAGCACTCCACCCAGACGGGTTGACCAGCCATCCGCATGAGACCAGCCCTTTCGAGACGGTCTTCGGTCATGCCGTCGACCAACTCGACGATGTGGATGTCCTCGACGGTAGCCATACAGCGGCATGTACCTTGGCAGGGCCGCGGATCACCCACAAGGCCGGCTGTCTGCAAAATCGGCAAACCGTCCGCGTTGGTGCTGCACCTGAATTGACTATGCAACCCCTGGTAACAGACCGACAGTTCGAAACTGTTGCGGCCCGTTCTTAGCCACCCGTTCGTCTTGGCTTGGTCATACAAAAGATCATCGCATGTTTTCCAAATCATCATTCAGCTCCTTCTTGACTGCGTCGAGGTCAAGCTAACACGAAAAACGAGCCGTGTCAACGGCTCGCTGGGTGGCTTTCGGGAGATATCCACCTACTCCTTCCCCGCCTCGAATTTCGCCTTGATTGACTTCACGCGGTTCTCGACCTCCTTGAGCCGCTCCTGACACTGCTTGGCCAATTCCAGGCCGCGCTCGAACTTGGCCAGGCTCTCGTCGAGATCGGCATCCTCCCGCTCGAACCAGCGGACGATCTCCTCGAGTTCCTCGTAAGCGCGACTGAAGTCGGATTTCTTGTCGGATTTCGCGTTTTTCATATGGGTGGGTTACAAATTTTTCGATTTAACTTCAGCTGACAGGTTGCCGACTGCCAATTGAACGTCAACGATTTCGCCCACAGCCACTTTAGCCGCATCGCGCACGACCGCGCCTCGACGCCGGACGACGGCGTAACCGCGTTTCAGCAAACGGCGCGGGTCAAGACCCTGAAGGAGACGTGTGCGACCCGCGACGCCCGCCGACAACTCGGCGCGACGGCGGGCTTCAGCCACGAACAGGCTGGACGAAAGGCCGGCGACAGCCAAGCGTTTCGACCCCACGCGTCCGGCAAAAGCCACGAGTTGCTGGCGCAAGTCGGAATACACCTGGGCAAACGAGGTCTGGGTCCGATGAACGCCCTTTTCCAACCAAGAAACGGCTTGGTTCAAAGTATCCTGCCGGTCGCGGAGCGCGGTTTCCATACCGATTGTTAGACGATGAGAGGAAGCACGCAGCTCGGCGGCCACGTCGCGCCGGTCCGGCACGAGCAGTTCCGCGGCGTTGGTCGGCGTCGAGGCGCGCACGTCGGCGGCATAATCGGTCAGCGTCTCGTCGCGCTCGTGGCCCACGCCGACGACGACCGGCTGGCGCGAGCCAAACACCGCCCGCGCCACGTCCTCGGAATTGAATGCGGCCAAATCCTCAAGCGAACCGCCGCCGCGCACGAGCACGACGACCTCGGCCAACTCCGGATGACGGTTGAAATGCTGGAAGGCCGAAACAATCTGTTCGGCCGCGTCACGGCCCTGCACCTGAACGTCAACATGATTGATGGCCAAGCCGCCCCAGCGGTTGCCGAGAATGCGCAGGAAATCGCCGTAGGCCGCCGACTCGCCGGAAGCGATGAGACCGATGCGTTCAGGAAACCGCGGCAAAGGCCGCTTGCGCTCGGTCGCGAAAAGGCCCTCCGCCGTGAGTTTGGCGCGCATGAGCTCGAAAGCACGGCGTAACGCGCCCTCCCCCACCGGCTCCGCCTTCTCCACGTTCAACGAAAACTTGCCGCTCTTCGCGTGAACCTTCGGGTGCCCGTACGCGCGCACGCGCAAGCCGTCCTCAAGCGGCTGACGCATTTGCCAAACCGTCGAGAAGCAACTGACAACGGCCTCCTCATCCTTGAGCAGGAACCAAATCCACTTGCCCTGCGAGACGCGGTATTCCGCGACCTCACCTTCCACCCAAACGCCTTCTGGAAAAACCGCCGTGGTCAAGGCGGTATTCAGGAATTCCACGAATTGCGAGACGGTGAAGGGATTCATGGGGGTACGGAGAGACAGAGTGACAGAGAGACAGAGATGGGGGGGTTCCGTAAATTCTTTTCTCTATGTCTCTATATCACTTCTTCTTAGCCTGCGTTTTCGTCTTTTCCGGCGTCGGATCAACAGGCGGCGTAGGAGGCACAAAAACGTACGTCTCCCCGTTCAGCGACCAGCCGGGTCGCGGTCCGCCACCGACTATGAATATGTAACGGTCAGCGGCGGCGGCACCTTCGGCATGAAGCGGTTGGGGCATTTCCCCGATCATGATCCATGCATGCCGAGCAACATCATAAGCGTCCACTTTGCCGGAGACGCCGGAACCGGTCAAGCCCCCGAAAACGAACACCCGGCCGTCAAGATAAGCCATGGCAAAATCGCCTCGGCGCGAAGGCATGGGCATGGCCGCGTCCCAGGACGCTTCCACGTCATTGAACAGCTCGGCCTTGGATAGGCTTTCGACGGTCGTGCTGGCCAAGCCGCCGAAGACCAGGAAACTGTCGTCAATCGCTGCCGCCCCGCCCCGATCCCGCACGGTCAGCATCTCTTCGCCGCTCATCCAGTCGCCGCTCCCAGGATCGTAAACCCAGTGCGAGCTCAAGGCACCGGTGACGCCACGGCCGCCGAAAAGATGCATCTTGCCGTCGTGCACGGCTACGGCCGCGCCACCGATTGATTTCGGGATCGGTTTGCCTTCGGACCAGCGGTCGGTTTGCGGGTCATAGATGTAAAGGGAATCCGTCGGGCGTGACGCCCAGCCGAACAAACCGCCAGCGGCATAAAGCTTGCCGCCGATTTCGGCCAAGGCGACATGGTTTCGGGGCTGGGGCAGCGGCGCAACGATGGTCCAACGACCGGTGCGCACGTCCAGACATTCGACCGTGGCGACGGTGCGGTACCAGGCGTCCACGCCGCCGACAACACAAACGCGGCCGGCGACGGTCGCGGCCGCGACGCCAGTACGCGGAGTCGGCATGGGGTCGGCCTGGAGCCAGTAGCCTTCCGTGCGGGTGGGCGTCGGCGCGCCGAAAACGTACGGCGCTAAACCCGGCCGCTCCGGCTCCAAGCCGAGTGGATCAAAACCGCGAACGTACCAGAGGTAGCCGTAGACTGCCGCGGCCAGCAGGAGGATGTATATGACTTTCTTCATGATAATACTAAATAAGCGGCGGTGGACCGAAGAGCTGAAGATAGGGAGTTCTGAAGTGCTGGAGTCTTCAGTACTTCAGAACTTCAGCACTTCCACGCTTCAGCACTCCAATCTCCTACGGCTGCAAAACGTCCTCCGTCCGGCCGTCAATGCTGATGACGACATCACGAACCTCCGGGAACTGCTTGAGCGTCTGGATGATCTGCGACCGAATGGCAATCACGCGACAGGAACCGCCGATGCCTTTCTCCAGGCTCGGCTTGAAGTCCGCCGTCACGACGCCGCTGCCGTCCGTCGTCACGGACTCGAGCCCAGCGCCAGCCGGCAAGGAGGTGAAATAGCCCGAATTTTTTTCCGCGTCGGTCGGGCCCTTGAGCAGTTCCGTCAGGGCCTGATGATAAATTGATCCCTTTGACGACACGACACGCTCGACCGACCGCACCACGGAACAATCCGTGCCGCCGTCAGCCGTAGTGCCGAAAAAAACGCGGATGGACACGGTGTCCAACTGGACGAACGAGACGTGCCGCACCTCGACCGGCGACAGCTGGCCGTCATGCTCATAGGAAACCTCGACCGTGCCGTTGCCCTGAACGGTCGCGGGCAAGGCGAAGGACTGGCTGAAGCGGCCGAAGGCGGACGACTGGCTTTCGCGGATGACCGAAACGCGCGTGGCGGCGATGACGGCACCCGTCTCGTCCTTGACGGTGACAGTCAGGTCGCCGATGTCCGTTCGCGCCCGACCGGCCGCGTCAAAAGACAGGGACAGCCTTGCCCCTTCGGCCGGGGTTTCCAAAACCACCGCCGAGACCGGATCCGTCGCCCCTGAAGACGACGGCGAGGCATCCTTGGGCGGCACGGCCGGCAGGGCGGTTTGATCGTTCTTGACGCTGGACAAGGCCGGTTCCGGCTGGATAGTCGGAGCGGTTAGGCGCCCAACAGAAAATCCGGCGACGGCCACGATGACCACGAGAAGGATGAAAACGATTTTTTTCATGGGTTTAACATCAAACTTCCAACGAATGGATGATACCAGATTACGGGGCGTGAGCGAAGTTCGGCCGACGTCCCTTTGACAGCAAAAGGTTATCAAAATCCAGGGTAAAAACCCTGGTTGTGGATAAGAAACGTTAATAACAACTAGACGGACTCTAAACGCTCGCCTGACCACGGCGCAACACAATGGCGAGCCCGATACCCAAGGCGACGACCACGAGGGCAATCGCGCCGATGACGTACCAGCGCATCATCTGATTCATCGGTTCCTCCACCGCGACCACGGAAACCGGCTTGAAGTAATCCTGTTCGCTCACGGCCTGGGCTTCGGCGACGAAGAACGACAGCGGCGCGCTTTTTGCCTGAATCTTGCCGGTATCGTCGGTGACGGCGACATAGGCGGTATGTTCGCCGTCGGTGAGCGAATCCGCCAGCTCATACTCCCAGTTGCCGCTTTCGTCCGCCGTCGTCGTGAGGACGAGCGGCAGGTAGGAGTAGATGAAGATGGTCACTGTCTCGCCGGGCCGAGCCTTGCCCTGAAAGGTCGTTTGCGGCGGCGCTTCGCCCTCTGCTGGCGTGACGTTCGCGCTCTCCACGGCCATGTCCGCCGATTCCTCGCCCGCAACCCGCGGCTGTTCCATCGGCACGCCGGAAACGATGGCCGCGTCCACTGGCGTCACCTTGATCAGTGACTCACCCAACTTGCCCGGACCGAGCGGGTTGTAGCCGTTCTTCACCTCGTCGCTGTCGCTGTAGCCGTCGCCATCCGTGTCGGACTTGAGCGGGTCGGCCCCCCACCGCTTCTCCACGTCATCCGGCAAGCCGTCGCCATCGGAATCAATCATGAGCACGGCGGGCACGGCTTCATGGTTCGTCGTGGCGTCCGTCCTCACCAAGGCCGGCGACGCCTGAACCTTGAAGGTGGTCTCCTTGTTCGACTGTAACGGGATGTTCTCCGCGAGAATCGTCGCGGTCGTGGCGGCCGTCGGTTTCTCGGGCGGCATTTCGGTTGGCGGGGCGGCCGGTGTTTCGCCCGGTTCGGGCTCGGCCGGCTTTTCCGGACGCTGGAACTTGATGACCGTGCCGACGAGCGGCGTTACGGCCGTCTGCAACTCATTGAGTTTGGTAGCCGACAGGAGGCCGACGGTCTGCTGGGCCACCTGATCCGGCGTCAAATCACGGCTGACCTGACCGAGATAAGCGACGCACTCCTCCTTGGTGATGATGCCGGCTTGGCGGCACTTGTCGTTGCGGCTGCGGAATGCCAGCCATTCGTCGCACCGGTTGGCGGGGATGTTGTTCTTCACGCATTCGGCGTCCAGACGGCTGACGGCATCAGTGATCTGCGCCGAGAGCGGCGCGGTCTCGAAAGGCTTCGTCCCGGTCGGCGTTTCCTGCGCGGCGGCGCGGATGGCTTCCGGGGGGAGGACAACGACGGTCGAGAGCGGCACTGGCGGCGGAACCGGTGGGATGACGGTGCCCGGCTTCTCCTGGGTCGGCGGCAACTGGTTGGCGACCAGCGTATAGACCGGCAGGCTGCTCGCGCGCCGACTGCCGGAAACAGCCATGACGACGACGCCGTAGCGACCGTCGGCACTCACGGTCGTGTCCCACAGGCCCACCCAACGCCTGGATTCCGGCGCGAAGATGGCGGGCTTATCCTGCTGGAAAGAGCCGTCCGTCGCCTTGATGAGGAAGGTCACGGACTCCGGCCCGCCCGTGACTTCGGCCGCGAGCAGCGCCACACCCTTGATCGTGTACGGCAAGCCCACCACCTTGGCGGCGAGCGGCGGAAGTGGGGCTTCCGGCGTTCCGGTGGGCGGCGCGGTCGACGGAATTTCGGTGGTCGGCGGCGTGGAAACCAGATTGTCTATCTTGACGTCAACCGACGCACTTTCGCCGGCAAACTGCCCATTCACCATGGCCTTGGCCCGGACGCGATACGCGCCGTTAGGCATATGGGCGGTATCCACGGTCGCGCTCCACACTCCGTCTGTCCCAGGTATGGCGGGCGTCACGAAGGGCGCTGAACTCGCGGTCGCAACCGGCTCAAGGATGAATTGCACGGAACCCGGCTGGCCCTCGACTTCCGCCCGGAAAACGACGCTGCCGGAAAGCGTCGCCCCGTTGCCCGGAGCGCCAAGGGTGACCTTGAGCGCGGTCGGCGGCGACGCAGCCTCATTGGTCACGTAAACGCCGATGAGTTCGCTCTCGACCCAGTCCGTGCCGAAACGCGCCCTGGCTTTCACCTGATATTGGCCATTGGCCGCGGCCAGGGTGTCCCAAACGGCGTTCCAGACCAAACCGGCGGCATCGCTCATGGCCGGCCGCGTGAGCGGTTGCGCGTTGGCGCTGCCGGTGATCGCAAAGACAACCTCGTCAGCCTTGCGGCTCACAGTTGCGGACAGGCTGGCGGACTGTCGTAGAATCGCGCCGGAAAGCGGCATCGTCACGACCGGGGCGTTCGGCGGCGGCGTCGAGGTCGTCTCGTACCGGAATGGCCGTGGGCCAGCCGCGGCCAGACGATTGTTGTTGGCGTCGTAGGCCTCAACCGTCAAATCCAGATCCGCGGCGGTCGTGATGGACGGTGTCCATGACGCTGACCAAGTGCTGTTCGTCTTGGTGCCGTTAACGGAGAAAAGCGGGGTGGCCGTGGCGGAAGCGCCACGCGGATAGACGCGGAAGAGGAGGCGCGAAAGGCCGCTGCCGGAAGCCGTCGCGGACAGGTTGACGGGACTCACGCGCAACACGACATCGTTCGCCGGGGCAAGAATCTGCACCGTGACCGTGGTGGTTTGACCGGGCGCGAAATTGAACGTCCGCGGCCCCTCGCTGTTCAGGCGAACGGATGCCGAATCCAAGGCGTATACATAAAGGTCAAACAAGCCCGTCGTGCCGGTCGGCGGCGTCCAGTTGGCGGTCCAAGTGTTGGCCGCGGTGGCCGCGACCGTACCGGGGATTTCGGCGAAAGGTGTGCCGGTCGGCGGAACGCCCGGCGGGAATATTCGGAACTTGACCTGGCTCACGCCGGTGCCGGTGACCGTGGCGGACATCGGCATGGTGGCCGACGAGATGGTGGCGTTCACCGCTGGCGCGCCGATCACGACGGTCACGGCCTGATTGCCTGGCGGGGCATAGTTAAACCCGACCCAAGCGGACTCGGCCATGACTGCATTCGCGGAGTTCTTGGCCACGACGCTGGCCTCATAAGCGCCGGCGACCGCGTCAGCGCTGTTCCATGAGGCACTCCAGCCCCCGGTCGCGGCATCGCGCGCGGTGACGATTATTTCCGTGGCGGCCGACGCTCCGGAGCGCCGAATGCGAAAAGCCGTCTGGGTCACCTCCGCGCCCGAGGAATTCGCCGAAAGCATGAGGGGCATGGCCGTCAACGTCTGGCCGGCCGTCGGCAATGTCATCGTCACGGTCGCGGTCGAAGTGGATGGCGAAAACTTGAAACTGCGCGGCTCGCTAATCGCCAGAACCGCGCTACTGGAACTCAAGGCGTAAGCGCGAACGTCGAACCAGCCGCTGATTCCGGACGCCGGGCTCCAGGAGCCGGACCAGGCATTGGCGCTGCCGCTCCCCGTCACTTCCGTGATGGGTGCGGCCGTCGTCGGCTGCCCTTGGGTCCAGACCTTGAAGACAACCTTGTTCACGCCCGTGCCGGTCGTGTTGGCCGAGAGGCTGACCGGGCTCGCGGTATAAACCGTGCTGGCAGCCGGAGCTGTCATGGCGGCGACGACCGTCGAAGACGGCGCATAGTTGAAGCCGACCCGCGATGATTCGCTCACGATGGCGCCGCCCGCGGACGTCTTGGTCACGGCCTGCGCCTCGTAACTCCCGGCCGCCGCGGTCGAGCTGTTCCACGAGGCCTGCCAGCTCTTCCCTTGGCTGGCGGACACCGTCGTGCCGTCAACCGTGACGAGCGGCGTTGAGCCACCGGGCAGGTAAATCCGGAAACTGACGGCCGCGACCGTATCCGTCGTGGAGGCGGTGAGCGCTATCGGCATGGCGGTCAGGTTCAGTCCTGAAGTGGGCGTCACGATGCTCACGGAGGCCGTGGATGACGGCGTATATTGGAAACCGCGCGGCTCGGTCTGGGCGAGGACGACGCTCGTCGAACTCATGGCAAAAGCGCGGACCTCAAAGCCGCCGTTATATCCTGCCGCCGGCGTCCAATTGGCGGTCCAGACGTTGCCGCCCATCGTCCCCGTCACTTCCGCCACCGGAGCGGCCGTCACCGGCTGACCCGGTGTCCAAACCTTGAAGACGACCTGGCTCACGCCCGTGCCGGTCGTGTTGGCCGTGAAGCCAATCGGTGCCGCGGTGAAAACCGAGGCGGCCGCCGGCGCGCCGAGGCTGATTGAGACCTGTGGCGTCGGCGAATACTGGAAGGACACCCTCGATCCTTCCTTGATGACCGCCTGGTTCTGACCGATGACGACGGCTTGCGCTTCGTACGCCCCGCCGGCGACGCCACTGGAATTCCATGTGCCACTCCAACTCATGCCCTGGCTTCCGGATATGCTCATGCCGGGAAACGAGTAAAGCGGCGTCATCCCATTGGGTTGGAAAATGCGGAAATCAACCGCGTAGGCGCTCACGGAGGTCGTGGCGGAAAGCGCGATCGGCATGGCCGTCAGGTTCAAGCCGGCCGTGGGTGTCACCAGACTGACGGAAATGTTGTTTGGCGGGTTGTAACTGAACGGGCGCGGGCCGTCCGCCGCGAGTTGGGTGTTAACCGCGTCGGTAACGACCGCCGTGACCTGGTAGTTGCCGGCCGGGCGGGACGTCTCGTTCCAATGGGCGGTCCAGTAATTCCCGCTAAGCGCGCCGGTGATTTCGGCAATCGGCGGCTCGGTGGAAGACGCGCCCTGCGGCTGAACGCGGAAACGCACCAGGAAGCCGGCCGGGCCGGACGCGGTGGCCGAAAAGGTTATCGGCATGGCGGTAAAGGAAGTGCCGCTCGCCGGGGACGTGAGCGACACGGTCGCGTTCGTCAACGTCTGGTTATAGACGTAGAAAGGCCGCACCTCGTCGTTGGTTGACACGCGCACCCCTTCGACATAGGCGCTCGCCTGAACGGTATAAGAGCCGTTCTGGCTGGTCGTCGAATCCCAACGGCAAGTCCAGTTCGTGCCGGTCGTGCCGGCGGTGGCTGGGCAAACGACGGCCGTGCCTCCGGTCGGGACGATGTTGAAGCGCACCTCGCTGACCGCCTGATCGGTCATCGCCTCGAACGAGAAGGTGCCGCTCACGCTGGTGCCGGCCGCCGGCGTGACGAGCGCAACCGTCGGCGTCACCGCCTGCGCCATCGGAGCCATAGGCAAACCGGCCACGGCAACCAACGTTGCCGACGCCAAGGTTTTCCTGATTTTGGCCAAAACAGTCGTGCGCATGCCCTTGTCCAGCCTTTTCCGAAGCGCCGATAAACGCCCTCCGGGCCGTGCCAGAAAAAATATCTTTATAGATAAATTATAGCGTTTTTTCGCTCGGCTGACAATATATTCCAAAACGACGCCGGATTGGCGTCGCTTCTGTCCTACAAAACCGAAATCACCGCCCCTCGAAGATGTCCTCCACGAAACGGATGTCCAGACAGCGGCTGAAATAGGTAAGTAGCTGCGATCGGGCGAAGCCGATGTGCTCCTCCGGCAAATCACGCCACAGCCAGATGCGGTTGGCGCATTTCACGAGCAGGCCGACCTGCATCTCCTCAACGTCAATCGGAAAATGTTTCGCCAGTTCCTTGACGTAGGCGCGCTGCCAGTCCGGATTGCCCCACATCATGATCCAGCATTTCATGGCCACGAACTCCCACGGATCCACGCCACCGACCCAGTCGGCGACCGCGATGCGGCCTTCCGGCAGGAGGATGAAGTTGCGCGGATAAAAATCGCCGTTCGTGAAGAGGTTGCCCTGGTAGCGTTCCGTGCCCGTGGCGGTGAAAAGCTCGTTGGCCCGCTCCACCGTTTCCGCCATGACGAGGCCTCGCGCCACCAGCTCCTGGCTCCGCCGCCGGAATTCCTCGTGCCAGTGGTCGAAATTGAACCGGCGCACGAAAGGCGGCAGGTTTTCCACGTCCACCACGCGCAAATCGCGCAGGACATCCACGGCGTAACGCGCCACCTGCAGGCCGATGCCGCGGCCGCCGAGGACTTCCGGCTTGGACGACAGCTCCGACCATTCGAAAAGGAGCGGCATGCCCTTGATGTAGCGCGTGAGCGACCAACGCAAACCCGCGAACGTCCCGTCATTCACGTACTCCGGCAGGACCAGCCGTTCGAAATACTGCTGGTCGATCTGCGGCAAAACGTCGCGCAGGACGCGCACCTCATACTCCATGCTGGCCGCCTTCCGTTCGTCGCTGCCGTACTTGAGGATGAGGGCGGCCTCACCCTGGCCCGCCGCGACAGGACGGCAAAGCAGGACGTTCCATTTGACGGCGTCAACAATCTTCAACCCCAAGTGATCGAGGAGTTCAGGCAGGCGCGGATGAATCGGCGGCAAGGCGGGATCCACAATAGAAAGCGTTATTTGGCGGTCTCGACAGTCACCTTGGTCATGACGTCGCCGACGGAGATCCTCCGGACCACGTCCATGCCGGACACGACCCGACCGAAGACGCTGTAGTTCTTCGGCAACGTCAGGTTGTCCTCGAGCATGATGAAGAACTGGCTGCCGTTCGTATTCGGGCCGCTGTTGGCCATGGCCACAATGCCAGCCTTGTAATCCAAGGTGACTTTATCATCCTCAAACTTGTAGCCGGGGCCGCCCGTGCCGTTGCCTTTCGGGTCGCCGCCCTGGATGACGAAGCCGGGCTCCACGCGATGGAAAGTCAGTCCGTCATAAAAGCCGCTCCTGGCCAAGGCGTAAAAATTTGACGCGGCGCGTGGCCCTTCCGCCGGCAGGAGTTCGAAAACGATGTCGCCTTTGGTGGTGGCGATGCGCACCGTCTTTCCCTTTAGCTCGGACGTCGGCAATATGCCCGGGAAGGACGTCGGGCGGGGCGGCTTGGCCGTCTCGTCGCTCGGTTCGGCTGGTGTCGACGGCGGCGTTGATGGTTCAACCACGACTTGCGGTTCGGCGGCGGCGTTGCCGTAACTCTCCGGCGGACGCGCCAAAGCGGATTCCTGATTCATATTCTGTGGGGCGATGGCCGTCTGGTTGCCTTGAGCGCAGCCAGCGCCCAAAAGAGCCAGCGCGGCCAACGAGACGGTCATGAGATGATTAATTCGCATATGTTTGTTGTTAGGCTCTAGTCACTAGCCACTAGTTTACCGGACTGCTCGCTCTCGCTCAAGGGCACTTTCGGTATAGACGTTGGCCGCGTTCCAGAGCAGCCAGCCGCTTGCGCCTTGCTCGTCGCTCGCGCGAATCTGCAGCCGCACCTTGTTCGCGTCATACGTCGCGCCCATGTCGAAATCCTGCAGCCACGGTCGGTAAGTCGCGAGCTTCGCTTCCTCCCCTTTTGCCTCGGCTTCGGCCTTCATCGTCGCAATCAGCTTCTGCCCGCGAATCATGTTGTCGCGGACGACCTCGTAGGGATGCTCGGCGGGATTGGCAAAACCTTGGAAACCGTCCGCGTAGTGCGACGGATACACCATCGGCGAGATGAAATCGAAATGCGGCAGGGCGTCGCGCAACATCTGACCAATGTTGAGGTCGTATTCATGCTGCCACATCGTGAGTCCGAAGAGATCCACCGAAATCGGAATGCCTTGCTTCTGCCGCAGCTGCAGATCCAGATAGGCGAAGAACTCGCCCAAGACCTCGTGCTTGGGACGCTCACCGTCATAAAAGGGATACTGCAGGCCTTTCAGGTTGCCGTCGGACGGGAAACGGATGTAATCGAACTGAACCTCGTCGAAGCCGGATTCATAGGCCTCGCGGGCGATGGCGGCGTTGTATTCCCAGACCTCCTGGCTGGCCGGGTCGAGCCAGCGGATGCCGCGGTTGTCGCGCCAGACGGCGCCGCCCTGGCGGACCGCGAGCTTGGGCCGCACCGCCACGAGCGCCGAATCCTGGAAGACCGGCACGCGCGCGATGAGGTACAGGCCCTCGGCGTGGAGGCGCTTGGACAATTCGCGCAGGTCGCCAAGGGACGGCTTTTTGGCGACCGCCACGTTCAGCGCTTCGTCGCGCGGTTTGAAGGCCAACTCATACTTGGAATCCTTGAGGTCAATGACGAGCGCGTTGATTTCCGTGCGCTTGGCGATGCCCAGGACCCGTTCAAGCACGATCTTGTTCCCGTACCCGTCGGAGGTCAGGTACAGGCCTTTCACCTTTTCCGGCAACGGCTGATGTTCGACGCCGGGGATGATGGGCGGCGGCAGACCCGGGCCGTCGTCGGTCCGCACCGCGCCCCAGTCAGGGCGGAACGATTCAAGGGCTATCTGACGCTGATAGAACAGGGTCGCGTCAAAATACGCCATGGCCGGCAGGGCGGCCAGAAAAACGATCAGCGCTCCGTGACGCAAAATGAAATCGCGAATTTTGGCGAGTGCTGCGGCGCGGCGTTCGGCGGGCGTAGGTTCATCGTGGAAGGGCCACATAGGAGTACTGGAGTACTGAAGTGCTGGAGTGCTGGAGTATCTTCAGTACTTCAGCACTTCCCAGCTTCAGAACTTCTCAAATCCTTTCCTCCCCAGCAACTTATACATGTGCTTCTTGCCGGCCTCCACGCCGGGTTGGTCATAGGCATTGACGTCGAGGAGTTCGCCGGCGACGGCCGTGGCGATCTGGAAGAAATTGACGAGCGCGCCGACGGCTTCGGGGCTGACGCGCGGGACGAAGACAGTGCCGTTCGGCCGGCCATTTTCGGTAAGCGCCAGACTGGTCGCCGCGCGTTCGGCGTGGAGGATTTCCCCGAGCCGATGGCCGGCCATGTAGGCCGTGCCTTCGATGTCCGGGTAGGGGTTCGGCAGGCGGAAATCCGCGTCCGGACTCTCGACCTCGATGAAGGTCAAGGTCTTGTCGAACGGCCCCTCATTATATAACTGAACCTGTGAGTGCTGGTCGGTCGCGCCGAGCGCGGCGACCGGGGTAAAACCGTGGTTAACGACCTTGCCGTGGCGGTCGAGCCTCTTGCCGAGCGACTCGGCCCAGAGCTGACGGAACCAGGAACCGAACTCGCGGAGGCGTTCGCCGTAAGGCATGAGCACGGTGATGTGCTGACTGCGGCGGACATAGCCGTCGTGCTGAAGGCCGGCGAACATGAGCGGGCCGTTGTCCATCGTCTTGGCCGCGGCGAACTCGTCGCGCACGGCGCGACAGCCGACGACGAGGCGCCGCACGGGGATGCCGGCGCAAGCCGCCGGAAACAGTCCGACCGGCGTGAGCACGGAGAATCGTCCGCCGATGTCAGCGGGCACCGGCAGGGTGCGGTAACCTTCGCGATCAGCGATCTTGCGCAGCGTTCCTTTTTCCGTGTCAGTCGTGGCGATGACGTGGCGGGCGTGCCGATTCACGCCCACGGCTTTCACCAAACGGTCGCGAAGCAGAACGAACGCGCTCATCGGCTCGATGGTGTCGCCGGATTTGGAAATGACATTGATGGCCGTCTTGCGCCAATCAAGGTCGCGAAGCAGCGCGGCCATCTCGTCCGGATCAGTGTTCGCGCCGATGAAACGGATCTCCATCCCCTTCCCCGCCGGCTTCAGTGCCTTGACGAGCATCCGCGCGCCCAAGTCCGAGCCGCCGATGCCGATGACGACGAGCGTCTTGAACTCGCGCCCAACGGTCTTGGCCATCGCCTCGACGGCCTTCAAGTCAGCGGTTCGTTCCGGAATCGCCATGAACCCGAGCTGGCCGGAGCGCCATTGCTTGATGACCGCCGCCCGGACAGGCTCCAACCGACGGGCCAAATCAATCAAGTCGGCCTTGGGCATCATCATGTTGCCGCGTTCCGCCGTCATGCGCGAATAGTCGAAGCGAACGAAAGGCTTTACTTCCGCCTTTTTCGTGGTTTTAGGCATAATCCCAGATTGATTAAACGATAGGATGATTATACCTCATGCCGTAAGTAAACACATCTTTCAGCCAATCTTTCGCCGCAATCGGCTGGGCCAAAGACATCTTCGGCGGCTAACGAATCATAATGATGATCAAAGAACCCTCCGGTCCGTCCGGAGGGTTCTTGATTTTCATTTACGTCATCGGTCTGTCAGACTCGGAAAAACGAAGCATCATCTTGTTTGCCCTTTGTCCGGCGGTTTGACCTCATAAGATTCCAAGAATTTCAGCAATGTCTCCGGGATGCTGGTTTCAATCTCGATGTCCTGCTGACCAAGTTCTTCTGGCTCCAGCGCGTTTTCACAATCCGATCCCAAGCCGGCATCCGCCAGCTTGGCAAAATGTTTTGCCATCAGGTCGACACCCGTTTCCTCCATGATCTGCTTAATCCAGGCATAAGCGCGATTGGAGGCGTCGGCTTCAAGTATCTGGACGACCAGATAAGCGGATTGCCTGATTTCCACCCATTGCCTGTTCTGCTCCAACTGAAGGTTGACGAGTCTCAGGCGTTCCTGTGTATACTTGAGCATCTGCTCGCGAGTGCCGTTCTCATCGCCGCCGTCCAACAGGAGTTTGGCCCTAGCCAAGAATATCGGGAGTTCTGTTTGTACGGCCTGGATCTCTCGCTCCGTCCGTTCGGCATCCTCAATGGCCCGTAATGGCTTATCGCCAAGACTCGAAACGACCTCCGGAAATTCCCGGTAAACCGCCTCCAAAGCCGCTTTCGCGCCGCCAAAATCAGGGAAGCGCGACGCCCTCATGTCCATGGAGGCTTTATAGTATTCCCAAAGCTTTGCCTGCTTGTCATCATGCGTCTGATCGGCGTGACCAACCTCGTGCAGAACCGTCGCCAAACGGCTGGGGTTGTCAAAACCGGAAATGAGCACCTGATTTCGCTCCCGCAGATGGACCCACGGCTGTTCCTCCTCGCCTTCAGCCGGCATCAGAATCTCCGCGCCGTGCTTGTTAACCAGGGAGAGGACATCCATCTCCGTCGGCCAGCCGTCTTTTTCCCCGCGAATGCGGACGGCCTGGACGCGCCTCATCTTCAAATTCTTGTCATGATAGGGCACCTCGACATCTTCGGTGCCGATCTCCAATTCGAGCCGGCCCAAAAGCCTGCCTTCGCTGTCCCTATATTCATATTCGTGCACCTCGGTTTTTCTTTCCTTTCTCTCCACTCGGCTCTCCGGTGCGGCATCATCAATCTTTGCCGCTTCGTGGCCGGACGGGTCCGCTTGTTGGTCACTCATATCATTGGGATTTTCTAATGAGAGCACCGCCCTCTCCGGGCACGGCGCTTGCCAGTTGGCGAATTGATCGTTCTGACGCCTGGTTTCGGGCATAAGATTTCCCTTAAATATCCTCACGACAAGTTCAACCTTTCTTTATGTATAATATCAAAATATAGCATTTTTTGGCAGTTTTGGCAAGCCCAGCTGGCCGAGATACGGGGATTCGGAGAGGCGAAGTAAATGAGTGCTCTGAATCTTCGAATCTAAAAAAAGACGTTCGGCATAGATGGGCCGAACGCCACGAAGCTCCTGACGTTAACAAGGTGCTTCATGGCGTTACGGACCAATATTTTCCTGCCGCTCACGCGGCAGACTGATGGTCACCCTGACCGTCTTCCCCGAAGGCGGTCACTGTTTGGACCACGCGGAATTTCGGCGGCGCCGCGCCTAGGAATGCCGTATCTCCGCGTTGCCCGGTGACGTTTCCGGACCTGTCGGACACGTCGCCGATCAGGCCTTCGTTGCGTCCCTCAACCCCGGAGGCATCGCCCCAGCACCGCGACCAGTCGCCTGAATGCTTGCCGACGATGAAGTTCTCGAGACGGCGCGTCACCAGCCAGACCATCTGGTCGGATGGCAGGTCGCTTAGGAGGCGTGGGTTCCGACGGAAGCGCTCCGCGGTTCCCGAGAGTCCGGTTACGTCGCCGACGAACGGCGTCAGGTCACCGCGCAGCTGCGATACGTCACCCATGACATCGGAGCAGTAGCCCGTCTTGTTGGTGAGATCGCCGCAGATCGCGGAAACGGTTCCGTACAGTCCCCGGTGAATCGTCCCCCAGACGCGGGAAACGTCGCCGTAGATGTTGTCCATCGGGCCGACCAGGCCCGTGACGTTGCCGGTGGTTCCGGGATTCACCCGGCCGGTGATGCCCCTGGCATCGCCCCACAAGCCGGACAGGTCTCCGGTCAGATTCGCGCTGACATTGTAGAGCCAGCGCTTCTCGTAACAGACCGCCGTCGAAGGCACGGCCATCAGGTAGGCCGTGAGCTTCACGAAGTACAGCCAGCGCTTCTCGAGTTCCTCCGTGGACAGTTGCCGTAATTGTTCATCATCCAGTGGCTGCGGCATCACGCCAACGTCCGACTGAACGATATCCCAATCCAAGGCTACTTCCGGATTGACGGTTCTCTTGGCAACCTGCAGTCTCTCGTTGAAAGTCTGCGCAGCGGGAAACACCGGGGTATTATTTGCCATGATTACCTCGCTTGAGTGTAAAGGCCAAGTTCAAGCCGTAGCCGCGTCTTGTGGCACGGCAGCTCGAACACGAAGAAATAGTATAGTGTATTTGCGCGATCTTGTCAAGGGGTGAGGTTGGCGAGCTGATAGGCTGTCGGCAATGGTTGAGAAGTATTGAGAAACGCCGCAAAACGCCCGGCGGCAAACCAGGGCGTTTTATTGTTAACTGCGGACTGTTCACTGTTGACTCCCAACGGACGCTTCCCGCGTGAGCCAATCCTTGAGCGCCGCCGTGGCGCGGACGTCGTCCTCGTTGTAGCGGATGACGGCGTCGAGCTTTTTCTTGTCGCCTTTCGCGAGCCAGGCCTCGTAGAACTCGACCGACTGGCTGCCGGTCGCGACTTGCTTGCCGCGCTCGAAGCCGATGTACCCGCCGATGTCCTTGAGGCCGTAGAAGTAAAGCGGAAAGACGACGTCTTCCTTGATAATCTCGTTCAGGTCGATCATCGCCTCCTGAAAACGCGCGAGCGCCGGCGAGCCGCCGTAACGCGCCTCAAGCGCCGTGAGCCGTGTCATCTCATAATCGCCGTAGTGATAGACGACGTAACGATCCGGCAGGCCGCCGAGCCAGTGCAGGAAAAGCTGCCACATTTTTCCCTCGTCCTCTGGCTTGGTCGCGACGATGTGCTCGTAACGGTCGCCGTCGGTGTCACGCAGGAGGAAACCGAACAGGTAATCCGCCTGGCGCGGCGGATCGCTCTCGATGTCGAAATGGATTTCTAATGGCAACCCTTTGACTCGCTTCGCTCGCTCAGGGAATATTTCTGTTCTGTCCCGAGCTTGCCTGCCCTCCGTAGCTTTTGCGGAGGAGGGTCGAGGGACAGAAACGAGTGATGGCGGCAATTCAGTCGGCCGGCGAAAAAAATGTCGCCGCTCGATAAGCGCCCGCGCCTGGATTTTCATCCGCTCCAGGGTCTTCCTTTTGAGCTCGCCGCCAGGCTCAACGAGCGACTCGATGTCCGCCAGCGCGAAATCATGGACGGTCGTGATGCCTCGTTCGCGCAAGGCGGCCGCGGTCTTGTAACGGAGGTTGTAGAGAAGCGCGATGTCGTCCTTGGTCTCGACGGCGGCCACGCATTCATGCAGCCACGGCGAGACGCGGCAGCCGGAATTGAGGTGCGGACCGGGTCTCTCTCCGGCAAGAATGGCCCGCAGCCGCGCCAATGCGTCCTCAAACTGCGGTGCGAACTCATCGAGATCCGTGCCGAGGCGCACGCCTTGGCCATTAACGGCGAAACCGTGACGCGGCCGCCGGCCTTGGATGTGCGAAAGCAATTCGCCGTGAAGAGCGGCCTGCAAACGATGCCCATCATTCAGCCGGTCAACGAAATTCTTGACGTCTACGGCCACGTAGTGCCAGCCGCCGAACTCCGACGGCATGCCGTCGGTGCGCTCAAGCAAATCCGGTTCAGAAATCAGGTCGCCGTACTTCAGCATACCGCCGCGAATCCGCGCCTCGCCTTTCTTCATGAGCGCGAGCGTTCTTTTTGCGCGTTCGGCGACGGTCTTGCCCTTCGGCTTCGCCCACATGCCGCCGCCGAGTGCCTCATCCTCGGCGAAGATGTCGCCGCACAAAAGCATGTCCGCGAGCTTGGTGCGCCGCTTGGCCTGGCCGCCGAACCGCTCGAAATACGGCCAGTTGGGACAGGCGTGAAATTTGTACAGGAGGGTGGGAGTGATGATGACGGAAGATTTTGTCATAAATTGTAGCGGCGCGGTGCGGCGCGAAGACTTGGAGCGCCGCACGGGCGGTATGGGCCGCCCGGTGTTTGCCGAGCGATTTCCTATTCTACGCGAGGCAAACCTGTCGCGCACCACCTTGAACGAACCCTGAAGAAATAGGTGGGGCGAGACAGGGTCTCGCCGCTACTCATACCTCAAAGACGTAATCGGATCCAATGCGGCGGCTTTGCGAGCAGGTTGTAACCCGAAGACAATGCCGGTCACGGCCGCGACGATGGCCGCACCCACGAAAGCTTCCACAGAAACTAGATACGGGACATTAAGCCCATTCAAATTCATGATGAGCACAACCACAAGCGTGAGCAGGAAGCCGATGCCGCCGCCGATGATGCCGCCAGCCGTGGTGAGCGCCACGGATTCGGCCAGGAACTGCAAGAGGATGTCGTGGTTCTTGGCGCCGAGCGCCTTGCGCAAGCCGACCTCGCGGATGCGTTCGGTGACGGAAACAAGCATGATGTTCATGATGCCGATGCCGCCGACGACGAGCGAGATGGCGGCCAGGAACGCCAGGAACCAAGTGATGACGTCGGTGATCGTGTTAAGACGGTCGGTTATGTCCTTGGCCGACATGATCAGGAAATCATCCTTGGTCGGGTCAGTTATGCGGTGCCGCTTGCGCAGAAGCCGCGTGAGCTCGTCCATCATTGGTGCCACGCTCGCCTCGTCATTGGCGCGCAAGTCTATCTCGACGAGCTTGTCATTGCCGATCAGCCGTTTCTGCATAAACCGTAGCGGCATGACGGCCATGGAATCAACATCGATGCCCATCATGCCGCCCATTGGTTTCAAGGTGCCGATGACCTCCATCGGGACGCCCTTGACCTTGACTTTTTGGCCGATTGCTTCCGCGCCACCGAACAGCTTGTCCTTGGCCTTGCTGCCAAGCAGGATGTATGAGGACATGGACCGCTCCTCGTCATCGGTGAAATACCGGCCAGTTCCAACCGTAATCATCGGGACAATGGTGGGGTAGTCAGCCGACGTTCCGATCAACATGGTTCGGTACTCCTCGTTGCCGTAACGCACGAACTCCTGGCCGCTGACGATGCCAGCCACGGCCATGGCATGCGGCACGTTCTTCCTGTCCTTCATCGCATTCAAGTCGTCATAAGTGAGCGACATCGGCGCGGCGCCCAGCATGAGCGCATGCATCGAATTCTCCTGCGACGCTCCCGGCACGGCTGGGTTGATGGAAACGAAATCGCGGCTGGCGAAACTTTCCACGTAACCGATGATGGCCGCTTTCACGGCCACGCCGAGCGAGATGATGATGGTCACGGAAAAGACGCCGATGACGATACCAAGGAGCGACAAGGCCGTCCGCACCTTGTTGCGGCTCAAATTCTTGAAAGCGTTCTTAGTGGCGGGGATGAGGCTCATGGGATTACTCGTAACGCAACGACTCAATGGCATCTAGCCGTGCGGCGGCCATGGCCGGACCGACGCCGAAGCCCAAGCCGATGCCGATGGAGACAAACAGGGAAACGGCGACGGCGACGCCGGAAATCATGTAGTTCCAGGCCAAACCGTAATACGCGGCGATGAATCCGACTCCGTAAGCGATGAGCGCGCCCAAAATCAGCCCGATTATTCCGCCGGTGAAGGCGATGAACGAACTCTCGAGCAGGAACTGGATGAGGATGCGCCGCGGCTTGGCGCCAAGCGCCTTCCGGAGGCCGATCTCGCGGGTCCGTTCGCGCACGGCGACATACATGATGTTCATGATGTTGATGCCGCCGACCAGAAGCGAGATAGCGGTCACGAGCACGAGAAAAGCGTTGATGGCGGTGGTAACGCTGCTCAAGATGCTCAAGGCCTGATTGACTGAACGCACCGAGAAGTCATCATTGCTCGCATCCTTGATGTGGTGCCGCCGCCGCAAGGTCGTCTCGATTTCCGACTTGAGCCACTCGATGTTATCGGCGGAATCAGCTTTGACGGTCGCGGCATTGATGTGATTGATGCCAAGGAGGCTCTTCTGCACCGTGGTCGAGGGAATGAACACGGCCTTGTCGAGCCCCTGACCGAGGGTGCTTCCCTTCTCGGCCAGGACGCCGATCACCTGAAAGCTGACATCCTTGATGCGCACGCTCTGTCCGATCAAACGGCTCCCGGAAGGGTTCAGGTCAGCCGCTACCTTGTAGCCGAGCACCACGACGCGAGAGTAGGATTCCACGTCGCTCACTCCGAAAAAACGACCGTCCTCCAGCTTGGCGTCCTGAAGAACGGCCATCTCCTCGCTCGTCCCATTCACGCTCGTGATGAACGATTTCTGGCCGTAGCTTATGGCAGCCGACGTCGAGACCATAGGCGAACCGGCGATGACGTGCGGCAGCTTCCGCAAGGCGCGATAATCCTTTTCCGTAAGCGTCGTCGTGATGACGCCCATGACCGAGGCCGGCGGTGCGTCTTCCGAGCTGCCACCCGGCATAACATTGATGAGGTTGGTGCCCAGCGCGGTAATCTGTCCCATGATCAGGTCCTGGGCGCTTTTTCCCACCGAAGAAACCGCCACCACCGACATGACGCCGATGATGACGCCAAGCATGGTCAAGACCGTACGGGTCTTGGCCGCCTGAAGGGTTCGCAGGGAATAAATCGCGTCCTTGAGCATCGGGGTGAAGGTTGATACTAGGCACTAGGCTCTAGGTTCTAGAGGTAACTAGTGCCAAGTGCCAAGTGCCTAGTGCCTAGTGTCTAGTGCCTAGTGTCTAGGACACCACTCGCCCATCGCGTATGCGCACGATGCGCTCGGCGCGTTCGGCGACGTCCGGCTCATGCGTCACCATGACGATGGTGTTGCCGTCCTTGTGCAGGCCGCGGATGATTTCCATCACCTCGTCCGACGTCTTGGTGTCGAGATTGCCGGTCGGCTCGTCGGCCAAGATGAATGACGGGTCGTTGATGAGCGCCCGGGCGATGGCCGCGCGCTGCTGTTCGCCGCCGGACATCTGGTTCGGGTTGGCGTCGATGCGGTGGCTCAAGCCGACCTTCTCGATGAGCATGCGGGCGCGCTCGCGAATGAGTATCGGGTCAACCGCGGTGTTCGAATATTCCGTCGGCAAAAGCACATTTTCCAGCACCGAGGTGCGCGGCAGGAGGTTGTAGGCCTGGAAGATGAAGCCGAGTTTGCTGTTCCTGATGTCGGCGCGCTGGTCCTCGGTCAACTGGCTGGCGTCCTTGCCCTCGAACCAATACTTGCCGGAGGTCGGAGACAACATGAAGCCAAGCGCGTACATGAGCGTGGACTTGCCGCATCCGGACGGCCCCATGATGGCGATAAACTCCCCTTTTTTGATATCCAAATCAATACCCGCCAGCGCCCGCACGATACGGTCGCCCTGCGTGTATTCCTTGGTCAGCTGTTCGAGGCGGATAAGGCTGGGCATAGGATGAGCGGCCTTAAACGTAGCGGCGGGGCTTGCCCCCGCACCACAATAGACGAAAGGCAATCATCATAACGGATATTTCGTTTCGGTGATGGCGGGTCAAGCCCGCCCGCTACTTCTTATTCGTGGCGACGACCACTTCATCGCCCTCCGCCAGACCGGACAGCAATTCGACATAATCGTTGTTCTCAAGCCCGACCTGGATATCCTTCGTGACCGGTTGGCCATTCACGAGCACCTGGACGGTCTTCTTGCCGACCGCGTCCTTGATGGCGCGGACGGGAACTCGCAGGACATTGTCACGTTGCGCGGTCGAAATGTCGAGATTCGCGGTCATGCCGGAACGCAGGCGCTCGTCATCCTTGTCGAAGACTATCTTGGTCTCGTAAAAAATGACCCCTTCCACGACCTTCTCGGCCGGCTGGATGCTGATGACCTTGCCAGTCCAGATTTCATTCACGCTGAAAGCGTCCAGGGTGATGTTGACCGGGTCGTTGACCTTGACGCGCGCGATGTCCACCTCGGAAATGTTGGCGGTGATCTCGAACCGATCCTTGGCGTTCAACGTCACGGCCACCTGGCCGGGCTGAACCGTCTCGCCGGGATTGAAAGGCAAATCGGTGACGATGGCGGTGAGCGGCGCGCGAATCGAGCGCTTGGCCAAATCCGCCTGCAGGCTCGCGAGGGTCGCTTCGGCAGATGCCACCTGGGCGCGTTGGGCGTCTATCTCTTCCGGCCGCGAGCCGGTCTTCTTGAGGTTATAGGACGCTTCCGCCTGGTTAACCGCGGCGGTCGCGCTGTCCACGGCATGGGCGGCGCTGGTCACGGCCGATTCGGCGTTGGACACGGCGATTTCCGCGGCGGTGATGTCCGTCGCGTTCAGGCGCTCCTGAAGATCCAACGCGCTCTTGTCCGCGTTCACCTTCGTCAACATGGCGTTCAGGGACGACTGGGCGGTACTCGCGTTGATTTGATAGGTGGACAAGGTGGCGGCCGGCAAGCTCGGGGCATATTGTAAAACTTTGGCGCAGGCGTCAGCATGGCGCTTGACCGCCGTGAGCGCGTTCACCACCGCGTCGTAATTGTTCGTCATGCCGGTCGCACCACCCACGGCGCGGGCGGATGCGGCCGCGGCAGACAAGGCCGTGAGCGCGGTCTTGGCCTCGCGCCGGGTGCTCGTGGCATCAGACTGGGATTGAGAGTCGGAAGATGAGAAGAGAAGCAGGTCGTTCAAGTCGAACATCGGGCTGGTCAGGCGATTCACGGCATCGCTCGCCGTGGTGGACGCGCTGTCGTAATCGTCCTGCAAGGCAGAAACTTTCCCTTCGTCCTGGGTCGTCGTCCTCGCCTTCACGTTCTCGTAACTGCGGCGGGCGTTCGTGAGCGCGGTCTCGGCATCGGCCTCGGCGGCTACGGCTGCCGTGTATTGTTGGCGCGCCGCTTCCACAGCGGTCTGGGAAACCAACATGTCCGCGGCCGTCGCACCGGCCTGCAGTTCCCGCAACCGGGCGCGGGCCGAAGCCACGGCGGCCTGCTGAGAAGCCACCCGGGCAGACGCGTCGCGCGTGTCCAACTGAATCAACAGGTCGCCTTCCTTGACCTCGGCGCCTTCCTTGACGGCAATCTTGGTGATCTTGCCGCTGACCTCCGGCTGAAGGCTGATCTTGGACGAGGGGGCGATGGAGCCGGTCACCGACACTTCGGAAATGACCGTGCCGCGGGTGATTTTTTCCGTTTCGTAGGTTGTTTTAGGGCGCGTCAAACCGTAAACCGCCCCGCCGGCAACAACCACGCCGAGACCAATGAGCAGAATTTTTACAGATTTTTTCATAACATTAAAACAAATATACCCTGAGCGGAGCGAAGCGGAGTCGAAGGGTGTTCATATATTATTATTTTAGCAAATTTATCGGCCTTAATGAAGGGGGCATGAGCCGTTACGAATCGGCATCGCCTCCATCTGTTCGACAATTTTCTTCATGTATTTGGCGTAATTGGATAGCTCACTGTCATTCAGCACCGACAGTATCTTTTCAGATAAGGCAAGCTGGTGCTTCTTCATGGCCACGAAGAACCGCCGTGCTTTGGGCGTAAGCGTGATGACGAGCGCGCGCCTGTCCGTCGAGTTTTGCTTGCGCTGGATGTAACCCTTCTTGAGCAGGCCGTCCAAGAGCTGGGTAGCGGCGCTGCTGGTCACGCCGAAAAAACCCGCGATGTCCTTGACTCCCAGGCCTTCATGGTCGCCCAGCACCAGCAAAGCCAGGCCCTGCGGATGAGTTAGATCGTGTTTTGCGAGCAGGGCGGAAACGCACAAGATCGTCTTTCGACGAAGAATCTCGACATCTTCCCAGAATTCCTCGAGTTGTTGGCGACGGTTCATAGGCAGAATGCCGGAGTTCTGGAGTGCTGAAGTGCTGGAGTCTTCAGCACTCCAGCACTTCCCCGCCCCAGCACTATTACATTAGGTTCTTAACATATTAGCTGATTATATAATTCTGTCTAGAGGGGTGTGGATAAGCCGTTTCAATCCCGACCTAATGAAGCCTCCCCGGGCTCACGCCCGGGGTATCTAACGCCCCATCCTGTTTCATTCACCGTAGCCCACTGCCCCCTACGCCCTCCGGGCTTCGGGGGATTCACGCGTCAGGAACCCCGGGCTGACGCCCGGGGTATTCGGCGGAGGTGAACAAAAAGCGGGGCCGGAGCGACATGGTCAGAAGACCAAGCATCTCCAGCCCCGAGGGCTAAGGACCGAACTGCGTTACTGCCGGTGGAGCGGCACGGCCACGCACCCACTGCGCGTATTGCGCTCGTGGATGTTCAGGTGAGCGCAACCGTCAAAAAACGCAACGTAGGGCGAGTGTTCCCACGCACCTCCGCCATACTCATCGAGACAGTATCCTCCGACGATGGCACCCGGCACGGTTTCGCCGTTCATGCGCGAAACCCATGTCGGATTCTGGGCGGCCGCGTAAATGACGGCGGCATGGGCGGCCCGACCATGGACGCCGCGCGCGACCACGCCGCGCTTCGCATCCCATTTGTCAGCCAGCCCAACCACCTCAATCCGAACCGTGTTGTGGGGATGGTCGGTGGCGTTGTCGGCTAGCCTTACCCGCTTGGCGAGATCAGCACGGTAAACGGGTTGATACTGCCTGAACTTGTCGCCAAAGGCGTCCCGCATCCGGTCGCGAGCGTAGGCAAGGGTCGCCGGAACCGATTCCCGGTACACGCAAACGGCCGTGTGCAGGAATTCGTTGCGCGGCAGTTCGGCCTCGTAGCGCCCCGCCAGACCCGACTCACTGAACTCGCGCAATGCGGCGTCAATGGCGATTCCGGAAACTTCCGGGTAAGCTCGCGCCATCTCCAGCACCTCGACGAGCGGCGTGAACCACCCGTGAATCAGGCGAAATGACGGGGCGGCGCGCATTGTCGCGAACATTGCCTCAACCACCTCGGGGTGCTTGAGGAGTTTCTCGACGTCGCTTTTGGAGACGCGACCGGCAATCAAGAGCTTGTACGCCCTGACCGCCAAAGCGGCCAGCGACGGATCGCCCTCCATCGCTTCGTCCATCTCCCCCATGGTCTTGGGGTCGAGAACGGCAGCGAATCTGCCGAAGAACGCTAACACCCTTCCGTAATACTCGCCGTTGAACAGGTTGGCCATGTGGTTACCCCATTCCTTTCCAATGCCGTCCGGTTGATCCGTCGAGGCGACCATCGCCCTTCCGGACTACCCTTTGTTTTGAGGACGGCGCTTCGGGGCCGTTTTTCCGCCCAGCCCCGAGGCGCCGCCTTCAATCATTATTAAGGAACTGGTCGGACGTATTTCAGCATGATTGCGGTAGAAGGTCAAAGTTTGAGTGGATGAAAACCTCCTCCTTGACCAACAACGATAATTGCCGTATTCTTCGCTCAATATGCCCGCCATGATCCCCCTCGACTCCGCTGCGCTCCCTCCCTTCGCTGAAGCTGCGGGAGGCAGGCGCTCGGGGAATAACGGTGTTTTTTGGTTTTCCTCCCCCACCCCTCTTGTCGTGCTCGCCCCGATGGCGGACATGACGGATTCGGCGTTCGGTAGGTTGGCGCGGCGACTCGGCGCGGACGCGGTGTTCCGCGAGATGATTTCGGCCGAAGCGCTCACGCGCGGGAATCCGGCGACTTTGGCGATGGCGGCGTTCGTGCCGGAGGAGCGGCCAATCATCCTGCAGATCTTCGGCACTGATTCGGCAATGATGGCGGAGACGGTGCGAATATTAGATGAGCGACTTGATCCGGACGGATTCGACATCAACATGGGTTGTCCGGCGCAAAAAATCGTCGGCAACTTCAACGGCTCGGCGCTCATGCGCGAACCGGCCGTGGCGGCGGCCATCGTGCGGGCGATGAAGGCGGCGACCACCAAACCTGTTTCCGTGAAGACGCGCCTCGGCTGGTCGCGGCCGGAAGAAATTCTGGAATTCATCCGCGTGCTTGAGGATGCCGGGGCTGACCTCGTGACGATTCATGGACGAACCAAGGAGCAAGGCTATGCTGGCACGGCGGATTGGGAGATGATTGGCCGCGCGCGGCAGGCGGTGAAAATCCCGGTCATCGCCAACGGCGACGTCATTGATGGCGCGTCAGCGCGTCGCTGTCTGGAAATCACCGGCGCAAGCGGCATTATGATCGGCCGCGGCGCGCTCGGCAACCCCTGGGTGTTCGGGGAAATTCACGCCGCCCTCGCAGACCAACCGTGGACGCCGCCGACGACTGAAGAAAAAAATGCGCTCATCCTCGAACACGCCCGGCTGTACGCCGAACGCTGGGGAGGTGACGAGCCACTCGTCACTTTCCGCAAGCATCTCATCTATTATTTCCGCGGCACGGAAGGTGCCAAACGCTGGCGCGAGCAGGCTGTCGCGGTGAGCACAATGGAGGATTTAAAAAATCTTTTGGACACAATTTAAGATGGAAGGTGCAACGCGAAATTTTTTTTCGTTCCCACAAACACAAAACCGGGCGAGGGCGCCCGGCCAGGACAAGACTTACTTGTCGAACTGATGCCCGATGATGTTACCGGGGACATCGCGGTTGAAGAGAACTTCGCTGCCTACGAGAAGGTACACTTGCGCGATGCCGGCCTCTTCCATCGCCTCCCAGCATGGCTGACAGCACCACCAGTGACCCCAGAGGTAGAGGTCGGCGCCGCGCGGGTCGAGACCCTGCTCCAGGACGTCGCGGATGGCAGTCGGCTCACCGTGGTTCTTGGGACTGCAGCCTTCGCACAGATCATATCCCTCGCCACTCCGGCACTTCAGCTCCACGCGGCGGCAACCATGCTCTTTGTGGTAGTTGCTTCCGTTGGCGCCGATGCCGAGGATAGCGCCGGCCCGCACGATAACCGAAGCGTTGGGCATGGCCTTGTCGAGGGAATGTGCTTGGGCGAACGCCTTGGCAACAATCATGAACTTGTTGCCGGCCGGAACGTAGAGAATCGTTCGGCCTTCCGGCAAATACGGGTACTTGATAATGGACACGCGGGCCTCCTTGGTGGAACCTTGCCGTGAACCTTAGAAAGGTCGCCCGATAGTGTCAAACAAACGGGCTGTGGATAATTTCGACCGATATCACCTCTTGAATACCCCAAAACTACAAATCGCCTGCACCAGAAGGGTACAGGCGATTGGCGAACGAAGAACTCATTTGGACTCGACGAGCCATTTCACCGCGGTGTCGAGCGTACGGTCGCCGCGGAGACAATCCCGGCACGGGTCGACGGCAACCGGCACGTCTGGCTGAACGCCATTTCCGGTGACGGAAACATTCCCAGGCGTGAACCAACGGAAGTTAGTCAGTTTCAGCCAATAGCCGCCAGAATACGGCCAAGATATCTGACCGACACCCTTGCCGAAAGTCTTCTGGCCGAACACGCGGGCCAATCCGTAAAACTTCAAGGCTCCGGCCAGGACTTCTGCCGCGGAAGCGGTCGTCGGTCCCACCAAAACGGCGGTGCGAACTCCGGCCGCGACGGCCTCGCCGTCGCCGAACCACCCCTCGGGCTTGCCGTCTTTCTTCACGGAGAAGGCAACGACCCGACGCCCGACCCACGCGCTCGCGACCTTGGCCGTGGCCATCTCCAAGAGACCGCCGGTGTTGTTCCGCAGGTCGAGGACGATACCGTCCGGTTCCTGGGCAACCACGTTCTTCATCCGTCCGGGGAACTCGTTGCCGACGGCGTCGGTGAACGCATTGAAACTGACCAGGGCAACCTGCTTGACGCCGCTGTCCAGCCAATTGACCGAAACCACCGATTCCGAGGCTTCCGAACAGCTGACCTCGAAATCAAGGGTGTCGTTGCCGGACACGCGAACCGTCACGCTGACGGTCTGGTCCTGGAACCGGCAAAACCGTTCGCCCCTAGAGGCTACAACCTCGCTAATCGGCTGGCCGTCGATGGCCACCACCTCGTCGTTCGATGACAGTCCGGCTCGCTTGGCCGGACCGTTCGGCAGAAGGTCGGTCACGAAGTGCCGCCCGTTGCCCGTCCGGATCTTGAAACCCGGATTGACCGGCACGGTCTTGTGGGTCGTTTCCGGCCCGGCCTTCTCCCTCTTTTTGAAGGACGAGTGCCGATCCTCGAGCGCCTCGACCATGCCTTTCCGGCAGCCATCGACGAGCTGTTCCCGCGGCACGTCACGGTAGAAATTATCCGTGATTCTTCTTTCGAAGAGAAGGTAGTCCGCGCCGGGTCCTTTCTGGTGCCAGGCATAGGCACCCGAGACGGCACCGGACGCGAAGACCAACAGCCAAACCAAGAGGAACCTGAGATTTTTCCAGTGCCGCAAAGACGCAAGGAGGCACAGAAACGCCCAGATCCACCTGCCCCACACCTTCACGATGTCCCACAAAACCCCGCCTAACCAACAGATGCCTTTCAGCAAGGCCGTGCGAAGAGACAACAAGGTCATGACAGAAACCTTTCCCGTAGCCTGATGGCCCGGAGTGAGATTGCTGACGCGATGTCAAAGAACCGCGCTTTAACCATCGAAACAGTTTTTGGCTAAAAAGTCAACGTTGTATTCATGGGGTCGGGCCTTGAATGATGAAATGAGCCTCCAGAAAACCGATAATTCAAGACCTGACCCCCAGCAAGAGCAAGTGATATAATATATGAATATGGCGGACGTGACTGACACCCAACAAAAAACAGGCTGGTTCCGGCGGGTTTGGCATCGCCACCGCGCCGCTGTTTGGTCCATCTTGGGCTCGCTCGTCATCCTCGCGGTGGCCGGGGCGGCCGTGTTCATCGGACTCGGCGACGGCAACGGCAATATTCACCTGCCGGCGATGCTGACCGGGAAAAAGGCCGAGGCGCCGCCGGTCACGTCGCCCACCACGCCCACGGCTAATGATCGCGACTGGCAACGCTACGGGCACCTCGACCTCCTGCGCAAGATGTTGGCCAGCTATGAGCACGATCGGCGCGATTACCCCCAGAGCCTCGCCGACCTCGTGCCGCGTTACCTGAAACAGTTGCCCACCGACCCGACCACCGGCCAACCCTACGCCTACGAACGCACCGCGACCGGCTACCGGCTCACGGCCGATTTCGAAGCCGGCGTCATGGCGCTCGCCGCCGGTCGGCACCATCTCTCGCCGAATGGCTTTGACCTGCCGACCGAAACCGGAGGATCCGGCGCGCCTCCTCCGGCCCCGAACGTCACGCAACCCGCCGCCCAACCCACGAACCCCCTGCCACCGCTCCCCACCAACCTGCCCGGCGACACGGACGGCGATGGGCTCACTGACGACGTCGAAAAAATCCTTGGCACTGACCCGAACAACCGGGACACGGACGGCGACGGATTAACGGACGGCGAGGAAAGCGTCATCACCAAGACCGACCCGCTCAACCCGGACACGGACGGCGACGGCTTTTCCGACGGTGCGGAAGTCGCTGGCGGATTCGACCCGAAAGTCAAAGGCGGACGGCTGCCGGATTCCGACAATGACGGCGTCACGGACCTGGCCGAGGAAATCAAGGGGCTGAACCCGTTCGACCCGGACACGGATCTCGACGGTTTGGCGGACGGCGACGAACTGGCCGTGTTCGGCACCGACCCGCTCAAGGCCGACACGGATGGCGACGGCGTTTCCGACGCCACGGAAATCAGCAACGGCGACAACCCGCTCGGCACCGGCCGGCTGACGTCCGAACAGCAGGCGGACATCCAGGCCAAGTCCGCCGCCGGCCTTCACCAGCCGACCCTGAAAACGCTGGGCCGGTGAAGAAGTCAGTGCGGGAGCGCAGAAGTACTGAAGTGCTGAAGAGGGAAAAGCTTGACAACTGTTGAACGGCCCAACAACTTCTCCAGCACTCCAGCACTCCAGCACTCCAGCACTCCAGCACTCCAGCACTCCAGCACTCCAGCACTTCCTACTGGTTCGCCGTCGTTAGCCATGATAATCTTAGGTTAGCGGACGGTTCACGCCTTTAGAGCCGCCCCCATCCGCATGGGCAACCCCCGCAACAACCGTTTCGGCCCGCTGGCTGTCGGCATGATTGCCGTAATGCTGTCTTTGGCGGCGGTTGCCGCGTGTCCGCGCGCGACTTCATCTGCGGAAACGACGACCGGCGAATCGGCACCGACCATCACAAATGAACAGGTCGTAAATCTCGGCACCGCCTTCGTGGAATTCTGGAAGATCGCTTGGGACAAGACCATCAACGCCGCTCACGCCGTCAACCTGTTCATCCGCGAGTTGTTCGCCGAGATTCGCGTCACGTCACGGCCAGCACCATCACTGCCCGTCGTTCCCATGACCGGACGCCCTGATGCCGCGACAACCAACTCCCCGCCAACCAACGCCGCGCCTTAATTCTGCCTACCTATGATCGAGAACGAACTTACTTTCGTGGTCAAGAACATGCCGGACCTAACCGGCTTGGGTCACAACGACATCGAGCAACATTACCTTTCCGAAGGTGCCGAGCCGGTTCGCATCCGCAAGATCGGCCGCCGCTTTGAGCTGACGAAAAAAATGGATCTGGCCAAGTCCGACTTGAGCCGCCGCGAGGAAATCAATCTGCCGCTCACCGAGGGTGAATTCGAGCGCCTGAAGACGCTCTCACTGCGCCACATCCAGAAGACCCGTTATTACGCGCCATTGCCGGAAGGGCTAATGGCGGAACTCGACGTCTATCACGGCGATCTCGAGGGTCTCGCGCTGGTCGAGGTGGAATTCATCGATGAGACCGTGCGTGCTTCCTTCGTGCCGCCGCCGTGGTTCGGCCGCGACATCTCGCAGGAAGCCTGGTCACGCAACCACAACCTCGCCGCCATGACGCTGGAACAGGTGAAGAAATATCTGGAGTGATTTCAAGCACGTCATCAATAACGAAAAACGCTGGTTCCATGACCAGCGTTTTTAAATGCCAAGTTGTGGAGTAATGGAGTCGTGGAGTAGTGAAGCGACTATGAAAAACAAAATCGACTTTTCTACTTCACGACTTTACAACTTAACGACTCCAACCCCCTACTCTCCCCGCAAATGCCCCAGTATCCCCGGATTCTCCACGTCCTCCTTGAATTCGCGGCGATAAATGTCGATGAGCGCGAGGGCCACGGAAACGGTCAGCGGGCCGAGGATAAAACCGGCGAAGCCGTAAAACTCGATGCCGCCCACGATGGAGAGAAGCACCAACAGAGGATGGATGTCCGTGCGCCGCTGAACGAGCTTGGGCTGAAGGAAATTGTCGATCGCGCCGATGATGGCCACGGAGATGACGGTCAAAACCACGGCCGCCCCCAACTGTCCGCTCACGACCAGGTAAACGATGGCGGGCACGGTCACGATCGAGGTCCCGACGACCGGCAACAGGCTGGAAACGCCCGTCATGGCGCCCCAGAAAATCGGTGCCGGCACGCCGGTCGCCCAAAAGGCCACGGCGGCAATGATGCCCTTGATGATGCCGACCACGATGGTGCCGTTCAGGACGGCGGCCACCGACTGCACCAGGCGCTGGAAGATCATCTCGTCGTTCTCGTCGCTCAAGGGCGAGAGGAACAACAACTCCTTCTTGATGCGGGTGCCGTCCTTGAGCAGGTAATAGGCAGAGAACATCATGACGACGGCGTTCAGGAATACGTCCATGGCATTCGAGAAGAACCCGATGATGTCCGCCGACAGCTTTTCCAGGACGGTCGTCAATATCTTCAGCAGTTCGCCGGAAATAGCCGGGATCTGCGCATGCCACGAAACCGGCAAGACCCGCCGCAGGGCTTCCATCAGGTTATTGATGTCAAGAAGATGGCCGGCGTTGCCGAGATACGCGCCAATCTCGTTGACGAAGGCGGCCAGGAAAAAGATGGTCGGCGACAGGAAAGCCGCCATCACCAGGATGATGGTCAGGAACGCGGCCGCCACCTCGGATTTAAGATAGCGGTAGATGAACTTAAAGATTGGCCTCGTCACGATGGCGATGACGCCGCCGAAAGCCAAGGCCACCAGGTAAGAACGGAAAACCAGCACGGTGAGCGCGATGCTGCCGGCCAAGCAGGACAGGAAGAAATAGGTCTGGAATTTCTTGTAGTTCATGCCTTAATTATACGGCTTTTTTCGGCGGGAATCAAACCCGGCTCCGTTTCGGGCGCCCACGGCGCTTGGCCGACGGGCCCAAACACAAAAGCCGGCGAACCGGCTTTAGCGAGAGTGGCGTCCCGAAAAGGAATCAGGAGGCCAGATAAACCTGACAGCGGACGGTCACGACGCGGCCGATGACCATGAGGTCGTCGGCACAGCTGGCCGCCATGACCTTGGCCACGGTATAGACCTGCCGCAGGGCGGCGGGATTCGATGCCGCCAGGTTGTCCAGATTTAGGAACGCGGTCAGGTCACCGTGCTGCAGGAACCCCTGACGTTCGCCGTCCGCATCCATAAAGAACTTATGGCCATTACAGCGGCACTGGTTGGTGAAGCGGTTGTGCTCGAGAACCGCCACGATCAGGCGGCCCAGCTCCTCCGCCGCCTGGGCAACCGCGTTCGCCAAGGGAAAGGCGGAAGAAACGACGATCTCCGCCTCGCTGTCCTCGTCATCGCCGTCCGTTCGCCTGGCCAACTCCGCATGAACACAGCCGATGAAATCCTCGCCGCACTTTTGGACGACGGCCACGCAGCCGCCGTACTCCATCAGGCGATTGAACGACGGGCTTCTTCGGCACAACCACCCCTCCAGGAGCTCCTGACGGCGGTCGTCGCTCTCGGCGGCAGTGAGCGCGGTCGACAGCTTCTTCGGCAATGCCTGACGCTGGGTCCTTCGCTTGGCCGGCCGGGCCGCGACCGAAGAGCGGCTTCGAGAGCATTTTCCGGCCGATCGACGACTCGCGGATTGATGACGTTTTTTCACGACAAGCCTCCTTGGCAAAAGAGCGTTGCGGAACGCGGGGTTCTTCCCCATGCTGACAGCCAGACCTTAACAACCGCTTTCGACAAAGTCAACCATATGGAGCTCTCCCGAGATTACGCCGGAGCTTCGGCAGCCGCTGGACGGGATGCCCCGCCATTCGGCGGGACTCCCTCGTCTTATTGCATCAATGTGGGTCGCAATATGCCCGGCTGGGTGAATCGCGAGCTGGCGAGCGATTCACGGGCAGCACGGGCTGCCCGGGGTTTGGCGAGCAATCACCGATTCTTTGCGAGCCAAACGAGCGGAGCCGTGAGGCGCACTTAATGTTGCGCCGGAACGGTCCGCGAGCGAAGCCGAGTGCAGTGCGCCCGGACCAGCGGCTGCCTGAAAAAGAAGGGCCGGTGACACCGGCCGTTGATAATCAAGTTGCCGTTTCAACCCGGTCGCCCTTGCCGTTCCGGAAGTTGCCGGTCAAGAATGCCCTGCACATTGCCGATGACGATGACGAAATGCTCGAAAGGGTACCAGGCCGTCGGCCGCCCCACTTCGCGCACCTCGAAATCATAACCTGACACCGCGAGAAAGCGCCGCCAACCGGCGGCATCGCGGTTGTAACCGCCGGGCAGTCCGCCATAATGCACGAAATTGATGACGCGCTCCAGCAGGCCGGACGTCCGGCTGGGCTTGTCCTCGAAGGCGAAAACGCGGCGGCCAACGCGCAAGGCGCGGTCAATGAGATCCATCTGGCTAGGAAAATGATGAAGCACATCGTTCAGGAGCACGGCGTCAAAGGAACCCGGCGCGAAAGGCAGTTCGCCGTAGGGCGTCACGGCCGTGAACGGGATGTCCGTCACCAAGGCCTGACGCACGTCCGCGCCGACGAAATCCAGCCTGAAACGGTCGCAAATGATGGCGGACACCACGCCGTTGCCGCAACCCAAGTCCAGCACGCGCGAACCCGGCGTGATGAGCGACGCGAGGCAATCAGCAATGAACTGCCCGCGGATTTCGGTGAGCCGTCGGAACCGGAGGGAATTCAGGCGACAGGCCAATAAGCCGTTCGTTTTTGTTCTTGACTTCATGACACTTGACTCAAGACGGCGGCGCTGACAGCCAGGCGTCAGGCCCGTCCGGCTTCCGCGTGTTCCAAGGCACGGGAGGCAATCACCCAGTAAGCGGCCACGATGCCGACCGTCACGACGAGCAGGCCGAACAGGGCCACGGCGTCGAAGCGGCCGTCCATCAAGTACGCGAGCGTCATCATCCGCACGTATCGGGTCACGACCCAAACGTAACCGACGCCGATGGCCGTGGCCGCCAAACCGGCCGGCGAGGTCGAAAGCTCGTCCGGATCGCGATCCCGGAAATCAGGATAAAGGCATCCCTGACCAAGCGTCACGACCACCATGGCCGCGACCGTGCAGGCCGCCGCCGTCAAGAAACCGATCGCCAACGGCCACGGCACGCCGAACAGCCGAATCGTCACGAGTGCCGCGCCGATGATGGGGACGGCAATGACCGCGCACCAGAAGAAATACTTCCACGAGAAAAGCTCGTGACGATGCATCGGGCTGGACCAGATGACCCAGGCGCAGCGGCCGTCCTGGGAGAGCGCGGGGAAGGCGAAACGCAGGCCGAGCGCCAAGGCGAAATACCCGATGGCGGCAAAACTGGCCGCCACCGCCTTGGACTGCATGACCGGCTCATCCAAGCCGCCCAGTTTGGCGACGGCGCGCAAGGCGAACAGGCAGAAGAAAAGGAGCAGCATCAGGAAGCCGGCGCGCGCCAGCTGGTCGGGGTTGCGGGTGAAATTCAGCCATTCCTTCTCGAAGATGTAACCGTGACCCAATCGCCAAAGCCTCGGAAACGGTGGCTGTTTCGCCGCGCCATCCGCACCGCGATAACCGGCCACGAAGGAGATTTCCTCGAAACGCTGGCGCAGGGCGATATACCATCGTCCGGCGAACAACGTCATCAGGACCAAGGCCACGGCGATTGCCAGCGCGTTCCAGGCCAAGGCGGCCGGCTGACCGCTCGGTTGGGTGAAGGCAAGCGTCGCCTGGGCCAGCGGATGCGTCGGGAACCAGCCGAAAATCGCGTCGAGACGCTGGGAGGACGCCTCGATGGCCGCCGCGCCGTTCACGTCAAAAATCCGATAGAGCGCGTGCGGCACGATTTGGCGCATGAACAGGAACAGCATTGCCACGAACAAGACCCCATCGGCCAGACGCAGCCACGAGCGCGGCAAGAGCGCCGCGAGCCACGCGAAGACAAACGACAACAGGCCGCCGGTCAAGGCCACGGTGAGCGACAGGAGGAGAAGCGCCACGGCCGCGAACGCGTAATAAGGAGCCGGCGCGTGCACGGCTACGCCCAACGCCGCTAGCGCCGGTACGCCGACCACGAGCACCGGCCAAACGGACAGCGAGGCGGCCAACAGGAAACGGTGCATGAACAGGGCCGACGGCTCAACCGGCAAGGCCGCGAGCAGGCGCACTTCGCCGTTCGCGTAAATGAGGGGGATGGAGGACGCGACAAAACTGGCGACGCCAAGGAAAAGCACCGTCGCGAAAGAGGCCTCGAGAACGTATTTCACGATGAGCGGGGCCGGGCCTTCGGTGGCTCCCGCGATCTCCACGAAGAACGCGCGGAAGAGTAGAAACACGCCCGCCGCAATGACGACACCGACGACGATAAATGCCGCCGCCACGGCCATCCGCGCCCAATTGGCCTCGCGCCAGGCGCGGCGAGCGGCCAAGCGGCGGACATCAGCCAACTGAACCACCTCCTTGAACATACGTCAGGCGGTCAGGGCCAGGTAATAATCCTCGAGCGAACCGTGTCCCACGTTGGCGCGCCGGCCGAGCTCGGCCACTGTCCCCTCCTCGATGAGCTGACCTTCCTTGAGGATGCCCAGGCGACCGCACAGCTCCTCGGCGACGGCCAAGGTGTGCGTCGAAAGCAGGATGGCCCCGCCGGCCGACGCGAACTCACGGAGCATTTCCTTGGTGATGCGAGCGCTCTGCGGATCCAGGCCGATCATCGGCTCGTCGATGAGCAGGAGTTTCGGTTCATGCAGGAGCGCCGCGAGAATCGAGATCTTCTGGCGGTTGCCGCGCGAATACTGGCCGAAGGCGCCCTCGGCGACATCCTTCAAGCCGTAGCGATCAAGCAGCATCGCCACGCGCTCGTCGCGCCGTCCGCGCTCCATGCCGAAAATCTGGCCGACGAACTCCAGGAACTCGCGACCGGAAAGGCGGTCGTACGCCTGCGGGTCGTCCGGTATGTAACCGAGGCCGCGCTTGGATCGCGTCGGGTGACGGATGACGTCGAGGCCGTTCACCTCGATTGTCCCCTTGGTCTGCCGGTAAAGGCCGGCGATGGTCTTGATGGTCGTGGTCTTGCCCGACCCGTTCGGACCGATAAGGCCGTATATCTCACCGGGCATGATTTCTAGCGACAAATCCCGCACGGCCGTGACCGTCCGGAATTTCTTGGTGACTTTTTTGAGCAATAATGCTGGTTCCGACATAGGGCATCATTATAGCACAAAACTCAAACCTTGCGCGAGGCCATTTTTCGGCTCCGCTTGGCGCAAAATTTGACAGCCTAGACGGGCATGGTCTACGCTCGAAATAGAGAGAGTACCTACTAAATCCGTAGCGGCGACAGGGCGTTTTCACCCCGTTGAAAGCGCCGGTCACCACCTGGCAGAAAGGAGGAAGGCCCTTATGCTCAAGGCGGTAAAAATCGCTCTCGGAATTCTCTGCGCGGCGCAGGTCGTCGTCTTTTGTCGCGAGCCGATCAGCCATGTTTTTCGACAGCTGGTCGGACACGGCGAAGCAACCACGCACCCCTCGGTCGTGGTGGACTTGCGTGATGTCCTCAAGCGAGCGTTCAGGCCATTCACCGTCCTGGCGGAACAACTGATGCCAGCCGCGCCCATCGCGGCTGAATTAGCGTCGCCGAACGGCCCTCGCCACCCCAACCATCCGACGGAAAAATCCCCGGTTCTGACGCGTCGCGAGCGTCGCCACGCCAATTTCATCACCAGCTACCTGATTCGTAATCTTGCGCCCGATCTTTTGAAACAGCCTTCCCCTGCCGCTCGCCAACCTTGGCGGCAATTGCCTCTCACCGGTTGTCGCCGGTGCTGTGCCTTGGCGTCAAACGGCGTCCAGACATCTGCTTAACGGCGAGCCTGGCCGGGCGAACACAAAAACCAAACCAAACAAAAAGCCCCCGCCGCAAACACGGCGGGGGTTAAAAATTAGTTTGAAGTTTTTAGTTGGTAGTTTGTAGTTGCCGGCCAGTTTGTCCTAAAACTACAGACCGCAAACTACCAACTAAAACCATCCGTCCGCCTTGACCATATTGCCTTTAGCTGATTAGATTCCCGCAACGGCCTTTACAATTTGCCGCCAAACTCAAACCCCAACGTCAGCCCCAACCAAGGAGCTACGCCATGTGGAAACATGTTCTCGGCTATTTCCGGCAGTTCGCCGTGCTCAAGGGCATGCGGCGCGAGTACTGGGGCGTCCAGTCCATCAACTTCCTGGATTGCCTCTATGGCTTCGCCTTCGGGACCGTCTCCACCATCTTCATGTCGCAGACCCTCGGATTCAGCGACATCGGGGCGGGTGCGGCCCTGTCGTGGCTCGGCATCTTCACCAGCGTCTTCCTCTTCGCCTCGGGCCCCATCGTGGACCACTTCGGCCTCAAGAAGTCGCTGTTCCTGTCGATCTTCTTCGTCATCCTGATGCGCGGCGGCATGGCCCTGTGCGCCTTCTGGCCGCTCCTGCCACATCACGAAGATATCTACGCGTGGTTCGCGGGAATCGCCGGCCTGACCGGCGACGGCAGCTGGTTCCATCACGTCGCCTGGCGACCGTACAGCTACCTCGCCTTCCTGGCCCTCGGCGGCCTGCCCGTCTCGGTGAAGAACACGGCCTACCACATCGGGAACAAGCGGTTCACCACCGCCGCATCCCAGTCCGCGGGCTTCAACCTGTGGTACATCATCATGAACGTCTCCGCGGTCGTCGCGGGCCTCGTGGTCGACCTGTTCCGCACGGATTGGCACCTGCACTACGGCTGGTTCATCGTCCTCGGCGTCGGCACGGCCGTCCTCTCGCTCCTCTCGACTTGGTTGCTCATCAAAGACGAGCGCCCGGCCGAAGAGCGAGACAGACCGCAGACAAAAAATGCGCTGCCGCCCCCGTCAGAAAATGAAGCTGGTTCGCCCGACCTAGGGAAGGTCACGGTATGGCTGAAACTGTTGAGGTTGCTCCCAGTTTGGAGCCTCGTTCTGCTAACGATGACTTGGCTCGGCCTAGTCGTTGCCAGCGGTTACGTTTGGCGTCATACCCCGCGCTTCATCCAAGTGCCGCTCCTGTACGTCTGGCGCAAGCTGGTCGTCGTGGCGCGCTACACGCGAAAAGTCTGCCGAGAACCGTCCTTCTGGCGAATGATGGCGACTGTCAGCAGTTACGTTTGGCGTCACACCCCGCGCTTCATCCGCGTGCCGCTCCTGTTCGTCTGGCGAAAACTGGTCATCGTTTGGCGCTACACGCGAAAAGTCTGCCGAGAGCCATCCTTCTGGCGAATGATGGCAGCCGTCACCCTGAATCTCGGGGTCAGCTCGGTCTTCATCTACTGGTCGATGATCTCGCCCAAGTACTGGGACCGCACCATCGGGCCGGACGCGGCCATCGGCAAGCTGTCGGCCATCAACCCGGTCATCATCGTCGTCGGTCTCGTCCTGCTGGTGCCGATCATCAACAAGTTCAAGACCTTCACGATGCTGACCTGGGGCTCGTTCATCTCGGCCGGGAGCCTCATCCCGCTCGTCATCCCGTGGTACTGGGTCAGCTCCGATCCGCGGACGGCCTACTACGCGACGAGCATCGTCTCGATGGTGGTGTTCTCGTTCGGCGAGATGATGTTCTCCCCGCGCCTCTCGCAGTACATCCTCGCCGTGGCCCCGGTCGGTCAGGAGGGAATCTATTCCTCCTTCGCCGCCCTGCCGTCGTTCGTGAGATCGACGATCGTCGGGTTCACGTCCGGCGTGATGCTCACGAGGTGGTGTCCGGAAACGCGGGTGCTCCACGGCGTCGAGAAACCTCTCCGCGAGGTCATCGCCGCTCGGATCCTGCCCTACTGGGACACGCCCGAGGCGATGTGGCTCATCCTGACGGTAGCCGCCATCGTCGGACCCATCCTCATGGTGGTCCTGCACAAGTGGTTCGTGAGCGGGATGCGTCACGACACGACGGTCGCGGCAAATTGAGTCGTTAGTTCAGCCGGCACTTCGAGCTTGCTGCCCGGTTCTCCTCTTAACGGAGAGCCGGTTTTTTGTGTTTAGTCATAAATTTCAACGGTGCCTGTCCCCCTTATCCACAGTTTTTTCGGGGACAGTCCCCTGAAAATCTGGGGATAACCTGGCACGTATACAAAAACCGATCCAGCAAGCGGGTGCTGAATCGGCGGTGAGGTGCGGCGGGCAACGAAGAGAAGGGGCTGCGAGCTAACTCTATTCCTGCCTCGCCACCAAACGGTTGAGGCATCGGGAAACGGCCGCCAGCAGACGCAGACAGATGACCGGGCACGGCTGGTCCAGGAGCGCCTCGGCTTCGACGAGACGTCTCGCGTGCCGTTCCAAATCCGTGATTCTGGCATCGATGAGTTCGCCTCTGCTCGCCGCCGCTTCGAGTTGCTGTCGGGCGACATCCATTTGCGCGCGGACAACGGCCAGCGTTTCTCGGGCGACCACCGTCACGCGTCCGATGAGCGGCAGGGTGTGCCTTTCAATGGCGTGCATTCCGCCTTCGGCCCAACCTAGGTTGCACTCGGCCTGCCAGACATCCACTTCAGCCAACGGGTAGCGGCCAGCCGCAAGGTGCTGTTCGGCCACCCGAAGGTGCTCTTCAGCGACTGTCAGGCGCCCGGAGGCTTCCTGAAGGAACTCTCTCGGCGCCCGACAGGTCCAAGCTCCCTGGCCCTTCCTGGCTGTCGCCCTTTCCCGAAACAGACGCAGACGACGCCTTCCTTCCGTCACTCGATTCGATATCCGAACCTTCCATTCCTGGTAGCCGGGACAATCAGTTGCTAACATGTTCTTCTCTTTCTCGCGTTGTCCGTGAAAAGACCGCGGCTAAAACTTGGCCTGATTTAATCGCATTAACAAAGAAAAGTCAAGCCGTGACCATCAGAAAAGCCGACTGTCCACGCGGACGGCCGGCTTCGCAAGCCGCGACTCGATTTCGGCTACCAGACGCTATCGTCGCCTTGCTGCTGAAGCAGCGACAACATTTCGCTGGCCGCCTGACGCGACTTACGGTTCCAATCGAAGAGACAACCAATAGCCCTGGCAACATCTTCCGACGAACTGGTCTCGCTGGCCAGGACGGCCAACGCCTCATCCGCCGGTTCCATCTCGACGTCGAGCAGTACGGTCGATCGGCCAGCCCGGACGCCTTCGCTAGTATGGTCGCGGAAACCCTTGAAAAGAGCGGTGATTTCGGCCACTTCGGCCTGGCGAGCCTGGTAATCCGCGCCTCGACAGCGCCCTAGACAACCAGCGGCCGTTATTGAAGACGCGACCAGCAACGCCATTCTTCCCTCTTCGGACCAAAAAGACTCGGACTGACCCAATGCCTCTGCTTTCTCCATCACTGACCCTTTCCGGCTTTCGCCAATTCTAAACGCCAATGAACAAGAGAATTGAAATTAGCACAGGCGCGGCCAAACGTCAATCTCCGCCGCCGCACCCCAAGCAACTTGACGGGGGACGAAAATTTTGCTAAGGTCGGGTCAACCCTTGCTATCCTAGCCAGGCCGAAAGCGAGAAACAAGATGTCGCAAGCGACTTTCCAGAAACTGCTCTTTGCCTGCCTGACCGCCGGCGCCCTCGATGTCGCCATCATGTTCCAGTGGTTTGCCCCACACCAAGAGGCGCTGACAGCGGTCTTCATGCTCTTCGTTGGCGGGATAATCACGCTCGGCGGCTTCAGCGCCTTCGCGAACGCCTGCGCCATCGTATTAACCACCACTGTCGTGGCCGGCATCGTCGGCTGGCAATACACCTACCCATCCGTGATGGCGTCTGACTGGCCCGCCCTGTCACCCAACATGGCATTTCTGGCCTTTCTGGGTGCGGAACTGCTGGGGCTGGTCCTGGTGGTCAAGGCCTTGCGGCCGGCTCTCGAACGACTCGGCAAATGGCCGTGGTGAAATCGAGCCACAACTTGTCGTCTACCCGTGCCGCTGGCGGCCCCTCACCCTTGAGGCGGCCGCCACTGTTTTTACGGAATATATTGTGCGAAGCACACTTTGCGGACAAGATGACTTCATCTCGCGAGGCCACCCTGTACCGTAATGGTACAGGGTTCCGCAGGCCGAGCGCATACTATATATAGGTTGGTGGGACGAAGCCGCGGGTGACGCGGAGCGGGGCGACCGACGGGCGGACCCGGTTCCGGAGACAATCGCTCGCGCAATTACGCATCCAGCGCGAGCGCTGTCGACGGAAGCGGGCCCGACCGGCGGGAGCACGGGTTGGTGACTTGCATGTGGAATCGCGGCAGGACCCGCGGCCGGTTGTTTCTGAGCCTCTGCCTTCACGAGAACGACATAATCAATAAACCCAGGCACAAAGCCCGGGCTTGTTGTTTATATATGGAATGTCGCCGTCAGTTCAGCACGATATGCTCCCACGGGAAACCGTCGCGGCCGAAATGCCCGTAGGCGGCCGTCTGGCGGTAAATGGGTCGGCGCAGGCCGAGTCGCTCGATGATGGCGCGCGGCCGGAAATCAAATTGATCCTTCAAATATCCAGTCAGGTCGCGCCCGTCGCCGCCGACCGCGCGGAGCATTACCGGCTCTTCCTTGCCGATGACGTAAGCGACGGAAACGAGACAGTTCTTGGCGTGGCCGTTTGCGACGATGTTCTTCGCGGCGAAGCGCGCCATATATGCGCCCGAGCGATCCACCTTGGTCGGATCCTTGCCGGAGAACGCGCCGCCGCCGTGCGGGATGAGTCCGCCGTAGGTATCCACCATCAGCTTGCGGCCGGTGAGCCCGGTGTCCGCGCGGAATCCGCCGTCCACGAACGAGCCGGTCGGGTTCACGTAGATGCGCGTCGCGCCCGGGTCGCCGAGGAGCGGATCAACGAGATGCTTGAGCAGGAGCTTCTTGATTTCCGCGACGCCGATGTCATCACTGTGTTGGGCCGAGACGACGATCGCGTCAACGCGACCGTGGTCAACGGTCACCTGCGACTTGCCGTCCGGCTTGAGCCAGGTGAACTCCGGATGATTGCGGCGCAGGTCCGCGAGGCCCCAAGTCAAACGGTTCGCGAGCACGACCGGTTCCGGCAGGAATTCCGACGTCTCGCACGTGGCGTAGCCGTACATGATGCCCTGGTCGCCGGCGCCGCCCACGTCCACGCCGCGCGCGATGTCACGCGACTGTTCCTCCACGTTGGTGAAGACCTCGAGTTCGTCGTCGTAGCCTATGTCGCGATAGACGCGCTCTGCCACCTGGGCCAAATCAATTTCCGCCTGCGAAGTGACTTCGCCGCCGATCATGAGCGCGCCGTGAGAGCCGAAAACCTCCACCGCCACGCGGCTCGCTGGGTCACGGCTCAAGTAGGCGTCCAGAATGGCGTCAGCGATTTGGTCGCAGACCTTGTCCGGGTGGCCTTCGGTGACGGATTCGACGGTTTTCATGACTGTGGATAAATGTTTCCCGGCCGACTCCTCGGCCTGACGATATGAAGTCAGGATACGTCAAAATAGCACAAAAGCCAGTATTTGTCCAGACCCCCGCCAAGGCTTGATACTTTCGTTTAATCATGCGGACGCCGATGTTACGATTGAGTTAACGCAGGTGGTATGGTCCATCTGCGTTGAGCGAAAGCTCATTGTCAATTCACGAGAGGGAATAGAAGGAGAGCCATCATGGCAAACCGGAAACCAGCCCGTCCGACTGCTACCGAAGAGACCGAGTGCCGCATCCTCGTGGCCTCCCAGCTGATGTACCCGAGCCACGATCACCGCGTGGGATTCCTGAAGCTCATGGCGCAAGTCGCCAAGGAGCGGGACGCCCACTACGTCGTCATGGCCGGAGGACTGGTCAGCGAAAAGGGCGTGAAAGACACGCGCCGAGGCCTCGAGCGACGGCTGAAGAAGCTCGACAAGGAGCAGCAGGCCCTCGAGGAGAAGCACGAGAAAACGACCAACCCGCGGACTCGGCGCGCCCAAGAGCGCCGACTGGCAACCATCGCGAAGAAGCAGCAGCGGTTCACCCGCTTCCTGCATCACCTGGAGCCGTCGGCCATCGCCAGGCAGTTGGCACAAGCGATTCCGAGTTTCGTGAACGCGGCCGGGGATCCCATCAAGATGTATGTGTTCCCGTCCCCGCAACTCGACGGCGTCATCGGCAACCAAGTCGCCGACATCCTGTCGGCCAGGCTGCGCAAGGGCGAAGTGTTTTCCTACCCGCAGGACAATCCGACCCTGCTGGCCACCCAGGCCGGCAAGAGGGTCGAGGTCCTGGTGCCGATGCACGGCAGTTTCCGCGGTGAGTACTCGTCGACGCCGATCCAGCGCCGTTTGCTCGAGCGCATGAAGCTGCCGAGGCGGCGTTTGCCGGATCTCTTCATCGTCGGCGGTCACGGCGTCACCTGGTTCAAGCCGATCGGGAATTACCCGGTGCCCATCGTCGGCGTGCCGATGATGAACGGCTCGTCCGCGGTACAGGTCGCGGAAAACCAGGTCGGTGTGACGCTCATCACGTTGCGGCGCGGCGACCCCGAGCCGACCGTGGAGGTCATCCCGCTCCAGGACGCCCTGCTCACCGAGCTCATGCACATCCGGATGCCCAAGAAGGTCAAGCCGCGCCAGAGGCAGCTGCTCGAGATCCTTCAGCGAGAAGGCGAGCAGACCATCGGCGTAATGGCGGACAAGACCGGCCTCGACAGGGAACAGATCGACGCGGCCCTGCGCCCGTTCGTCGGTGACGGCACCGTCAACAGGCAATGGGACCTGAAGTGGCACGAGGACTCGGGGCGCTGGGGTTGGAACCCGTATTGGGTACGCAAGTACCTGGAGTACCCGCCCATGGCGGCCGCCCAAGCCACGGACACGATCACCGCGTTCGGTTGCCTGCATGCGGCCTCCGTGTGCAACGACCCGGAACTGTTCCTGGAGACCCTGCCTCGATCCATGATCGAGAACGGCTCCAACCTGCTCATCGGCGCCGGCGACTTCACGAACGGCGACAAGCACCCTGGGCTGGTTCAGGAAACGGTCTTCCGGATCAAGGCCGGCGAACAGGAGCTTCTGGCCGGAGAGATGGTCGCCAAGGCCATGCTCAAGGTGTTCTACCACCGGTTTGCCGCCGCCGTGGCGACGAATCGGCCGACCACCCCCGTGCAAGGCCTCGCGCTGGTCAATGCCTGCCTGCCGGATTTCCGCTACATCCTCGGCAACCACGACTTGTGGGTCGGGGATCGCGGTATGATCCCGCTCGACGGGTTCCGGCGCATGGCGGTCGATGTCCTGTTCGACGCCATCGAAGCGGCACTCGGCGAACTGGATCTGACGGTTCGCGGCCTCAAGCGTGCCATCGAGGGCAAGGTGAAGCTGGTGGGAGAGGAAGAGAACGAGCGCCTGACGCTGCCGTCCGGGCTCCGCGTTGGTCTCACGCACCCGCACATGGGCCGGACGAAGACGGAAAGCATTCGCACCCAGGAGGCCTTGGCCTTCATGCGCGACTGCCACATCGTCTTCGTGGCCAACTTCCATGTCGGTTCCGTGACGGCCATCTATGACTCGGAACTGGGCCAGCGTTTCGGCGTCCAGCTCGGCACGATCCTGCAGGGTTCCGGCTTCGAGCGTCACCGCATGAAGGAAGTCGACAACCACATCGCGGTCTGCCATGTCGGCTCCACGAACGGCCGCATCGTTTGGCACCGGCACACCTATCGCGACGGCGTCCGCTGGACGAAGCCGCGGTTCGCACCGGATCACGCCTACCAAGCGGCCCGCAAGGCCGTTGGGTTGGTCGCCTAACGAACCCCTCTCGACGAGCGCATCAGCCTGACGGAGCTTTCCGGCAGGCTGATTTTAGTATTTTCGCCAGGTCTAGCCTATTCAAATCTACCCGGCAGATTTGACGCGAAAACTGCCGGGTAGATTTGGAGTCAAAACTGCCGGGTAGATTCCGACCGTCGCAGACCGCTTGACGTCCTCCCCCGCCCTGCTACGGTAAAAATTACCCCCACCCAAGGAGGTCATCATGTCGCGCTGGCCTCTTCTGGCCCTTGTCGCTCTCGCCGCCGTTCTTGCCCTGCCGCTCGTCCGGGGGCCGCTCTGGCTGTCCATCACCTGTACTGCCTTCCTGACCGGTGTGGCCGGCCTCGCGCTCACGCGCGTGCGGTCCGCCCTGCTCGCGCTCCTTCTCGTTTTTGGCGCCGCTCTCGCCGCCCTGCAGTTCCTGTGGCGCGTGTATCGGCCCGGCGCCTACCCGCCAATCGTGGCGCTCTACAGCGTCCAATGCGGACTGGTGTTCGTCGCCATCGCCGCCGTCACGATTGTCATCCTTGTCCGCCGCCGCTGGCGAAAATGACCCCATGCCAAGCGTGGGGTCATTATATTATCGAAAATTTGCCGGACGCGACCCTTGACAGAATCTGCCGTCCCCGCTAATTTATCGTCAGCCGTAGCTCCTTTCAGGCTAACGGAGATTGGAGAGGAATCCGTGACGAACAAACCTTCCGACCCCATTGGGCTGTTCATCTTAAGTGCGCTCGCCTACCCGATTGTGTGCCTGCTGACCAAGGCCCTGCCGTTCCTGCCAGCCGAGTCGCCGGTCTACGCCGTCGCCGCCATCGCCTTCATCACGACCATGGTGAACAACGACCGGTCGGAAGGCATGGCGAAGAGGCTCTGGCGCGGCCGCACCATACCGCTCTGGCTCGGCGCGCTCCTCGGCCTTGCTCTCGTGCTCACGCCCCTCTGGGCCAAGATGTGGCACGAGGGCGGCGAGAACAAGGACTTGTTGTTCGTCATCCTGTCGGCCTTCAAGGTGACCGGCTGGGTCATGGGCACGTCCGTCGCGGCCATCGTCCTTTCGGCCGTCATGTCCATGGACGTCAAGGGTGCCTTCAAGCTGGGCTGGGTATTTTCCCTAGTCTCTTCCCTGGTCATGGGCTTGTCATGCATGGCGGTTTCAAATTGCATGCTATGCCTGAACTGGACGGACAGTGACTCCGGCTTAACCTTGGCCTTGGTCGCCTTGCTCCTCACCGCCACCATAGGCGGCGACGCTTCCGACAGCGACATTCAAGCCAAGCCGTGGCGGTTCATCGGGAGTCAATTGTCCGGCTTGACCGTTTGGCTGTTGCTGTCGGCTGTGGTCGCGACCGTTTTCTTCAACAGCGTGGCCCTTTTCGCCAATCTGCCCAGTCCGCTGGCTTTTGGCCTCTGGGTTGCCCTCGGCTCGGCCGCCGCCATCGCCATGCGCGTAAAATCCGCTCTCGAAGAAGAGCCGGCCGACTGACGCCGCCCGCTTCGAACCCGCCCATCGTCTCCGCGACGATGGGCGTTGTGTAATAAATTGTGCGAAGCACACTTTGCGGAATAGACGACTTCCTTTCGCTCGGCCAGGCGACGCTTTGCGTCGCCCCGCAGGCCGAGCGCATACACATATTTGTTGGTAGAACGAGGCCGCGGGTGACGCGGAGCGGGGACCCCGATGGCGCGCATCCCTCACCATTTCCGCTCCGTTTTTTCACCGACGGAAATGGTGAGGGAGAGCACCAGCGGGGTGCGGAGCGGCAGGACCCGCGGCACGTCAGGCCTGGTTTGTCGCTTTCGTGGGAATGACAACAAAGGAATGCCCTTCGACAAGCCGTGCACCATGACGGTGCGCGGCAAGCTCAGGGCATATTTATTTATTGTTGCTCAAACTAATAATCCCCCAAAAAGCTTTTCTTCTTCCAATCCTTCTTGACCTGCTGCATGCGGTTCTTCACGCCCTGCATGGCGCTCGTTGGCTCGCCGTCCGCGCCAATCTCCACCGCCTCGTCATCATAATCATCGTCGCCAGAAAACTCACTGAACCCGCACTTTCGTCCGGTCGGGTCGCTCACGCAGTTCGGCGAAATTTCGTCGAGGAACATCGAGCGCTCCTCAAACTCGATGGAACCGCGCCCGACCGAGGCCGGATGCGACAGGTAAAGTCGATCCTTGGCGCGAGTGACGGCGACGTAGAAAAGCCGCCGCTCCTCTTCCACGCCGCCCTGTTCCTCAAGCGCGCGACGGTTCGGGAAACTCGACGCCGTAAGATGAATGACAAAAACAATCGGCCACTCCAACCCTTTGGCTTGATGAACGGTCGAAAGCACGACCTGGTTCGCGCCCTTGACGTGTCCGCCAGTCGCCCGCGCCTCGTCAAGCGTCACCTCCGCGAGGAAATCGTCGAGCTTGACGTAGGGCTCGGCAAAACGCGCCATCTGCTCAAGATCCTCCAGCCGCTCGCGGAAATTCGGAAATTCAGCTTCGAGAAAATCCGCGTACGGCGACTTGATGACGCTACGAATGAGCGCGGCGGGCACATCGCCAGCCGCCACGACCTCCTCAAGCGTCGCGTGCAAATCGCGCCAACCGACCGCGCCGCGATTACCGACGATGCTTTCGCCATCGAGCAGCGGTATCCGTTCCAGCGAACCGCCCTGCCGAAAGGTCATGAGCAGACGCCCCGCGGCCACCTCGCCGATGCCGGTCCAATGGTTTTCGAGAACGCGTCGCCACGCCGCCTCGTCGGCGAAATTCTGGCGCACGCGCAGGAAGGCCAACGTGTCCTTGACGTGGGCGCGGTCGAAGAAGCGCAAGCCGCCGCGATAGTCGTAAGGAATGCCGCGCCGCGTCAACTCGAACTCCAACGCCTGCGAATGGCTGGCGGCCCGAAACAGCACGGCGATATCTACCGGTCGCGTGCCGGTTCGCAAAAGCTTCTCAATGGAGTTGGCGACAAACTCCGCCTCGCGCGAGGCCGACGGCGAGGGCACAATGGCCGGTTTCTCCTGCCCGCCGCGTACGGCCGCGAGCTCCTTAGGGAACTGCTCGACATTCTTGGCGATGATGTCGTTGGCCAAGCCGAGGATTTCCGGCGTCGAGCGGTAATTCGTCTCCAGCTTGAAGACGCGCGCCTCCGGATAATGCTTAGGGAAATCCAGGATGTTGCGCACGTCCGCGGCGCGAAAGGAGTAGATGCTCTGGGCGTCGTCGCCGACCACGAGCAGGTTGTGTTTCGGCCCGGCGAGCCGACGGATAAGGGCGTTCTGCAAGGCGTTCGTGTCCTGATACTCGTCAACCAAAATGTACTTGAACTGGCTCGACAGCCGCTCGCGCACGAGCGGGTCATCCTCCAAGAGCCGCGCTAGGCGCACCAACAGGTCGTCGAAATCCATGGCATTGGCCGCGAGCTTCTTTTTTTCATAAAGGTCCGCCACGGCCTGTAATTCCGCCATGATGCCGAGGAAATGCGGGTGCAACTTCATGAGTGCCGCCTCAAAAGACATCTGCGCGTTGCGCCGATAAGAGACGACATCCTGAACGACGGCCGGCGAGGGAAAACGCCGCCCGGCCTTGTCGTGTCCGAGCTCCTTGATGCTCGCCTTATAGAGAGAGCGCGAGTCGTCCTGATCCAGAATGGTGAACGACGGCGTACAGCCTACGCGGTCGGCATAGACGCGCAAAAGCCGGTTGGCAACCGAATGGAACGTCCCGCCCCAGAGTCCGAGCGGCCGCCGCGAACCAGCCGCACCCAGCAGCTCGCCAATGCGCGTCATCATCTCGTTGGCAGCCTTGTTGGTGAAAGTGAGCAGGAGGATGTTCTCCGGCGCGATGCCGTGCTCGATGAGCCAGGCGACGCGATAGACGATGGTGCGCGTCTTGCCCGAACCGGCGCCGGCCAAAACCAAACACGGCCCGTCACCCTCACGGACGACGGCCAGCTGTTCGGCATTCAGTTCGTTTTCGTAATCAAGACGAGACATGGGGAGTGGCAGAGTGGCAAAGAAAATTGTGCTTTGCGACCCTGCGACTTTGCAACTATGCCACTATGCAACTTTTTTATTATCCTCCATCCACCTCCGCAAAATCTCCAACGCGGCTGGATTGATGAAGTTCGCCGGCAACTCGTCAGGCGTGAGCCAAAACCATTCGGAGAATTTCTGCGGCTCCATGAGGCTCGGCTCCTGCAAGGTCCGGCCAACGAACAACGGGACAACATCCCCTTCCTTGGCACCAGCTACGTCCTCAAGGTAAGCGATGATTTCCAAATCAGTGATGCCGATCTCTTCCTCGGTTTCGCGCCGCACGGCCGCTTCAAGAGTTTCACCCTCCTCGCAGCGTCCACCTGGAATCGTCCAAACGCTGACTGGCTTCCAGACATCCTTCGAATAATGCCGCTCGGCGGTCACGAACTTCCCGTCACGCACGATGAAAACGCCCGGGCATAGCAGCCGGTGGCCAGGGCGTTTCAGCTGTTCATCCAATGGGCCCGACATGTTTTCCCAAACATCAACGCGCGACAAGCATGATGAGCATGAGCGCCAGGAGGGCCAAGACCATGAAGCCGGTCGTGTAGCCAAGCAGTTTCAGCGCCTCCGTGCGCTTGCCTTGCGTGAACAGCCAGACCGGCTGACCGAGCACCAGGATGCTCTCGATAAGTGCTGACACGACGAAGAGCGTCAGCATGAACGCGCCGATGAGCATTTCAACTGGCGGCGTGCCGAAAATCCGGTTGGCGTTGGACATGAAAAAAACTACCAGCACGACATACAACACGGCGCTGGCGGCATTGCGCAGGGCTTTCAGAACCAGTTTCGATTCATCATTTTTTTGGCCAAACATAGATAGATTATGAATATATATTAATCATTACGCGGCAGGGCCTTACTGGAGCGTTCCCGTCCTGCGAAGTATAGCTGGCCAGCTTAGTCCCGACAAGACTCGGCCGTCAAGCAACAAACAGAAAGCGGGAACCCAGTTGGGCTCCCGCCAAGCGTCTCGACAACGACCTACCGCAGCGTCTCCCGCCGTTCGAACTCGGGCGGATTACCTTCGCGGTGGTAGCGACTGACCACAACCATGTTCAAGGCGACGGTCATCCCCGGGTTAAGACGTAGCCAGGCCCGAACCTGGTTTCGCCTTTCGGCGAAGTAGTCGTGATGTTTGTCAAAATCCGTGGACGCCGGACCGTTGCGGAGGAACCCGATATCCACGACCACGCCGTTGAGGGATTCGAACCTGACCGTCACCGGCGCTTCGAGGCCGCCGAAACCGAAGGTGTCCGAACGACTCTTGAGGGCGGCGACCAACTCCTTGAGCGCGGGCAACCGTTCCATCAAGGCCTTGGCGTGACACCCTTGGAACTCCGCGGCCGCCTGAAGGAGGGGGTCGTCTAAGCGACCCCATCGCGCCGAACTATCCGTCAGGAACGGAGCGACCGCCGCGACGGCGTAACGCATGATGCCATCGCCGCCCGCTCGGACAAAAGCCGAAGCCAATGCCGACGACAGGATCGTTCGTTCCCGGGACTGTTGGGAACCCTTCTTCGCGGCAACCAAGAGGTAGTACCGGGCCAGGCGCGCGGGCGGAAATGACTGGTCGGTCGTCACGCGCGCCACAGCCTCGAACATCTGGTGTTCGGGGTCGAACCGGAAGTTCCGATCGGCCAGAAACGCGAAGAGCCGATCCGCCTCCGCCTCATCCTGGGTTTGCCGACACCGCCGCCCAATCTCGATGAGCAGGGCGGCCTTGGTCTGGAGCAAGGAGGGAAAATTGATTGAGACCGGCTTGGTCTCATCCTGGGCCACGAATTCGCGCGCCGTGCCCGGCTGGCCAATCGGCAATTCCGTCCACAGTTCAACGGCAGCCTTGGCCCGGGCGGACGCGGCCTCATCGATGGCCCTGGTCCCTGGTTCACCGAACGGCACGAACATTTTCGAGTCAACGATACCCAAGAGGGCCGTGTCGGTGATGGCCAGGAAAAGGGCGTCGAGAAAACGCAGCGCCTGAACGTCATCATGATGATGGGCGGCCATTCGCAGCCGAACCAGGATTTCCTGTTCCCTTTCCCGGCCGGCTATATCCGCGATGCTGGCCAGGGTTGACCAGTCGCCGCTTGTCTCCAGCATGGCTCTAAGCGGCTTGTACGGTCCGTCCTGCTGGCTTGTGGAGCCGTAACAACGGGCGGTCTGGTCGAGTCTCTGCTTCACCCAATCTCTCATCTTGTCGGACATGTTTCCCTGTCTTTCTCTCGGCGGTCGCGACCGCCTTGGTCCCTTCCCGCGGGAAGGGTTGCCTCGCCTTCCCCGTAGGGTCGGTCCGGCGGTTGTTGTCAACGAACGGCGGATGCCATCCGCCCGCCGACCTTACCCCAACGTCTGATTTCCGTCAATAAGGTCAATCCGAAAATGCCTAGTGCCAAAAGTGTCCGACATTTTTTTGTGTCGAACACTTTCCTGAAAAAATTTTCAGCCGAGCAGGCGGCGGTGTTCGCGCATCATGCAATCGTCAACGACCGCGACGAGACCCGCCGCTTCGGCGCGCTTGGCCGCGTCGGGGTTACCGGCACCGTCCTGCATCCAGACGACCTTGGCCCCTCGGCGGATGGCCGCCTCGACGATTTCCGGCACCGCTTCGGAACGACGAAAAATCTGGACGATTTCCACCGGCTCCGGCACGGATTCCAAATCCGGATATGCCTTCTCACCCAGCACCTCCGTCTCATTCGGATTCACCGGAATGACGCGATAGCCTTTTTCCTTTAAATACGACGCCACGCCAAAACTCGGCCGGTCGGGCTTGGACGACAAACCAACCGAGGCGATGGTTCGGTAATTCGTCAGGATGTCACGGATCTGTTCGTCGGACATATTTACCACGACCCTCCCCCGCCTCCGCCTCCGCCGCCGCCAGAGAAACCGCCTCCGCCGAAACCGCTGCCCGAACCCGAACGGCTTGGGCTCGACAGCACGGCCGAATTCATGGACGTATTGATGGAATTGAAGGCCGACTCGAACATCGCGGCGTTGAAGACGCCGGCGCTGAAGGCCTGGCCGTGATACCAATCAGGCTGCGGCAAGGTCATGCCCTCAAAGGCCTTGGCCCATTTGCCGACGACGCCGAAAACCATGGCATACGGTAGGAACTTCTCGAAGATGTTCTCCTTTTCCTGCCACTGCAGACGGTATTTTTCCGCCGTTTTCAGGTATTCGCGGAAGCCTTCCGCATGCTCGTGGGCGATCACGCCCTTTTCCGTTTTGCGCGGCATGAACCAGCCGAAGACGAAGACGATGATACAGGTTCCGTACCACGCGACAGCGGCGTGAGCCATGTTTCCATTCAAGAGAGCCAGGATGCTGACGCCGATGAACCATCCTAAAGCCGCGGCGCCAACCGCCCCGCCGATGAAGCCCTTGCGCACCGCTTCCGGGTTCGCGGTGAAATACCCGTCCGTGACGGTTGACTCGTACATCTGCTTGGTGATGACGGGCAGAGCCGTGCTGAAGGCATAACGCTCCTTCAGCTGGGAAACCGGCACCTTGTCGCCCAACCCGAAAATCGTCTTCAGTATCTCTCGCTCGTAATTACGCAAGCTGCCGTCCGCTTGCCAGTCCTTCACCCGCTCGAACTCATAATCCTTGCTCGTCAGGATGAGCCCGTGGGATTCGGTCTCGTTGATGCGCAGGTAACCCCGCACGGCCAAATCCACGATGGTGGCGGTCACTTCCTTTACGTTGGCGGTATCGTCAATGAGCGTCCCGACCGCGGCCGGCGGCAGCTTGTCCGGCGGCTCGTACTGGACGACGAGCGTCTGGCGGCCGATCGGATCACGGCCGTTCTTGCGCCACAGCGCGTACATGACAGTCAAAACCGCGAGTGGCAGCAGATAGACGAGATACGGTCGCCATGGATTTGGGTATTCGGGGTAAATCTTGGCGATGAGGCCCGGCGCCCAACCCACGACTATGGTCAACCCTTCGCCCGGGCCAAAGCCGTCCGACGCGAAGTTGGCTACCGTGCCTTGAGTGGCCGCCACGCAATCGGAGCGCGTGGAGCCGCTGACGCCGGTATAACATTTTGTCGTCATGCTCGCGGACGGCACCGCTTCCGGCAAGCGAACTACCGCGGAAACGCGGCTGATGGGGACCTCCCAGCCGTTGCCGGTCACGTTCCAGTAAAGCTCGTCGTGGTCAGCGAAATACCGGAGCGCACCGCGCAATTCATATGTGATGACGTAATACCGGGTGCCGGAAATCGTCTGGTTCGGATCGCCGATGCGCACGCGCAATCCGGAACGGCCGTTTTCGATCTCGTACGGCCAAGCCGTGCCTTGCTCATCAACGACGCCGGTGACCGTCACCGGAATGCGATAGGTTCGTCCGCGGTCGTCGCGGTATTCCACCGGGATGTCGCGGTAGATGCCGTGCCGCTCGGTCGGGAAGAAATACTCGATATGTTCCGTCACGGCGAGAACGCCGTCTTCGCGCACCTCGAGGTCAACGGCAAAGGAACGAATCTCCTCCGCCGTTTGCGCCGCCACAGGCTGCGTCGGCCAAGCCAAAACGGCGGCGACCAACGCGAGTGATGTTGCCGCCATGACGAACAGCCCGCGCGCTGACATCGGATAGGACCGGGTTGACGTTGGCATAAGAATCAATGGTTAAGGTACTTCGCCTTGTTGGCGGCGTGTTCCTCGTTCGTTTTGGCGTAATGAACCTGACCGGAGCTGTCCGTCAGGAAATACCACCAATCGTTGGCCTCGGGCGACGTCGCATCCCAAAGCGCGGCGAGGCCGGGATTGTCGATGGGTCCTGGCGGCAGGCCGGGATAGACATACGTGTTATATCGCGAATCCACGGCCAGCTCTGCCGCGCCGACGGCCGGCTTATTGCTGCCCGCCACGTAATTGACCGTCGAATCGGCCTGAAGCGGCATGCCCTCGGCCAAACGCCGCCAGAAGATGTCGGCGACCAAGCGCCGGTCCTTCTCAGTTCGAACCTCCTTCTCGATTACGCTCGCCATGGTCACAATCTCATGCAACGAATGGCCAGAGGCGGCGACTTGTCCGGCCAAATCCCTTTTCAGCTTGCGGCCGAAATTGACCAGCAGGCGCCGCACTATGTCCTCCGGCGGCGCAGCCCGCGGCAAACGATAAGTGTCAGGAAAAAGATACCCTTCCAAACTGACGCAGTCCGGCTTGTCCTTGAGGAAGGCAAATTCGCCGGAAAAATCACGCGGCTGTTTCCCGGAGCGGCAATCGGCGGCCGGTTCGCCGGTGACATCATACAGCTGGTCGGCCCCACCATAACCGGCGCGCTTCAGGCTCTCCTGAAGGTCGCGCAAATCCTCACCCTCCTTGATGAGCAGGACAAACTCGGTGGCGGAAATGCCGCCCTTCGTCAGCCGCTCGGCCAGCTCGCGCAAGGTGGCGGCACCGCCCAAATCATATGACCCCGGCTGGATCACCTTGTCGAATCCGCTGGTCGTGAGGACAAAACGAAACAGCGTCGCGCTGTGGACGAAACCTGACTGCTTCAGCCGATCAGCGACGGCCGCGGCGGATTCGCCCGGTCGCACCTCGAAATTCGCGCTGGTTGGCCGACCCGGCGTCGCGAAAAAAACGGCAGCCCAGGCGGTAGCGGCCAAGACGAAAAAAGCAGCAACGGTAATAATGGAGAATTTCCTGTTCACATGTTCAGGGTGAGTTGTTGAGTTGTTTGGTTGTTGAGGATACGCCTCTCACCAACCAAACAACCCAATCACTTAACCACCCAATAACCCACTAAAGATATTTCTTCATCCGCGGGTCTTTCTTCATCTCCGCCACAACCCTCCTCACGTCCTGCGCCCGGCCCTTGGGGCAGACGAGTAGGGCATCACCGGTATCCACGACCACCATGTCATTCACGCCGATAAGGGCGACAATCTTGCCTTTGGGCTGGCGCACCAGGTTGCCGACGGAATCAATGTTCACAATCGGCCCATCCGTCTTGACCTGACTTTGCGACTCCGTGGCTTCGGCCACCGCGCGCCAATGCCCGATGTCCATCCAGTCAAAAGTGGCCGGCAGGACCAAACCTTCTTTCATGTGTTCCATCAAGCCAAAATCGATGCTGATGGAAACCAATTGCTCATAGAGCGCGGCGATCTTATTGGCCGTGCCGGGCCGGTCGATGAGCGGCAATATCTTCTCGTAGATGGCGTAGTGCTCCGGCATGTGGATCTTAAACTCTTTTAGGAAGTGTCTGACCGTGCCGGCGAAGAGCGAGGGGTTCCAGAGATAATCACCAGAAGCAAGATAGGACTCGGCCGTCTTGAAGTCCGGCTTTTCGACGAAGCGGATGAACTGACGGATTGAGTAACGGCCCTCGCGGTCGGCACTGCCGGCTGGCGCGCCCATCTTGATGTAGCCGTAGCCAGTTTCCGGGTAGCGCGGCGGGATGCCGACAAAAATCATCTTGTTCGGATTTGCCTCGATGGTCTTCTCCACCGCTTTCAGCATGCGGATGTACTCGCGCTCGTTCTTGACGTAGGCGTCGGAATTAATCATGACGAATGATTCGTCCGGTTCGCGCGCGAACAGGTGCAGGAGCGCGAAGGCAAGAGCGTTCGACGAGTCCTTCCGATAAGGGTCAGCGATGAGATTGCGAGCCGGCAACCCCGGCAAGTCGCGCCGCGCCGGTCCGAGCATCGCGGCGCCGGTGACGACAAGAATGTCCTTCGGGGCAAAGCCGCGCCGCAGGCGGTCGTAGGTGACGCGGAGCATCGAGCGGTCGCCGATGACCGGTCGAAGTTGTTTAGGAAACTTATTGCGTGAGGCCGGCCACAGGCGGGTGCCGCCGCCGCCGGCAAGGATGATGGCTTTCATATGATAGGTGAAGACGTAAAAGCTCCGCCGCTTACTGCCGCGGGCGCAATAAATTCCTCTCTAGCCGTGCGGCGAGCCACGCCGCAAACATGCCGACCGCCGCGCCTGCGACGATGTCGCTCGGGTAATGCACCCCGACAAAGACGCGGCCCAGGGCCACGAGCACGGCCGCGGCCAGGAGCGCCGCGCCAAATCGCGGCCAGGTCCGGCAAGCGGCAAAGGCCATGGCGAAAGCGATGGCGGCGTGATCGGACGGGAAGGATTTCTCGAGCGGCGACTTGTCAATCAGCTGATGGACGTCGTAGAGCGTCACGAACGGCCGCGGACGGAACCAGATGAAGCCGATAATAGCGTTCGCGACATACGCCAAGGCAGCGGCTACGGTACCGCGGACGACGGCGACGAACACCCGTTCGGAATCCGCGTCCGGCGAACGGCGCTGCAGGAACCGCCGCAGCCGATCGCGCCACCCCAAATGACGTTCACGCCAAACCACGATTCCGGCGGCGACAAGAATGGCGCCAGCCATCAGGAAGATCAGGTATTCGGATGCGAAGAGAAAAATCGCGTCCAACCATGACTGACGGCCAGCCAAATTGTTCATCGCGCGGAACAGTTCGACATCGGGACGGAACATATTGGGGTGAGTTGAGTAATTGCGCCAAAGGTTGATGCTGGCGGCGGCTAGGGCAACCAACGCCCAGACAATATTGGCAACCGCCGGCTGATACGCGTGCTTGCGCCACGAGACGACCACGATGCCGGTGGCGCCGCTCACGTTAAGGAAAACGTTGAGCGCCGACGACGGATCGACGACGCGCAGGCTCACGAGGGCATAGGCCGTGAGCAGGGCGGCGGCACCGTACCAACCGACGGCTTCGGCCAACCGACCAGCCGGTCGCGTCTTGAGCCCAATCATCATAGCCGGTCAACAAAACCCTGGCGAGGCGGTTCAGGCGGCGGGGATGGCGGTTGTTGCGCCGCAGGCGACGGCATTTCCACAGCCGGCGGCGGGGGCGGTTCAACGGGAGCCGCAGCCGGGACTTCCCCCTCGCTTACCGGCACGACCTCTTCCTTGACCGCCACCGGAACGACCGGTTCGACCGACTGTTCCGTCGGAGCCGATGACTGAACGGCGTCTTTTCCCTTATACCCTTCAGCCAGCTGGTCAATCGCGGACATGGCCGGAGTCGGCGCGGCCAGCGGCCCAGCCGCAGGCACAACGGATGCCGATGGCTTGCCTTCCGCCACCGCCACGGGTGCGGTCGTCTCCGCCCTTAACCCCGGCTCCGGCCTTCCGGCCTTGAGGCTCTCCGGCTCTTCCTTATATGTAGCGCTGCGCCGCAAAGGGATGTCGGCGGCGATGAACGTCGGCTCGGTCGCGGCGGAAAAATCCACCGGATCGGTTTCCGTCTTGAGATAATTCTTCTTGGTGACCGTCAGGTAATATTTGCCGGTGCCGACGCGGAAATTATACCGGCCGAACGTGTCGGTCACGCGCGACTCGAGCAGCTTGTGATACGGCAGGGCGAAGATGCGCACGACGGCGTTCAGCACCGGCCGATCTGACTCGTCGTCGTAAACCACGCCCCAATTCTTGGGTCGGATCGGCATGGCGAACCGCCGGAAGAAGAAATACAGAGCGACCTGCAGAAGGAAAAGCAGGGCCGTGAGCACCGACGGCTTGATGACGATTGACGCGCCCCCCAGGACCGGGCCGACAAGAGCGAACCGCCGCTGGAAACGCCGCCAACGATCCTGACGGACGAGCGTCCGGTCATCGGCCTGCTCCTCGCCGACTGGATCAATCGGCACGTTCGGCGTCAGCACCGCCCCTTCGCCGCCGACCGGAATTTCCTCGCCGTGGTAAAGGTCAACGAACTGACCTTGCTCGTGGAAACCCTTGGTCACCTGGCTGGGGAACTGAAACCGCAGTTTGCTCACTTCAAGGAGATAGCGCCCTTCAGGAGCGATGAAAGAAAAACGCCCGTCCTTGTCAGTAACCTCGCTCTTCAAGATCCGGTTGGTGCTGGCCTGGCGCAGGCGGATGATGGCCAAGTCTTCCGGCAGGTTCGACAGCGAATTATAGATGGTGCCCCAATGCTTGCGGCGACGACGCTTAATGGCCAAGATCGGCTGGGTCAGGAAAAACAGGATGTACTGGAAAGATCCGGCAGCCGTCGTGGCTTGGGCGGCAGCCGCGGCGTTCACGGCTGCGGCAGCGGCGATGGCCGGCGCCACCCCTTTTTCCGTGACGGCCTGCACGTCATCGCGCTGAACGAACGCCGTCGTTTCCGCGACCGTCGTCTCGGCAAAACCGACAAAAGCTTCCGGCAGGTTCTCCAGACCGTAAATCAGGCCGCCCGCGCCGGTCACGCCAGGCGGCGCCGAGCCGCCTTCCGCACCGACCAACCCTTGCGTCGTGAGCGCGTGCGGTCCGGCCAACCAATCGCCAGCCCCTTTCTCCAGAGTGAACAGGATGGCATAGGAGTCGCATTTCGGGGCGCTGCAGTCCCGACCGTCAGCCGTCAGTGAGCGGTAAGTATATGGTGTTCCGCCGGGAAAGGGGTTTTTCGGGATGCGCTGAAGATACACCGATCCTTCCGCGCTGTCGCTGAAACCGCCGTCCGACAAAACGGTGGCGCCCGGTTCGCCGAGCACGGTGCCGCCCTGACCGGGGTCGCTGTCCGGCGGATAGGCGCCGTTGGTCTCGAAATACATCTCCACCCCCTCACGGAGGGCCTTCACATCGGAGACGCGCTTGGTGTCCCGCGAGCTGCGACGGGCGCTTTCGTAGGAAACCGTGCCGATGGTGGAAAGCAAGCCGATGATGGCCACCACGGTCATGATTTCAATTAAGGTAAATCCGGCGCGCCGGAAGGCCGAAGCGATGGAAGCCGCATTCCTCAAGGATCCCGTCCGCCAAAGGTGTATTCTGATTTTTTGTCGCATAACCTTTCTTGGTCGTGTAAGCTGTAACATTTAGATAAGTATAGCACGCTGAACCGGCTATCGCCTGTAAAAATCGACCGCGGTGGGTTGACGATAAGTTAAAAACCTGCTAAAGTCTGCGCAATCCGTCATCCGCCGCCGATTCGGCCAGCGGAAAACGACGGGCAACGCGAGTCGTCCTTTACACAGAAAGGGGCCAAATGGCCGGAAATCGCCGATTCTCGTTTGTTTGGGATCTCGGTAAAGTGACTTTTTCCTGGCCAGCTGAGCAAGACTGGCCAGACTGTTGGTTAACCGTGCCGCGCGTTGCGGAGACACTCCGCGCCGCGATTGCCGACAAGGGCAAAGACGCCGTCGCCAGAACCCTGCGCCGCGTCCAAAATGATTTCGAGTGCGGAGGTCACGCGACGATTGACGCGTTCCGCTTGGACATTTCTCGGGCGCTGGGTCTGACCGAACCGCTCACCTGGCAGGAATTCGCGCATGGCTACCTCGTGGCGCCGATCCTGATGAAAAACACGGGGCTGGCCGAAATCCAGCAATGGCTTACGCGCGCCGGCTACCCGCAAGGTATCCTCTCCAACCTCTGTCCGATCTGGCAACGGATGTGGCAGAAGCGCGGACTCATGGATTTCGCCGAAGGTCGCGCCGTATACTCGTGCTTCGCCGGCGCCGTGAAGCCTTCCGAGGCGCTGGTCAGGCAATCAATCAGGATGATGTGCCGCGAACCGAAGAACATCTTCTTCATTGACGACAACCCTGACAACATCAGGATGGTCGAAAAAGCCGGTGCGACAGGTTGTCTCTACGAAAACAACCTTCAGCTGCACGACTGGCTTCTGGCGGTCGGCATGCCGCCAGACTTGCTGGCACCCCTGCTTTCGACCGAACCGCTGGTCCCAATCGTCGTCACGGACAGGGAAGCCATCGACTTCCTGATTGCCGAATTCGGCGTCGTGCTTCCTGCGGAGCCTGCCGAAGAACCGGACGAGAAGACCGCCCCAATGTCGTAAGCCCTTTCGGCGAGTTTCGACGCCGCTCATGCGACAAAGCCCGGACACCTCGGTGCCGGGCTTTTGTAGTTAGTAGCTAGTTGCAAGTAGCTAGTAGTCGTAAGCAATTGTTTAAGTAACTACTCACTACTTGCTACTAGCTACTCACTAATCGCTATCTCTGGCACTTCGGGCAATACACCGTGCCGCGGCCAGCAAGACGGATTTTCTTGAGCGGCGTGCCGCAACGCGGACAGGGCTCGCCTTCGCGGCCGTAGGCGTTCAGGTAGCGCACGTTAGTCCCCTCTTTCCCGTAGAGATCAAAATAATTGTCCGCCGAGGTGCCGCGCCGCCGGATGGAATTCTTGAGGCTCGTGACCACAGCCTCGCGCAGACGCGCGAATTCTCTTTCCTTGACGCTCTTGACCTGACGTGTCGGCGCAATCTTCGCCGTCCAAAGCGATTCGTCGGCGTAGATGTTGCCGACGCCGGCGACGCACCGCTGGTCCATGAGCGCCTGCTTGACCTTGAGCTTCGGGTGGCGCAGAAGGCAGGCTTCGAGCTTTTCGGCGGTGAAATTTTTCTCGAGCGGCTCCGGCCCGAAACCTTCCTTTTCCAGATGAGCCGCCACATCCTTCGTGGGTATGAGTTTCAGGTAGCCGAACTTTCGGAAATCGCTGAAAAAAAGATCGTGCGCCCCGGAGAGGCGGAAGACGACATGGTCGTGCTTGCCCGGCACCGCCCCTTTCGGCATCAGCCGGAAGCCGCCCGTCAGCTTGAGGTGAACCAACACGGACTGGCCGTTCGAGAAACCGAGAACCAGCAGCTTGGCCCGCCGGCCGATGGACTTGAACGCAGTGCCTTTCAGCGCGTCGGCAAATCGCTTGGCCGGCACGTTCAGCCGCCCGGCAAAACCAATATTGACCACCTCGACGCGGCGGCCAATGACTTCCTTCTCCAATTGGCGACGAATGGTTTCGACTTCTGGCAATTCAGGCATAAAAAATCGTAGCGGCGGGGTGTGGCGCGAAGACTTGGAGCGCCACACGGGCGGCATGGGCCGCCCCGGGTTTGGCGAGCAATTTCCGATTATATGCGAGCCAAACTGTCCCCGCACCACCATAATACATTTCGGTGGTGGAGGGGTAAACCCTCCCGCTACAATCTGTTAAATCAACGGACAGCCCGTCATCTCGGCCGGCTGGGGCACGCCGAGGAGCTTAAGCACCGTCGGCGCGGTGTCGGCAAGCATGCCGACCGGCGGCATGATGGAAAGGTCGCCGCCGACCGTTTCTCCCGAAGGCGAAGCCTGCCCCTGGAACTCCCGCCCAACCACCAGGAACGGCACCGGGTTCGTGCTGTGTTCCTTGTCAATTTCGCCGGTCTGCAGGTTCAGCACCTCTTCGCCGTTGCCATGATCGGCCGTCATGACCATCACTCCGCCCGCCTCCAGAAGCGCCGGGACGAGGCGGCCGAGGCACTGGTCAATCACCTCCACGCCCTGTTTGGTCGGCTCGAACTTGCCGGTGTGACCGACCATGTCGGCGTTGGCAAAATTGCAGATGATGAGGTCGAATTTCTGGTCCTGGATTTCCTTGATGATGCGGTCGGTGAGTTTCGGCGTGGACATGGCTGGCGCCTGGTCGTAGGAGGAAACGCGCGGCGACGGGATGATGACGCGTTCCTCGCCGGGAAGCGGCTCCTCGCGCATGCCGTTCATGAAGAAGGTGACGTGCGCATATTTTTCCGTCTCGGCGATATGCAGCTGCTTCAGCCCGGCGTCGGACACGACCTTGGCCAGGCAGGTCTCGACCATCTCCGGCGGATAGGCGACGTGCGCCGGCGTCCCTTTCTCGTACTGCATCATCGTGGCGAAATACAGGTCCTTGATCGGCTCGCGCGCGAACTTGCTGAAATCCGGCACGCAGAAGGCCTGGGCGATCTGGCGCGCGCGATCCGGCCGGAAGTTGGCGAAGATGAGGGCGTCGCCGTCTCGCACCGGCGCCACCGGCTGGCCGCCGGCCGTGATGATGGTCGGCACAAATTCCTCGTCATAGACCTTGTTCGCGTATGACTCCTCGATGGCCTTGACCGGATCCTCATGCGTCTTGTCCGCGCCCTTGCCGGTGATGGCGTTATACGCCTTTTCGACGCGATCCCAGCGGTTGTCGCGATCCATCGCCCAAAAGCGGCCGGACAGGTCGGCGATGCGGCCACTGCCCAACTGCTCCATCCGACTCTGCAGATTACGGACGAACTCGATGCCGCTGTTGAAAATGCTGTCGCGGCCGTCCAGGAAAGCGTGCACGGCAATTTTCTTGATGCCGTTCTGGGCCGCCAGCTGGACCAGCGAGTAGATGTGCTCGTCCGAGCCGTGAACGCCGCCGGGACTGACGATGCCCATGACGTGGAAGGTCGAGTCGTTCTTCTTGCATTGTTCGACCGCGCCCAAAAAAACCTCGTTCTTGAAAAACGAGCCGGTCTGGATGGCCATGTTGATGCGAGGCAGGGACTGGTAGAAGATCTTGCCGGCGCCGATGGTCAGGTGACCAACTTCCGAATTGCCCATCTCGCCCCAAGAGAGGCCGACGGCCTCGCCGGAAGCGCGCACCGTCACGGTCGGATAGGTGCGGATGAGCTCGTCGAAAACCGGCGTGTTCGCGGCCTCGACCGGATTGCCCTCGCCCGGCGGGGCGACGCCCCAACCGTCACAAATGAGGAGCAGGACCGGCTTCGGTTTTCCCCGAACAGGCATCATAGCGTCAGCTGCGCAGGAGGGAGAAACCGGTCATTTCCACCGGCTTTGGCAATTCCATGATATCGAGAATGGTCGGGGCGATGTCGGCCAGCATGCCGTCGCCAAGACGGGCGCGGCGGAACTTCTCGCTGGCCAGGATGAACGGCACGGGATTGGTCGTGTGTTCGGTCATGACTTCTCCCGTCTGCGGGTTGACCTTGCACTCGGCGTTGCCGTGGTCGGCCGTGATGACAAGATGCCCCTTGGCTTCCTTCACGGCCTCATGAATCTGTCCCAAGCAGACATCCACCGACTCCATTGCCTTGACCGTGGCCGCCAGGTTGCCGGTATGGCCGACCATGTCAAGGTTGGCGAAATTCAGGCAGATGAAATCATGTTGTCCGTTCTTGATGCGGCGCACGACCTCGGAGGCGATGGTCGGGGCGCGCATCTCCGGCTTGTCGTCGTAATGGGCGATGAACGGGGACGGGATGCGCATGCGCTCCTCGCCGGCTCGCGTGTCGGCGAAACCGCCGTTGAAGAAGTAGGTGACGTGGGCGTACTTCTCCGATTCGGCGATGTAGAACTGGCGGAGCGGTGCCATCACCTCGGTCATGCCGAGCTGGATGTCGCGACTCGGGAAGGCGGTGAAAACGTGGGGCAGGTCAGGGCCGAAGTCGGTCATGGCGGCGAAGCGGGTGTTCTTCGGCACGCGCTTGCGCTTGAAGGCGTTCTCGTTGTGCAGCTCGAAATCCTTCTGCACGAAGCACTTGGTCAGCTCACGGGCGCGGTCAGACCGCAAGTTGAAGTAGATGAAGACGTCGTTGTCCCCGACCGCGCCCAGCGGCCGGTGTTCATCGTCGGTGATGACCGTCGGCAGGAGATACTCGTCACTCTCGCCGCGGTTGTAACCGTGCAGGATGGCCGCGTGCGCGCTTGGGGCGACCAGACCCTCGCCGTTCACGATGGCGTTGTAAGCCATCTCGATGCGATTCCAACGCTTGTTGCGGTCCATGGCGTAGAACCGGCCCATGATGGTGGCGATGGCTTGGTTCGGATAAAGCTTGGGCTCCAGGTCATGCAGGAGCCGCGTGGCCGAGAACGGCGGCGAGTCGCGGCCGTCAGTGAAGAGATGAAGCCGCACCTTGTCCATGCCCTCCTCGTGGCACAGCTTGAGCATGGCGTAGAGATGATCCGGGCAGGAATGGGCGCTGTTGCCGTTGGACATGAGGCCCAAGAGATGGACTTTGGTGCCGTATTTCTGGGCGTGCTTAAAGACCTCCTTGAACGCCATGTTCTTGAAGAAGGTGCGGTCCTTGATGGCTTCGGAAACGTAAACGATATCCTGCCGCACGATGCGGCCGGCGCCGATGTTCATGTGACCGGCTTCGGAGTTTCCCTCCTGATCCGGCAGGAGGCCGACGTAACGGCCATGCGCCATGAGCTGGGTGTGCGGATAGCGGGCGCGGATGGCGTCGAGCACCGGCGTTTTAGCGAGGGTGACGGCGTTGCTGTTGGCCGGCGGAGCGATGCCCCAGCCGTCCAATACAGCCAAAACGACCGGCGCCGGACGGGCAGGTTTTGAGGCCTTTTTTGGCATATTCATTACCTTTATATTATAGCGCGTTTTAAGGCGGGATTAAAGGAGCTTCCGCAGCGGCGGAGAAATGGTCGGTTTTATGGAAAAAACAGCAAGGGAAAAACAAAAGATCGGCCTGTTTGTTGTGTGGGGATCCGGCAAATTAGGCTCAGGCGAATCTCGGTTGAAGACCGTCCACCCCGGGCTGGACAAATAGGCACTCAATGGCTAGGATATCGACAGTCGCTTTGCGCCGGAGGAATACCGTGAGTTCAACTAGCAAGTATATAGTGTCGCTCCTTAGGCCGTCCGCCATCCTGCCGACGATGGTCATGGCGTGCTGTGCCGTTGGTCAGTACATGATATTCAACCGGCCGGAACTGTACCTCCCGTGGGAACGCGTATGCCTTCCGCTGGCGGTGCTCGTGGTCAGCGCCGCCATTGCGAGACACAGACACGGCGCGCACGGCTTGGTTGCGGGCATCGTGGTCTGTATCGCCTCGGCCTACACGACGGCCTTTACGTCAACGACTGTCGCCGCCAACACCTGGCGAAGCCTGATGACGCACGGGTGGGTGCTGCTGGCCATGATACTCGTTTGTTTTGTCTCATCCTTAGCGCTCTTCGCAAGCATCGCGCTCTGGGGTCAGCCCTCAAACCGCTCGTTCCGCTAACCGAACGCCATCTCTCGACCAAAACCCCGTGCTGCATTCGCTTGCGGCACGGGGCACGTTTTTTTAAGTTGAAAAGTTGGAAACTATAAAGTGGAGAGAGGGTTGGAAAGTCACAAAGTAAAAAAGTATAAAATTGAAGAAAGACGGTCAAGCTTTCCACTTTACACTTTACACTTTTTCACTTTCCACTCCCCAACCTCAATGCCCATGCCCGCAACTGCCACCGGAGCAACCGCCGAAATGTTCCTGCAGACGTTCGCGGATTTTGTCCGAGTCAACCTGGCCGATCTTGGTGTCGTATCCTTTCACCGCTTCCTTGAGGAACCAGTCGGCGTAAGCAGCAAACGTCTCGCGACGATTCGCCCAGATGTCCTCGACGTACAGGCGCGCGGCGAAACCAACGAGCATATCAAGAATCTTGCTTAGTCGCGCCGCGTCCGCGGGCTTGAGTCCGCGCCGCTTGGCCAAAGCCGCTTCGACGGCCGGTTTCATCGCCGCCTTGGTCTTCACGAACGAGTCGGAGTCATTGAGCAGCAACAAGAGCCATTGGTCCTTGGTCATCTTCGCGGATTTCTTCTTGGGTTTGATAGGCATAATTTTCCGGTTAACTTGCATGGTCAGGATGACGGAAAATAGCTGCGGCGTCAACCTCTCGCCCCGCCGTCAAAAAACAAACCCGGCCGCAAGGGCGGTCGGGCGGGCAATGACGGACGAGGCCGTCAGTCGCGCAGACGGGGGTCGCTCATGACCTCGTCGATGATCTGGGTGACGTCCTCACGGATGGGGCTGGGCACGTTCATCTCGAAGAGTGTGGGAATCGCGGAGCGTTCGGTGCCGGTGAGTGGCCTCGTGCGCCGGATAATCCCGTCCGTCCACTCGAACGCGTCGTGCCAACGGTTAGTGAAGGAGACGAGGGCGTTGGTGACCACCTCCACGTAAACCCAGTCCGGCGATTCGGCGTACTTCCGCTGCACGCGCGTCTTGATTTCGTTCAGCTGGCGGATGGACACCCGATTGGCATCCTGGAGGATAAAGAGCACGAGGGCGTCGACTTCGATTGTTATCATGTCTTTCCCTTTCTTGGGGAAGAGGACTCCTGGCGGGACATTACCGCCGGCGGGTGGGGCTGTCAAACGGCATCGCCCTTTTAGGTGCGTGGTACAAAAGTGCCACTCCTGGCCCCGAAATCTTGGCTAAAAATCGAAAACCCGCCTCGCGGCGGGTCTTCTTAATAGCTAACCAACTTTATAGCCCATCAGCTTATCCTTCCAGCTCAATCTCCATCAGCCGGTTGTACTTCTCCAACCGCTCGCTGCGGGCGAGAGACCCGGTCTTGATGAACTCCGCGCCGACGGCGACGGCCAGATCCGCGATGAAGGTGTCGGCCGTCTCGCCGGAACGGTGCGAGATAGCAAGCTTGTAACCGTGCTCGCGCGCGAGGGCGATGGTGTCCATCGTTTCCGAAAGCGAGCCAATCTGATTGACCTTGATGAGGATGGCGTTACCGACGCCGCGCTTGATGCCCTGGTCGAGGATTTTCGCGTTCGTGACGAAGATGTCGTCGCCAACAAGCGCCAGCTTCTTGCCGAGCTTCTTGGTGAGCGCTTCCCAATTGTCCCAGTCAAGCTCCGATAGACCGTCCTCGATGGTCATAATCGGATACTTGGCCAGCCATTTCTCGTAGAGCCGAATCATCTCCGTGGAGGACAGCTCGCGCTTCTCGCATTTCAGCTGATAGACGCCGCGCGCCTTGTCGTAGAACTCCGAAGCGGCCACGTCCATGCCGACCATCACGTCACGCCCCGGGGCGTAGCCCGACGATTCGATGGCATCGAGGATGAGCTTGAAAGCCTCCTCGTTCGACGGCAGGCGCGGCGCGTACCCGCCCTCGTCGCCGACGCCCGTCGAAAAGCCCTTGTTCTTGAGGATTTTCCCCAACGCGTGATAGACCTCACTGCCACAACGGACGCGCTCGCGGAAGAGCTTTTGCTTCGGGATGATGATGCATTCCTGAAAATCGATGGTCCAGTCCGCATGTGCCCCGCCGTTCAGGATGTTCATCATCGGGAGCGGCATCGGCGTGCCCTTGACCGTGAGGTCGTAAGCCTGGCGAATCCACTGGTAGAGCGGCACGTCCTTGCGCGCGGCCGCGGCGCGTGCCGCCGCGAGCGACACGCCGAGGATGGCGTTCGCGCCGAGCTTGGTCTTGTTCTCCGTGCCGTCGAGGTCGAGCATGACCTCGTCCAGACGGCGCTGTTTCGTCACGTCCATGCCGCGCAGCTTGGGGGCAATAATATTGTTGACGTTGGCCACCGCCTTCAGGACGCCCTTGCCGCCGTAGCGCTTCTTGTCGCCGTCACGCAACTCCAAGGCCTCCCGCGTGCCGGTCGAGGCGCCGGACGGAACCGAAGCGGAGGCGCGGATGTCGCCTTCCAGTTCCATGTCCACCGCCACCGTCGGGTTGCCACGGGAGTCGAGAATTTCTCTCGCCTTGATGTTCTTGATTTTTGTTCCCATAGTTTTCATTCAACCTCGTAGGTTACGTTGACATCAATGACGTATTCCGAACTGCCGGGCTGGATAGTCGGGGCGGGCGCCGCGCCGCCCATGCCCATGTCCAGTGATTTGGCAGCGTATGGCGCGTTGTAGTAAGGCTCGGAGATGTTCTCGTTGAAGCTGATGACGCGTCTCAGCTTGAGGCCAACCACGTCGGAGAGCGCCTTTGCCTTCTCCTTGGCATTCTCGAGCGCCTTGACGCGCGCCTGCTGTTTGATGGCTTCCGGTTCGTCCACCGTGAACTCAATGCCGCCGACCTGGTTGACACCGAGTTGTCCGGCGCCGCCGATAATGTCACCGATCTTGTCCAGGTTGCGGATCTTCACGCGCAAATCCTGACTGACCTGGTAGCCGCGCAGGGTTTGCTTGCCGTTGTTCCAGTCATATTGAGGCGAGATGGAATAATTGGCCGTTTGCACGTCGGCTTTTTTCACGTCAGCGGCAGCCAACAGATCATTGAGCGCGTTCATAATGCGCGTGTTTTCCTTCTGGGCGGCCGATACCGTCGACTTCTCGATGACCGTGCCGAGCTGGATGTTGGCGATGTCCGGCTGGGTCGTGACACGTCCCTCGCCCATCATGGTGATGGTGTTGCGCTCGATCGGCACGCCGATGAACTTGTATTCGCGCGCCGCGTTCCTGGCCTTGAGCCCGAGCCAAGCGGCAAGCGAAAGAAGAACGATGCCGACGATGACGGCCATGACGACGCATTTCTTTCCGCCGCAGCAACTGGGTTTGAGTGGGTTGTCCATATTGTTTCCAAATTGAATCTGTAGCGGCGAGACCCTGTCTCGCCCCACCTATATTAATGAAGGTATTTTACCACTTTTCGCCCCCGAACGCACTTCTGCGGTAAAGTTAGCCTGATTATCATACTAAAGACAGCTCCGTGACGAGAGCCGTCTTTGGCGTTTATTGGTTCGGGATTCACTTCCTCATCAGCGCCTTGATGCCCGGGAGCGGCTTGCCGGAGAGGTATTCAAGCATCGCTCCCCCGCCGGTCGAGATGTGGTCAACCCACTCGGCCATGCCGGTGCGCTCGACGGCCGCGATGGTCTCGCCGCCGCCGACCACGCCGAACGCACGCCCCTTGGAGCGCGCCGCTATGATGCGGCCGAGGGCGACCGTGCCGTGGGCGAACTTCGGCACCTCAAACAAACCGAGCGGCCCGTTCCAGACGATGGTCTGCGCCGACTTGATGAAGGCCGCGTAATCGCCAATCGACAGCGCGCCGATGTCGAGGATATACTCGTTCGGCTTGACCTCGGCGACCGGGCAATACCGCGCCTTGGCCTTCTCGTCCAAGCCCGTCGCGGCCAAAACGTCGGTCGGCAAGATGAGTTTCTTGTTTTTCAATAATTGCTTCGCCAGCTTCACGTCCTCCTTGTCAATCGGCGCCTTGCCGGCCGGCAGATCCATCGCCTTGAAGAAGGCGTTGGCCATCGCGCCGCCGATGAGCACCTTGTCCGCGACCGCGAGCATCTTCTTGAGCGTCGGCAGTTTCGAGGAAATCTTCGCGCCGCCCATGAGCACGATGAACGGCTTCTTCGGTTTCTTGAGCACGCGATCGAGCGAGGCAACTTCCTTTTCGACGAGCAAGCCGGCGTAAGCGGGCAGGAAATGTGCGACGCCTTCGGTCGAGGCGTGGGCGCGATGACAGGTCGCGAAGGCATCGTTCACGTAGATGTCCGCGAGCCCTGCCAACCGCTTGGCGAACTTCTTATCGTTCTTCTCCTCTTGCGGGTAATAACGGATGTTCTCGAGCAAGGCGAGTTCGCCGGCACCCAGCTTTGCCAACCGCTTTTCAACCTTCTCGCCGTCCTCGAGGCAATCATCAACAAACAGCACCTTCTTGCCCAGAAGTTTGGTGAGATGCTTGGCTACCGGCGCGAGCGAATACTTCTCCTCGCATTTCTTTGGCCGGCCAAGGTGCGAGACGGCGATGACTTTCGCGCCGGCTTTCAGAAGATGCTCGATGGTCGGGAGCGAGGCGCGGATTTTCGCGTCCTCCTCCGGCCCAATCTTGCCGCCCTTGCCGAGCGGGATGTTGAAATCAACGCGCAGGAGCACGCGCTTGTTCTTGAGGCTTTTCAGCTTGGCGATGGTGTTGAGAACCATATGATCATGATGAAGATTGATGCGGATATCTTAGCATTTTCTCAAATTGGATGCACTCGGCGTCAGCGCCCCTCGACTCCGCTTCGCTCCGCTCGGGTAAGAAATACGTTCTGGCCCGAGCCTGTCGAGGGGCAGAACAACGCGGCTGTCCCGCAAGGATTGCGCAAAAACGCTTTCTTTGCTATATTGAAGCGGAAATCCCCTATGAAATTCACCAAATCCGCGATTACAACCGCTTTTTTTGCCGCTATCGCCGCCGCGCCCCTTGCCGCGTCCGCCGTCTGCCCGGTCTGCACCGTGGCCGTGGGCGCCGGTCTCGGCCTCACGCGCTGGTTCGGCGTGGACGACACCGTCACCAGCCTCTGGATCGGCGCCCTCATCGTCTCCATGACGGCCTGGACCGTGAACTGGTTGGCCGCGAAAAAACCGCGCTGGCGATTTCCGGCCGACTTCTGGGTCTGGCTCGCCGGTTACGTGGCCATGGTCTTCGTCCCGCTCTGGTACGAGGGCATCGTCGGGCATCCGCTCAACTCCCTCTGGGGCATGGACAAGGTCCTGCTCGGCTCGGCCATCGGCGGCGTGGTGTTCGGCGCCATGGCCAAGGCCTATGAAATTATGAAAGCCCGAAACGGCGGCCGCGCCCACTTCCCTTTCCAGAAGGTCGCCATGCCGGTCGCGCCGCTCTTGGCGTTGAGTTTGGTTTTTTACGTGATTACTAAACATTGAAATACCCCTCGACTCGCTACGCTCGCTCGGGGAATATTTGTTCTTGCCCGAGCGAAGTCGAGGGCAAGATGAAAAATATGAACGACGCCGAAAACAAGAAGCTCGACGATCTGCTCGCGCGGTTCGACAAGATGAAGGCCGACAACAAGGCCGACCTTTCCTCGGATGAGGACCTTTCCATCGCCGTCATGAACCTCGTCTCCATCGAGGAGCACCTGTTCTTCACCGGCGCGAAGATGGAACAGCCGCAGTATTACGACCTGCTCGCCGAGGTGCGCGAGACGCGCAAGCAGCTGATGAAGAAGCTCGTGAAGAATCCCGAAGGCGAGGTCTGGTGCATCTCGAAGCACCTGCTCGCCGCGTCCATGCGCATCATGGAAGTCGGCACGAAAGCGCTCGGTGCCGGCCGCAAGGACCAGGCGCGGGAACTGTTCGAGAAGGCCTACGGCGTCTATGCCCTGTTCTGGGGGCTCAATCTCGGCGTCGTGAAGGCGGAAGGTGTGAAGGCCATCGACGACAACGCGGTCAACCGCCACGACACGGAAAAGAAGGGCCTCATGGGCAAGCTCGGCGACCTCGTGAAGAAGGCCATTGATTGCTGCATTGAATAAGGTAACCCTTCGACCCTTCGACTCCGCTACGCTCCGCTCAGGGCAGGCTCCCACGCTCAGGGAATAAAAATAATTATGTTCCGCGAAGGCGCACCAAATCCCGAAATGAAGGAAACCAATCCCCTGCAGGCCAAGGTGGACCGCGCGTTTGAGCTGGTCGCGTTGAGCGGCTTGTCCGACGAATTTCTCGACGAACGGCGCGATCAGGAGGTGTTTGAGGCGATGGAGTCGCTCTTGGCGGAACCGATAACAGCAAATTTTGGTGAAGGGTATGAATTGAGTTACGGCGAAAGCTACAGGCTGAAACACGCGGATAATGCGACCCTGGCGCGCCGCGAATCGCACAACACCAGGGGCGAGTTCGAGCCAACGGAATCCTTGATGGTGATCTGGGGCTACGAGCTGGACCTTCCCTCGGGCCGGCTCCAGATCAACTATTCGGTGTTCGGCAAAGACCGCGATTCGGACGGATGGGACAGGTGGTTGTATAAGGTGCCGGTGCTCGAAAATCAAGAAAGGGCTTTTGTCGCGTCGCCTGACGCCATCAGGAAAATCTACGAACGCCTGGAAGCGGAACACGCCGAGAGGGTCGAGAAATACGAAGCCGAGGCCGACGAATACGAAAAGGCGGCCGCCTGGGTCACGCAAAACGCCAAAAAGAAATTCCGCGCCGACGACCCCCTTCCGGACGCCCTTTCGAAGTGGCACTGGTATATCGAAGGGAAAACCTGGTCAGCTGAATTTGACACCAGGCCAAGCCATGAGGGAGAGATTAACATCAATATCTGGAACGATCACGCGGAATCAGTTGACGACATCTGGGGTATTCCCGAACCCCTTCTGCCCGAACGCCGGTATCCGCCGAGACCGGAATCGCAGAAAAAATGATTATTCACGAAAACGCCGACCGCGAGGCCGGCTTTTCATTACTAAAACGATCCGTCCCGACAGGCGGACGGATCGTTGTCCCAAGCCGAGGGCCGGCTTGGAAATGTCTGGCGAGGCCGAGCAGCGTTGGTTCACCACCACGGAACGATGATGACGTCGTCGGGGCCGACCGTACTCGGCCATTGTCCCCAACTTTTTTGCCAACAGCTATAGTGGGCGCTCCAATATAGGCATTCCACTGTCTGACCCCTCATGTAGTCAGGTTGCACGGTCTCGGCAAAGATGATGCGGTACTTCCTCCACCAGATCGGCAGGCGCCATGAACTGGTCAGCCACTGGTTGCGGCGATTTTCGGGAACCGCCCGCTTGGGTGACCGAGCCGCCAGCTCCTCCAGGCTGTGTGTGTAGTCCCTCTGCCCTTTGGGCAGCTGGATGACGCGGCCGTGGCGCATGAACGGGAACAGCACGATGCCAATGAACCAACCGATGATCCAGTCGTAGAAAGCCACTTCCCAATCTTTTTTCATTTCATACCTCCGGAATTCCAACTGCGGTGTGCGGCTGGATGGACAACGGGAGACCTTGGCCCCGCCCCAGCCGTCGGCAGCCCATCAAAGATGTGCTGCCCACCGCCGAGGCGTAACCAAAGAGCCGTTGTCAAGGAACACGGCACTTTCGCATGTTTTCGGACGTTTGTCAATAGGTCACGTCCAGCACCGAAATCTCCGGTCGGCTGAAGAGGCGGGCGCGGGGGCCGGACTCGCCGACGCCGGGCGTGATGAAAAGTTGGGTGCGGCCGTAGCGGAACAGGCCTTGGTCGTATTCCTGACCGATGGAGATCGGCAATCGCGCAATCGGACCGACGAGCGGCAGGCGGATCTGCCCACCGTGCGTGTGGCCGGCGATGAGCAATTGGACATTGTTGACCTCGGCCGTCCGAACCGCGTCCGGGCTGTGGGCGACGACGATGCGAAAAGCATTATCCGGCACGCCAGCGAGCGCCTTGTCCCAATCGTCGTGGCCGTATTCCATGTCGTCAATGCCGATGAGCCAGGTCTGCGGGTGATCCTCGACGACATCCGGCAGCTGAATGGCGCGATTCACGAGGGTCTTCACGCCGACCGAGCCGAGCCGCTCGCGCACCGTGACCGCGCCGACGCGATAGTCGTAATTGCCGAGCACGGCCCAAACGCCGAGCGGCGCGCGGAAGCCGCGGAATGCGGAAAAGGCCGCCGTGCCGGCTGCGGTTGTGACCAGATCGCCGTCCAAGATGATCAAATCAGGTTGCGCGTCGTTAGTCGCGCGAACGACCTTTTCGGCCCAGGCGAGTCCCTTGTACGGGCCGAAATGCATGTCGCTCACGATGGCAACGCGCAGATGTGCGCCGGTTTCGCCGAGCGCCACCGGATATTCCTTGACGGTCAGGAAACGCGGCGCGATGAAACTGCCATACACAACCGCGAGCCAGAAGACGACGGCGAGGACGGCGAAGAAAGGCCGCATGGAGCCAAGCGCCAACTTCTTCCTCTTCACCCACAACTCAACAACATAAAGTGGCACCGCCGCGATGATGACGGCGATGACCGCGTCGAATTGCCAACCAGGGAAGAGGGGCATGGCTTGCGTAGCGGCAGGGTTTACCCCTGCACCACCATAATTCAGACTCTTGTTACGGTGGTGGCGGGATAAACCCGCCCGCTACAATATTTATTTCTTCCCGTCGCCTAGCATCTTGCTCGCGAGCAGGACGGCCATCTCGGCGAGGCGGAGCGAGTAGCCCCACTCGTTATCGTACCAAGCGACGACCTTGAAGAAACGTTTTTCGCCCTTGAGGTTGTTCTCAAGCGTCGCCTTGGCGTCGTAGATGGCCGAGCGATCGTCATGGATGAAATCCGTGGACACGAGATTCTCGTCGGTCACGCCGAGGATGCCCTTGAGGTAAGTCTCGGACGCCTTGCGCATGAGCTGGTCGATCTCCTCGATGGAGGTGTCGCGGACCGAGCGGAAGGTCAGGTCAACGACGGAAACATCCGGCGTCGGGATGCGGAACGACATGCCGGTGAGCTTGCCCTTCACCGCCGGGATGCACTCGCCGACGGCCTTGGCCGCGCCGGTGGTCGACGGGATGATGTTGATGGCCGCCGCCCGGCCGCCGCGCCAGTCCTTCTTGGACGGACCGTCCACCGTCTTCTGCGTCGCGGTGTACGAGTGGATGGTGGTCATGAGGCCGGTCTCGATGCCGATGCCCTCCTTCATGATGACGTGGACAAGCGGCGCGAGACAGTTGGTGGTGCAGGAGGCGTTCGAGACGATGTCGTGCTTGGCCGGATCGTACTCGTTCTCGTTAACGCCCAAGACGAGCGTCTTGACCTCGCCCTTGCCCGGCGCGGAAAGCAGGACCTTCTTGGCGCCGGCGGCGAGATGGCCCTTGGCCTTCTCGGAATCATTGAACAGGCCGGTGCATTCGAGCACCAGGTCAATCTTCAAATCTTTCCATGGCAGGGTGGACAGTTCCTTCACGGCCATGAGGCACTGGATCTTATGTCCGTTGACCACGAGGATGTCGGCATCTTCGAGCTCCGGCTTGCTCTTCTCGGCACTGACGGTGCCCTTGAACCGACCGTGCACGGAATCGTAACGGAGCTGGTAGGCGAAATATTCGGCATCGGTGGAAACATCGACGACGGCGACAACCTCGATGTCACGGCCGAGAATACCTTTCTCGACCATGGCGCTCAAGACTTGTCGTCCGATGCGACCGAACCCGTTGATGGCAACGCGGATAGACATATTGGTTAGTTGGTAGTTTTTAGTTTGTAGTTTGTAGTAACCACTTCGGATATCCTATCATTTCGGCGGGATTTTGCCGAGGCAAACCCGAAAAACGTTATTTGCTTATGACGAGTTTATCCACAGAAACGGAAAAATGCGAGAGATTCGAAGGTTGACAATCGGGTCATTATCGGTAAGATGAGGCCGAACAACATCAACTCAAGGAGGCAGTGTTGGCCAATAAAAAGAGCCGACCGAGCCCTCCTGGGGCGAAGTCGAAAAGCAAGAAATGCAAGCGGTCTGACCACACCAAAGAGAAGGCGGAGAAAAAGAAGCCCTCTCCCGGGCGTCGGAAGTATAAGTACGCGCCGGTCTGGGCGCAAAACGCTTCCAAGCGGCCGAAAAAATGCCGGGGTCATTTCCATGCGTACGGGTGCAGGCCCACAAGGCCGCGCTGTAGAATCATGCGTGAAATGGCTAAAAGGCTCGGCCTCTACGAAACCTGTTCTTGCGGCGCCTACCACTACGATCATCGCCGGGGTTCAGGCGATTGTGGCCATCCGGAGCGCATCTGGGCGCGCCGGCTGATTGAAGACATGGCTTTTGCCGAAAGACAGAACGTGATCCTCTCGGAGATGCTGGAGCGCGGTTGTCTCCGGGACGCGGACGAGTCAGGCTTTTTTCCTGACTTCACGGTGTTAGATCCCGACATCCCCTTCTGACGAAGCCGTTCGCACACTGCGAACGGCTTCAGCTTTTGTTCATGGGGCACACACTAAAACTCCCCGGCAGTTTTTGAAGAAATACGAAACATAAGAGGGGCGAGCGCCAGACGGCACTCACCCCTCATGTTCGAAGCGCTACAGACTAACCTCGATGGCCGGACGCTCGTGGGCCGGGAAGACGGTCATGCCGCCGCGCGACCGCAGTTCGGCGGTCACGCTGTCGAGAGCGGCTGGACTGCCGTGGGAGACCACGACGACCTCGGCTCCCAAGCCATGAATCCCGTCGATCGTCCGCCGACGGCCGTTATGCCCGCCGAGGCGATAGTGTTCGACGTCGCAACGAAGCGACATCGTCCTGACTACCGTCTCGCGTTGGCTGTGCCGCTGGCTGAACGTGACGTCCGGATTCCGGCCCAACTCGTCTCGGAGTTTGGCCGCCTTGAGGATCTTGTCCCCGTCCGTCCCTTCAGCCACGTAGCCGGTGAAAGCCACGGTGGCTCCCGGAACCGGCAAGAAACGCTGACGCCACCAGGTGCCGCAGCCGCCTGGGCCACCCATGCCGGGCGGCACGATGGCGATGAGGCTGCGGACGGACTCGGCCACGATTTGGCGCATCTGACGATCCTCGATGAGCTTGACGCCCTTCAGACTGACTTGCCGGTCCCGGTTGCACCAGGAATAGCTAGGGTCGGTCATCATCGGTGCCAAACGGGCAGCGGTGCCGTCGAGGAAAACCTGGCCGCTCTGGGTGATGCCGCGCCGTGCCAGTTCGCCGGCCACGGTGCCGCCGCGGTGCAGGGAGAAGACGTAGATCAACATCTTGCCTCCGCGCCGAAGCGTCTCGTCGCACTTGTCCGCCAGCCGGTCCATCTCGGCCCGCCAGTTCGGCGGCTCCGCTTCGGTCGCGCCGTAGGTGCAGTCGGTGCCGGGCACGACATCCGGACGCCATTCGTCCGGAGTGGGCACGGCGCCCAGGATGCTGGGCTGATCGTGATCACACACGTCACCCGTGTAGAGCACGTTGCACCCATCGATCCGGAACGTGAACGAACACGCTCCGCCAATGTGACCGGTTGGCTGAACCCAAGTGTCGAGACCGCCAATCTCGTGCTGGCCAGGCCGTTCGATGGCCTGCAGACGGCTCAAGACGTCGATGACGTCTCTCCTTCCGTAGGGCTTGGCGAGACTGTCCGTGTCGCTGTCCCAGGTTTCGATCTCCCGGTCGAGCAGGTACTCGAGCACCTGAACCGTCGGGGTCGTGGCGTAGATGAGCGCGTCCGGCGCAAGGTGCGGCGCCAAACCCGGCAACCCGCCGACGTGATCGTTGTGCGCGTGCGTCAGGTAGACGGAGCCGATCTTCCGACCGTCACCGAACGCCGAGAAATCCGGCGTCCTGAAGGTCTCTTCCGAACCGCGACGGTCGATGACCGAACCGCAGTCCACGACGATGCGCCTGGCAATGCTGCCACCGCGATTGACGACGTCCAGCAACCCACACGAAGGCTCGATCTCGTTGCGTCCCGTGTGCCGACCCAGCCGATGCAATCTTAATGTAGCCACTGTCTCACCGTTGCGGCCGCGCCCATGGCGTTGCCGTCCTTGTTGGTTGTCTGCTGTCTCTTTTAAAGAGTCTTTGCGTCCCCGCAGAACGCGGAAACAACCAAGTATTTAAGCAAAAAATTCTGGGATTGTCAAGTTTAGCGACCAAAAACGCCCTGACACAAGGTCAGGACGTTTCTTCAGTCAACAATGGCCTTTATTCGGACAGCGCGAAGCGGACGAACCGCGTGATGCGCATGTTCTCGCCGGTCGTGGCGATCTTCTCCTTGAGCAGTTCCTCAATGGTCTTGTCCTCGTCCTTGATGAACGCCTGATTGAGGAGACAGACCTCGGAGTAGAACTTGGCGAGCTTGCCCTCGGCAATCTTCTCGATGACCTCACGCGGCTTGCTCGAGCCCTCGAACTCGGCCATGGCCAATTCCTTCTCCTTCTCGACGACCTCCGGCGGGATGGCGTCCGGGGACAGATAGAGAGGGTTGGTCGCGGCAATCTGCATGGCCACGTCATGGACGAACTGCTGGAAGGCGTCGGTGCGGGCGACGAAATCCGTCTCGCACTGCACCTCAACAAGCACGCCCATCATGTTGTTCGGGTGGATGTAGGCGTGAACCATGCCTTCCTTGGTCGTTCGCTCGCCGCGCGTGCCGGCCTTGGCGATGCCTTTCTTGCGGAGATGTTCGGCGGCTTTCCCGATGTCGCCGCCACACTCCTCAAGGGCCTTCTTGCAGTCCACGACGCCGGCACCGGTCTTGGCGCGGAGTTCGGAGACGGTTTGGGTGTCAATTGCCATGTTGGTTGGGATTAGGTGGCGCGCGACAGGGTCGCGCCGCTACGTGTTACGCCACGCGCACCGGCGGGGCGGCTTTCTCCGCCTCCGCAGTCTGGCGCGCGCGCACGGCCTGGCCTTCCTTGACGGCCTCGGCCATGAGCTTCGTCATGAGCTCGATGGTCTTCACCGCGTCGTCATTCGACGGAATCGGATAAGCAATCTCGTCCGGGTTGGTGTTGGTGTCAGTCAACGCGATGACCGGGATGTGGCGTTCGCGGGCCTCGTCGAGAGCGGTCTTTTCCTTCTTGAGGTCGATGATGAACATCGCTTCCGGCGGCCGGGTGATTTTCTGGACGCCGCCGACCTTCTCCTCCATCTCGACGATTTCCTTGGCGAACTTAATCTGTTCCTTCTTGGTGTACTTGGCGAGACCGCCGGTGGCCTGCTGGGCCTTGAGGTCGTTGTAGCGGCGGATGACGGCCATGATTTCGGTGAAGTTGGTCAGCGTGCCGCCGAGCCAGCGTCCGATGACGTACGGCATGCCGCATTCCTCGGCGTATTTCTTGACGATGTCGCGAGCCTGGCGCTTGGTGCCGAGGAACAGCACGACGCCCCCGCGGGCGACCGTGTCGCGGACGAAATCCATCGCCTGCTGAAGCTTGACCTGCGTCTTCTCGAGGTCAATCACGTGAATGCCGTTCCTGGCGCCGAAGATGAACGGTTGCATCTTCGGATGCCAACGGGACGACTTGTGTCCGAAATGGACACCGGCCTGGAGCAACTCCAGGATAGAGGGAACTTGAGGCATAAATATGGCCTTTAACCTCTGCGGCACTGACCACGGGATCGCTCGGCTTCCCTAAAACCGATCGACAGGCCCCGTTGTCGCTTGAGCCGCATGAGTGATGAATAAATGGAAAACGCAATGAGGGCGCTTTCCACAGGCCACATCATATGACAGAAGCGAAAATAGTTCAAGTGGGCGGCAAGGCGCCCAAAACGCTTGCCGCAGCAAAACACAATCGCCGCCCTGCTAGAGAGCGGCGACGCAAGACGTTCGATCTCGACTTCACGCCAAAACCGGGCTCAAGACGCCATCGACAATGTCCGCGACGTCCGTGAATTGGTTCAGGCGGAAGGCGTGAGCACGAGCCGCCAGCCTTTCGTCCAACAATCTCCTCCACGGCTCGACATCCCGCTCGCCGTAAGCGAAACAGAACACCGGCACCCGATTCAGGACTTGAGCCATCATGGCGGCGACCTCTTCCCAATCGGTTGGCAGGTCGACCCCGTTCAAGGTGCGCTTCGGACCCTGTTCTTTCGTGCGACGATCCGGCATGAGCGGGCGCGGCCAAACCGTGATGACTGCCGCGTAATCTGGTGTCGGAACTGCCTGGGCGACGTGAACTGCTCGCGGACGGGCATCCTTCTGCGGGCACACCCGCAAATACGACATCGCGGACACAACTGAAGCGCCATAATTTGCCGCCATCAATTCGTCAATCTTATCCGGTGGCAAAGACGCGAGCGTAATTGTGTATCCGGCCTCGGGCAACACTCTGATGGCCGTCGGGAACCACCGACCGTTAACCGCAACCAACAGAACTTGTCTGTTGCTGAACATGTTTGCTCCAATCTCCAAGGAACACGCTATAAGGAGATTAGCGCGACTCACCCGGTTGTCAAGCTTAGCGAGCCGAAAAGCCTATCCTTTCTCTCGTCCACCGCCCCAACAGCCGGGATTTGACTGATTTCCCAACCGATGATAATCTCCTAAGCGTTAGAGCCTATCCCAATAGGTATTCGCGGCGCGAAAGCGGACGTTTCCCGCAGGGACCGGCGCGAGAAACCTCGTCGAAATATCTAGGGATATTCCTCCTCGGTTTTCGCGCGGCCCTGCGGGAAGCCTCCCGTTTTCGCCTCGCAAACCCCTATTGGGATAGGCTCTTAATCCGGCATCAATATGAAGAAAGAAATCCATCCGAAATACTATCCTGAAGCCAAAGTCGTCTGCGCCTGCGGCAACACCTTCACGGTCGGCTCGACCGTCGAGAGGCTGGATGTCGAGTTGTGTTCGGCCTGTCACCCGTTCTACACGGGCAAGCAGAAGATCGTGGATACCGCCCGCCGCGTCGAGAAGTTCCAGGAGCGCGCCGCCAAGAAAGATACGGGCAAGCTCGCCGCCAAGAAAGCCAAGGTGGCGGAACGCAAGACCGCGAAAGCAAAGAAGTAGCGGTGCAAAGACGGGGCGGGGTTGTAATACCCAGCTCCGTTTTGAATAGAATGAACGTAGCGGCCGGACCCTGTCCGGCACCACGAATAAGGTGGTGCGCGACAGGGTCGCACCGCTACAAATCATATGGACATCTCCGCCGAACTCAATCAACGCCGCGCCCGTGCCGCGGAAATCGAGGCCGCCCTCCAGGATTCGGCCATTTTCGGCGAACCGTCAAAAATGAAAAAGCTCAATCAGGAATATTCCGGGTTGAAGGAGGCGATTTCGCTCGGCGACAAGTACGAAGCGGCCGCTAAGGCGCTCGCGGACGCGGAAAAGGAAGCGGCCAGCGGCGACGCGGAAATGGCCGAGCTGGCGCGCGAGGAAGTCACGCGGTTGCACGACGAGATCGGGAAGCTCAAGCCGGAACTCGAACTGGCACTCGTGCCGCCCGATCCGCTCGACCAGAAGAACTGCTACGTGGAAATCCGCGCCGGCGCCGGCGGCGAGGAAGCGGCGCTGTTCGCCGCCGAACTCTTCCGCATGTATTCGCGCCTCGCCGAACGCCGCGGCTGGAAGACGGGGCTCTCGTCGTCGAGCCGCACCGAGCTCGGCGGCTTCAAGGAAATCATCTTTTACGTCGATGGCGTCAACGCCTATCGCGACCTCAAGTTCGAAAGTGGCGTCCATCGCGTCCAGCGCGTGCCGGAAACCGAGAAGACCGGGCGCATTCACACCTCGACCGTCACCGTCGCGGTCATGCCGGAAGCCGAGGAAATCGACATCAAGATCGAGCCGAAGGACCTCCGCATCGACACCTTCCTGTCCGGCGGCCACGGCGGCCAGAGCGTTCAGACGACCTATTCCGCCGTGCGCATCACCTACCTGCCGACCGGCATGATCGTCCAGTGTCAGGACGAGCGCTCGCAGACGCAGAACAAGGAACGCGCCATGAGCATCCTGCGCGCGCGGCTCTTCGCCATCGAGGAGGAGAAGCGGCGGGCCGCGGAGACGGCCTTGCGCCGCGGTCAGGTCGGCTCCGGCGAACGCTCCGAAAAAATCCGCACCTACAATTACCCGCAGGACCGCATCACCGACCACCGCATCCACCGCAGTTGGCACAACATCCAGCAGGTTTTGGACGGCGATTTGGATCCGATATTCGCTGCTTTGCGCGCCGGAGCGATGGGTGACGAAGAGGATGAAGACTGATATGCCCGAATCCACGGCTCCAGCACTCCAGCGCTCCAGCACTCCAGCACTTCACCAAGCCGTCATCATGGCGGCTGGCCTCGGCACGCGCCTGCGTCCGCACACGCTCGAGACGCCGAAGCCGCTCTTGGCCGTCGCTGGTCGGCCGATCCTAGAATGGAACATCGATGCCTTGCCTAAGGAAATCGAGGAAATCATCCTCGTCGTCGGCTACCTACAAGAAAAAATACGCGAACATTTCGGCGCCGAGTGGGGTAGCCGACGTGTGCGCTACATCGAGCAGGCGGAACTCAAGGGCACGGGCCACGCGCTCTTCGCCTGCCAGAACCAGCTGCACGACCGCTTCCTCGTGCTGAACGGCGACGATTTGTACGGCGTGGACGATTTGGCGGAACTCGCGCGCCACGACCTCGCCATTCTCGCCAAGGAGACGAACAAATCCTGCCGTTACGGCGCGTTCCACACCGACGAGCAGGGGCGGCTTCTTGCCATCATCGAAGGCGGCGAAACCCAGCCCGGCGCGCTCGTGAACGCCGGTGCTTACGTCCTCGACCGCGACATCTTCGACTGCCCGCTCGTGCCCATCCGCGACGGGAAGGAATTTGGTCTGCCGCAGACCGTCGTCCTGCTCGCCCAAAAACGCCCGGTGGACATCGTCCGCGCCAACTTCTGGGTGCCCATCGGCTTTCCGGATGATTTGGAAATCGCGACCGCAGCGCTGCAGGAGCGGCTATGAAATCGCCAAAAAAACGCTTGCCCCGACAAAACAAGGCCACGCCGGAAACGGTCGCGGCACTTTTGGCTTCTGGAAGACAACAACTCGGTAGTCACGTTTGTCCTGACGTCGACGCCGGACGAGAAGCCGAACTCCTGCTCGCCACGGCCATGAAACGCGACCGCGTTTTCCTTTTCGCGCATCCGGAAGCAACCGTCACGAAAACGGTTGCCAATAAATTCCGCGACCTCGTCCGCCGTCGGCTGAAACACGAACCCATCGCCTATCTCGTCGGCTTCCAGCCGTTCGTGGGCCGCGATTTCAAGGTTAATCGCCGCACCCTCATTCCCCGTCCCGCGACCGAACACATCGTGACCGCCGCCATCGAAGCAGCCAAGGCCGTGCCGGACACCGCCATCGCCGACATCGGCACCGGCTCCGGCTGCATTGCCCTCACGCTCGCGGCGGAAATGACCGGCATGAATGTATTTGCCACCGATGCCTCTGCCTCCGCCCTGGTCATCGCCCGCGCGAACGCACGAAAACTCAATTTATCCAAGCAAGTAATCTTTCTGAAAGGGAACCTCGCCGCGCCGGTTCTCAAAAAAATCTCGTCCGTCCAGCCGCTCATCGTCGTCGCCAATCTACCGTATATATCAACCGCGCACTGGCGTAAACTGCGGCCGGGAATAAAAAAATACGAACCGAGATCCGCCCTCGTCGCCGGCCGCGACGGCCTCGATGACTACCGCGCCCTGCTCGCCCAGCTTGTCGCCGCCAAACGCCGCGCCCCGACGACCATCATCATGGAAATCCTGCCAAAACAATTTCGCCCCCTCGCCGCGGTCATCCGTCGCTCCTTCGGTGCCGAAGCAAAGCCCATCAAAAACCTCGCCGGCATCGCGGTCGGACTGACCGCCTTGTTAAAATAGTTTTTCTGGCGCGCAAAACCAGTCAGAAGGCAGTGACGTATTCAAAAAATTAGCGACCCGGGGCACAAGGCACCGGGCCGCGTATTCTGACCAGTCGATCAGAGATTAAGACGGCTTTTTCGGCGAAAGAAACGCTCGGCGCGCCGCAACAATCGGAAATTGCCGGGGTAATGCGCGCCGGCATACGTGGTTCCGCCCCAATCAAGCGCCACGAGAAGGCATTGCATCGAGCCGAGATCGATGATTCTCCCGTCCTCGACGGTGTGCTGGTCGCTCGTGCAGAAATCGCTCGCGGTGCCCTTCGGCGCGACGAGCGCCGGCAGACCTTCGGTCAGGATACCGAACATTCCGCGATGTCGAACGACCATCTGGAAGTACGGGATGGCCCCGATGTCACCTCGCTCCACATGCGTCCCACCCCAGAAATCGGCCAGTGAAAATGACCTCTCTACTCGATCGCCAAACCTGGACAGCTTGGCGGAGCATTGCTCATAGCCGGCCTCGGTGTGGAACGAGACGGTCGCGAGTCGGCCGGTTACGAAGTCGTAGTAGACGTCGAAAGCGCCAAACTCGCCTAAATCGCTGCACGGCGAACGCCTTTGGGCAATCTCGTAGCCCATCTGGCCCTCGTCCTTCTTGAGCTTCAGGAGCACGGTGATTTCCGTTTCCGGTGCCACCTCGCAACGACCGACTTCGTATGCCCACCGCGTGCCGCCTCGGCCGATTGGCTGGCATTGGCCATCACGCGCCACATGACTCGCAAACACCGAACGGATTCTTTCCAGAAGATCAGGACGCCCAAGCAGGGCGGCCCTCACCTGTAAAGTCCTTTCAAGATACTGCATTGCCACCCTCCTTTCTGCGCTGCTGACTCCGGGTGTTAACGCGCCCAGACTTTAACATCGTCGCCAACCAGCGTCAATCCTGGTGCCTGGCACCAAAGGGACAGTCAAGCTTTAGTCGAGCGACGATCGCCTGATTTCTGTTCTTCACGAAAAACCCCGGCCTGATGCCGGGGCTCTTGATAATCATTACCTATGGCTTCGCGTAATGCTCCCCCTTCGGCTGGACCCGATCTGATTCGAGCGTGTAGCGGATGGAATAATCAGCGCCACCGCCCTTGTACAGCAAACACTTGGTCATGTCATCCGGCCATTTCGGGTCATGAAAAATCTTGGTGTCCTCAAGAAACTTCCCGTCCGTGAGCGCCTTGACGAGTGCGTCCTGCCCGGTGATGCAGCCGGTAAACTCCGGGTAAGCATCGCGCGCGGACTGGTAAAGGGCGAGCGCCTTCTGAATCTGCTGAACCGCGGCCGTGCGCGTCACGTCACGCCTGAAAGTTGCCTGTTGGGCCGCCACCAAGAGCACCAAAGTCAGGAAGGTCAGAAAAGCCATCAAGGCGAGCATGAGTTCCATGACCGTGAAACCGCGAACAGAATCTGGACGAAGTTGTTTTGACATTATCGTAATCAATAGGTGACGACCGCGCTCGTCGGCGCCATCTCCACCCAGGTTATGCCTGGGTTGAAGGCGATGGGCTGGCCATTCTCATCGAAATACGCGGTGCGCCCGCCGGCTGAACGGCGCCAGACGGCCGGCGTAACCACGCCGTCGTTGGCCACGAGAGCCTCTCCTTCGCCGGTGGTGGTGATGCGCCGCCGGCCGACCTCGTCTAGGATGACTACCTTAACGTATTGTACAACGACATTCTTCGCCCGTATAGCCGCGCCGTCGTCGCGCGCCGGCGTCTCGTTCTGATATCGCCGGTAGTCGTTGGTGGCGCGGTCATACCGCCAGACCGCGCGGTAAGCCTCGACCGAGAAATCCACCGAAATGTCCGGGGCGGTTTCCGGCCGCGCCTCGAGCGGTGCCTCGTCCTTGTACGGCCAAGCGGCCGCTGGCGTCAAGACGTGGTCAGGAAAAACGGCGTTCGCGGCGGAGTTGAGCAAGTCGGTGGAGGTATAAACGTTGTGCGGCGCGTCCCGACCCGTATCCCGCCAGAAATACTTGCCGCGGAAGAACTCGTTGAGATCGCGGAGCGACAAGGACTTCAGCTTTGTGAGCGCCTCCGGACTGCCGCCGCAATGGGCATACAGGGCGTCCAGCTCGCCGGCCCAATCCAGGTAATACGGCCGCGCCGACCGCACCGGCCCGATCTTCGCGACCTTCTCGTCGGCCGGATAAAACGCCAGGAAGCGGGTGATGCCGCCCTCGGCCGGCGCCTCGACGACGAGCCGCGCCGCCGCCACGCCGGACGAAGGGCGCGCCTCAACCATGTTGTCAATCATGACCGCGAAAACGTCCGGCTCGACATAATCCGCGGCGACCGCCTGCCCGTCGAGCGCGCGCCGCTTTTCCACCGGCTCCGGCTTCACCGCGTCCTCCGTCAGCTGGCCGCGCCTTTGGGCAAAACCACCAAACCACGGCATATAACCCTGCCAATAGGTCCAACCCAGCGCCGCCACGGCGACCACGACCACGAACGCCAGTGCACTCCACATGACGGCCGAGCGCCAAAAACCGTCAGGGTTAGCCGAAACCGTCCGAGAACCGGGTTTCAGCGCCTGGCGGGCGTTTTTTTCGCTTGATGGACGCGTCTGATTAATCATACTTGGTCACCTTTGCTGTTATGTTACCACAATTTTCGGAAATTCGACAGCTAATCTGGCGCATATCAGACAAACCTAAAAAGCGCCGCCATCGGGCCACCTGACTCTGCGAACGCCCCCTCCCTCGCCCGCGTCGCCCATGCGCCACGCGGCCAGCGGAGCCGCCCGCAGGGGCTGGCGCGGAGGGCTTTTCCGGGGCGCGGGTGGAACGCGCCCTGCCCGGAGCGCCTGCCCCTGCGGGCGGCGGAGCGAATCGCTAGCGACACCAATCTGCCCGGTTTCCGCACTGAACGACGAAGAACCAAATTACGAAAGGCTCCCCGCTTGAGCGGGGAGCCTTGATGATTCATTCAGATTACTTTTTCTTCTCTTCCTTCTTCTCCCCCGCCTCGGCGGCCTTCTCGGCCTTCTTCTCCTCACCTTCAACCTTCACGGCCGCCACGTCCAGTTCCGGCTTGGCTTCCATCTCCTTCAGCTCGGCCTCGGAAATCGGCGCGTTGATGACCACGACGACGTCTTCCGGACGCGCCAGGTATTCCACGCCCTCGTGTTTCGGCAGGTCGGCCACGGTGACGAGGTCATCGATGTTCTTGAGCGACGTGAGATCAACGTCAATCTCATGAACGAGGTTTTGCGGCAGACAGCGAACCATGATCGATTCCATGCTCTTCACCAGGATGGCGCCCAGTTCCTTGACCGCCGGCGCCTCGCCGAGGTAGTTGAACTCAACGTGGGCCTCCAGCTTCTCGGTCATCTTCACCTGACGGAAATCCGCGTGGATGATGCGGCCGGTGAGGGCATCGCGCTGAACATCCTGAATGAGGACCTTGACCGGCGCGCCGCCGTCAACGGAGAGATCGATGAGAGTGGATTCGCCAGCCTGATCGAGCAGCTTGATGAACACGCCTTCGCTCACGGCGACGTCGCGGTTGGCTTCGCCGTGACCGTAAATGACGGCCGGCACGAGACCCTGCTCGCGGAGCTGTTTGACCTGCTTACCGGTGACTTCCCTTTTCTGGGCTTCGAGTTTGAGTGCTTCCATATCTTATCGGGTGATAAAACTGATTGTTGGTTAAGTTAGGTGCCGTTCCGCCCGCGCCGTTGCGATCAGGCAAACAAAAAAAGGAATCAGCTTCCTTATTATTTACACTACGGGGCGGAATTTGGCAAGAGCGAGGTTTGTGAGTAGCTATTTACGCCACGCCCAGACGGGAAAACAGCGTTTCCTCCTGCTCCAAAAGGCAGTGCATCTCGATGACGTCGTCCGTGCTGACGGACGGGGCGACCCGGAACCTTTCCACCTCCTCATGATCAAGATCCGTGACCAGGCCGACCGAGCTGACGCCGGCCGAAGACACCAGAACCAAGGCCAAAATCGCGTTCGAACAGCCGCCGCATCGGATATGCAGAAGATGGCTGTCATCGCGTTCCCCGAGGACATGCGTTTCGCGCGGGCTGCAACTCGACTGACACAACGGGCAGTACGAGATGAGCTTGATGCCCTCGTCAAAGAATTGTGACGGGTGGGCGGCCGGCAAGGCCATATTGGTTTTGGTTTTCGCTTTTTAGAGGAAGCTTGTTTCTGCCTTATTTTGAGGCAATTTTTGGCTTCCTTTACTTATATCTTACCGTTTTTTGGCCCTTCAGTCAATCGGGGTTTATGCACAGCGAGACCCTTGGCATTAATCCGTTTGGCAAAGAATTGACTGATGCCTGGTGGCCTGATAATACAAAAGGGCTTCCTCGACGGGGGCAACGGCAAGCACCGAGAGCGCGACACGCTCCTTCACATCAACGAGGCTAGTCATGATTCAAGAAGTCCATCTCGAAGACGGTTCCGGGGTCGGCGCGCCGTACCCCCGCATCCCGGCCGAACTGCCGCCGCGCGGCAAGCTATACGAATTCCTGCTCGACAGCGGCGACCGTAAATTCGTCACGGAGCGAGTCCTGCCGATGCTCGACGCGCTGACCACGGCTGACGAAGCCGTGGGTAACGAGCTCGTCATCTTGGCCGAGGACGGCAGCAAAGCCGCCGAACAGCGCCTCATCGTGGCGGGCAACCCGCTCTTGGGCGCCAGCGGATTCTTCACCAAGGTCCGTTTCTTGAGCCTCGAAGCCCTCAAGGCCACCGTCCCGAACAACCCGCCGAACGAAGACCGACTCAGGCTGGCGTTGGACGACCTGGCCCAGAACTGCACGACCAACGCACTGCTCGATGCCCTCGAGTCTCAATTGAGGGAGTTTCGGGTGGGTCTTGCCATCCAGAACACGTCCAACCTCCGATCGCTTCTCGGTACGACCTTGAAACGGCCGGACGGCCTCGCCTGGCACTGGTCCCATCTCGGGACAAACGGCTCTTGGCCGACGAACTGTTGGGCCTCGCCGCTGTTGCCGCCCCTGTTGCTGGTCTGTCTGGTGCGCGCGCTCGGCCCCAGTCGCCGGATCGAACGCTACCAGCCCATGATCGAAGCGTGGGCCGACGGCTACCGCCCGCTTGGTCCGGACCGCGAGGATCGGACCACACTCGTCGTCCTCGTGCGCTGACACGCCTTCGCGTCACGCGCCAAACCGCCGCCCCGGCTCGCTTGAGCTGGAGCGGCGATTTTTAGCTAGTAGCTAGTTGCTAGTAGCTAGTAGAAAATGGTGGCCTCCCAAAGGCTTGGTCGAGTAATCTTTATCGTTCTTGCCCGACCCGCGTGGAGGGCCTGCCCCTCGACTCCCCCTTCGACTCGCTTCGCTCGCTCAGGGTCCGCTCGGGGAAGAACGGGGGGGCTCCGCTCAGGGAATATTGTTTGAATATAAAAAAGTCCCGCCCAGTGAAGCGCGAGACTTCCCTGGACGGGCTAAGACCTAGCAAGACGAGTTGTTTCTCCGCCGCTGTTACGGTGTGGTCGCCTGTTCCGCCGGCACGAGAGCGCCGATCCAGTAGAGGTTTATCTTCCTTTTCGACTCCGGATGGTAGAATTCCTGTCCTCGACAAAAATCAGGCTGCTCTGGCCGGTTGTCCCAATCGAGCAAGGCGCAATACGTTCCCTCGTGCTGAACGGTGCAGGATCGCACCCGGCCAGTCACCCGGAAAAAGGCGATGACTCGGAGGCGGCGTTGTGGCACAGCGGCGTTCGCCCTGCCTCCGACCTCCCATGCCCCAAGGGCATCGGAAAATTCGAACGGGCGCACCCGCTGCCAATCGACGGTCACGTCGTCGCCGACAGCGATGCCGCTTAACTCATCCTTGACCTTGTCGAGCAGGAGGGTGGCGTTCCCCTCGTCGAATTTCAGGCCATGACTGCGATGGCTGACGCGTACGCCATGCTCCGCGATGGCCGCCAGGAGTTCGCGCTGTAAATTCCAAAGACCCTTGTTGATGGACATTTTCCTTCTCCTTCATACTGAAGAATTCCGGCTCACTGCCGGCATTCACGACTCAACCCTAGGTCGATACGGCGGGTTTGTCAAGATGGACGATAATAAAAAGTGCGCAGCACACTTTGCGGAAAAATGACTTCATTTCGCGAGGCCGGGCGGGGTCGCCCTTTAAGGCCGGTCGAGCGAGCGACGGCTCGGTCCCCCTCACCATTCCGACGCCGGAATGGTGAGGGGGCGTCGCGAGCGAAAGTTATTCAGCCGAGCGAAGCGAGCCCCGGAATCCGCCGCAGGCGGATATCCGGGGGAAGGCCGCCGCTGGAGCGGCCGAGCGTGCCGAAAGGGCGACCCCACCCGGCCGGACGTTTGTGGTTGACGTTGCCCCTCGACTTCGCTCGGGGCAGAATAATTGAATGGATCCTCCCCGCAGTACTGCGGGGAGGATAACATTATTTGTGCCCCGAGGATGACAAAAAATTTGATCTGCGCACTCAAACCCTCCTCACCGCCACCGATTCCAGCGCGCCAATCATCAGGCACTTGGCAAGCAGCGACGAGCCGCCGTAGCTCAAGAACGGCAGAGTGACGCCGGTGAGCGGCATGACGCGGAGGTTGCCGCCGATGTTCACGACCGCCTCGGCCGCGATGGCCGCGAGCACGCCCAAAACGAGGAAAAGAGAGAAATTATCATGGCAGGCCTTGGCCAAGAGATAGCCGCGGTAGAAAAGCAGGCCGAAAAGCCCCAAGATGACCAGCGTGCCGAGGAAACCGAGCTCCTCGGCCGTGGCCGCAAAGATGAAGTCCGTCTGGCGTTCCGGCAGGAAGCGCAGCTGGCTTTGCGAGCCGTATCCGAGCCCCTTGCCGAAAAAGCCGCCGGAACCGATGGCAATGACGGACTGGGCGACGTTGTAGCCGCGGCCAAGCGGGTCGCTGTTCGGATCCAGGAAGGCCGTGACGCGATCCTTCTGGTACGGCTGAAGAACGGCAAACCAAGCGACGGCCGCGAGAGCCAAACCGACCAGCGTAAAAACCAAGAATTGCCGCAGGCGAAGTCCGGACATGACCAGAAGGGCGAACCAGATGGCCGAGAGCAGGAGGGCCGAGCCGAAATCCGGTTGCGCCAGCACCAGCGCCACGATGAGCCCGGCGGCCAGACCGGAACGGATGACGTTGCGCCACGTGCCGCGATCGCGGACGTTGCGGCTGAAGAACCGCGCCAGAAAGACGATGAGCAGGAACTTCACCAGCTCGACCGGCTGGATGCCGAAGCCGAACAGGCCGAACCAGCCTCGCGTGCCACGCATGGTGGAGCCGAAAAGAAGCACGGCGACGAGCAAGACGATGGCGGCCAAATACAGGGCCCGGCTGGCCGCGACCAGGTAACGGTAATCAAACAGGGGGAAGACAAGCACCAGGACCAGCCCGGCGGCAGCGAACGCGGCCTGTTTCCAGAACAGCGACAGGTCAGCCGCTCCGCCAGCGGGGGCGGTGAGCGAGGTCGCATACAGCACGGCCAAACCGAACATGGTCAGCGAAGCGGTTGACCCGAACAGGAGCCAGTCAAATTTTCGGTAGCGTTGGAGGAGATTCATGGGGGGGTTGATTGGTTACACGGAAGACCGTGAGCCAACAAGAACCTTTTATCAGAAATGACGCTGGGTGGGAAGAGACAAAGAGACAGAGAGACAAAGTGACGAGTAGTCTGCACCACTCTGTCTCTATGTCTCTCTGCCTCTGTATCTCTATGTCTCTCTAGCTCTCTGCCCCTACCTCCCCGGCGGAATGAAAACGCCCGGGTCGAAAATATTCACGTCCGTCATCACCTGGACCTCGCGCACGGTCGGCAGGTCGTTGAACCAGCTGGCCTCGACCGTCCGACTTTGGCCGGCCCGCAATTCGCTGATGGTCACGTAGTTCACGCCGACATCCCGTGAAGAACCGATGAGGCGCACGAAGAAGCCCAGACGCCAGAAGCTGTACGCAGTATCATTTACTATCTTGAAGGTGGCGCGGCCGACCGGCACCGGATCCGTCAGTTCCGGCGCGCGGAAAGCGACGTCTTCCAACCGCAAGTTCAGACGCGCCCGCATCCAGCCGATGATGTCGGGTCCGGTAACATGCTTGTCCACCCGATGCCAAACGAGGGAGGAGAAGCGCATCTGCGCCCCTTGGTGCCCTTCGCCCTTCACCCCTAACTGATATAGGTTTTTGGTGGAGCTGGGCAGGATGAAGTCGTGTTTCGACTGGCCAAGCTGGTTTTCGCCGTCCGCAAAATAGTAATCGAATTCCGCCCAAGCGTGCGGGTTGGGATTCGTCACCTCGACATACAGGTCGCTCGTCTGGCCGTTCACCTCGATGAGGTCGGCCGAACCGTAGGCGAGCGGCTGAAGGCGCGTCTTGCGGATGACTTCCGTCGGGATGTCCGGCTGGCCAAGGACGCGACCGACCTGCCGTTCCGCGACGCCGTGGCCGAAGAACCAGTCGTAGAATCCATATCCGCCGTAAGCGAGCATCAGGAACGCCACGACCGCCAAAGCGATGGTGCCAGAGCGCGCCAACTGGGCGCGATTGTTTACCCACCAATAACCCCACTTCAGGGATTTTTCCGTCATTTGTTCCTCGCGGGCTGGCTTGAAGTCCATATGTTTATTCATTATAGCGGAAAAAGCCGAGCCCAGCCACGCCAATCACGCATTGCCAAAACGCCGCCGTCGTGATTAGCTGGTGCCAGTCCAATCAAGGATGGAAGGAGGAGCCCCTTGGACGAGACAACTGATGCCGTGCGAACCGCACTCGTGACCTTGGTCGGATGCCGCGACGAGGAGGCTATGCTTCTCGGTCAGCGCCTGTTCAGCGCCGCGCAACCGCGAGCATCGAAAACAATTCCTGGGCAGGAGTGCCTACTGGAACTGCGCGGACATGACCACGTCTTCCGAGGTCAGATCGGCCAAACCGACGTCTGGGTGGCCTATGCCATGACCCACGGCACCATCGCGATAACCAAAATCGTGATGTACGAAGGCCAAATCGTCTTCCAGGCCACGCGACCGAGCGGCGTCAACACGACGCCCGACATCGTCGTTTACGTGCCCGGTGCCGACACTTGGGAAAAGGACCTGCTCTCCCAGATGGTGACCGTTCAACACTACGAGGTTTGAGACGGCTGAACCCAGGGAACCTCAACTTGGCCGTGGTCATCCGGCAGCAACGCCGCCGCCACGACCCCGAACCGGGACTGCACCTGCAGCCCGGTTTTATGTTTGACTCCAGGCTGACCGCGACGCTTTCGAAGGCGCCAATTCTTGACACTTGGCGGTTATCCTGCAAACATCAACTCACGACCTTTTCCCATCGGGAAGGAGTGATGGGCAATGAAGAAAAACGCAACCGATACCTCGAAAGAACAGCAGCGAAAAGCGTCGTACGTGGCGACATCAGCCGCCTTCGCCGTGCTGCTCTCCGTCGCCGTCTATGTGGGGTTCCGTTCCTTTTTCAAGACCGAGCTTGGCCCAGTTCAGGCCATGGTCTGGGCGGCCGTCGTCAACCTGATGGTCATGGCCGCGCTGCCGTCGCCGAAGCATCGGAAGTTGTCGCCCGTCAGACTGGCCAACAAGACCGGTGAGACAGTCGCCCTCGAAACGATGCTCATGCTGGCCGGCGGCATGACGCTCGTGCGGGCCGCACTCATGTACGGCCAGCCAGCCTGTCTCGTCGGCCTCGCCATCATCACGTTTGCGGTCTTCTGGGCGCTCTCAAGCAGGCTCGACGAATGGGTCGGCACGCCCTGGCTCGCCTTCGTCGGCGCCATCGAACTTGTCGCCATCTACAACCTCTCCCTGCTGACGCGTTGATACTGACTGACCAAGCGCCAGCCCCTGACTCCCTTGCCGCTCGGCTGGGGAGTTATTGTTTTTTCAGCGGCTTGACGCCGCTTGGCACCGTGTTATGGTCAGCCCATAGATCATTGGAGGTACGCAATGAAAAAGCCGTCCAAATCGACTGTCTTCCTCGTTGCCGGAACATACGGCGCCATAGCCCTACTCGTGGCCTACGCCCTCGTCAGCACGGAAAAGTGCGCCCCGCGCGACTTCTGGCCACTCTTCCTGAACCTGACTGGCGGCCTCGCGTTCATCGCGGACAACACTTTCCGTCGCTCCTGGGCGACTGTCGGCCTGAACATTTGCTGGGTCGCCATCGCCCTGTACGGCATCGGTCGTGCCCTGTTCGGATGAAGGGAAAGACGTTGCCACCAAGCCCACCGCTGATTTCAGCCGGTGGGTTTATTGTATTGAACTGTTTTTTGGCTTAAACAAGCGATTATTCATCCCCACCATAAATCAACAAAAAACCGCCTTTACCCCCTTGTTTTTTCCTTGTTTATTCTCCATTTCCGTGCTACTATTTCGAAGCAATTTTAGCTTCAGACTGACCCAACGAAACTGTCGCATATGGCCGACGACAAAGCGAAAAAATCCAAGAGCGGCGGGGAATATTCCGCCAAGCAAATCCAGGTCCTCGAAGGTCTCGAGGCCGTGCGGCGGCGTCCGGGCATGTACATCGGCTCGACCGGGCCGACCGGCTTGCATCACCTTGTCTGGGAAGTCGTGGACAACTGCATCGACGAGGCAATGGCTGGCTACGCGAAAAAAATCACCGTCACTCTCCTGCCCGACAGCCTGGTTTCGGTCGAGGATGACGGCCGCGGCATCCCGGTTGATCTCCACAAGGAATACAAGGTCTCGGCGCTCGAGCTCGTGCTCACGAAGCTTCATGCTGGCGGCAAGTTCGGCGGCGGCGGCTACAAGGTCTCCGGCGGCCTACATGGCGTCGGCGTTTCCGTCGTCAACGCGCTTTCGTCTTACGTGAAGGCCGAGGTGAAGCGCGACGGCAAACTCTGGGTGCAGGAATACAAGCGCGGCATCCCGGTCAAGAAAGTCGCCGCGCTCGGCAACGCCCGCGGCACCGGCACGATCATCACCTTCCAAGCGGATCCGGAAATCTTCGAGACGACCGAGTACGACTGGGACACTGTCCTTGACCACCTTCGCCAACAGGCCTACCTCACGAAAGGCGTCACGATGCGCATCGTGGACAAGCGCACGCGCGGCCAGATGCGAACCTACGGCTTCCATTTCGAGGGCGGGGTGAAGTCCTACGTCCGCCACCTCAACCATTCCAAGGACGCCAAACACCCGAGTGTCTTCTACATCCACAAGGAGGCGGAGGGCGTGGATGTCGAGGTTGCCTTCCAGTACGTGGACGACTACAAGGAGAACATCTACGCCTTCGCCAACAACATCTACAACCCGGACGGCGGCATGCATGTGGTCGGTTTCCGTTCGGCACTCACGAGGGCGCTCAACGGCTACGCGCGCAAGCAGGGCATCCTCAAGGAAAAGGACGACAACATCTCCGGCGACGACTCGCGCGAAGGCATCACCGCGGTCGTGAGCGTGAAGATCAAGGAGCCGCAGTTCGAGGGGCAGACCAAGGCCAAGCTCGGCAATCCGGAGGCGAAAACGGCCGTGGAATCGGTCTTCGCGCAAGGGCTGGAAATCTTCCTGGAAGAGAATCCGAAGGACTCGCAGGCCATCATCGAGAAATGCATCCTCGCGGCGCGGGCGCGGCTCGCGGCCAAGGCGGCGCGCGACACCGTGCTCCGCAAGGGCGCGCTCGAGGGCCTGACGCTCCCCGGCAAGCTCGCTGACTGTTCCTCCCGCGACGCGAGCCGCAGCGAACTCTACATCGTCGAGGGCGATTCCGCCGGCGGCTCGGCCAAACAGGGCCGCGACCGCGAGTTCCAGGCCATCCTGCCTCTGCGCGGCAAGATTCTGAACGTCGAACGCGCCCGCATTGACCGGATCCTCTCGAGCGACGCCATCAAGAGTCTCATCGTCGCGCTCGGCACCAACATCGGCGACGCCTTCGACATAAGCAAACTGCGTTACAACCGCATCATCCTCATGACCGATGCCGACGTGGACGGCGCGCACATCCGCACCCTGCTCCTGACCCTTTTCTTCCGCCACTTCCCGAAACTCATCGAGGAGAAGCACATCTACATCGCCCAACCGCCGCTCTACCGCGTGGCGGCCGGCAAGGACATCCGTTACGCCTTCAGCGAGGAGGAACGCGACCAGTACGTGACCGAGTTCCAGAAAAAGAAGGCGGACAAGGCCGAGGCGCGCGCGACCGCCAAGTCCGGCAAGAAGGCCGCGGAAGAAGCCGCCCCGGCGGAAGGCGAGACCGCGGTCGGCGAGGAAAGCCCCGAAGGCGTCACCAACGTCGGCGGCATCGTCATCCAGCGCTACAAGGGCTTGGGCGAAATGAATCCCGAACAGCTTTGGGAAACGACCATGGACCCGGCGACCCGCGTCATGAAGGAGGTGTCGGTTGACGACGCGCAGAAGGCCGACCAGGTCTTCGATATCCTCATGGGTTCGGAGGTCGAGCCGCGCAAGCGCTTCATCCAGACGCACGCGAAGAGCGTGCAGAATATAGATGTCTGATCATTGCACACTCGTAGCCCATCCGGGCGGCCTGAATGACACCGAAAGAACATCAACCGAAGCCGAAGGCGCTCCCAAGAAGGGGGCGCTTTTTGGAACCCGCAGCCGGATCGCCCGGCGGGCGAAGAGCGTGCAGAATATAGACGTTTAGAGTGCTGGAGGAATTGTTTGGGTCCCTATTTGTTTATCAAGTTTTTTCTTCAGTACTTCAGCACTTCCCCGCTCCAGCACTTCCTTTTTTGTGGTCTGAAAAAGCTGTATAATCCCCTCGACTAAGTCATTAACCATTGATTTATGCTTAAAAAACTCATTACTCCAGCGCTTCTGGTGTCGTTCCTGGTCGTGCTGGCCATCCCGGCTCTGGCCGAGGAAAACGGCATGGGGGCCACGAACAACGCCGCCGTCACGAACACCACGACGGATACCAATACCGCCGCCAACGTTAACGCCCCTTTGACCAAGGAAGAGATCCGGGCCAAACAGAAGGCCGAACGCGAGGCATTACTCGCCAAGCAGAAAGCCGAACGGGAAGCCGCACTTCAGAAAAAGAAGGAGGCGGCCGCGGCCAAGGATGCCGCGCAGGGCGCCTGCATGATCCCGGCGGTCGAGAAGCGCGATAACGCCCTTATGGCCGCGCTCGACGTCAAGAACGCCGCTCTCAAGACGGCTCTCACCGCTCGCCGCGACGCGCTCAAGGCCGCTTGGGGCAAGACCGATATGAAGGAGCGCCGCACGGCCATCAAAGACGCTTGGACCAAATGGGGCAAGGACGCGATGGCGGCCGTCAAGGATTTCCGCACCGCCAAGAAGGCCGCCTGGAAGCAGTTCAACGCCGACCGCAAGGCCTGCGGTGGCGGCGGCTCCGGCGTCCAGGACTGGACCGGCGAAGGCGCGGACGCGCAACTCTAAGACAACGATACCGAAGACCCCCGGGCCATAGCGGCCAGGGGGTCTTTGTTTTGAGGCTCTTACTCGGCCAACAAGTGAATAAACTTCTCTAAAATTAGAAAATTTCCCGAATCATGCCTACACCCTTGACAAAAATCGCTTAACATGATAATTTAGATAGTCGCGACGCGGATGTGCTAAATACCCGAGCCCCCTTCACCCTGCAGCCGTCCGCGTCGCCACTCTCTTGCCAACGCTCCCTGACCTACCCCGGGTCTGTGGAGCGTTGCACTTTAATTATGGAGCTTTTCGCGCACCAACAGAAATGATATTTTTCCCTCATGGCTGACTATCCAAAAATCCGTCATGAAATTTTCCAAGCGCTTTTTCCGGAAGCGCCGGCTTATCGCTGGCGTCAGGCTGAGGAAGCGCTTTTTCGGCCGGGCGCGACAGGCTGGTCAGACGCCACTTCCCTGCCCCGCGAGATGCAGACGACGCTTGCGGAAAAGATGCCGTGGATTTCCGTAGCGCCTGACAAAATTCTGTCGAACGCGAACGGCGACACGCACAAGGCCGCCTTGCGCCTCGCGGACGGTGCCATCATCGAAACGGTGCTCATGCGCAACCGCCGCGGCCAATGGACAATCTGCACCTCGAACCAGGTCGGCTGCGCCATGCGCTGCGCCTTCTGCGCCACCGGCCGGCTGGGCTTCACCCGCAACCTGACGGCGGACGAAATCGTGGACCAATATCGATTTTGGAATACCTGGCTCTCCGCCTCCTCGTTCTCCCCCGAGCGGACCCTGAGCGAGCGAAGCGAGTCGAAGGGGGAGTCGAGGGGCAGCAGAGATACTAAGAATGAGGATGATGTGTCCGCATCGACTCGCATCAGCAACCTCGTCCTCATGGGCATGGGCGAACCGCTGGCGAACTACGACAACGTGAAGGCCGCGCTGAAAACGTTGCTCAAACAAACAGACCTCGGCGCGACGCGCGTCACCGTTTCCACCGTTGGCCTTCTGCCGGGTCTCGAAAAACTACTCGACGACCCTGACTGGCCGCCAGTGCGTCTCGCCATCTCGCTCCATAGCGCCGATCAGGCCGTGCGCGAAGGCATCATGCCGACCACCATCCCCGACTACCTGCCGAAGCTCGGCGACTGGGTGCGCCGCTATCTCAAGAAGCACGGCAACCGCCGCCACCATCTCACTTTCGAATATGTCATGCTGGCGAACGTTAACGACGAGCCCCGCCACGCGGCCCAACTCGCCGGTTTCGCGAATGCCGCCGGCCACGTGAAAATCAACCTCATTCCGTACAACTACACTGACTCGCAATTCTCCGGCTCGGCCGACGAGGTGATCGCCGACTTCCAGAATTTTCTCGAGCAGAAAGGGGTAACCGTAACCGTTCGCCGCTCGATGGGCCAAGACATCGCCGCCGCGTGTGGTCAGCTGGCCAATAAACTATTGAAATAAGTCGCGAATGAATGGTTTTACAAAAAGCGCGGGGCATCAGCCCCGCGCCTTGCTTATTCATCACTAGCGGCTCATCTCGTCCTCGCACAACTTGGATTGCCGCTCCTCAAGCGCCGACTTATACGCTGGCACCGCGTACGGCACCCAGCCCTTCGATGCGTCAGCCAAATCAATGGCGCGCGCCTGACCGGAATTCCACAAGCTGGCGCACGGCCCGGGCGAGTTATCCACGCCGGTAACCCAGAAGATCAGCTTCGATCCCTGCCGACCCAAGATGGACCAGACCGCCGATTCGCCCGGCTGGTCCGCGGTCTTTCCTGTTTCCACATACATCTCCCGCAACTCGCCGGTGCTCAACCGATAAGCGTAGAGGCGGTTCGTAACCACTGTCGGCTTGGAAAGGTCCTTGGTGGTAGTCACCAGATAAACGACGTCGGCATCCGTCGGATGCACCCAAGCCGCGTTATAAATGCGCTCGCCGTTACCCTTGATGGTCGCGAGCGCGGCTGCGGCCGGTTCGACCTTGCGCCCGTCAGGCAGGACAATCGTCACCCGACCCTCGGCATCATAATCGGCTCGCCCGTAAGCATCCTCAACGAACACCTCGTCGGTCGCCGGAAGCGCACCCAAACCTTCCGGTGCGGTCGGCTCGGCCAGCGGCTCCACGGACGCCGAAGTCTGAACCTTGAGCGCACTGACTTCAGCGCGCAGACCGCTCACGGTGGCGTCACTTGCCGACTTGCTGGCCAGGTACCCGCCGCTTACGCCCGCGAGGAGCGCCACGACCGCCACGGCCACGAGAACTGCTTTGGATTGATTCATATCAATGCAAAAGAAATAATGGCTAAGATAACAAAAAGATAGCACAAAAATCTCTTTTTGTCAACCGTTGTTTTGCATAAAGAAAACGGGGAGGCCGAAGGCGCCTCCCCGCCGGCGAACGCAAGTGCCCGCCACGGCTTGAACCCATTGACCGCTGACCCCAATCGACGCCAGCGGGTTCGGGATTGAGCAGGGGCGCGACAATGTCAAAATAATTATTCACAAAACAAAAACGGCGGGCGTCAGGGACACCCGCCGCCAGCCAAGGACGCCGTCAACGATCGGCGTCATCGCGATCCAGAGCGCGATGACAGAACCCGAGGCCCCGATCGACCATCTGCAACACGCGCCAAAGGGCATCGACGCGATCGGTCCGGGCAATCTTCCGTGGTGTGACCTCGGCCATGGCCTTTCGGCAATCCCGAAACACCGTTGGCCATATCACGCGCGACACGGGCATTTTCTGCCGCTCCCAGAGACGGATATCGGTCCGGGCGTGAAGCGACTCGATCCTAGAAAAGAGCACGCCGAACTGCTCCGGTACGCCTTCGAACTCATCGTGGTAGGCGTTCAGGCAGGCCTGCCAGGACTCATGCCACCGCTCGAACTGGGACCAGAAGGTGGACACTTCGCGCAGCAATCGCCGACCGTCCGCCCGCCACCATGACCGGAACGAAAAAGCCACCACCACCAGCACGACAACAACAAACAAATAAACCACGGCAATTATCTCCCAGCGCCCGAAGGCAAAAAGCCCCGGAAAATGACCTTCTGTCATCATGGCCGCGCTGGGCGTATTCGTCAAATCTGGCCGAACGAAACGCAAAAAAATACCATATTTTAAATAAAAAACTGCTGTTTAGTCGCCTCTTGCCAACCTTCCGTTTATAATGTATATTATGAACGAACAATAGATTCGCCGCCCGCGAGGGGCGGTTTTAAGACCCAAGAAAATCTTCATCTAGCCAAGACCCGGCCGCCATGGCGCCGCTTCAATACCCAGAACCATATGGCTAACAAAATAGTCACTTACGTCCAGGAGTGCCGCGAGGAACTCAAGAAGGTCACTTGGCCTTCACGCGAACAGGTCATCCGCGACACGCTGATCGTGCTCGGTCTCTCCATCGCCACGGCCGCCTTTTTTGGCCTGATTGATTTCGGCATGATGTCGGCGTTCCGACAGTACCTGCAGGTCTAGACCGGCACCCTACTCACCAAAGTCCCTTCATCGCCCTGTACCGAACGGTGCAAGGCAAGCCTATGCCAAAGCAAACAACGAACGTCGGTCGCCGCTGGTACGCCATCCACACCTACTCCGGCTACGAGGAGAACGTGGCGCACAACCTCAAACAGCGCATCGAGTCCATGGACATGCAGGACAAGATCTTCAACATTCTCATCCCGAAGGAGAAGAAGATCAAGATCAAGAACGGCAAGCGTAAGGTGGTCGAGGAGAAGATCTTCCCCGGCTACGTGATGGTCGAGATGGTCGTCACCGACGATTCGTGGTACGTCGTGCGCAACACGCCGAACGTCACCGGCTTCATCGGCACCGGCAACACGCCGACGCCGGTCGCCGAGGACGAAATCAAGGCCCTGCAGAAGCGCATGGGCGTCGAGGAGCCGGAATACAAGATCAACGTCGAGGTCAATGCGCCGGTCAAAATCACCGACGGTCCGTTCAAGAATTTCGAGGGCAAGGTCGCGGAAATCGACGAGTCGCGCGGCAAGATCAAGGTGCTCGTTTCCATGTTCGGCCGCGAAACGCCGGTGGAACTCGACTTCCTGCAGGTGAAGAAAATATAGCCGTCAACCAATCATCAAAAGGCCCGCCACCCGGCGGGCTTTTGGTTTGACGAAGCAAGGCGAGTGATTCATATTTATAGTGCTGAAGATGGGGGCGCTGAAGTACTGAAGAAAAAACCTTCAGCACTTCAGCACTCCAGCAATTCCCCACTCTCTATGCTCCGCTTCCTCTGGCTCAAAGACGCCGCCGACTGCCCCACGCCCGCCGATGGCTTTTTGCCGCCTGCGGAAATCTCCGCCGCTGACCGTGAGCGCGTGCTCGCCCTGCTCGGCCAACTCACCGAACGCCCGCCGACGGAAATCGACTTGGCCGACGTGGCAGCCGCGCCGGACACGTTTATCGTCGCGGCAGTTGCCAATGACGAGCCCGGCCTGCCGGAAGGCATCGTCGGCATGGCGACGCTCATCCGCCTCCGCAAGCTCACCGGCTTGAGCGGCCACGTCGAGGACGTGGTCGTGGACGAGGCCTGCCGCGGCCGCGGCTTGGCCAAGACGCTCATGGGGCATCTGCACGACGCCGGCCGCGCACTCAAACTGAAGCACATCAACCTCACGAGCCAACCGCAACGCGAAACGGCCAACCGCCTCTACCAACAGCTCGGCTACGAGCGGCGCGACACCAACGCTTACCGGCTAACGCTGATACCATGACCATCAACCCCGCGCTCCCGCTCATCGTCTTTGGCGGACTGATCCTCACCGCCGGCGACATCATCATGAAAACCTGGGTCGCCAAAAACAATTGGTCGTTTTTTGTCATCGGTTTCCTGGCTTACGCGGTCGGCTTGATTTGCCTCGCCTTCAGTTTCCGCCACCAGAACATCGCCACTGCCTCGCTGGCGATGGTGCTCTTCAACATCATCACGCTGGCGGCCGTGAGTCGCTTCTGGTTTCATGAGCCGCTTACCGCCTGGCGTTCGGTCGGCCTGCTCATCGGCTTGGTCGCGGTCGTGGTGCTGGAGCTGGCCGGATGACGGGTCAACAGCAGGCTCACGGCCCGTCTTGACCCGGGATTTTTTTTATTCTAGACTTTGCCCAGACCTTTACCTGAAGGGAGTCATAACATGACTGACCCCAAAGATATTCCTGGCTGGAGAACGGCTTGCGGCGCCCGCGCCAGATTGGTGCGTGCGGTCAGGACGTTCTGCGTCTGTCAGGCGAGAACATGGCAAACCCTGCCGCTCAAGGCTCTCCTGGCGACCGACCTGACCCTGCCTCAGCCGGATCCGGCTTGCATCGAATTGGGGCAGGAGTTGAGCCTCCGGCGCCTGACCTATCACTTCGGCTTCTGGCCCATTCGCGCGACGCTGGACCAAGAGCGCCACTACCACGCCTACGTGGACTGTCTGACCGGCGAACTGGTCGACCCGAGCCTGCTTCACGCCCGACAGGAGATCGTTCCTGCCCACGACGACACCGTCGGCCTGCTCGCCTGGCACATGGATGAGCTCGATGCCGCCGCCATTGCCGCCGCGCTGGACGCGGAAGGCGAACGGCTGTTCCGAGTTCGTAGCAGGGCGAGGTGCCTTCAGCGAGCCACGCAGGGTAAGTTGAATCTCGGCGCGCATATCCGACGCCGCTGCGCCTGGCCTCCGCTCATTGCGACCTGAAAGCCGTCGTCCCCCTTGGACGACCGCCGCGTGGACACCCTGTGTCCGCGCGGTTTTTGTTCACCTCCGCCAAATACCCCGGGCGCCAGCCCGGGATTCCTGACGCGTGAATCCCCCGAAGCCCGGATGGCGTAGGGGGCAGAGGGCTGCGGTGAATGAAATATGAAGGGGCCTTAGATACCCCGGCCGTGAGGCCGGGGAGTCTTCATTTTGCGATAATCAATTGACATTAACCGTTCGTGGATGCAAACACTAACTGACGAACGCAACCTTGACTTATCGACCGCCCCTCGGCGTTCGTTTATATTTCCAACAAAAAACCGCCCCCGGAGAAACCCGGCGACGGTGATTGACACGCGGTTCAGCGGCCGCGACAAGAACCCAAGAGACTCCAGGCGGCAATCGGCGTGAGATAGGCGGCGGCGTAGACCAAGCCGACCAGGACGGCCGCCGGAAACGCGACGACGAATCCCCAATGGAGAGCCAGGCCGCACACCATGAGCAGGCCGAATAACAGCCCGCGCGACAGAGCGTGTAGCGGCAGTAACCGCCACAGGCCACGGTTGTCATGGCCACGCAGGTGAAGCAGGATGTCCTTGACCGCCAGCAACAACGCGAATACGGCTACGATAGCCGCCAAGCCGACCAAACCGCCCACTTCCGCGCCTATCGCCGAGCTGATGGACAGGATCATCGCCGAAAAGGCCATAACCGGCATCAGTTCGCCCGGCCCAATATTCTCGAGGGCGTACTCCCAAGTCCATGACCGCCGCAGCGACCGGATGTAGCCGATGGCGAGCCAGAGGCAGAGGGCCGACGCCCAGATGTCGTGCCGACCGAGGATACCGCCGTAGGGCAAGACGTACTTGGCACCCGGCCACAGCGGAGCTGACTCGACCAGGCGTTCGTGGCCGCCGACAAGCAGGGTCACCCGCAGCGTGAGCCACATGAGCAGGGCCGTGAGCCCCGCCCAAAAGCCGGCCGATTCGACCACCCGCTTCGCCACGACCAAAGACGCAATCAAACGACTGTTCGAACGGTTACGCCGAGAAATCATCGGGTTCCCCTTTCGCTTTTTTCCGCGCCAATCGGCGTCGGACTTTGATGACAATGATCCAGACCGAAATAATTTTCGGGCATCAGCTCGGCAAAGTCAAACGCGGCGCGTCGCAGAAGCGAAAAACCCCTACAAAAAAACCGACGCGACACCCCGGAGGCAGGTGCCGCGTCTTGAACGAAGTCGATCTTCTTGTCTTAGCCCGCTCGGCGGATGCCCGAACTGGTCAGCTCGAGTTGCATTTCCGCCATGAGCCTCTGAACCTCGTCGAGCCTTGAAACAGGGCACCGCTCGGAACCAGGGCCAGGGACCGTGAGCGCGGCTACCAGCAGGGCTTGCCGGCGCACGATTTCCAGTTCCTGCTCCAACGCCTGCCTTTGACGCAACTCGTTCACCCAGGCGCTGCTCAAATGAGTGATCTCGGTCGTGGCATCATCCAGCTCTCGTGTCAGCCTTTCGGTCTCCAAGGAACGCTGGCCAACCTCCCTGACCACGTCCATCAGGATGGATGACGTCGGTTCAGCCGGCGGCGGCCTTCTTGAAATGCGCCGCACGCCCGAACGCTCGACGCGGTTCGACAGCCCCTCGGCCTCGAGCCGGATCTGCCGCCAGCACCAGAGCGCGGCCAGGACGTTGTATGCGACCGTCAGCGAGCCAACCGCCCTGACCTGATCCTGATTGCCGAACACGAACGTGGTGAGCAGCGCTACGACCGTCAGGCCGGTGACGGCCAAAATGCAGGGAGCAACTCTCTTATCGACCATAAAACCTCCATTGCTGACCAAAATCATAGCATATTTTACCCCTTTTGTCAAGCCTGACTGCTCATGAAAGACAACCCAAAGCAAGCCCCGCCCGCCCTTGCATTTACCTAAAGCTTCGTATAATATTCCTCCACGTGTCAGGTGCGGCCATGACGGCCGGCTTCTCACCGAGGCACCCAACAACCAACCAACTGACTATGGCTAAGAAAATCAAGACATTTATCAAGCTGCAGATTCCCGCTGGCAAGGCGAACCCCGCCCCGCCGGTCGGCCCGGCGCTCGGCCAACACGGCCTGAACATCGCCGAGTTCTGCCAGAAGTTCAACGCCGCGACCGCCGCCCTCGGCGGTGACATCACGCCGGTCGTCATCACCGTCTACGATGATCGCACCTATACCTTCGTCCTCAAGACCCCGCCGGCCGCGGAACTCATCAAGAAGGCCGCCGGCATCACGAGCGGCTCGAAAAAGCCGCTGACCGAGAAGGTCGGCACCATCACCAAAGCCCAGCTCAAGGAGATCGCCGAGAAGAAAATGCCTGACTTGAACGCCAACGACATCGAAGCCGCGATGAAAATCATCGCCGGCACCGCGCGTCAGATGGGCGTGGAGGTGAAATAATGTAGCGGGGTAAACCCGCCCGCTACGATAAATTGTGGGAGGCCCGAATACGGCCGTCCGCACCACGAAAAGCATATGGCTCACAGCAAGCGCTACAAAGAACTCCTGGCGTCCTACGACGCGAGGAAATCCTACTCCCCCGCCGAGGCGGTCGAGTTGGTGAAGAAACTCTCGACCACGAAATTCGACAGCTCCGTCGAGGTTCACATCCGCTTGGGCATTGACCCGAAGAAAAGCGACCAGATGGTGCGCTCCACCGTCGCCCTCCCGCACGGCACCGGCAAGACCAAGAAGGTGGCCGCTTTCGTGAGCGGAGACAAGGAGAAGGAAGCCAAGGAAGCCGGCGCGGATCTCATCGGCGGCGAGGAGCTCATCGCCAAAATCGCCTCGACCGGCAAGATTGAATTTGACATCGCGGTCGCCACGCCGGACATGATGCCGAAACTCGCCAAGGTCGCCAAGATCCTCGGCCCGCGCGGCCTCATGCCGAGCCCGAAGAACGATACCGTCACGCCAAACATCAAGAAAGCGATCGAGGAGATGAAGAAAGGCAAGGTCGCCTTCAAGAGCGACGACACCGGCAACATCCACCAGGCCATCGGCAAGGCGTCGTTCACCGCCGAACAGCTCGCCGACAACTTCACCGCCTTCATGGAGGCTGTCCGCAAGGCCAAACCGTCGTCCTCGAAGGGCGTATATCTCGTGTCCGTCACCGTCGCCCCGACCATGGGCCCGGGCGTGAAGGTCTCTGTTTAGCCCACCAACGATAAGAACCGACCCCGCCACCCGGCGGGGTTTTGGTTTCCTGCGGTTATCCACTTGACCGCTAGGTGTGTCTTTGGCAAATTAACAATCGTTCGTCTTCATCCCCAACCGACACAAATGTCGTCTATGAACAACCTCCGTCCAACCATACTTGCCCTGCTCGCGCCGATGACCGCCTTGTCCGCGCTGGTCTTGCCGCGCGGAGCAGGCGCCACCGTCATCAACACCGGCCTCGGCTTCGCCCTGAACATCACCACGCCGACGCATGACACTATGTACATCATCGTCGGGCTGGGTCGCTTGTTGCTTGGACTCGTGTGTGTCTTCATGGTCATCAACATCGTCCACCAAGCAGTTGAGATAAATAATGACGGCGAGCGGACGGAGTCGCTCTCTGCGTCCATTCACTCAATCGTGAACAGCGTCATCTGCATGATTGGCGCCATGATCCTGGCCGGCGTCCTGCCGTCCGTGGCGGGTGTTGCCGCGCGCTTCGTTGGCCAAGCCTAACGGCGTATGCAACTTGCCGTCACCAGAATCGACAAGGACCTGCCGCTCCCGCGCTACGAGACCGCGGGGGCATGCGCTTTTGACGTACTGGCGCGCATCGAGACGGTCATCCCCCCGAAAACGCTCGGCTTCGTGCCCGGCAACGTCATCGTCTGCGTGCCCGAAGGCCACGTGCTCATGCTCGCTTCCCGCTCCTCGACGCCGCGCAAAAAGGGTCTGCTCACGCCGCACGGCTTCGGCACGATAGATCAGGATTACTGCGGGCCGGATGACGAGCTGATCGTCCAGGTCTACAACTTCACCGACGAGCCGGTGACGGTCGCCCGCGGCGAACGCATCGCCCAAGCGCTCATCGTCCCGGTCGCCAAATTCGAAATCATCGAGACGCCGCCGAATGCGAGCCGTAGCCGCGGCGGCTTCGGAACGACGGGATAACGAATCCTCATATACAAAAGCGCCTGTCCCCCCATGGTCAGACGCTGTTTTGGTCACCGTTCGGTGATGAGCCCGCGGAGTTTCAGTTCCGCGGTTGAAGGAGCGACGGCGAAAACGGATGCGCGCCTGAAAAAATCCATCAAGATGTCGACGGTTGGAATCAGGTGGCTCTGACTGGCGACACAAAGGCAAGTACAGCAGTCGCCTAGACGCATGCTCTCCTGGACGGCTTTCAATCCTGACAATTTCCGGCGGAGAACCCCCATGTTCTCTTGAGACAATCGCTGCGACAGGCGAATGCTCCAGCTGTCGAGATCGCGGCAAAAGACCGCGCACAAACCGTCACCGAGCAGAAGGATGCCATAGAAGCGCGGCAAGGGGCCCAGTTCCGGCGCGCCGACGTGCCGACGGTTGCGTAGCGAAAGATGAACGACATCGACACCCACTTCGGCCAACTCTGCCGCCGCAATCTTGGCGGCTTGGGAAGAATATAGGTCGTTCAATTTTTCCATCGAGTTGCCTCTCTTTCTTTTGTAGTATACTACAATAATTCCTGTCTTTTGTCAAGACTAAAAGGCAAACAAAAAGGTGCCCCCTCTTGGGGCGCCCGTTTTATTAATCTCTTCATTTCTTCATCTTCAGTGGCCTCTTCATCAGCGGCACGTCCCCCTTGAGCAGCCAAACCTTGGGCAGGCATTTCAGGATGGCCTCAACGGCCAACTTGATGTTGAGGTGGTCGGTGTCGATGGTGGCGTCATAAACGCTCATGTCGTCAAAATCGATGCCGTAGGTCTTGCGGTAACGGATGACGTTCTCTCGGTCGCGGCGGCACAAGTCGGCGTAAGCCTTCTTGAAGGGAATCTTCTCCCGCCTGGCGATGCGCTCCGCGCGGACTTTGGCGCTCGCCGTCAGCCAGATTTTCTTGGCCGCAATGTCAAAACCGAGGCAGGTCCAGGCGGCGAGACGGCCTTGCATCACGGCACCAGACGATTTCTTGACCATCGCCGCGACGCGGGCGTCAAATTCCCGCTCCAGGGCCTTATGCTTCCCGGCGTATACCCCGAAGGTGATGACGTCCATCCCGTGCTCGAGGCCCATCTTGCGGAAAATCTGGCCGCTGTCAACGGACTTAAGCCCCAGCCGCTTCGCGACAAGGTTGGCAACCGTGGACTTTCCGGAGCCGGACGGGCCGGCAATGACGATGACGCGTTTCATAGGAGATTAGTATTATCTCCGGATTAGGAGACTGGCGCAAGGGGTGTCAACCCGTGAGCCCCCGAAAGAAATCCACAATGACCACCATGGCCTCGGTGTCGCGGGCGCAGTAGGCCAACATGTCCTTACGCAATTGGGCTTTCTCGCGCTTCGGCAGGTCCGGCGAGCACAGCTTCGGCCACATGGCCATGGCCGTGCCGCCCTCGTGGATTTCCAAGTCATCATAGGCCTTTTCCGGCGCGATGACCGGCAGGACGGCCTTGAGCGAGGCGCTGTTGCCGAACCGCGCGTCGTAGTAGTCACCGCTTCGGACGATGGTGATGGGGTCGTAAAGGCGCGCGTTCACCCGCTCGAAGAAGCGGGCGTGTTTCGGCACGCGCTTGGCGACCAACTCGTTACAGCCGCGCTCGAACGAGGCGTTCCAGGCGACGACACTGCCTTTCGGCCCGATCTCCTTGGACAGCTGGGCCGCGAGCGCCGTCGCCGGATCGCCCCACTCGTCCGCCAAGAATTCGTAATGCTTCAGCTTGCCGCCGGGCTTGGCCTGGACATGCAGGGAATACTGGAACGGCAGGTATTGATACGGCCGATAACCATCAAACGGCGGCAGTGCCGAGGCGTACGCCTCGTAGTCGAGATAATGGACAGGATATTCCAAGGGCTTCAGTTGCTCGGCAATCCCCTCGCGGATGACGCGCGGCTGGCCGCTCCGCACGGCCTCCCAATGCCAGTGGTCGCGCTTGTCGACGAGCATCTCGTCCGGCACGTCGGCGAGGCGAACGATGTCGCGATCGAGCAAATCGTTGAGCTGATCGGCCTTGAGCCTCGTCTCGTAAATGGATCGGTTCGGCACGTCGCGCCAGCAATACGGGATAAGCGGGCAATCGTACGGGTCGGAGCATTGCTTGAGGATGCGCACGGCCGGCTCTTCCTTCGAAGCCAGCGTCTGGCGAGCGGCCGCGACGCCACGCCGCACCTGGCTCTCCAAAGCCACGACCTCGATGGTCACGTCCTCGGCCACGAGCAGCTTGCCCGGTTCGATCTCGCCCTGCCGAACGTATTCGTTATTGATGTGCGTGACGTAACAGCGGCCGATTTTGAAGCCAGCCGATTCAATGACGTGTTTCTGGAACGCCAAATCCAGGGTATGAATTTCCTTCACCTGCGTTGAGCTCTTGATTTCGCAGATGTCCCAACGTCCGCCGGCGGCGCGGACCAGCACGTCCGAGCGCGCGTACAGGTCATCAACCAGGAACGCCGGCTGATAGAGAACGCGAGCGGACGTCGCCATGAGCGCAGCCGTGCGTTTCGGCCCATCAAAGAATTTTTCCCCCGAGCAGTCAACGTGTTCGGGAAACAGCTTGAGCGCCTCGCTTTCGACCAACGCACCGTCGGCAAACCGCCGCTCGGCATCCGCATCCAGCTCGGTTGGCAGCAAATCCTTGCGGTTCTTTTCGAGCCACAGATACTTGGCGCACTGGTCAAAATGAAGGTAATTGGACTTGGTTATCATGGGGTGATTCTATCAGCCGCCCCACAAGAACGCCATCTTCGTTGGGACGACGCCGAACTGGACGCGGCTTGCCAGGCGAGACGGTCTTTCAGCTCGATATCGCGCGTCGCCACATCACGTCATAGACGCTTCTCATCATCGCCGTGATGTAATTATCCTCTATCTGGATGGCCATCGGCGCGTTCGGCTGCCAGAGGATGGTCTTGTTGGCGTACACCATGATGAGGGTGCTGAACGGCTCCATGTCGCGCAGAATCCGCGTCTCACGCAGTTCCTTGGCGTCCGCCGTTGCCAGCGTGTTTGTGTCGCCGCTCGGAAAAAGCAAGGCGCGCAAGTGCACGTTCAGGCGAACGCGGGCGTCGATCCAACGGCGTTCCTCCGCCCATGAGACGAAGGCGATGAAATCCTGCGCCGAACCCATCACTAGAATCTCCTTGTTCGCCGCCTCCTCCACGCATTGGAAGAAGACCTTCAGGAACTGCTCCTTGCCCTGCAAGATGCGGACGGACGCGGGCAGCGAACCCTGCTGGTAGGCCGCGAGCAGGTCGGGCATGGCCCAAGCCAAGTGCTTGTCGGCTTCGGCCACGGCTTCCTGGTGCTTGCGCAAGAGTTCCTGCAATTTTGACGGCGGCTCCACGATAAACGTCCGCGCAAAACGCTTGCGGCTGGAGAAGTTCGCCAAGCCGCGCTTCTCCAGTTCAGAGATTATCTTATAGGCCTGCGGCCGCGAAATCCCGATTTGGGAAGCCAACACGGCAATCGAGGTCGGACCGAGTTTCAGCGACAGGCAATAAAGCAGGGTTTCCTGCCTCGATGCGCCGAGCTTGCGCAGGGAATCTGTCACGACTTCGTTCAATTCGTCTTGGCTAATCATAGGTGAGATTATAAAAATAGTGTAGCAAATTTTTTACAATGTGTCAAAACTTGACTAGTTTAAGCCTAAAATGATTGACAATAATGTTATTTTATGCTATCATCTTCAGTTAATGATTCACGTCTTCAATTTATGGAACCCAAGAAATTCAAGAAACTCGTCATCCTCGATTCCGTCATCTTCTACCCCGAGCACCGCGAGGTTCTCAACCGCCTCGCCGAAGAGATCGTGGAGTACCCCTCAAGCCTGCCGGAACAGCTGGAGCGGCAGATGACGGAATCACCGGAACTGTTCAAGGAAAAACGATGCTATACGCAATTGGGTGCCGACAATACCCCGCTCCACCTCCTCATGAACCGAATCGAAGGCGCGGACGTCGTCGTCAGCTGCTGGACGAACATCCCGGATGAGATCCTGCGGCTGAACCCGCAACTGAAGCTGGTTGTCTTTTGGACCCACGAAAAGGAACACCGCATCAACATGGGTCTGGCGGAAGAACTGGGCATCACGGTGACGAACATCCCGGATTACGGAACGGACGCCGTGGCCGAAGTCGTCTTCGCCGGCCTGCTGGAACTCCATTACCGGAACAGGCCGTTCGCCGCCGGGGAGCCTGACGGCGAAGCGATGGCTTACGCCGTCCTGCACCGGCTGTTTCGCGATTACCGGAAGCTGCCGGCGAACGAGAAGGACACACGCGCGGGCAAATTCACCCACCATTTCCATAAGTTGGGGATGATTGACTTCAACGACCTCGACGAGAAGAGGCTGTCGAGTCTCATCCCAGAACGGCTCATCGAAGGCCGACGGGTTGGAATACTCGGCCTCCAGCAGGCCGAAGTGGTGATGCGGGTCTTGAGTGCCTTCGGCGTCGCCTGCGAGACCTGGACGCCAGGCGATTCCAGTTCAGCGGAATTCTACAAGTTCATGAGCGGAAACGAGGTGGTATTCTGCGACAGCACCCGCCTCACGGAAACGGAGAGGCTCAAGGCTCAACACCTGAAAGGCCGTCTCCTTGTTGACGTCAATTCGCTGCGGGCAGTCCCCATACCCGTCAGCGGAAGTACGTTCGGCGTGGTCGGTCTCGGACGAATCGGCACCCGCGTCGCATTGATTGCCAAGAAGCTCGGGTATCGCGTCATTTACCACTCTCGGACCAGGAAACCGGAAATCGAAACGCGTTTCGGGCTGGAGTACGCGTCCCTGCGCGAGCTCGCGGAAAACGCGGACATCGTTTCCGTGCATGTCCCTGCTCACAAGGCGGACGGCTTCATCGATGCGGAGCTGATCGGCCGGCTGAAAACGGGCGGCATCTTCATCAACACGGCGGACGGCAACGCGGTTGACCAACCGGCGCTGACGCAAAGGATGCGAACCGGATCAACGCTGGCGTTCCTAGACGTTTATCCGGGGCTTCCGCGCAAGGACATCCTCGGCCTTGAGATGGAAGACAAATCGGCCTGGAAAATCAAGAGCGATCTGCCTAACCACGTGTTTGGCTACCGATCAGGATGGAAAACGCGAGAATCCATCCGCGTGAAGACCTATAAATTGCTCGGCACATTAACGGAAAAACTGTATGCATGAGAAGGAGAAGTCAGTGAAGACGACGTTCAACCGGCTGAAAGGCTATTACGACCGGACGTGGGATCCGGCTGAGCACACGCTCCATGTCGGGCTGTTCAGCCGGACGACCCGCACCTTGGAAAAGGCCTATGCGGCCGCGACGGATGACCTGATTCGGCGGGTCAATGCCCTGCGGCCGCTTGATGCCGAGTCGTCCGTATTGGACGTTGGCTGTGGAGCCGGCCGAACGCTGATTTCGATCTGCGAACGTTTCGGCGCGAGAGGCGTCGGCATCGACATCAGCGAGGAGCAGGTGAAGGATGCCCGGCATCATCTTGCCCAGGTGAACAAGGCGCGGGCAAAGGCCGACCACGCTCCTTTACGCGTGACCTTCGTATGCGGCACGGCGAGCGATTTAGGGTCGGCGGGGTTGGAAGGGCAACGTTTCTCACACGTCATCAGCCAGGACGCAATCTTGCTGGTACTGGACAAACAGGCGTTGTTCAATTCGTTATTCCAACTGATGGAACCGGGCGGTGTCCTCGGCATCGCTGATTTCCTGGAGCAAGGCGGCGCAGGGTCTGTTAAAGAAAGGAAGCTCGTCTATGACCTCGTCCATTGGGAAAAAGGTCTGTCGTTCGGGATGTATCGGCGCTTGCTGAAGCAGACCGGATTCGCCGTCGTGACCGCAAGACGCCGGGATGCGCACATGATCAGGACCTACGAGGCGTTGGCCAAGCAGATGGACGAGCGGCTGATGTCAAAAGACGGCACTTACCGGGAATTGCGAAATCGCTACCTGCAGATCGTGTCCTCGGTCAGGGCCGGAAAGATGGGCTGGGGGCTATTCCTGTCCCGGAAAAACCCGACGAAGACCGTCCTGATTGCCGGAACCAAACGAAAATCCATCGGAAGATACGTCGGCAAGGAACTGCAGCGCCGAGGTTGGGATGTCTGGCTTTACAGCCGTCATGCGAAATACGTGGAGCGGCCCGATTGGCACGAGAGGCCGTGCGACATAACATCTGATGCGCAAATCACCCGGCTCCTCAAGGAAATGCCGCCGGTTAACCTCTCCCTATTCATGGCGGACACGGGCGGCCACTTCCTACTGGAAGAAATGAATGAAGACAACACGAGAGCCTTGTTGGACGCCAAGCTGGTCGGTTCGGTTTTACTGACCAAGGCGCTCCTGAAAAAGCGTCCGCGCGGCTCCAAGACAAAACTTGTTTGGTGCGCTGGCAAGACATCCGGGAAGAATAAACGGCTGATGCTTTACAGCGTCGTCAATTCCGGCCTCGCGTCATTCGTTGAAGCGCTGAACGAACATCGTGGGGATGAGGTCGAGGCCTATTACCTGATGACGCCGCTCATCTCGCCTTCAACGCTCGGCGACGCCTATATCGCGGAGGTTGGTTCGGCGGCGCGTCGGCAGGCCTACCATCCAAGTACGATTATGAAAAAAATCGACACCATCATCGGAGGTCGGGTGACGACCGGAATCGTTGGGTCAAAAGAAAAAATTATTTGAGGGGCACTTTCAAAAAAGCCTGGGGTGGCTTGGTTAAGCCAACTGGTGATTCTGGTTCTAACGTCCTCAATCTTGCCGCCGGGCATTGACGAAACCCTTCCTCTGGGCGTCTTCAGTGATACAATGGGGCAAAGATATTTGGCGACTAGCCCAGCCAATCGGCCCTACAAACTACAAACCACAAACTGACCCTATGCCCTTCTCCCCCGAGGAACGCGCCCTCCTGGAACCCTACGTCACCGACTGCGAACGCGATGTTTTCGCCGTGCGCAACCTGAACGGCATCGTCGGCGCGGTCTACGCGCGCTACAGCCGCGCGGCCACCGGCTTCCGCGAGACCCTGCTCAAGGAATTCGTCGAGGCCGGCGAGCTCGACATGAGCAAGGCGCAGGATCTCATCGAGCGCGTGCTCATCGCCTTCGGCGACGATTCGATCGGCGAACTCGAAGGGGCGCACGTCTCCTTCGAGAACATCTCCATCCTCGCGACCAAGGAAATCGAGGACCGGCGCATCGGCGGCTCACCCATCGAGAAATCCACGCGCTACGTCATTTATGACCAGCCGGGGCCGGACGGGTACTTCCGCTATTACCGCGACCCGGCCGTGGCCGCCTCGCCGCTCGGCGCTAAGTATGACGAGACGATGGGCTTCATCTTCCGCACCTACGCCGAACTCGTGGAGCCGATGCAGGACTATTACCGCGGGCTCAAGCCGATGGAGGAAGCAGAGTACGACATCAACGGCGACGGCGTCAAGGAACGCCTGACTGACTGTGAAAAGGAAGCCGACCAGAAGGCCTTCCGCCGCACCTACCAGAACGACATCCGCACCAAGGCCTGCGACGCCTTGCGCTATCTCCTGCCCGTCGCCACGCTGACCAACGTCGGTGTCTTCGGCAACGGCCGCTTCTTCCAGAACGTGCTCACCCACTGCTATACGAGCGCCCTGCCGGAAGCCCAGCGCCTCGCCGAGGCGACGCACGAGGAGCTGAACAAAATCATCCCGCGCTACGTGAAGCGCGCGGCCAAGCAGGAATACAATGCCGCCAACCATGAACGCATGCGCCGTTTCACCGCCGCCCTGCTCGCGGGAACCAAACCGGAGACATCCGATGAGGTTGAACTAATCGACCGCGGCGAGGCCGCCATCGCGGAACGGCTGTCCCAAGGACCGGTGGACGTTGCCGCCGTGCGCGCCGCGCTCCAAGGCGAGGACGACGCACTGCTCATCGCGGCCATGCTCTTCCCGTATGCCGAACATCCGCTGGGACAGCTGCACCGTTTCGTGAGCGGCCTCGCGCCGGAACAGCGCCAGGTCATCGTGGACAACTTCATCGGCGAACGCCGCAACCGCCGTGACCGCCCGGGGCGGCCGATGGAAACCGGCTACCCGTGGACGTTCGACATGCTCACCGACTTCGGCACTTACAAGGATTTGATGCGGCACCGCGTCACCACCCAGCTCCGCCAGAAATTCACGCCCAAGCTCGGCTTCGCCGTGCCGCCTGATCTTGAGGCAGCCGGTTTCGCCCACCGCGCGCTCGAATGCCGCGACCGCGCCGCCGAGCTCTACGACGCGCTCCTGCCGGAATTCCCCGAACAGGCCAGTTACGCCACGCTCCACGGTTCGCTCGTCCGCTGGGTCATCGGCTTCAACGACCGCGAGGCCGTCCACCTCATCGAGTTGCGCACCACGCCCCAGGGCCACCCGTCCTACCGGAAAGTCGCCCAACTGCTCCACCGAGCCATGGCCGCCCGGTCGCCGTGGCGCGCCGCCATCCTCAAGTTCGTCGACCACAACGATTACTTCTGGAGCCGCGCCGATTCCGAAGCCCGCCAGCGGGCCCAGGAACGCGCGCTTGACGAGAAAAAATGATATGCCGACCAAGGGAAAATTTTTCGTCATCGACGGCACCGACGGATCGGGCAAGAAGACGCAGACCGAATTGATGGTGGAAAAACTGCGCGCCTCCGGCCGCCGCGTCGAGACCGTCAGCTTTCCGCGATACGGCAAGCAGAGTTGTTCCGCGGTCAGCGACTACTTGAGCGGCCGTTTCGGCGCGGCGCACGAAGTCGATCCCAAAGTCGCCTCGATGTTCTACGCCATGGACCGCTACGACGCCAGTCCGCAGATCCGCGCCTGGCTCGATGAAGGCGCCATCGTCATTGCCGACCGTTACGTCAGCTCCAACATGGGCCACCAGTGCGGCAAGATCGGCGACCCCGAAGGACGCGAGGCCTGCATCCGCTGGAACAAGGAGTTGGAATATGGCCTGTTAAACCTCCCCCGCCCCGACCTCACCGTCATCCTGCACGTGCCGGCGGAAATCTACCTGCGTCTGCTCAAGGAACGCGACGGCGAGCATCAGGACATCCACCAGGCCGACCCCGAACACCTGAAGAATGCCGAAGAAACCTACCTGGAAATCGCCAAGAGCGATGCCCAGTACCGCCTCGTCGAGTGCGCGCCGGAAGGCGTTCTCCTTAGCCGCGAGGCCATCCACGAGCTTGTCTGGCAGGAGGTCGAAAAAACGTTGACACAGGCTGACGGGTAAGCCGAAGCCAGGCCGGAAAGCACAATAAAATATGCCCTGAGCCTGTCGAAGGGCGTATTTTTTGCATTCCCTTCGACTTCGCTCAGGGAATATAAGACATCAATACTTATCCACAGTTTTTCCTTTGTCTTTACCTCGCCCGGCCAGTAAAATTTTGGCACAAACAAACAGCCGGGAGACAAAAGATGTCCGACAAAAGAAATGGCTTGTTCGTTGTCATCGATGGTCCGGACGGAACGGGCAAACACACCCAGGTCGTCAAACTCGAAGTGCGCATGCATGCCGAAAATCTAGAGCCCATTGAACAGGCGAGCTTCCCGCGCTACGGCGAACGCAGCTGCGAGCTCGTAAAGATGTACCTGGGCAACGAATTCGGCCCAGCTGCGAGTCTGGATCCGCGCATCGCTTCCGTTTTTTTTGCGGTCGATCGTTTTGCCGCCAGGCAAAAAATGGTCGAAGTCCTGTCGGCCGGAGGAATCATACTCTCTGACCGGTTTGTCTCGGCCAACGCCGGCCACCAGTGTTGCAAGATCGACGACCCTGACGCGCGCCGCGCCTTCCTGCGGTGGCTCGACGAATTCGAATTCGGGCTCATGCAATTGCCACGCCCGGACATCACGCTCATTCTCACCCTGCCGCTCGATATCATCCAGCGCCGGCTCCAGGCGCGCGACGGCGATAAGCAGGACGGCCACCAGGCCGACCCGAACCACCTCGCCAGGGCACTCATTGCCTACGAGGAGATCGCCCAGCAGTCTGGCTATCGCCGCATCGATTGCGCGCCGGGCGGCCGCGAGCTGTCCGAGCAGGAGGTCCATGAACTCATCTGGCGCGAGGTCGAGCCTTTGTACCGCGCCCATCGCCCAACCTGACCGTCAAGGTCACCAATCCGTCCGTTTGTGCCGAACCGCGGCGCGAACGGACGGCTTTTGTTGACGGACCACCCGGTCTGCTATACTTGAACCAGAATCCTATGCTCCCAAACCAACTCATCGGCCCGACGCAAATCATCCTCGGCGCCTGGAAAAACCTCTTGCGTCACAGCCGCCTCTATGCTGAATTTGTGGCCTGGATCACCGCCATCACCCTCATGCTGTGGGGTGTCGGCGCGCTGTCCCGTTCCCTTATCGCTGACCAGACGGCCGCCAGCGCCGTCTTCCTGATTGCGCAGCTGCCGGCTTCCTTGGTCATCATGGCCCTCACGGCCGCCATCATTGACGCGACCGCCAAGACCCTGCAAAAACGCCGCCCGGCCTTCCTGGAGTCGCTGAACGTCGGCATTCATCGCCTCATCTCCCTCGTCTGGGTCTCCTTCCTGACGTCAGCCGTCGTCGTCATCGGACCGCTCATGGCCGTCGCGGTGTTCCTCGCCGTCCTGCGCTGGTCGCCAAGCGGCTGGGCCGCCTTCATCGGCTACGGCCTCCTCCTGCCGCTCGCCGCCGCCCTTCTCGCCGCGCCGCCGCTCGCCTATCTCATCCGCTTCGCCTTCGCTCCGGAATTCCTCGTCATGGACGGCGTCCGCGGCCGACAGGCCCTCGCCCAAAGCCGCCAGCTCGTGGCTGGCCGCTGGTGGCGCGTTTTCCTGCGCCTGGCCGTCCCGGCGCTTTTCTTCCTGCTCGCCAGCCGCCTCGCGGTGGCCGTCACCTACCTCGTCATCGGCTCCGTCCTCGGCGACCCCGGCCTTTTCTTCGGCCCGGCCGACCTGACCGCCCTCCCCGCCTTCCATGTGCTCATCATCACCGTCGTGCCCAGCGTCATCTATGGCTTCTCCGCGCCGCTTTACGTGGCCGCCAACCTCCTGCTCTGGTTCGACCTGAAAAGCACGCCCGCATCCTGACCGGAAAAGCGCCCGCTGGGGCGCTTTTTGAGATTTGCCGGAGTTCGCATATCCGATTAGAATAAACACGCGAACCGCCGGCCTCCGGCTGGCCTAAACCTAGCTGACCACGGCTTATGAAACTCGAACCGGTCATCGGCCTCGAAATCCACGTCCAACTCAAGACCAAGTCCAAGATGTTCTGCGGCTGTTCGAACCGCGGCGAATACGAGCCGCCGAACACCACCGTCTGCCCCATCTGTCTCGGCCAACCCGGCGCCCTGCCGGCGGTCAACAAGCAGGCCGTGGAATTCGGCTTGCTCGTCGGCCACGCCCTCGCCTGCCGCCCGGCCTCCATCTCGCGCTTCGACCGCAAGAACTACTTCTACCCCGACTTGCCCAAGGGCTACCAGATTTCCCAGAAGGACTTGCCGGTGGCCGAAAACGGCACGCTCTCCTTCGAGGTGCCGGAAGAAGGCGGCCGACGGTCAGTGACCATCCGCATCAACCGCGCACATCTCGAGGAGGATGCCGCCAAGCTCCTGCACTCGCCGGACGGGATGAGCTCTTTCGTGGACTTCAACCGCGGCGGCACGCCGCTCATCGAGATCGTCACCGAGCCGGATCTCCGCACGCCTGCCGAAGCCAAGGCCTTCCTGCAGGAACTGCGGCTCATCATGCGCTACCTCGGCGTGTCTGACGCGGACATGGAGAAGGGTCATCTCCGTTGCGACGCCAACATCTCCATGCGCGAGGTGGACGAGGACGGGACCCTTGGCCCGCTCAACCCCAAGACCGAGGTCAAGAACATCAATTCCTTCCGTGCGGTGGAGCACGCCCTCGAGTACGAGATCAAGCGCCAGACCAAGCTCTGGATCGACGGCAAGCCGATCAAGGAGCAGTCCACGCGCGGCTGGGACGACGCAAAAAAAATCTCCGTCGCCCAGCGCACCAAGGAGGAGGCGCATGACTATCGGTATTTCCCGGAGCCGGACCTGCCGCCGCTCGATCTCACCCTGCTGGGCCAGGAAGTGCGCGGTCGCGTGCCGGAACTGCCCGCCAACCGACGCCGCCGTTTCGCCGAGGAATACGGTTTTACCGAGGCCGAAGCGCGCGTCTTCTGCGATGACCAGGAGCTCGCCGATTATGCCGAACGGGTCATGTCGGAACTTCAGGAATGGGCCGCGTCGCTCGAAACGAAGATTGATTGGGAAGCGAACCGCCGCGACTTTGCGCGCCTGGTCGCCGGCTGGCTGCTCACCAAGCTCACTGGCCTCATGACGGAAAAGAAGATCGCGCTCGCCGAGCTGAAAATCACCCCGGAGAATTTCGCGGAGCTGCTCGCCATGCTGCACGGGAAGAAGGTCACCGGCACCAACGCGCTGGTCATCCTGGGAGAAATGATTGACACCGGGGCTGACCCGTCCATCATCGCTGACGAGAAGAGCCTGCTCCTGTCCGATGACACCGAAGAGCTGGCGTCCATCGCCGGCAATATCGTCGTTGCTAATCCGGCGGCCGTTGAGGACTACCGCAAGGGCAAGACCAATTCCGTGCAATTCCTCGTCGGCCAAATGATGAAAGCCACCCGTGGCAAAGCTGACCCGCAGACGGCCCGAGAACTGATCGAGACGGAGCTGAAGAAGTTGGGGTAAGCTATCAGACCAACCCTGCCAAATGCCATCCCCCGCAGTACTGCGGGGGATGGTCATCAATAGTATGTGGAATATATTTGAAAAGCCTCCCGCCAAAGCGGGAAGCTTTCGTGTCCGCGGGTTATTGCTTCGGCAAAATCTTGAACATGCCGGTGCCGCAAGTGGTGCAGGTGCCCTTCATCGCCGGGCGGGTGCCACCTCCCTTGGCAGGCATCTCAATCTGATGGGCGTCCTTCATCTCGCGCTTGTCCTTGCATTTGACGCAATATCCGATAACCTGGTCGGCCATATATTAAAAGTTAGTCTATGCTAACTCTGTTAAGACTTACTAAGGCTATTGTAACAATTTTGCCCAATTATCGCCACTTTTAGGTCAAAGGCAGCCAAAAATACTATATTTTAGCAAAAAATTCTGATATTCACCGGCTACTTTTGCCCCTGTTTTCGCGTCTGTTCTTGAGCCAAGCACCAGCGAGCCGAAAGGCCGTTTTCGGCGATGCAACCCAACGAATCGCGGCGTCTCTTTTGAACCAGGCCTGCTGTCGCTTGGCAAAACGGCGCGTGTCGCGCTTGATTCTGCGCACCGCTTCCTCAAGGGTCGTCTCGCCACGCAGGTATCCGCCCAACTGACGATGACCGAGGCTCGTGAGCACCGGCGCGTCCCAGCCGTAACGGCGACCGAGACGCTGCGCCTCCTTGAGGAGCCCGTCTTTCATCATGCGGTCAACGCGCTGGTCTATCCGCCGATACATTTCCTCGCGTGGCCGACTGACGCCGATCTTCAGTACGTCGAAAAGGGGTTCTCCTTTTTGTTGAAGGTCGGTCATGGTGCGTCCGGTCGCCCGCATGACCTCTAGCGCACGAATGATGTAACGAGGATTCCGCCCGGCTCGCGCCGCATAGGCAGAGTCTTTCGCAACTAATTCTGCCCCGAGCTTGTCGAGGGGCAGTTTGGCACATGCTGCTCGGAACTTCATGTCCGGTGGAGCTTCCGGCATCTGAAAATTATCCGCTACGGCGCTCACATACAATCCGGTGCCGCCGCAAAGAATTGGCAGACGGCCGCGCTTGATGATTTCCCGCGCTTTCCTGACCGCCAACGTCTTGAACTCCGCGAGCGTGATTGGCTTGGCTGGCGACCGGAAAGCAATGAGATGGTGTGGCACGCCTTGCGCGATATACACGCGCCGTGCGCCGCGCTTTACCCACTTACCAGGAATGATGTCCGCGCCGATATCCAAACCACGATAAAACTGCCGCGAGTCCGCGGAAATGATTTCGCCGTTGAATTTCCTGGCGAGCGCAATCGCCAAGTCCGTCTTCCCCGCCGCCGTCGGACCGAGAATAACAAGTAGCGGCGGGGTGCGGCACGAAGACTTGGAGTGCCGCACGGGCGGCATGGGCCGCCCCGGGTTTGGCGAGCAATTTCCGATTATATGCGAGCTGAACTGTCCCCGCACCACCTTGGACGAAAGTCGATATTTCAGCCGTAAGCTACAAGCCATAAGCCTCAAGGGAGCGTCGCAGGGAATGGTTTCCTGCGACTTAATGATAGCCCTTCAGGGAAAGCCTAACCGACCGGAGCCTCAAATACAAATCGAGGCCCGCGCGAAGCGCAGGCCTCTCAATCTCAAGGGCTAAAGTCAGAGTTCAAAGGGCAAGGTCGAGTGTCACGGGACACTCGCGGGAACCGCAGCGGGCATCGCCGCACCCCACCTGTTGTCGAGCTCATCGTAGCCCCAGCACCAACTCTCGCTGTCCCAGAACAGGTAGCGGACGCGCAGGTCGCCGAGGCTACTGCGGTAAATGGTACCCCAGAAGAAGTAGAAAACGTACCTCCTCTTCCAAGATGCCGGGATTTCTTCCGGGTGTGCCAACAGCCAGTCGAGCAGGTTGGCGTTGTAGGGCTTCTTGCAGGCCACGATAACATGTAGATCGTGACCGACGATGGTGCCGCTGCCCTGGGCATCCGAGAGGAAGATCTCCGCCCTCTCTGGTTTCCAATCGAGTTGGCCGTTCCCGTGATGTCCGATGACCGTCCAGCCCTTTGGGCAGAACGGCGCGGCGTCGAGGTCGACGGTGTGCGACTTGGAGGCCGGCGGCTTGAGCGGCCGCAATCCAAGCTCTCGCCGGATGCGGCCACGGTTCGCTTGCGCGATATTGCCATCGCGCAGGTCAGCGAGCAGGCCGGAGGCCAATATCGCTTGGACTTGCTCGAGTGGCGTTTCCAAGAAGAGGGTGAGGATGGCGGTCGCTTGGGGTAGGGTTGCCTTGTTCATGGCAATTCCTTTCGTCGTCGTTCCGGCTTCGCCTTGGGCCGCACCGTGCGGCTTTTTGGTTGGCCAATTGAAAAGAACGACCTAAACGCTGCTGGAGCGTTGCGGATACCCTAGCACACTCCGAAAAAATGTCAACCGGTACAAACCGTACCATCGGCGGCGGAACCCCTTCGCCCCGGCTCCCGGGCCGGGGCGGCGGTTTGGTAATACATTACGGTGAGCCGACTGCATTCCGCTCAGGGGATATAATAATTCCTTGCGGAAGACTCGCCGTCATTTCGCGAGGCCAGCCCTGCACCGTAATGGTACAGGGCTCCCGCAGGCCCAGCGCGTGCTTTTATTAGGTTAGTGGAAGGTGCTTCCGAGGCGACCGCCGGGCGGAGCCGGTTCCGGAGACAATCGCTCGCGCAATTACGCATCCAGCGCGAGCGCTGTCGACGGAAGCGGCTCCGCCCGGCGGGAGCGGCTTTCTCTGGATTTCGTTTTTTCTCGTGAGTCGTTCGCCGACTCGCGGCACACCCTGCGGCAGGCAGAGGCCTGGATCCCCGCTTTCGCGGGGATGGTAAGAATATAGGTGGTGTCAGGACAAGCCTGACCGCTACACCTTCTCCCCCTCCAGCATCCATGTCATCGACTTCGTCACTTTCATGAGCACGATCTGACCGGTTAGGTCCGCGTCCGAGCGGAACCGCGCCAGTTTCATCTCCCGTGTGTTGCCGACCCAGAAGCCCTGCCTGCCGGCAGGCACGGCGCGGTCCCGCCGCTCCACCAGCACCTCCACCACCCGGCCAAAATATGTCTGATTCTTGCGGAAAACCGTCTCTTCCATCAGGTCCTGCAAGGCGTTCCACCGCCGCTTCTTCTCCTCGCGCGGCACATCATCTTTATAGAACTGCGCGGCCTGCGTGCCGGAACGCACGCTGTACATGGCGTTGTAGGAGATGTCGAAGTCAGCGGCGCGATACAGGCGCAGGGTGTCCTCGAACTGTTCCGCCGTCTCGCCACAGAACCCGACGATGATGTCCGTGCCAAGCGCGATGCCTGGCCGACGCTCGTTCACGCGCCGGATGATGTCGAGATATTGTGCGGAGGTGTATCGCCGATTCATGCGCTTCAGCACCTCGTCGTTGCCCCCCTGCACCGGCAAATGCAGGTAATTCACCTGGTGCGGCAAAGCGAGCGCGTCAATCACCTCTTCCGTCATGTGCGTCGGGTAGGAAGCAGTGTAGTGAATGCGGCGCAGGCCGGACAAACGATCAATCTCCCAAAGCAACGCGGCAAAATGATCCTTGTACGGATTGGCGGCGGAGAACGACGACGGGTCAGGCGCGCAATACGCATTCACGGCCTGACCGAGCAGAGTAATTTCAACTACGCCGCGGCCAACCAATTCCGCTGCCTCGGAAAGAATATCCGCCGCCGGCCGGTTCTTCTCCAAACCGCGCGCGTGCGGCACGACGCAATAGGTGCAGAACTTGTTGCAGCCGGTCTGGATCGGCACGAACGCCTGGAACGCGCTCGTGTGCCGCGGACGGATCTTCAGGTAATCGTCGGTCATCTCGCCGCACGTCGCGAAGTCCGGCCGCAGTTCCGCGAGCCAACGCGGCAGCTGGGTCATGTCGTGAATCGGGAAATACAAATCCGCGCCCGGCATCTTAGCGCGAATCTTCCCGTCCTTGTCGCGTCCCGGCAGACAGCCGGTGACGCCGACGATCAAATCGGGCTTGCTCTCCCTCAACCGACCGAACTCCTTCAGCTTGCCGAAAATCCGGTCCTCGGCCGCCTGCCGCACGGAGCAGGTGTTGAGCAGAATCAAATCCGCCGCGGTTTCGTCCGCCGTCTCGACCAATCCCAATGAATCCAGAAGCGCGGCCAGGCGCTCGGAGTCGGATTTATTCATCTGGCAGCCGAAGGTGATGAGGTGATACTTCAAACCCATAACAGCGGAAGGTTAACCGTAAAAAGCCGATATGTCAACGCGAAAATCGTCGGTTAAGTTACGCAAAATCCTTCACCTATTAGACAAAATCATTGACAAATAAGCAAAAATATGCTAAGGTTTAATTATCCTAAACCATCAAATATTTTGAAACTATATGAGACACGAAGGCGCACCAAGACTGCCGGATGAGGTCGTCGACCAGCCGGAAGACAAAGCCGTCGAAGACCGTCGTTCTGGCGAGTACGAAAAATTCGATACGGCTGGTATTTTTGATGCCCTTCCTAGCGAGGATGAGGCAAAAAAATTCGAGCAAACAGCGCCCGAAGCCGATCCGGAAATCACAATCGGCCGCGACGAACTGACAGAAGAAGAAATGGATGCCGTTCGGCAAGAAGCAAATGCCTCGCTGAAACCCGTGGAGTTGAAGGCGCCGGTGGGCAAAAGGGAGCCCGATGACGAAAATTTTCCCATCCCCAAAGGTGCGGTAGGCAGGGTTGAGGGTTCAATGAAGCTGCCCGAAAATTTACCTATATCGATGTCAAAGAAGAGCGAGGCCCAGATGAGGAAAGAAACGGCTGAGACCAGGGAGTATTTCCCCATCCCCAAAGGCGCCGAGGGCAAGGTTGAACTGAAGAGTCCGGTGGCTTCGCCGGAATCGCAGGCGGCTCATAGGGCGCGTCGGGCGGCAGAACTGGAAAGAGCACAGGCTCAAGTCGAAGCGGCCTTTTACGCGCAAGGCGACAAGATGACGGCGGGGACGGAACGCTCAAAGCGAGCGATGGCCGAAGCGAGTCAGCGCCTCGCCGAAGCCCGAAAGAACGCCGCTCCGGAAATCACCATCAAAGAAGCAACGGCCGCAGAAACGGGTGAAGCAAACCGAGCGGTGGACGAGGCGAATCAAGCGGCTGCCAACGAACAGCTTAGTGCCGAATCCAGCGCGGAAGAACAGGCTTTCTTCGAAACGGGCTCCAGAGGATATACGGAACGCGGCGAGGGCGGCATGACAGCCGGCCAAGTCGGCGAGTACGTTGACAAGGGGGCATCGCTGAAAAAAACCGGGGGTGTCGGGGAAAATGCCGCCTCGCGCGTCGCGTTCCTGACCAAACGGATTGAGGAGCTCAAAAAGGTGGAGGCCGAAACGGAGCCCGCTGCTCAAGCCCAAAAGATGAGAGGGTTTTTTGGCAGGCTCCTAAACCGCAAGGATGCCGGGGCCGCGCTCTCGCACAAGAAAGCGGTCGAGGCACTGGGCAACGCCCAAGCCGAACTCAATGAAATCAGGAACCGCCAGGCAAATCCAGAGGGGACGGCATATGCCGGCGCCATCCGCAGTGTAACCGCCGCGGCGAAGCGCGGTCGCTAAACAAGATTGAAAACCGCCCCCCGCAGTACTGCGGGGGGCGGTTTTGATTTGAGCAGCACGCATACGCATGTTCTTCCCCGAGCGGAGCGCAGCGGAGTCGAGGGGCGGGCGGCAGGCCCTCCACAAGGTCGGGCCAGAACAAAAGCCGCCGATTTCGCCGGCGGCTTTCTCATTGTGCCGAGACTACCCTTTCCTCTTCGCGATCTCCTCCGTCACCTTCGTGACGAACGCCTTCACGGTCATGCGCGTTTCCTTCTGCTGGCCGCGCTTGCGGACGTTCACGGTCTTGAGGGTCTTTTCCTTATCGCCGACCACCAGCATATACGGCACCTTGGCCTTCTCAGACTTGCGAATCTTGTACCCGACCGTCTCGCGCGAATCGTCGGAAACGGCGCGGATGCCGGCGGCCACGAGCTGGTCGGCGAGCTTCTTCGCGACTTTCCAGTGGTCCTTGCCGACCGGGATGACTTGCACCTGCACGGGAGCGAGCCAGGTCGGAAAAGCGCCGGCGTAATGCTCGATGAGCACGGCCATGAAGCGCTCGATGGAACCGAGGATGGCGCGGTGAATCATCACCGGCCGCTTCTTCTGGCCGTCAGTATCGGTGTATTCGAGCTGGAATCTCTCCGGCAGGTTGAAATCGAGCTGGACCGTGGCGAGCTGCCATTCGCGGCCGATGGCGTCCTTAGCCATGAAGTCGATCTTCGGCCCGTAGAACGCCGCTTCACCCACGCCGACGGTGTAATCCATCTTGAACTCCTTGAGGATTTTGGCGAGCGTCCCTTCGGCTTTGGCCCAGACTTCGGGCGAGCCGAGCACTTTCTCCGGATGCTCTGGGTCGTGCGTGGAAAGCCGCGCGCGAAGGCTCATCTTGAAGACCGCGTAGAACTTGCTGATGATCTTGTAGACGTTCTTCACTTCCTGTTCCACCTGATCAATCCGGCAGAAAAGATGGCCGTCGTCCTGGGTGAGCGAACGCACGCGCGAAAGGCCCTGCAGCTGGCCGGTGTTCTCGTCGCGGTAGCAGGTCGTGACTTCGCTGTAGCGGATGGGCAGGTCGCGGTAACTGCGCGGCTGGGAGGCGAAGATTTGCGTGTGATGTGGGCAGTTCATCGGCTTGATGACGAACGCGTCATCGGTCTTCTTCGAAGTGACGTGGAAGAGGTCGTCCTGAAACTTGTCCCAGTGACCGGAGGTCTTGTAGAGGTCGGTCTTGGCGAGATGCGGAATCCAGACGCGCTGGTAGCCGAACGGCTGCTGGAGGCCCCAAACGAAGGTCTCGAGCTCGCGGCGGACGAGCGTGCCGCGCGGGGTGAACATCGGCAGGCCCGGACCGACGAGGTTCGAGAAGGTGTAGAGGTCGAGTTCTTGACCGAGCTTGCGGTGGTCGCGCTTCTCGGCTTCCTCCATCAGCTTGAGGTGCGCGTCGAGTTCTTCCTGCGTCGCGAAGCACAACCCGTACACGCGCTGGAGCATCGGGTTGTTCTCGTCACCGCGCCAGTAAGCGCCGGCGACTGACTTCAGCTTGAACGCGCCGATTTCCTTGGCGTTCGCCACGTGAGGGCCGCGACACAAATCCGTGAACTTGCCGGTGCGGTAGATGCTGACAACGTTGGGTTTGGCGACGTCGATGTCCCCCGCCTCCTCCTCGCGCACGGCAGTCGTACCCTTCTCCTGGATGGCGCGCAGCAACTGGACCTTGTATGGCTGGTTCAACCCGTCGAAAAGCTCAATGGCCTTTTCGATGGGCATCTCCTCGCGCACGAACTCAACCTTGCGCGCCTGCAGGTCGCGCATCCGCTTCTCGAGCTTCTGGAGATCGAGCGGGGTGAGCGGTTTCGGCAGATCAAGGTCGTAATAGAAGCCGTGCTCCACGACCGGCCCGACGCCAAATTTGGCTTCGGGGTAAAGCTCCTGCACGGCGGCCGCGAGCAAATGCGCGCAGGAATGGCGCTGGATCTCGATGGCCGGTAAATCGACGGCTTTTTCCTTGTTAGACATATCGGGAAAGATGTATTTATAGCCGAAATTATGATACGCCCCGAGGATAGATTTGGCAACCAAAAGAAGTGTCCTTGACGTAGGCCGTATTTTCCGTAAGATTAGCCCAAACGCAAGAAGACGGAGGAATCGAAGATGCAATCATTGCCCGTTATCGACGCGCTGGCTCTGGGCGTAGTTCTGGAGGCCGCCAAACGCAGGGGCCAAACCGCAGAAGTCACTAAAAGAGACGAATGGGCGGGCGGCATCGCAGGCCGAACCCAATATCTTCTCCAGGTAGAACTGCCGGAAGCGATTCGCCAAGGTTATCAGCTTCACCAGGAGGAGGTCACGTTCTCCGTTGAAGGGCCCATGTCCAGCAACGCCGAAAAGGTCATGGAAGCCGCCGTGGCGGAGCTGCGCCGAGCCGGCAAGCAGGTTACTGACCCAAGAAAGGGGTTCGGCTGGATCAGCAAGACCGTATCGGTTCCGATTGTTTGCGCCACCCTCACCCTCTGGTGAACGCCTGTTCACCAAAAACCGCCCCGATGGCTATCGGGGCGGTCGTGTATATATTCACTTGCGTGGCCACCAACGGTGATGCCACCAGCCGCCGGCGCGCCAGAAAGTTAGTGGTCTCCTCTCGTGCAGCCGGTGCTCACGGGCCACAAGAACATAACCGAAACAGATGAGGGCGATGCCGACTGTCATGTTGAGGAGGCGCAGGGCCGCCGGCGACAGAAAATCGTTGACGACCGAACCGAGAACCGCGATGAACGTCAGGAAGATAAGATTGGCCGAAAGGCAGCCGACCGAAAACACGATCAGTTCGTGGTGCTTGAACTGTTTCTCCGCGACCTTGGCGCTGAAAACCCCGGCCCAGAACAGGATAGAGAGCGGATTCGAAAGCGTCAGGAAAAAACCGGCCAGGAAGCTGTTGGGCTGTGCCTTGATGGCGCCCAAACCGAGGGACGGCAGAAGGCTCACGCCGAACTGACCGACGATAAGTTCCAAACCGAAGAAGAACAGGACCAACGCGCCGAAGGTCTTGAGCGCGTGCATGACGTTCTTCCGGTTGATGAACCGCTCGATGCCGGCGATGGCGAGGGCGATGAACAGGCCGTCAGCGATGACGACGGCGAGGACCGCCCAGAAGGCCTGGAAAAAACCGTCGCTGGTCGCGGTGTTGAACACGAAAAGACAGACTGGCCCGATGGCAATCTGCAGGATCATGCCGAAAAGAAATCCATTGAACAGCAGGGCGAACATAACATTAGGCGCAAACGCGCCTTATTCGACCATAACACCGTTGCCAAAAAGGGGCAACGGTGAGGTAATGCTCGCCGCCAAGTGTCAAAAAAATGCTAAAAAAAGCGAAAATGGTCCTGCGCCCACTTTGGCTCTCTGTCTCTTTGCCTCTCCGTCTCTCTATCTCACTTCAACTTTTATATGCTCCGCCACGTCGGGCATGCGGCCGGACCAGAACGGACGGACGCGGATGGAGACGGACGAGATGCCCGGGGTTTTCTTGAGATAGTCCTCGGCCGCGGTCTTGGAGATGCCGGCGAGGCGCGACGGATCAAGGGCCGGGGCGTCCGGCGAGAGCACCGAGGCGCCGGAAACGGAAACCTTGAGCGAAGCGCGTCCGGCATTGAGATCAGTCTCCCCCACCGTGATGTCCAGGCTGCTGCCCACGAGCGGCAGCATCATCCGATCGAACGGCGCGGCTTCCTTCAGTTTCGCCGATGCCAGCTTGGCGAGACGCTCGCGGTCAAAGAAGACGCCGACGCCCTTGACCTTCACGGTGACGATGAATTTTTCCGCCGCTTCGCCCACCGCCGGCGCGACCTCCTGCGAAGCGACCTCGATGCTGACGCTTTCGCCGGCATTGCCCGCGCTCGCGGCCTTGGCCTGCTCACGCAGTTCCTCGGTCAGTTGGGTGGTTGCCTCACTCTTCAACGTTTCCACCGCCGCCGCCACGTCCTCGGAAGTCACAAAACGCCCCTCACGCTGTCCGCCCGTGAAGGGCCTCACGACCGTGACCTTGAAGAGACTGCGCGTTTCCGGATTCAGGCCGGGGATGGTGAATTCGCCCTCGGTGATTTCGCTCGCCGTGCCCGGCGCGTCGGCGTAGGCGTCAACCTCGACGGAACCGTTCGCCGGCACGACGACGTTTTCCTTGATGCGGTATAGCCGGTTGTCCGGCAGGAGCAGGCGCGTGGTGGCGACGAGCGTTTGCGACCGCGAGAGCGTGCTCGCGATGCGCACTCGCCCCTCGGCCGGTGCGTCGGCCTTGGCGCCCACAGCCGTCGGGAATTCGCGGCTGATTTCCTTCTCCGCCGTGAGCACCGCGCCCGGCAACTCGCCGTCGGTCGGCGTGCGGGAAACGGTCGCGCTGAATTCCGTGCGGGCTTCCTCCTGGGCGGACATCACCGTGACCGTCGCTTTAGAGAAGATGACGTAAACCACGAACAGCGCCACCAGCCCGGTCAAAACCAAGAAAGCCGTCGCGATGCGGCGATAAAGCGCCACGTGGGTCGGCGGCGACGGTGGCTGGCGGCGAATGGATGGTATCGGAATGCCGGTGGGCGGCGCGCCGGGGCGCTTGACAGGCTGTGATGGCGTGACTGGCGGCAAAACCAGCTTGGGCCGCTCGACCGGGATGGGCTGCGGTTGCATGAGGTAAATATAGCACGTTTTTAAAAACTACCCGGCAGTTTTGGGGTCAAATCTACCCGGCAGTTTTGATGAAAAAAATGCCGGGTAGATTTCGAGAATTCTGTGGATAAGTCTGCGACTGTCCCCTTACGACATAATGGTAGCCCTTCGACAAGCCCTGAACCGTAATGGTTCAGGGCAAGCTCAGGGCATATTAAATATTCCCTGAGCGACCCCTCACCATTTCCTGCAGGAAATGGTGAGGGGGAGTCGAAGGGCTTCCCTACCTATTCCCCCAGCACCGCGCCGCGGCCGAGGACGGCCTCGACGTCACGGATGAGATCGTTCGAGAGGCCGACGCTGGTTTTGGTCTCGATGCGCTTCTCGGCCTGGCCGGATGCACGGACGACAAAAACGACCCGCCGCGAGCCGGGATATTCGCCGAGCACGCGCTTGAGTTCGGTGGCAAATGATGGCGACATCAGGGCCGGAACCAGAAGCCGCAAGTCCTGCGAATCGGTGGCGAGCGCTGCTCCGACCGGCGCGACCGCGCCGCCGTAGTGACGCCCGGCCGTGACAAGCATGGCTCGCAATTCCTCCGCGTTCTCCGGCGTCACGACGTACGCCTTCTCGGCAAGGATCTTCGGCTCGCCGTCCTTCTCCTCGTACTTACCCTCGACGATGACCGCCTGGTCCGGCAACCACGCCGCCTTGTCCTGGCCGTAAACCGACGGGAAGACGATGACCTCAATGTTGCCGGTCAGGTCGCCCATCTGGATGAAACTCATCGGGTCGCCCTTCTTGGTGATGATTTCCTTCGCGTTGAAGATGTACCCGCCGAGGCGGACGAGGCCGCGCTGGTTCTTATGTTGGGCGAGATTTACGACCGGCACAATGGCCTTGCCGAAAAAGTCCGAGAATTCCTTGAACGGATGTTCGGAGACGTACAAGCCAAGCAGTTCCTTCTCCCACGCCAGCTTCTCGCGCTTGGACGCGGGCGGGAATGGCCGGAACGGGATTTCCGTGCGCTCGGTGACGGCCTTCGTGTCCGCGCCAGCGATGGCAAACAGGTTCGACTGCCCAGAATCCGAGTCGCGCTGAGCGTTTTTGTGATATGCAAGAATATTGTCGAGATTGCCGAGAAGTAAATTCCGCTCGCCGAGAGAATCCATGGCGCCCGCCTTGATCATCGCTTCCAATGATTTCTTGTTAAATCCCTTGGAGTTCACGCGCGCGGCCAGGTCGGCGACGTTCTTGAACGGCCCGTTCGCCTTCCGCTCCGCGACCACCGCCTCGACGGTGTCCGAGCCGAGGTTCTTGATGGCGAGCAAACCGAAGCGGATGGTCTGGTCATCGATGTAAGTGAAATTCGCCTCGGACGAATTCACGTCCGGCGGCAGGACCTGGATGCCCATGCGCACGCACTCCCCCACCACGGCCGCGACCTTCTCCGCGTCGCCGGACTCGGCAGTCATGATGGCCGTCATGTATTCGGCCGGGTAGTTCGCCTTCATGTACGCCGTCTGGTACGACACGACCGCGTACGACGCCGCGTGCGCCTTGTTGAAACCGTACGCCGCGAACGGCTTGATGAGCTCCCACAAATTGTCGATGGTCTTCGCCGCCACGCCGTTCTTCGCGCAGCCTTCGCGGAACTTCACTTCCTGCTTCGCCATCTCTTCGGGAATCTTCTTGCCCATGGCCTTGCGGAACTTGTCCGCCTCCATCCAGTCGTAACCGGCGAGCTTGATGGCCGTGAGCATGACATCGTCCTGATAGACGAGCAGGCCGTACGATTCCGTCAAAATTTCCTTGAGCCGCGGCTCTGGATAATCAACCGGGGAAATGCCGTTCTTGCGGCGGATGTATTCGGGGATGGATTCGATCGGGCCCGGACGATAGAGCGCGACCATGGCCATGATGTCAAAGATGTTGGTCGGCTTCAGGTCCATGAGGTACTTGGTCATGCCCGAGCCGGCGAGCTGGAAGACACCGACCGTGTGGCCGGCCGCGAGCAGTTCGTACGTCTTCTTGTCGTCGAACTTGAGGTCCTTGAGCGCGACCTCGACGCCTTTGGTGCGTTTCACCGTCTCGACGGCGAGACCGAGGATGGAGAGGTTGCGGATGCCGAGGAAGTCCATCTTGAGCACACCGGCGCCGTCCTCGCCGACCGCGTTCATGTCGAACTGGGTGATGATCTTCTCGCCGCCGGGTTCGTGCTGGAGTGGGACGTATTCGGTGAGCGGCGCGGGCGCGATGACGACGCCCGCCGCATGCACCGAGCAGTGGCGCGCGCAACCCTCGATTTTCCGGGCGAATCCGAGCATCTGCTGGACCGACGGGTCGTCCTCGGCGAGCTGTTTGAGCTCCGGCGTCATCTCGACCGCGCGGTCGATGGTCATGGCGAAGCCCTGACTGCCCATCGGAATCAGCTTGGCGACACGGTCCACGAAAGCGTACGGCAAACCGAGGGCGCGGCCGACGTCGCGCACGGCGGCGCGCGCGGCCATGGTGCCGAAGGTACCGATCTGCGCCACGCGGTCCTTGCCGTATTTCTCCGTGACGTAGGCGATGACCTCGTCGCGGCGGTTGTCGGCGATGTCCACGTCGATATCAGGGGCGGATGGGCGGAACGGGTTCAGGAAACGCTCGAACGGCAGCTTGAAGAAAAGCGGGTTGACCGGGACGATGTCCACGCCGTACGAGACGAGTGAGCCGGCCGCCGAACCGCGGGTGGTCGAGATGATGCCCTGTTTGCGCGACCAGGCCACGTAGTCGGAGACGACGAGGAAGTAGACGGCGTAGCCTTTCTTCTCGATGACGCCGAGCTCGTAGTCGAGCCTTTCCGCCATCGCGGGCGTGACCTCGCCGAGCTTCTCCTTGACGCCGGCGTAGGCGCGCTCACGGAGCACGTCGTCGTGCGTTTTGCCGGCCGGAATCAGGTATTCGGGGAATTTCCATTTGCCGAGCTCAATCTCGACGTTACAGCGCTCGGCGATCTTCACCGTGTTCTCGATTGCTTCCGGCACGTCGGCGAATGCCTCGACCATGTGTTCGGGCGAGACGAAGGAGTAGTCCGTGCCGAGCAGGCGCGCACGGTCGTCCTGCTGGACGGTCTTGCCCGCGCCGATGCAGATGAGCACGTCATGGGCTTCGGCGTCGTCGGGGTCGAGGTAATGGACGTCCTTGGTGGCGACGACGGGGAGTTTCAGTTTTCTCGCGAGCGTGAGCAGGTCGCGGTTGCGGGCTGTCTGCTCGTCGAGCTCCGGGTGATCCTGCAGTTCGATGAAGAAGTTGTCCGCGCCGAAAATGTCGGCGTATTCGCTTGCCAACGCTTCGGCCTTATCGTTGTCGAGCCCTTCGAGTGCCTTGGCGACGTCGCCCTTGAGCCCGCCGGAGAGGCAGATGAGGCCTTCGTGGTATTGCCTTAGCAGATCTTTGTCCACGCGCGGCTTATAGTAGAAGCCGTCGAGATGCGCGGCCGTGGAAATCTTGATGAGGTTCTTGTAGCCCTCGGTCGTTTCGGCGATGAGGACAATCTGCGACGGACGGTCATCGATGCGCGGCCGCTTGTCGGTCATCTTGAACGGCGCCATGTAGCACTCGATGCCGATGATGGGCTTGATCTCCTGTTTCTTGCAGGCCTTGTAGAACTCGATGACGCCGTAGAGCGCCGCGTAGTCCGTGAGCGCCACGGCCTCGCACCCCATCTTCTTCGCGCGCTTCGCCAAATCATCCACCTGCGGCAGGGCCTGCAGGAGGGAGTAGTGGCTGTGACAGTGGAGGTGGATGAATTTGCTCATTTTATCAATGCGTAGCGGCCGGGCTTG
>JAQTNC010000002.1:0-85941 GCA_028714475.1 Patescibacteria group bacterium
GCGGAAAGCTGAAACGTCGCGAGAAAATTTGATGACCACGGAGAGATCGCATAGTGGTCGAGTGCGCTCGCTTGGAAAGCGAGTATACCGCAAGGTATCGAGGGTTCGAATCCCTCTCTCTCCGCCACGAAACGGCCGGCACCCCGCAGGGGTGGCGGCCGTTTCGCTGTGATGAAGGGGAGAGGGATTCGAACGGGCAGGAGCGAGGCCGCGCGTTCCGTCCAGAACGCGCGTGCCGAGCGTCGGCGAATCCGAGCTGGCGCAGGATTCGCCGCTGCCCCGGACGAGCGGCCGCCCATTCGGGGCGGACGCGAGAAATCCCTCTCTCTCCGCCACGAAACGGCCGGCACCCCGCAGGGGTGGCGGCCGTTTCGCTGTGATGAGGGACGAGAGGGATTCGAACGGTATGCGCCGGAGGTCAATTTTGGTGCCATGATTAAACGGCAAATGCAGTAATCAAACACGGCCTATCCGGTCCGGTTACCAACATTTGTTGGCTATAATGCAGTGCTTGACTTATCCTCGTTTTGGTGTAAAGGTTAGCACCAAAGTTCCTTAAATCTTAAGATATTCTGAGCCCAAAAGGAGGGCCTGACATGACGTACCTGAAAATGGTTCTGTTCGCACTGATGGTGGCGCTGGAGACGGTCATCGACTGGATAAGGACGTTCATCCGTCGGTGGATCGTGGATACCTGCGTCGACAAGATCTACAGCATTTCCGTCGTGGTCGGCTCCGGTGAGTGTAACGCCAAGTGCCGGCATTGCGGCGGCCGTTTCCTTCGGCCCGGCGCCCTGTCGGGCGTTCAAGGCACGATCAAGGGGCTCGAGTCCGCGATCATCCTCTGCAAGCAGTATGGCGGCTGGGCGATTTCGCTCACGAGCAGCGGCGAGCCGCTCATGTCGCCCGACGCCGTCACCGAGACGCTTCGGGAGATAGATCGTCTCAAGCGCATGGGTTACGGCATGGCCTTCGTGAACCTCTTCACGAATGGCTTCCTGCTGACGGACCAGCGGATTCGGGAACACTACCTTCCCCTTTGGAAGAGCTTGGGCCTGACCGCCGTCGCCATCTCGATTCATGACGTGGACTACGCCAGGAACCGGGAGTGCTACAACGTCGCCGATGAGGTTGCCATCCCGACCTTGGCGGAAATGGTTGGAGCTGTGAAAGATGCCGGTTTGGTGCCGAGGATAACGCTCCTGCTTCACCGGGGATACTGCGATAACCCAGTGGACTACCAGCGTAACCTGGATGCCTTGCGAGACCTGGGCGTCTACATGGTCACCTCATGGGCGATGTGCAAGCCGAACGGCGAGTGGAATCAGTACTCGCCAAGCCGCTGGAACCTGTTCAGAATCCGGTTTTTCCTGTGGGCGAACTGCCCGCGGGTCTTCAACCAGATTTGGGGCGGCGGCGTCTACAACTACCACGGCCTGTCGGCACGGCTGACCACCTACGTTTCGGAGCACAAGCCGACCAACAACTTCATCCGCCAGCTGGTCGTATTCCAAGACGGCACCGTCGCGTATTCCTGGTTCCAGGAAGGCAACTTTTGCCTGAAGGGATGAGCCATGACCGATCGGATAGATGGACTGACCATCCTAGTCGGCACGGCGGCGTGCAATGCACACTGTCGTGAGTGCGCCGGCCGGCAACACCGGCCGAACGCTCCGACGAGAGACGGTGAGCTCAACGAAGGCCGGCTCCGTGAGGCGCTGGCTATCTGCTTCTCGAGAGGGTGTTGCTCCATCAGCCTCAACGGCTCCGGTGAACCCACCCTCTCGCCCCTGTCGGTCATGAGGACGCTCACGGTCATCGGTGAAGAGCGTCCTGCGGGCGTGACGCCCTACGTCGGGCTCTACACCAACGGCCTCAAGATCAGCTCGGACAGCGGTTTCTGCGATGAGTGGCTGCCGCAGTGGTTTGACCTGGGGTTGAAGGGTGTCCACGTCTCCGTCTTCAGCGAGGACGAGGAGTTGAACCGCCGGGGCTTGGGTGTCGAGGTCGGGCCGTCCTTCGAGACGGTCTTCGAACGGCTCATCCGCCACGGCCTGCGCGTTCGCGTGAACGTCATCCTGAAGCGCGGCTACACCGACACCCTCGGCAAATTTCGGGCTTTATGCGAGCGTTTCTTCGCGCTGGGCGCGAGCAACGTCTTCGCGTGGCCGGTGAAGGATCCGTCGGACGATTCGGTCTCGGAGCTGGCGCCGCCAGCCGAGGAGATCGAGAGGATGCGGGCTTTCGCGGAAGCGACCAGCCGTCCTGGCCGCAAGATTCGCCTTCTTGTTGAGGCGTGCGCCTGTGGCCGGGAGCCCAATCGGAAACTCGCCCTTTTCCAGGATGGGACGCTCTCGAACGCCTGGTGTTCCAGGCGATAGTCAAGGTTCCTTCGGAGACAAGTCTCGGCAACCCGCTCGTGCGCGGTTGCCTTTTGTTTTATGACGCTCGCCGGAAACAATGGCGGCCGCGACCTGACGGAAACAACAAGACCCCTCAAGTCTGAGGGGTCAGCGTGAGGTGAGTTTGACCGGACGACATGATCGGCACGGCCGATAGCCGCACGCGACGGCATCAGCCCAGGCGTGGAAGAAAACGCGGTTTTCCGGTTTCATCCGCATGCCGACTCGGCAGGTCAGGCGGCCGAAGACCTTGGTCGTGACGCAACCGGCGTATCGGCCGGGCTGGTCGCTTATGACCGGGCCGCCCTTTTTCAGAATACGGAATTTTTTGCCGTGTTGATGACGAGCCAACAAGGCCTCCTTCGGTGGCATTAAACCTTCGTCATCTGAATCTGTCAAATGTCGTTGGTTGAAGTCCAATGGGCATTTCAGTATGCTATAGTCATGAAATTGCCGCGCAACAATCGAGAACTTGACGGCTTGTTTAGCCAAGCAACCGTGCCGAACGCCGTCGAATTCGACGGCGAATTTGAGGTTGACATGCTGACCATCCTGCCGAGCTTGCGCCGCCTGGGGCACCGCAAGGTGTTTTGGAGCGATGCCGGAAAAGTGATCGGATGCAACGTCCTATTCCGAAATTTCCGGTGGGGCCGCGTTGTTCTGGAACCAGGAAAGTGCAATTGGGACGGCCAGCCCGCCCTGCTCATTAACTACGACGTCGCCGGCAACTATCTATCCCGCGGCATGAGGGATTACGTGCGGCGGCTTGAAAAAGGGGAGACATATCTCGGCCGCTTTAACTACGTTCTATTCGGCCGGCTGATTTTTCTCGGGTATTTTTCCTTGCGTCGCTTGGCGGCCGGTAAGGTATGATCAAGCGCAAGCGACAGCCGCCCTTCATGGGTTTGCTCCTCAAGATGCTGGCGCCGAAAATCGGCGCCAAGGTCATCTTGGAACCGAAGTGGGGTTTCGTCGGCTGTATTATATATAAGAATGGCCGTCGCCGGTATTTCCGTTATTCCAGTTTGGATTTGAATCCGCTCGGCGCGACGGAAATCGCGACCGACAAGGACTATGCGAACTGTTTTCTGAAGTTGGCCGGATATCCGACCGTGCCGGGCGAGGCATTCTATTCCGACGCATGGTGCGCGGCCATCGGTTCGCGGCGTGATTCGAGCGCGGCTTATCGTTACGCCCGTCGTCTCGGTTGGCCCGTCATCGTGAAGCCGAACAGCGGCAGCCAGGGTCAGGACGTCGCCTTGGTTCACAATCGCGCCGAATTCGAGCAGGCGATGGGTCGGGTTTTCCGGCGGGATCGGATCTCGCTGGTTCAGCGGCAAGTGCTCGGAAACGATTATCGCCTGGTCGTGCTGGATGGGCGAGTTATCTCCGCCTATCGCCGCATCCCGCTGAACGTCGTTGGCGACGGACGATTGAGCATCCGGCGATTGCTTGAACGCAAGCAAGCATTGTTCGTTTCGAGCGGGCGCGATACGCAAATCAAGACCAATGATCCGCGTATTGCCGCCAAGCTTGCTCGCAACGGGCGGTCATTATTCTCGGTTCCGAAGCGTGGCGAAACGGTATTTCTTCTCGATAACGCCAACCTCTCCACCGGCGGCGATGCCGAGGACGTCACGCGACGCCTTCATCCAGCTTTCCGTCAGCTCGCCGTCGCCATCACGAAAGACATGGGCCTCCGGCTTTGCGGCGTGGATCTGATGATTGACGGCGACATTCATGACCCGCCACGCCGGTATTGGGTGCTCGAAATCAACGCCGCCCCGGGCCTCGACCATTACGCCACGACCGGGCGCGCCCAGAAGCGTTTGGTGGAGGATATGTATCTTAAGGTGTTGGAAGCGATGCAATGACGGACGTTTGCCGAATCGCCAAGAAAGGCCTAAAATTCCGCCATGACACAGGGCAACACCCAACCGTCGCCGGACGAGTCGCCGTATACACGGCGGCTTAATTGGGCCGATTTCGAAGCGGTCCTTTTTGACATGGACGGCGTCATCACTGACACCGAGGAGTTGCATCGCCAGGCCGAGGTGGCGATTTGCCGACAGAACGGCCTAGATGTGCCGCTCGAGAACTGGGAGTCATTCAAGGGCCGAACGGCTGACGACATCTTCGCCACTATCCTGAAGGGCTGGGGCAACGGCCGCGCGCTTTGTATTCCTGATCTCATCAGCGACAAGACCAAGATCTATTCGGGCTTGGCCAGCTGCGGGTTGCCGCTCGTGCCTGGCGCGATGGAATTTCTCGCCGCCGTAAGACAACACTTCGATAAGATGGCCCTGGCCACGAGCAGCAATGCTGCCGTCCAGCGCCTTGCCTTTGAACAGCATGGCTTACAGCGGTTCTTTGATGCGGTCACGACCGGTGACGAGTTGAGCCACGGGAAACCGCATCCGGAGGCTTATCTGACCGCCGCCGCCAAGCTCGGCGTGGCACCGGAGCGGTGCATCGTGATTGAGGATTCGGACAACGGCGTCCGCGCCGGGGTGGCCGCCGGCTGTACGGTCATTGGCATCACCACGTCCTTTCCGGCTGAACGGCTAGCTCAAGCCGGCGCTCACTTGATTGGTTCCAATTATGCCGAATTAGCCGAGCGGCTCGGCCTCTAGTTAAAAAAAATTATGCCCAAAATCATCACCCACATCCGCCCGCACCTCGATGACATCTGCGCCGCTTGGTTGCTCAAGCGGTACCTCTCCGACTGTCGCGACGCCGAAATCGAGTTCATCCCGGTGGACGATCCGAATCCGGCGAACGAGGCCGATTATTACGTTGGCGTGAAGCGGGGGCGGTTCGACGAGCACAAGGGCGACGTCGGCGAGTGCGCCGCGACGCTCGTCTGGAAGCACATCAAGCAGGTCGCGCCGCCGTCTGATCGTTTGGAAAAGGCTGCGGTCGAGAAACTCACGGATTGGGTACGATTGGAGGACACCGGCTTGCTCATGAAGCTGGATTTGCGCGAGTACGCCGTGCCGACCATCCTCATGTACCGGTTTCTCACCAACCACCGCGATTCCGCCGACCTGACGAGCTTCGGTTTTCAGATTCTTGATTCGCTTGTCGAGGCGCAGAAGAACTACATCCAACTGACCGAGGATTGGGAGAGCCGCGTCGAGTTCCAGTCCATCTTCGGACCAGCAGTGGCGGTCACCACGTCAGCGCGCGACATCGAGTCGTTCGCTTACGCGCGCGGCTTTGACCTAGTTGTCTTCGTCACCAAGGAGCGCGACTTCCACAACATTCGCGCCGCAGCCACTTCCGACATCGACCTCGAGCCCGTCTACAAGCAGATCAAGGCCGTCGAGCCGAACGCTGACTGGTTCCTGCATCATACCCACAAGCTCATCATCTGCGGCGGCGACTACACCGGCCACGCCACCAAGTCGCGCCTGACGCTCGAATGGATGGTTGACCTGCTCACGCCGAATTACGTGAGGGCTAAGCAGATTTGATTAGCGCCCCGCCCCCATCCAGTCACCGCCACCCCCCCGCCTACGCCCACCACCCCCGTGACAACTGGGGTCCAGACACACCTGCTGGCGGTTATTCTGGATTCCCGTTTCCACGGGAATGGTGAATTTTAGGACACAAGCAGGCTTGCCCTTATCGCAAAAAAAGCCTAAAATCGCCTTATAAGATACGGCGAATATCTTCGATATTCCCTGAGCGAAGCCCCGCCAACGGCGGGGCGAAGTCGAAGGGTAACCGAAAATTCCATGCCCGGTGATAACGCGGTTGAGGAGATAAAAACCAAACTGGACATCGTCCAGGTTGTTTCTGATTATCTCCAGCTCAAGAAGGCCGGCATCAATTTCAAGGCGCCTTGCCCGTTCCACAGCGAGAAGACGCCGTCGTTTTTCGTTTCGCCTGACCGCCAGACCTGGCACTGCTTCGGCTGTAACGAGGGCGGGGACATGTTCTCGTTCGTGATGCGGATGGAAGGCCTGGATTTCAAGGACGCGCTCAAGCATCTCGCGCAGAAAGCCGGCGTGGAGCTGAAACGTTACGACGGCGGTGGCGACAACAAGGGCCGCGAGCGGGCGCTCGAAGCGAACAAGCTCGCCGCGAGTTTCTTCCATCAGATGTTTTTGAAGTCGCACGAGGCCGAAGTCGCGCGCGCCTATGCCGCCAAACGCGGGCTCAAGCCGGAAACGATTGAGGAGTTCCAGATTGGTTATGCCTTGCCTGCCTGGGACGGACTTCTACTCGCGCTCAAGAAACGCGGCTTCAGCGGGCAGGAACTGGTTTCCGCCGGCCTGGTCATATTCAGTCAGGACAAGAACAAGTTCTTCGACCGCTTCCGCCATCGGTTCATGTTTCCCATCCGCGACGCGCAGGGCAACGTTGTCGCGTTCACCGGCCGCATCATGCCCGGACCCGACGGTAAGGATCCGCCCAAGGAAGCAAAGTACGTCAATTCGCCGGAAACGGAAATCTATCGCAAGAGCAATATCATCTTCGCGCTCGACGCGGCCAAGCAGGCCATCCGCAAGGCGGGGTTTGCCGTCGTCGTCGAGGGCAACATGGACGCCACCGCCTCTCATCAGGCCGGCGTGAAGAACGTCGTGGCCAGTTCCGGCACGGCTTTCACCGCCGAACATCTCAAACGGCTGGAACGGCTGACGAACAAACTGGTGCTTTCGTTCGACATGGACGAGGCTGGGCAGACGGCCGCGCGCCGGAGCATTGATGCCGCGGTCGCGGAAGGCTTTGAGGTGCGCGTTCTGCGCCTGCCTCCGGATGCCGGCAAGGACCCTGACGACTGCATCCGCAAGAATCCGGAGCTGTGGAAAAAAGCCATCGCCGACGCGGTGCCGTTCATGCAGTGGCATTTCGAGACCGCCTCTATCCGCACCGACCGAAAGGACCCCTACGCCAAACGACGCGCCGAAGCGCAGCTGCTCAGCGAGATCCGCAAGCTCCCATCTGCCGCCGAACAGACCCACTGGCTCAAGGAGCTGTCCGGGCTCTACGGCTCCCCGGAGGTCGAATTGCGCGAGGAGATGCGGCATTTGCCGATCCAAACAGCGACGGCGGCAGAGTCGTCGCCCAAAAGCGTCATCGTCGTTGCCAAGGCCGCTGACCGCCACGAGCTGGTCGCGCAATACCTCCTCGGTCTCGCCCTCAACTGGCCCGAGTACGCCGAGACCATCGTGGCCGAGGTCAGGCCCGAATGGCTGGACGGCGTTTGGCGCGAACTTTACACCCGTTTGGTTATCGCCTATAATGAACGACGAACCGGCGGGCCTACCACCGCCCCAGTGCGTTTTGGCACCTATCGCGAGGCCGATATTCAGGCCGAGGGAGATCTCGCCCTCCTTGCACAAAAGGAGTTTGGCGATCTACCCGATAACGCGAGGCGCGAACAACTGGGCAAATTGATTGGAGAAATCAAACGACTCCACATCTCCCGCCGTCAACGCGAGCTGACCGCCGCCATGAAGAGCGCCGAACAGGCGCACGACGCGGCCGCGATTCAGGACATCGAGCGACAACTCAACGAACTCATCGTGTAATCAATCCACCGTCGAACGGCTGCTGGCTGTTTGTTTTAGGTGGAAGGTTCAGGCGAAAGCCCTGGCGGACCGGCCTTGTGCCGTCCGTCGGAGCGCGTCATGTTGTATGGCTAAGAAAGTCGTCAGGAAACCCGCGGCGAAGAAGGCTGTAAAGAAGTCCGCGACCAAGAAGGCTCCCAAGAAAGTCGTGCCGAAAAAGCCGACTGTAAAGAAAAACAAGAAGTTGGTTATCAAGAAAGCGCCCGCGAAGAAGGCGGCACTCAAGAAAGCCGCACCGAAGGCGGCTAAGCCCGCGAAGGCGACGAAGGTGGCCAGGCCCGCCAAACCAGAGGCGCCCGGCAAGGCACTCATGCGTCTGCCGGAGGAGAAGGCCGTGCCGCCGACGGCGGAAGCCATCACGAAACTGCTCGATAAGGGCCGCATGCGCGGGTTCATCACCGAGACGGAGGTTCTCCAGACGTTTCCCGATATCGAGGAATACGTGCCTTTGTTCGTCGATTTCCTCGATCAGGTGGACGGCGTCGGCCTGCGCGTGGTCGAAATGAAAGAGGGGATTCTCGGCCGGCGCGAGGAGCACGAGCAGATGCTCCACAACATCCGCGCCACCAAGGAGAAGAAGCGTTTTGACCTCACCGACATCTCCGCCGACTCCATTCAGATGTACCTGCGCGAGATCGGCAAGATTCCGCTGCTCACCGGCGAGGAGGAGGTGGCGCTCGCCAAGCGCAAGGAACGCAACGACCGCGAGGCCGAGAAGCGGCTCATCGAGGCCAACCTGCGTCTCGTCGTCTCCATCGCCAAGAAGTTCGTCGGCAAGTCGCTGTCGCTCCTGGACCTCATCCAGGAAGGGAACATCGGCCTGTTCCGCGCGGTCAAGAAGTTCGAGTACCGCAAGGGCTACAAGTTCTCGACCTACGCCACCTGGTGGATTCGCCAAGCCATCACCCGCGCGCTCGCCGACCAGTCGCGCACCATCCGCATCCCGGTGCACATGGTCGAGACCATCAACCGCTTCCAGCAGGTCGAGCGCCAGCTCATCCAGGACCTCGGCCGTGAACCCCTGCCGGAGGAAATCGCCGCGGAAATGGGCGAGGACGTGGACAAGGTGCGGCACATCATCCAGATTTCGCAGGACACGGTGTCGCTCGAAACGTCCGTCGGCGAGGACGACGAGGACTCGACGCTCGTGGATTTCGTCGAGGACGTGAAGAACGTCGCGCCGGACCGCGCCGCCGCGCTGCAGTTGCTCCGCGACTACGTGCGTGATGTCATCAAGGACCTCTCGCCGCGCGAACAGAAGATTCTCGAGATGCGTTTCGGCCTCTCCGACGGCGTGAGCCATACGCTCGAGGAGGTCGGCCAGGAGTTCGACGTCACCCGCGAACGCATCCGCCAAATCGAGGCCAAGGCCATCGAGAAGATCCAGCACCACATCGGCGCGCAGAGGCTCAAGGATTACTAGGCTATTTGAAGGAAGGAAAACGGCGGTCAGCCCGCCGTTTTCTGATATTCAAACACACTAAACCCGGCTGTAAGGCAGCCGGGTTGGGTACAAGGCTATCGCGTGAGGAGCGGCCTGGTCAGGTCAGCGATCTGCGGCGGCACGGGGTGCTTGATGTTGACCTGAAGGTTGACGAGCGACCACAGCGCCGCGACGATTTCCTCCGCCAGTTTCTCGGCGGCGACAATCAGCGCCTTTTCGCTGTAATGGTCCCGGCTATGAGTGTAGGCCATCGAGTCTTCCATGGCCAACGCCAGCGCCTGCCTGGTGGTCACGTCCGCCGTGACGGTTTCGACGAAGTCGGCATAGTAATGGCGACCACGTTTCCTCCAGATTTCGGCGTGAGTGTACCAAAGGTCGGCCGCGTCGCGCCTCGGCGTCTTTTTCGGACCGAGCGTGTCGATGCCACCTTCGAAACAGCGCATGGAGCCGAGGCTGGACGCGTAGCCTTCGGTGGTCCGAGACAAGGCCCGGAACACCAAGCTCCAGGTGGCCTTGGGCGGCACTGACCAGCGATCGACGTGCCAGGCCGGTAGCTTGGCGCAGGGCGTGTAGCCGATGAGCTCGAGGGTTTCGCTCCAGCTCACCGTTTCCTGGCCGCGATAGAGATGATCGCCGGAATTGGCGATGATGGGCAGGGCGGCAGTCATGAGATACATGGCCGAGCGCGCCAGGAGGCGCGCGCCCCGTTCATTCCTCATCGCGGGGCCGTCACCCGTCCATTCGACGCGATAGGTGCGGATGTCGCGGAAATCGTTCAGCAGGGGACCGGCATCCGCTTGGACACCGGGCAGGTTGGCGCTGGCCCAGCCAGTGCCGCATTGGCGCCAGTACTTGCCGGCGTCCACGACTCTCTGCGCGTAACCCAGCAGCTCCTTGGCGCAATGGCGCCCGGGCCAGAGAAAGGCGGCAGACGTCAGGAGCGAGCCCGCTTCCTCGAAGAACGGGCCAGCCACCAGACGCGATACTTTCTCCTGCATGATGACGTCATCCCAGTTAAAGGGCGGTTTGGGCATCGTTTTTGCCTTTCGTTTGGTCTGCGGGCAACATAGACTATTTTTGAGATTTTGTCAACCCGGCGAGGCGGAGATTTTGGGTTCGGCGTGCCGTTTTTCCACAACCCAGCCACTCTTGTCAACTTTTCCCTTGGTTGCGGTCCGGAGACCCCAACCGCATTGACCGTTCTCGCGTCGTCGGCTATGCTCCAAAAAGGACAAGCTCTTTTCACCCGAGGAGGTGGGTCATGCGTTCGGAGTCGCCTCGTTGTCGCGTGTTTGGTTTTATGGAAATTCAGGCGTGGCGTTTTCGCCTCTGCATCGCTCGCGTCATGAAAGCCACGGTCGTTTTGCCTATCGCCGCGCGGTGGGTTTGGTCCGGGCTTCGCCGTTACGTGTTTAGTCGCCCGGAAAGCCAATCGGTACGCAGTCGCCGCTGGCTCAAGTACGCCCTCAATGCGGTCTTGGCCTACGCGGCCATGATGGCGTGGCTGTGGGTCATGGTCGAATTCATGAACGCGGTTCTGCTCGTTCATCCGGGCGAAGTGAGGGGCATCGTCAGCTACGTGACGGTTGATTACGCCAAGGCCCTCATGTGGGCCTTGAATGCCGGCGCGGAACCTCAAATCGAGCTCTTTCTGGCCATCTGCTTGATTAGCGTGACGCCGCTGACCGAAGAGGCCCTGTTCCGACTTATGCCTCTCACGCTGGTCGAAGGGCTGTCGGCAAAGAAGGTCAGGGCGGTCGCCATCGCGGTCTGCGGCATCGGCTTCGGCATGGCGCATGGGCATCCGTTGGCCTGCATGATCCAAGGGGTTTTGGGCCTGATTTTCGCCTGGTTATACCTGCGGAACTCCCATTCCCAGCTGGCCGCTTACCTCTCCTGCGTCGTCGCGCATGCCGCCTATAACGGAAGCGTCATGCTCGTCGGTTGGCAGTGACGCCGACCTCTGACCCGCCACTCTTCGGCGGGTTTTGTTGTTGGTAATAAACTCCGCTAAAACCACCGCGTTTTTCCCCAACCGCCCCCTCTTGCCAACTTTTCGGCTGGCCGCTAAACTGTAATCCGTACTCTGGAAGGGGTAGATAGAAAGATGCTTAAAGGTAGCGGCAGGGCTTGCCCCTGCGCCACCAATTATTCCTAGGAGCTAGGCGTTCCTTCAGAAAAAAATTATTCCGAGGTAGCTTCGCCCTGCGGGCGACCACCCGAAGGGTGGCAGCGGTAAGGCCTGCTTCTCGAACCTAGCGTTCCTTTATCAAAATATATTCCGAGGTAGCTCAGCGGTAAGCCGCGGTTATGCGGCTTTCGGCGATAAGTGGCGGCCTTAGCCGCTTACTCCCCAGTTTTGGACGACTTCGTCGGCCAACCGCGCCGTAGAGCAGTGGACTTCGGAACTAGACGCTCATTAGACAAAATCATATTCCGAGGTAGCTCAGCGGTAGAGCAGTGGACTGTCAAAGCTGACCTGGCCAGTAATGGCCAGAAGCGGATCTTCTTTCCTACCATTCCCGCGAAAGCGGGAATCCAGAAAGAACATAGGCAGCACGTCCCCCGCAGTATTGCGGGGGAGTGTAAACATCGGGTGAATTCGGCGAACGTTGGTCCAACCAACGCCGAGCCAAGCTTTATAACGTAGCGGGCGGGTTTATCCCGCCACCGCCTACGTCATGAGGAAGGTGTAGAGACTATCCCCTTTGGGGAGTAGGGCCGTCGCAAGGCGGTTCGAAGCGCCCGACACCGCGCAAGCGGTGATGACATAGTCCAGCAGTCAGAGCTGTAATCCATTGGTCCTGGGTTCGAATCCCAGCCTCGGAGCCACGTAAAAACCGCGCCGCAAGGGGCGGTTTTTACGTGCCCCGTGGTGAATTGCGAAGCAATTCACTTTACGGGGCCAAACCAGGAAAGAGCGTCGCGGTTCACGTGGCGCAGCCACATAAAGAGGCTGGGATTCGAACGGGTCGTAAGCGAGGCCGAGCGTTCCGTCCAGAACGCGACGGCCGAGCGCGAGGCCCCGCGAGCCGGCGAGCGGGGCCGACTTTGCCTCGCGTAGAATTGGAAATCGCTCGGCAAAGCCCGGGTCGCCGATGCGACCCGTCGATTGCTCGCCAGCTCGCAATCGACCCCCGGACAAGGCCCGCTGTATTCGACAGCAGGCCGCGGAAATCCCAGCCTCGTTCAAACGGCATGTAGGCTGCTGCACATTGCGAGCGGCGGGTGAGTAGTAATCCCATTCAATAAATCGGTTCATTTGACTATTCGTAGCGCCCATTGTAAACAGTGGTCGCTAATTTACTTATGACATTTTATGGACCGACCACTCAGGCAATACAAACACGCGTTTTTATATCCAGCCGGTACGAGGGTCATGACGGATGAGGAGTTGCGCGAGATGTATGACGTTAATGACCTCATTGGCAAGTGGCTCTATGATGAGGCCACCAAGCCAGGTGCATCACCGGGCTATGTTATTCCGACTCGTGAAGATGGCACAGTGCCCTGGAACGAGGTCCACGACGAAGTGATCGCCGACGATTGGCGCGCTGATCGCCCCGAAGCACAACACTGGACGAAGGATGAGCTTCACGAGGCCCTGACTATGGGCATCGGACTTGCGCCCGATGTCATCATCCCGCTTATCCAGAAACATGGTCCAAATTTTGGCTTTGTTCCGGAGGAGGGGGATTTCACCGACGATAACAAGGAACAGGTACTTCTCGCGATGGACGAAATCGTCGAAGCCGCCAAGCCCGCCTTTTTGTCGGAGCTTCGTAGCCACACGTCCGCCGTTGCGGCGGAGAGCCGATGTGGCGACCCTTCCTGCCAGAGCTGACCGCCAATGTAATATATGTCCCAGGCCAACCCAGATTTTGAACAACTTCGGAGTGATACCGAGGAGCTATACAAGGGTCTCGGCCCGATGCTCTGTCCGGCCCTCAAGGAGGACGTGTATTTTACGTCCGAAGGTTTCAATCACCTGCGTTATAAATTTAGGGTACCCCGTACCGAAGCCGCACAACGGAGAAAATTCAAGGTGTTTCCGAAAGCCCCAGAAATCATCAAGGTAACGACCACGATTCAAGAATATCGAGTCGGAATCACCAGGACGGGTAAGCCCGGTCGCGACGGCTTATGCCGGACGGCGCAAGCCCAATATTGGGGTTTTGTGCATGTTTTTTCGAATAACGTCCGTGTCAGGGCGATTGTCAGAAAGGTTGGGAATGGCCAGGCGCATTTTTGGAGCGTCATGCCTTCTTGGAAAGAGGTGGAATCTGCTAATGGACCCATGGTGAGGTGCGTGGGTGGGGGCGACATGGAAGATGAGTGACAAATACAAAAAACGGCCTTAGCCGTTTTAGTGTGCGCACCTGTTTTCAGCTTAACACTTGGCCGAATAGGGCTCGCGCCCCACAAGTGCACACAGATAGTTAATCATCAATTCTTCCACACGTCAAGGACCTTTTTGGCTTGAGATTTGGCTCAAGGAGACCGAGGACGGCGTCGCCTACCCGGAGCTTGTCTCGGCGGTCTTCCCGGCTCGAAAGCGGCCATTTCTCGCCCGGACGCTGGAGGAGCAGGAATCCCAGCCCCTCCGTTCGCGACCGGAGGGGCCAGCCTCGTTTCTAATTCGCTAACTTATGCTATTCTTGATTCACACCCCAAGACCTGACTCCAAAGCCATGAACGAAATAACACTTCACAATCAATGGGTCGTTAAGGCTCCCATAGATGATGTATTCAGAATAATGACCGACTTTGAAAAATTTCCGGAGCATTTTCCAAAGGTCGCCGAATCAATACGGATTAATAAACGGGAAGGAAATTACGTAGAGATGGACGCAACCGTAAGATCATTCGGCAAAAGATTTCAGGTGAAGATGAAGACTCAAATTCTTCCGGGGAAGGGCTTCATCTCAAACAATGACAGCTATCAGTTTGGGACTTCTGGACATGAAGAGGTGCTGCTTTCTGAACACGCCAGAGGAACTTTGATTGACTATACCTATCAAGTCACCATTCATAAAAAATGGCTACGCATGATCGCTGTGCCGCTACTACGCTGGTATTCGATGAAATACTGGGAAAAAGCGGTTATTGATCAGCTTAAAAAGATTCTTGAGAAACAATAGTCCCTAAAGTGCCTGTCACAGATATTGCGGCGGACAGTATACCCATGTGGCGAAAAGGCGCAAGCCACACCGCAAGACCTGACCCCGTTTTCCACACTACCGCCGCCTAGTGATGTTCCGAGCGGAATAAAAGGAGGGTCTTGCTGAATGTTTTCACAATTTGAAATATGTGAAATTCGATAATACATGCTATTCTTGATTCACATCCCAAGACCTAATCCCAAAACGTGTGGAATACCCACTTGTTTGGTCAAAAACCCGCCATCCATCGATGACGGGTTATTGAGTTAGCGCGACGCCACGATGCCCGGAGCCTCAAAAACGACCTTGGCAGGGAATGGAACTGGGTAAAATCAGCGCGCTGCATTTTATGTAAAAATCATATATAGTCTAATCACAGAAAAGAGGCGGCATTGCTAATAAGATCCATATGGATATAAACGAATCCCACCCAAACGCTAAAAGCAATCTTAAGAATAGAACGGAAATTTTGGAATATTCCCTCACCATCGAAGATGCCATTGATTCCTTGTTGCTCATGTATTTGGGCATATATGATAAAAAGAAATCCAAAGGGCCTCAAGTATCAAAAACAAAATTTAACGTTAGTTTTCAAAGCAAAATAGATTTGTTGTTTGACATAGATGTCCTGTCAAAAGAAGAACATTCAGATTTAGAATTATTAATGAATTTTCGAAACAAATTTCTTCACGAAATTAGATGTAATTCATATTTATCCGTAGTAAATCTTTTTGATAATGGAATTAAGAATAGATTTAAGAAATATTTAAATAAAAATGGCAGCATAGAAGAGGAAGATTCATGTAAATGGGGGTGCTTCAATTTATATGGCAAGAATCTTCAGACAATTCAAAAAAAGGTTAAGGAAAAAATCGACCAAACTCAAGACAAGGCCAGTCTCGTTAATACTCTTCTAGCAAAGAACGTAAGAATGATTGACATGTCTTTTGGTTTTGTTACTGACTTGCTTAAGGAAATGAAAAAGGCCGAATTAGAAAATCGTAAAATTCGAGCATTGGTAAGTTTGGTAGCGTCAAAATGTAAAGATTACACCGACGGTATAGGGGTTGATAGGAGAATGGCAAAATTAGATAAAAGAATGAAGAAGCTTCTTTCCGAGGAAAGAATAAAAAAGTACCTTAAATAAAGATGCTCCGGTATGCGGTTCAGAAAAATCAAGGAAATTATGGACAGCGACGCATTTGACTCCTTCGACTGGAAGGGGCCAGATTTTAGGCGCTATAACTTGATTTACGGGTGGAACGGCTCGGGAAAGACCACGACATCCAGAATCTTTCGGTCAATAGAGTGCGGCGCGGTCGCGACAGAATTGGGTGCGACCCAGTTTCAGGTGGTGACGGAGGACGGAATTATGAGGAACGTCGACATCACGGCTCCGTCCAATGGCGTCAGAGTATTCAACGACGACTTCGTTAAGGAAAACCTAGAGTTCCATGAGTCCAAAACCAAGCAAATCCTCATAGTCGGCAATGCTAGCATAGAGGCGGAGGGCAAAATCAGGTCTCTGGAAGAGCGCAGAAAGGAAGCTGGCATAGAAAGGAAAGTGTTGGAGGAAAGCCTGGGCAAAATCAAGCCGCTCGACAAGATTCGCAAGGCCGCCAGCGACGAGGTGGTGAAGCAGTTTGCCAACACGCCGCTCGGCACCAGCGACTACAGCGGTCGCAAGTACAACAGAAAGGAAGTCGATGACCTTCTCGCGAAAAACATTATCACCGAGGCGAATGTCAAGTCGCTGGTTATCAATAAGCAGGAGGATATCGACCGCCGCCGCGAGGTAATTAAGAGCCAGCGCCAGAAGGTGCCGGTCTTTCCCGAAACGGTTGAGGACTTCTCGCAGGTGTTTGCCGACGCGAACCTGCTTCTTCAGGCCAGTCCGGCGGCAGAAAAAATTGACGAGCTTTCTAACGATGACGAGAGGAGATTGTGGGTGGAGGACGGCTACGCACTTCACACCGCTCGAGGCTCCCACGGCTGCCTATTTTGCGGTAAGACGCTCGACGGCGGATTCCTTGAGCGTCTCGCGAGGTTCTTCACAAAAGAGATGGACGAGGTCAAGAAGAATGTCGATGTAGCCATCGCACTACTGGACACGTCGCCCATGCGCGGCGAGACGTCACAGCCGGACGCGGGTCTGCTGCTGCCCGACCTGAGCATCGAGTATCTATCCTTCAAGGCAGAGGCCGACAGGTACGCGGTGGAGATTCGGGCGGCGATCGGCAAGATGACGCAGGCGCTCAAAGACAAACGGCAAAACGTCCAAGCGGTAGCACCCGGGCTTAAGATCGTAGAATACCCATCAAAGGCCATCACTGGTTTCAACGAGGTCATCGCAAAGATGGTCGCCACGATACACAAGCACAACGAGCAGATCGACAAGAAAATCGAGGCCGCCAAGGAGATAGAGCTGCACATCGTCGCCAAGACGCTCGTGGAGAAGGACTACTTCTCGACAAAGGCCGAACATGATTCCCTGACTACGAAAATCGGCGGCCTGACCACAGAGATTGACGAGATCGAGCGTAAGGTCGCCGGTTTAAAATCGGCCATCCTAGACTCGGCGATCGCCATCGGGAAGATAAACGGGATGCTCGAAGAGTTTTTCGGGCGGGGCCACATTTGCCTCGAACCTGCCACGGGCACCGACTTGGGTTATGTTCTAAAGAGAAGGGGCAAGAATGCGAGGAACCTGAGCGAGGGCGAGAAGAACGCCGTGGCCTTGGCGTTCTTCCTGACAAAGCTCGATGAGGGAGACTTCAGCAAGAAGGATGGTTCGGTGGTCGTCGACGACCCCGTCGACAGTCAAGACGAGCTGTTCCTATTCCGCGCGTTCAGCCTAATCAAGCGGCATGTTAGCCCCTGCGGCCAAGTAATACTGCTCACGCACAACTTCCCGCTGTTCAACTTGGTGCGTGACTGGCTTTCTCACGAGAACCGTAAGCGTCACAAGACCAAAAATGACTCGGTGTCCGAATTCTTCATGATGAGGTGTCTGAGAAGTGAGTCCAGTCACGAGACCGTTGTCGAGCCGCTCCATGACTTGCTGATGAAGTATAAAACGGAATACCAGTATCTATTCCACCAGCTGTACAAATTCGGCGCTGGCGAGGCTGGCGTCGACGTGCCCCTGATTCCGAACATCGGTCGCAAGGTGCTCGAATACTTCGCCAGCTTCAAGTGGTCGTGCGACGTGGGCGAGGAACTCGGGGCGATTGTCCAAGAGAAATACGTTGACGCCCCTAACGCCACCACCGATCAAAAGGCCAACGGGGACTTCATAAAGAAATTCGTGGACGAGTATTCGCACGGCAAGGACTTCGGCAGGCCGATAACGGCGGCTACTTTTGAGGCAAAAAACGTAGCGGTTAACGTGCTCAAGCTGATTGAGACCGCCGACCCCGAACACTACGACCGGCTCGTCGCTCTTTGCAAGGAGGACGACGAGTGATGAGCGTCGGCGGTGCTAATCAAACCGTCCTTCAGGACGAAGTTCGACAGCAGTCTCTCGAGTATGGCCCGCTTCTCGTCCCTCGTGCCCTCCTTGAGCACGTATTTGGCGTACGTCCTGACGTTGAACCCGGCCGCCGCCTTAGCCAGCTCGTCTGTCATGCCCCGGAAACGGGGTCAGGTCTTGAATCATCAGTTTTCATGTTAATCAAGATCTAACCCAAAATCCTGACGACCTTTGTCCAACGCTTCTTCGGCGCGGTCTGCAACATCTAGTCATGTGCTATAATACAATCGGTCCTTTTTGAAGGGAGGAACCGAGATGTTGACCATCAGATGTCACTTCCATCCGCGCTATCGGGCCCATAGGGAGCCCAAGAACGATTGTGAGACCTGCCGGCTCCTTTACGCCTTGGCTCATCAGCAAGACGGGAACACCGAAGAGATTCTTAGGCGGCTCGGTTCAGGGCTCGCCGGAACAACTGGTGACGACAAGATGTCTGTAGCCCTGGAAGGCATGGAAACGGGCAGGGCCTCGACCCTGACGGTGAAGTGCAGCCATCACCAATATCAGGCCACCCGGAAACCAGGGTGGAATTGCGATGCCTGCTGGCTCCTCTTTGTGCTCAAGTTCCAAGCCCACAAGGACGGAGAAAGGCGACTCGGTCCCTTCAATCCGTACGCCTACGTCATCGGTCACGTGAATCTGAAAGCAGCCTGTGCCGCCCTGCTGATTGTCAGGTAGACGGACGGCAAGCATCTTCGGCTCCCGCTGGGAGCTTTTTGTTTAGCCCAATCGTCATGAAAATAATGGCTCGAATCCCAGCCTTGCGCCTAAACTGCAGGGTTGACAAAATGCTTGTTATCAGATATACATTTACTGTTCTGCCCTCAATCTTTTCGGAAAACACACATAGAAGGCGAGGCAATACGAAATGAGCGACAAGCCGGCTGGAACTTATCAGTGCGTTATCTGCTCGGCTACTTGGGACGGGTCACAGTTGCACGAAGACCCGATGAGTACGGGCCAGCGGTGGACTTGCGGCGATCCTTTCTGCGGGGCCAATGTCCGCAAAATCAGCGACGAGCCAAAAGCAAAGAAGAGTCCCGGTCAAACGTAATGAAAGGCAGACGAATTCTTGAACCCGCCGTAGTCCATTGGACGAAAGCGGGTTTTTTAGCGTCCAAAATGCGGAACCATACAATTTAAGACTCCAAAAACACCCGTTCGTCATGGCATATCCAGGCGGTATGCTGGTATACTAAACCAGCGAATCAACCCTAAGAAACCCAAATGAACAAGGCCATTCTATACAATGTTATCGGCGTACTGGCAGTCTTGGCGGTAATATTTTTCAAGATACCGGCGGTCTGGGTGGTTCTCGGGATTTTGGCGGTTTTGGTCATGGTCATCGTCAGCCCCTTTGTGCCCGCCGTCGAAAGCATCCCGAAGGGGTTCGTCGAAAAGAAATTCGACACGGGGAAAGTCATCCTGAATTACGTGGAAGGCCCGGACAACGGCCCGCCAATGCTTTTTATTCCGGGACAAACGGAATTCTGGCAAGGCTATAAACTGGTCATGCCCAACTTCGCCAAGAAGTATCACGTCTTCGTCGTAGACGTCAGGGGGCACGGGAAATCGACCAAAACTCCTGGCGAATATTCCTACAACATCATCGGCGAAGACCTGAAGGCTTTTTTGGAAACGGTCATCAAGAAACCGGCGATCGTGTCCGGTTTGTCTTCCGGGGCCGTTCTCGCCTTGTGGTTGGCGGCCAACGCCCCGGAGTCGGTCTCGGCCGTCGTGAGCGAGGATCCGCCGCTCTTTTCCGCCATGTGGCCGCACATCAAGGAGGAAAAATACATGTATCGCCTGTTTGAAATCATGGTTGAGTGTCTCGGCAAGCCAAAACGGGACATCTTGGACTACTTCATGAAGCAGGGGATTCCCAAAGACGGTCAGGATGAGCTGTTGCTGATTCCACCCTGGATCGCCAAGTTCATCGTGGGTGATTTTGAACTCAACAAAAGATTTCGCCCGTCAAAAAAGTACGACGTGCCTTTGGCTCCCTTCAGCGGCCGGGTCGGCCTCAAGTTCATCAGTGAGTACGACGTTGATTTTTCCCGGGCCACGATTGACGGCCGGTTGACGGCAGGGTTCAATCCCGAGGAGACGTTAAAAAAAATCAACTGCCCCGTATTGTTGATTCAGGCGCTTTGGTCCAGGCACGCGACCTGGGGACTGCTGGGGGCGCTGGATGACAAAGACGTTGAAAAAATCCGCGCCCTGGTAAAAAACCTCCAGGTCGTAAAAGTTAAAGCCATCCATGATGTTCACTTGTCCAAGCCAAAAATTTTCATCAAGGCGGTCAATGAATATCTGGATAGTTTACGGAACGGGGTCAGGTCTTGAACTATCAGTTTGACCAGTCGTCGCCTCATTGTCGCCGCTGGCCCTTTTTTGCTGTAATTTACCAACTAAAAGGCCTACGGTGTAGGCGGGCCGTTAAGTGTAATCACGGCGATAATCGGTTGTTGTATTGGTTTGTCGTAGTGGTTAGTAGAGACGGCGGAGACAAAAGACGGGTTTAACCCGTCTTTTGTTTTTGACCCGCGACGGCGTCGGCGTTACAATGCCCGTATAATTCTTCACCTTCTTTTTGCTCATATGCGTGCAAAACATCTCATCTCCACTTCATTGTTATTGGCATCGCTCGCGCTCGTCGGCTTTGGTTGTGGCCAGAAGGCGTCCGTATCCACGAACGCGTCGCCGGCCGCCAACAAGCAGCCCGCCGCGCCGGCCGAGAGGCCGAGCACTACGACTTCGGACTCCTGCGGCAACCCGTATTACCCGTTCAAGCCCGGCTTGACCATCGCCTATAGCGTCACGCCGCCAGCGAACACCCCGGGAGATGCCGACTACACGGTCCGCACCGTCAGCGTATCCGGCAACAAGGCCACGGTGCGCACCGAGATGGCCGGCGGCGTCACTGCCGACATGGAGGCCGACTGCGCGAACGGCTCCGTTGAGATGAAGGGGTCGTCTGGGCTCGGCGCCGACGTCCAGGGGTTCAAGACGACCGTCATCTCGTCGAGCGGCACATTCATGCCAGCGGACGTCTCGGCCGGTTCCACCTGGAGCAACTCGAAGACGGTGAGGATGGATTCGGCCGGCGGCTCGGCCGCGGCTGCGGCCATGGGTTCGCTCATCATGACTACGACGGAGCAGAGCCGGGCGGTCGGCGAGGAATCGGTTACGGTTCCGGCCGGCACGTATAAGGCGATGAAGGTCGAGTCGACGCAAACCACGACCTCCAAGTTTTCGGCTACGCCGGCGGGCACGCAGTCCAGCGAGATGCCGCCGTCGACTTATACGTCCACCGAATGGTTGGTGAAAGGCATCGGCATGGTGAAATCCGTGACGAAGGGCGAGGGCGGCACCTCGACCACCGAGGCGAAGTCGATCACCGGGCTTTGACGCGTAACGGCACCTGCTTAACGTACGGAACGGAAAAGAGGACGTCCGGCTCGGGCGTCCTCTTAATGTGCGTCGGCTCACCCGAAAGTTTCCGGCAGAAAGCCCTCAACAGCTTCGATTTTGCAGCCGAGCAGCCGCCGCCGGCGAAGCCCCGGGCTGCGGCCCGGGTGAGCGGCGGGTGAACCGGAATACCTACCCCAAACATTTGGTGTAGAATAGAATCATATGCAAAACAACATGCCCAAATTCCTTTATTGGACCCCAAGAATTCTATCGATATTGTTTATTTGCTTTTTGGCAATATTTTCGTTGGATGTAATTTCTCCCGGATTAGGTTTTTGGCAAATAGCTATTGGATTATTCATGCATAATATTCCGGTATTCGTCTTGACGGCCGTTTTGGTTATTTCGTGGAAACACGAACTCGTCGGCGGAATCGTTTTTAGCCTAGTCGGGCTACTCTTTGCCGCCAGGATGGTGATTACTATGCTGACGAACCGGTTTGAATGGGGTGGGCTGTTTGGAGCCCTGCCGCTGGCCGTTCCAGCGCTTCTGATAGGAATATTATTTATTACTGGGTGGCTTAAAAAGAGGACTGGCCGTAGTGATGTATCCGTGAAATAGGTTCTGACTTCGTCTACAGTACGGACACAAAAAGTCAGAACTTGTTGGGATGTGAATGCCTATGCGCCGATTCAACATCAACGAGCTCGCCGACTGGCAGTCGCCGGAGCGGCGCGATGACTTGCCCAAGTGTGAATTCTCGGGCAAGGACATGCACCCGAACGAGCGGAGCGCAAAGGCCGCCGCAACTTGGCGCGAATCGCAGGCCGGGACGCCGATGGGCGTCTATTTTTGCGTGTGGTGCAAAGCTTGGCACCTGACGTCTTCCCGGGTAACGGGGTCAGGTCTCGGACGTGAATTCCGCGGCGTCCCGACCCCCCTTACCGACCATCGGCACCAGCCTTCTCGCCATATTGACATTGCATTTGTAACCTCCTAAGGTTGATTTAAAGGTCTTTTTGTGGAGGTGCAAGATGAAAACACCGATCTTCCCGCAGGCGCTGCTTGGTACGGGCATAGTGCCGTTTGGCGACCTGAAAATCAGCGTCGCGAGCCCCACGAGTCAGTACGGTCACGGCGTCTTCGAAGGCGTCAGGGCATATCCGGCCAGCCGCGGCGGCATGATCGTTCCCGCCTTGCGCCAACACATGGCCAGAATGTTTCGTTCGGCGCGGGCCTTGTTCTCGGACTTCGCGATTCCCATCACGCAAGAGGAGGCGTGCGAAAGCGTCCGTCGGCTGGTCGAGACCAACGACATCAACGAGCCGGTGTACATCAGGCCGTCGCTGCTCATCCCGGTCGCCTGCACCATCCATCTTGAGCCGGTGGAGGGACCGAAAGAGCTCATCTTCTCCGCCTACGCGCAGAGAAGCAGCCGGTTCAGGAGAGAGGGCCTGTCCTGCATCGTCTCGCCGCTTCGCAAGCCACACGCGCGGGTGGCTCAGCACAAGGCTTGTGGCATGTACGTGTACCTAGGCATGGCTAGCGCCATGGCCGAGGAGGCCGGCTACGACGAGAGCATTCTGCTCGATCAGGACGGCCTGGTCGCCGAAGGCACCTATCAGAACATCGTTTTCGAGAAGGATGGGGTGCTGTGGGAACCGCGCCGAGAGGGGCGGCCCATCATGCCGAGCATCACTCGGGACGTCGTGCGGTGTCTGATTGCGGAAGATATGCCCGGTGGCAGGGAAATTGTGCCCACGGACGTCACGCCGCAGACGATGGTCAGGGCCGATTCGCTCATGCTGTTGGGCACCGCGTCGGAGATATGTTTCGCGCGCAAGGTTTGCTTAGACGGCGTCGATTATCAGATCGGTTCCGGCGAGGACACACCGACGCCCTTCGTGGCCGCGGTTCGGGATTCGTACGTCCGGTTTGTCAGCGGGGAACTTGGGCACGAAGACCTCTTGGTTCGGGTCTAGCGCCACCGTCTTCATAATAACCGCCCTGTCTCAAGGGGCGGTTTATTAGTTAATTGCGCCCCGAGCCTCGGCCTTGCCATTTTTTGGCTATGTGGTAAAGCTAGAGATAGTGTTCGGCCTTTACAGGCAAGAGAGGAGTCGCGTCATGATTATCGGCTTACCCAAGGAGATCAAGAAGGCGGAGTATCGCGTAGCCTTGACCCCGGCCGGAGCAAGGGAACTGACGCAGTGCGGCCATGATGTTTTAGTCGAGATGGGAGCTGGCCTCGGTAGCGGTTTCCCCGACGAAGCCTATGTTCAGGCAGGCGCGTGGATCATCACCACGCCTGGGGAGATTTTCGGCCGTTCGGAACTGGTGCTTCACGTGAAGGAGCCCCAACCTTGCGAACGGAACCTTATTCGCGAGGGACAAGTGCTGGTCGAATACCTGCACTTGGCCGCGGATCAGGGTCTCACGGAGGCGCTCATTCGAAGTCGGTGCGTCGCCTTCGGTCTGGAGACATTCCGGGGAACCAGGGATCCGTTGCCGCTACTCACCCCGATGAGCGAAGTGGCCGGATGTCTGGCGGCCCAGCAGGCCGCGAAGTACCTCGAACGGCCGATGGGCGGACGCGGCATCCTGCTCGGCGGCGTGACCGGCGTCGAACCGGCGACCGCGGTCGTCATCGGCGGCGGTGTTGTCGGCGAGAACGCGGCGCGAAAGCTCGCCGGGTTGGGCGCGAGAGTGCACGTCCTGGACACCAACCTGGATCGACTGCGCCGTCTGCGCGAGATCATGCCGGCGAACTGCGTGATGCTGAAGTCCGACGAGGCCACCATTCGGCGCCTGCTTCCGTTGGCTGACGCCGTCATCGGCGCGGTGCTGGTCGCTGGCGCGAAGGCACCGCGGCTCATCACGCGGGACATGCTTTCCACCATGAAGCCCGGCTCGATTATCGTGGACGTGGCCATTGACCAGGGCGGCTGCTGCGAGACCTCACGGCCCACGACCCACGAGAACCCGACCTATGTCGTGGACGGCGTCGTTCATTATTGCGTCGCCAACATGCCCGGCTGTGTCCCATGGAGCTCCACCATGGCGCTCACGAACGCCACGTTGCCGTACATCCTGGCGATTGCCAATCTCGGTTGGCGCCAAGCCGCCCGCGAACGGCCCGACATCCGCGCTGGCATCAACGTCCTCAACGGTCAGATTGTCTGCCCGGAGGTCGCTAAAGCCTTCGGTATGCCCTTTGCCAGTATCGACGATCTGCTCTAGTCGGCCAGCTTCCACCGAGCAGTCTCGTCCTCTCCATGCCAGGCGCTATCGCCTGGCTTTTTTGTTTGAATTACGTTGCTGGGTCTCGTTGAACCCCCCAAGACCTGACCTTATTTAAGAAAGATGCCCCCACTTTCCCGGGAAAATCAGCTTCACAAATGGCCGTTATTTTGCTAAAATTAAATAGACAAAGAAACCCCTTATGCCAGCGAATATCGACCTCTTTAAGAGCGAGAACATGCGTCGCACGGAAGAAAGGCAGCGGACGCGGATGTTTTATCTATTCTCCGGCATCGCCATCCCGTATCTGCTGGCATACGGCGTTTTTGATTATCTTGATGCGCGAGGAGGGGTGCATATCGTCATCGGAGCCATCGAGCACCTGCTCGCTTTTCTGCTGCTATTAAGCGTTGCCCGGTATTATAAGCACAGTCAGCTCTCTGTCCTGAAGCCCCTGATTACGGTCTTGATGATGATCATGCTTCTTGTGTCGATGTTTGACGGGGGCATATCCGGCACCGCGATATATTGGCTTTTCGTCTTCCCGCCCGCGGCTTTTTACCTGAACGGTTATAAGCCCGGCATTTTCTATAACACGCTATTTTTCGTCTGCTCGGTCGCGTACCTGCTATTGCAGCGCGCCGGCATCATCCCAGCCTTTTACTCGATGGAACAGCTTGTGCAGATGTTGTTTGTCCTGCTGCAGGTTTTCCTCATCAGTTTCGCCGCGCAATTCAACCTCGAGAAGTTCCGGGTAACCATCATCAGCCAGCGCGAGCATTTGCGCGTGCTGTTGGGCGGCTTGCCCGTTGGCATCACCATGGTCGTGGCGCCTGACGGTCGGCTTTCCACGGCCAACCCGAGCGCGGAGCGGCTGTTCGGCCGCACGATCGAACCGAACGTCAAGGCAGCCGATTTCCCCAAAACCTACCAGTTAGCCAGGGAAGACGGCACCCCGTACCCGGCGGAAGACCTGCCGCTCACCGTCGCACTCATGCGCGGCGAAAGCACGGTCAAGAACGACGTGTTCGTCAAGAGGCCTGACGGGTCGCACGCGGTGTTGCGCGTCTCGGCCGCGCCGGTCCGCGACGAGACCGGTCGCATCGTCTCCGCAGTCGCGGTCTGGGAGGACGCGACCAAAGAGCATGAAATCAGCCGGATGAAATCGGATTTCATCTCGCTTGCCTCGCACCAGCTGCGGACGCCGCTTACTTCAATAAAGTGGTCCATCGAGATGGCGGCCGACGAGGAGAACGGCCCGTTGTCGCAGGCTCAAAAGGAAGCGCTGGACTTCGCCCGGCGATCGACCATACGTTTGGTCCGTCTGGTCAGTGACCTGCTGAACGTTTCGCGGATCGAACGCGGCCAAATCGCCCTGCAGCCGGAACTCACCGACCTTGATGCGCTTTGTCGCGAGGCGGTGGCGGAAATAAACCCGACCGCCGTGGAGAAGGGTCTGGCCTTGGAGAATGAAGTTCGTGCCTTGGGTCAGGTCCGTCTCGATCCCAAACTGATATTCCAGGCCCTGCTCAACCTGTTGGCCAACGCGGTGAAATACACCCCCAAGGGCGGGCACATCGAGGTCGGCGGCCGGCGCGGAGCCAATGAGGTCGAGATGTTCGTACGCGATAGCGGCGTGGGCATTCCGGCCGAAGCGAAGGACAAGATCTTCCAGAAATTCTTCCGCGCCGACAATGTTTCCGTGGACAACGAAGGCACCGGCTTGGGACTTTACCTGGTCAAGGCCATCATCGAATCGTCTGGCGGCCGTGTTTGGTTCGAATCGGAGGTCGGCAAAGGAACTACCTTCTGGTTCAGCCTGCCTATCAGCGGCGTCGCGGCCAAGGAGGGCAGTCGTGAATTGATTATTTAGCTACTTAACGCGTAACCAGATATGGATTTAGTCAGCAAGGAGACGGGCACGGAGCCAAAAAAAATCCTCATCATCGAGGATGACGCTCCTCTATCAGCGATGGTGCAGAATAGATTCAAGCGCGAACTGTACGAGACGGTGTCTGCCTTGAACGGTAGTGAAGGATTGGATGCCGCACGGAAATACCGGCCGGACATCATCGTCCTGGATTTGCTCCTGCCGGTCATGAACGGATTCGATGTCTTGAGCGCCCTTAGGAAAGACGAGCTGACTCGCGACATACCAGTCCTGGTTTTGAGCAACTTGAGCCGAGCCGAAGACATCCAGCGGACGCAAATGCTGGGCGCCAACGGCTATTTGGTCAAGACGGATGTCAGCCTCAAATACGTTACCGAAAAAATCAAAGACCTGCTTTCCAAAGGATCGGCGGGCCAGTCAGTCCGGACTTAGGACGAGCAGCCGCTTCTAATCTTGTCGCGTTTTGCTAAAAAAATCGTGAATAACTAACGGGGGTTTAGCCCCAACGTAACGCTTAACGTATGCGTGACCAAGCAGCCGGAATATCACGGCGTAAGACAGGATTTAAGTCATTGTTCCTCGTTGCTGCCATGATGTTGGTAGGGGCCGGCTGCATGCCGGCGAAAGAGGTCGTGGTCGCGCCGACGCCCGAGACCAAGCCCGCCGCGCCAGCTCCGCAGCCGAAAATCGAGCCGCTCACGCTTACCTACACGCTCAAGAATTTTTTTGGCCCGAATTCGGAATCCGGCGTGACCTTTTGGCTTGAGGAAGCGAGGAAATGCGACGGACGCGACGCTTATCTGGGCCTCATGAAAATGCAGGCCGGTCCCGGTTCAAACCAGGACGTTTACGCGAAGGTCACCATCTATGCGGATAACGGCGAGTTGGCCAGCACAAGGTTTGTCCAGCCGGACGAGCTGGTCTTCGACGACATGATTCCCCAATACAACGACCTGTCCATCCCGCTCACCGTCAACTTCTTTTTCGCCGCTGGCGGCAAGAATTTCAACGAGGACGCGAACTGGAACGCTTCAGCCCCGATTCTTCTGAAGCAGGTCGACACCGGCAAGCAGGTTGCCGACTACTCGGTCGTCCGTCAAGCCGGCGATGACGACACGTCCGGCATTGCCCCATGCCGAAAATTCAAGATCGTCGAGAAGAGCACGAACGGCAGTTCCACTTATGCCGTTTGCCTTAGCAAGGACGTCGGCAAGTTTAAACTGCCCTTCGTCGTTTCCATGGCCTTTGCGGGCGATGGGGGAATGCCGAGCTGGGCTTTGAAAAGCTTCTCCAGCGATAAATCCGGCGTGGATTGGGTGCCGCAGTGCTTGAAGCCGGTCAAGTGCGTCGCGCCGAAGCAATTCACCGACGTCGAACAGCGAACCTGCAACAGCAAGGGTTCGCAGATCGAACCGGTGGTTGATGACAACGGCTGCTTCACGGAGTACAAGTGCATGTCCCAGGAGGATTTGGCCGAACGGTCAATCAACAACATGCAGCGCCCCGGCTGTGGCGTGAATCCGGCCGTCAAGCAGAAGGTGGTTCAGTGCCGTAAGCAGAACATGCCGAACTTCGACACGACGCAGTATGACAACGGCGGTTGTATGCTGGATATTGTCTGTCGGCCGTAATTGTACAGCGCGATAGTCGGTTAGCCTAAACTCGTAGATGAAAAGGCGGGCATCGTTATCGGTGCCCGCTTTTTTGCATGCTTCGGGGTCAGGTCGCCATTTTTGGCGCTTAGAGATATAATTCTGGACATATGTGGGAACAAATCAAGGAGTATCTTATCTATTTCGTGGTCGGCGGCGCGGTGACGGCGGCCATCGTGGGGCTGGAGAAGACCGGCTCGCGCCTGCTCTCCGGCCTGGCGACGCTCGTGCCGGTCTTCACTCTCATCGCCTACTACTTCATCGGGGAAGCGCGCGGCGGCGTCGCGGTTTCCCAGCACGCCTGGCTGGTGCTTTTTGGCACGCTCGTATCCTGGGTGCCGTACATGATCGTGGTGGCCGTTTTGGCGCCGCGTCTTGGGCCGTCAAAGGCGATTCCAACCGGGCTTGTAGTCTTTTCGGTGCTTGCCGTCGCGTATTTGCAGACGGTACGGCACTTCGGCTGGTTCCGCTGACACTTATGAAGCCAAAGAATTCCGTTCAGTCAGTCCGCTCGAAAATACCGCGCAACGTCATCGTGGTGGCGTTTGTCGCCCTCGCGTCCGGATTCGGCCAGGATCTGATCTCGCCGATCCTGCCGTCGTATCTCCTGCTCATCGGCGTCAGTTCGGCAGGCATCGGCCTCATTGACGGGCTCCTCCAGGGTGCGACGAACGTTTTTAGGTTCGTTTCCGGCGTGCTGTCGGATCGGCTGCGCAACCGAAAAGGGCTGGTCTTCCTTGGTTACGCACTCTCATCGGTTGCCCGCCCGCTTCTCGCAATTGCGGGGTCGTTCGGTTTTGTCGCCGCCTTGCGGATAGCCGACGGCATTGGCAAGGGGACGAAGGATGCGCCACGGGATGCGCTCGTAGCCGACTCCGCTCATGAAGGAGGGAAAGGCCGCGCTTTCGGCTTCCAGCGTCTTGTTGACACGGTAGGATCAGTCATCGGACCGCTGACGGCCGCCGCGCTGTTACTGGCGCTTGCCCCATCTCTTGGCACGTATCGGCTGATTTTCCTCCTGTCCGCCGTGCCTGGCGCCATCGCCCTCGCGCTCATCGTCTTCGGCGTACGCGAACCGGAAAAACCCGCGCCGGAGGCGGCGGTGATCCAGCGGAAATTGCCGTTGCGTTTTTGGCTTTTTGTCGTTGCGGCCACCATCGGACTGCTGACAAAAATCAACGACTCGCTTTTCCTGGTGCGGGCCAGCACGCTCGGCGTGTCCGCGACTTGGCTGCCGGTGGTGTTTGCCGGCTTCACTTTGGTTTACGCGCTGTTGTCATACCCGCTTGGGGCGTGGAGCGACCGCATCGGCAAGCCGCCGCTCATCGTGGCCGGCTGGCTCACGTTAGGCATCGTGGAACTAGGCTTCTCGTTTGATGCCCCGCTGGCACCGACGTTCGGCCTGTTCGCACTTTACGGCCTCTTTTACGCCCTCACCGAAGGTTCGGCGCGCGCGTTCATTGCTGAAATCGTACCGTCGGATGCGCGCGGCAGCGCCTTCGCCGTTTATTACACGCTGACCGGCGTTGCGGTCATTGTGGGCGGCTACGGCCTCGGCCACCTTTGGGATGTCGTTTCGTCCGACGCCGCGTTCCGAGTCGCGGCCATCGGCTCAATGGTGGCCGCCGTGTTGTTTGCCGGGCTAATTAAACGACGTCCGGAACCCGCTCAAGCACCATCCGCGTTGGTATAAACGTCCGGGCGATTCGTCGGAAGACATTCGGCCTTTTGACGCGAAATCGAGTTCGTGTTAATTTCCGTTTGGCGAGCAGGTTGCCGAACATTGTTCCAGACAAAGAAGAGGAGCCAAACATGAGAAAGTCGTTCATTTTTCTTGGCGCAGTCCTGTTGGCCGCCGCCTTGATATACCGCTGCAACCGCGATGTAGATAACGATGCGGACACGGTCGTTCGTCCGGCGCCCTCAAGCGAGATGCCGCCACCGCAAATTGTGCCCGTTCAGCCGCCCGCGGTCGTGGCCGAGCCACCGGCCAAATCGGGGCAGGACACGGTTGGGGTTTCTCCGAAGATCGAGCCGCCCGTGTTCGACCCGCAAACGTTCCACCCGGCACCCATGCCGACCTTCAACCCGGCGCCGGTGATGACGTTCAACCCGACGCCCTTCGTGGTGCCGCCGTTCCGCACCTGGGAGCCGGTTCGTCCGCCCGTGGTACGCGGGATACCTTGAAGCAACCAGCCACGTCACGCCCACTACAGGCCGTCCGCTTGGATGGCCTGTTATATTATTAAGAATACAAAAGACGCCCTGCACAGGTTGGCAGGGCGTCAGTGCTGGCTGACCATCAGGGGATGGTGAGCGTTCGTCCTTCACTCGCCCAGCTGTTGGAGGAGTGGAAGGTATGGAGCCGAATCGTCCAAGGGGGAAACGACCGCGAGGTAGGCCCGGCTGGCGCTCAGCAAATCCGCGGCTACCGCCTGAACTTGGGTGGGCGTGACGGCGTCGTAGGCCGCGAAGCGTTCCGCGATTGTCCAGGTACGGCCTTCCAGTAGCAACTGCAGGCCGTAATATTGCGCCACTTCGTCCGACTTCTCGAGCGACAAGGCCAAATCGCCGCGCAGGCATGACTTGACTTTCGCGAGTTCGGCAGCTGACACCGGCTCCGTCTTGAGCCTGACCAGTTCCGAAACGATGACCTGGATGGCTTCGGCTAGGCGTTTCGTGTCCAAACCGGCGCGAATGACCAACTGGCCGGTGTGCCTAAAGGTGCTGGGGCCGGCGCTGATAGAATATGCCAAGCCGCGCTTGGTGCGGATTTCCGAGAACAGCCGCGAACTCATGCCGCCGCCCAGGACCGTGGCCAAAATCCCTAGGGCTGGCCCTCGCGAATCGCCCCGGGCGTAAGCCGGAAAGCCGAGACGCAAGCTCACTTGCGTGGCGTCATCCTTGCGGTCCATGAGGACGTGCGGTCCCGGAATGAAAACCGGCGACGCAAAACGCGGACGACGGCGTTCGACCGGCGCGGCGCTGCCGAAGGTACGCTCCAGCATGGTCAGGGTGGCTGCTTCGTCAAACCGGCCGGCGACGGTCACAATCGTGCTGGACGGCACGAAATTCCTCTTCCAGAAACTGACCAGGTCGGCTCGCGTGATTGCCCCGACCGTCTCGGCCGTGCCAACCACAGGGCGACCTAGGCCATCGAGAGGGAACATGAGGTGGTCGAGCGCCTCCTCGTTGCGGATGCCGACATGGTCGCGACGCATATTGATTTCATCGGTGATGGCGCCGCGCTCGATTTCCATGTCTTCGGCGCGAACGACCGAGTTCATGAGCATATCCGCGAGGATATCCATGCCTTGTCCGAAGCCGCTCGCTTCGGCGCGGATGTAATAACCGACGTGATCCGTGCTCGTGTAGCCGTTGAAGTCCGCACCGAGGCCTTCCATCTCGCTGGTCAGGTCAGCCTGCGTCGGCCGCCTGGTCGTCCCGCGGAACATCATGTGCTCCACGAAATGCGCGATGCCTGCCTGTTCCGGGTTTTCTAGGAGCGAACCGGCATCATACAGCACCAGTACGGTCGCGGTGACGGCGCTGGGCATCTGCACGAACAGGACGCGCGTGCCGTTATCCAGCCTGAGTTTCCTGACCGCGATGTCCGCCGATTTGGCGGCCGATGCGGCTTTGTCTTGGTTGCGGTTGTCAAGGGACGTTTTTGCCGTTCCGCACAGCGTTTGCCCTTGGCCGCCACAGGCGACGAGGGCAAGGAGCAGGGCGACGAACAGCAGGACCAACTGATTGCCTAGTCGCTTTGTCATGATTTCACCTCAATTCACAGCAGTTCGATCAGGTTCAATTTAAACATCGCGCCCACGCAATGTCAAAAGGGAACACCGCGTCGGCGTTTGGCATCAGGTCAAAGCAGGGTATAATGAACGCGAACTGTGCGTTGAACACATTAATGATGACTTATGAAAAATGACCTCCCGAAACTGCTAATTGCCGTCGTGGTTTCCGAACTGGCCGGTGTTATTGGAGCGGTATTCACGACCCCGTCGATTCCCACCTGGTACGCGGGCCTCGTCAAGCCGGCCCTCAATCCACCCAATTGGGTTTTCGGGCCCGTTTGGACGACCTTGTTCCTGCTCATGGGCGTCGCGGCATTCTTGATTTGGCGGCAGGGCATGAAGCGCCAAGATGTCCGACATGCCTTGGAAATTTTTGGCATCCAGCTGTTGTTGAACACCTTATGGTCAATTATCTTTTTTGGGCTTCATGACCCCGGGGCGGCTCTCATCGATATTGCCGCCCTCTGGGTGGCCATCATGGGAACGATGGTGCTTTTCCATCGTGTATCCAAGCTGGCGGCTTGGCTGCTTTTGCCCTACATCCTCTGGGTCAGTTTCGCGGGTTATCTTAATTATTCGATTTGGACACTAAACTTATGATGTACACGCGCGATGGCGACAAGGGAACAACCAGCACGTTTGGCTGTTGTCAGCGGGTGTCCAAGAGCTCGGTCGTAGCCGAGGCGCTTGGCGCTCTTGACGAGGCCAACTCATTCATCGGGCTTTGCCGGTCCAAGGCTGACGCCTCATCGTTGTTGATTGCCAGCCGGAATTTTTCTTCCGTGTTGCTTGACGCACAGGATTCGTTGTTCGTTGTCCAGGCCGAGGTCGCGGGAACGGAAGGCAAGACCGTGAAGGCGGAGGGCGTGAAAGCGCTTGAGGAAATCACAGACGCCATCGAAAAGGAGTTGCCGCCCATCAGGAATTTCGTCGTGCCCGGAGCGACGGAATACGGCGCGCTCCTGGATGTTGCCCGCGCCGTCGCGCGGCGGGCGGAAAGACGCGTGGTGGCGATGGGCGACAGCGGCGACCGCCGGGTCAGCGAGCAAACGCTCGCATACCTGAACCGCCTGTCATCGCTCTTGTACGCGCTCGCCAGGCTCGCGAATCATCGCGCCGGCGTATCGGAACAGCCGCCGAGTTATAAATAAGGCCGTGGTAACTTGAGTTTTCGGGAGGCATAGGCGATAATGTCAGCTAGCCGCTCTCGCAGACTCGTGTTCCAAAAAACGGTTTTTCTTATGCCTTGTCGGCAACAGTCCGGTTTCAGCCTTATCGAGCTGCTCGTCATTATCGCCATTGTCGCGGCGATAGCGGTTTTTTGCGTGGTTTCCGTGGACGACGCCCGTCGCCAGTCCCGAGACCTCAAGCGCGTCGCGGATGTCCGTCAGCTGCAGATGTCGCTCGAGCTGTTCAACGACGATCATAACGGTTATCCGACGGAGGTCAGTCCGGTGGTATTAGGGGACGGCAATTTCCGGGCGCTGTGCGCCGGAGGCTTCAAGGCCGCTTGCTCTCCAGGCGAACTTGTTGGTCAAGGCATCGTGCCGCGCGCGCCACAGCCCGTGGACGGCAACTGCACGCATGAGGCCAACGAGTATCTGTACCAGACGCCGGGCGGGAAGACGGAATTCAGGATTACCTTTTGTTTAGGCAAGCGTACGGGGGAGTTGGCCCCGGGTCTGCACATCGCGACGCCGAGCGGCATTAAATGAACACGAAAGACGCCTCCGGCAACGAGTTCACCATGGTTTGTCCCGTCCTCCAAGCGTAGGACGGTTTTTTGGCTACGCGCTCGGCGCGCTGGTCCGGTTATGTTTCGTGTTTACGGCAAAGGCTGTATGCTTTAGCTGTGTCATTTGGATCCTTTCAAACCCCACCTTGAGTGGAGAAAGAGGCTGTCATGGCCAACCAATCAGCTCTCGATCGTCTTCCTCGCATCTGCGGCCGAGAGGCCGAAATCGCGGCTCATCGCGCCAGGACGGCGCAGAGCCGGTTCTATCCGAACGGTTTTCCCAGCGGCGTCAGGGCCGCTTGCGCGAACGCCTTGCACATGCAACAGCCAATCGTGTTCCCGGAAGGCAGCGACTTTCGGCACGCTGACGCGATCAGCAACCTTCAGCTCATGCTGCGGAGCGGTCGGGACAACGTCAGGCACGACGCCGAGGTTTTCTGCAACTGCTACGCGCGCATGGCGCGGATTATCGCCGGACTCGTTAACGAGGGAGCGAACCCGCGCATCATGCTGGATTATTCCGGCGAGTTGCTCTACGGCTTCGAACTCATGAATGCCCACGAGATTCTGGGCTCGCTCCGGACGATTGCGACGGACCCGCGGTATTTCGAGAACGTGGAATGGCTCGGCTGCACCTGGGGCCACGCGGTGGCGCCCTCGACGCCGGTCCAGGATTTCCGCCTGCATGTCACCGCCTGGCTTCATCACTTCGCCGAACTGTTCGGCATGGAAGCGGTCAGCCGGGTGCGCGGATTTTCGCCGGCCGAGATGGCATTTCCCAACCATCCGGATGTCGCCTACGAGTTCGTGCGAACTCTGGTCGACAACGGGTATCGGTGGGTCATGCTTCAGGTCAACAGCGTGGAACTGCTGAATGGCGACGGGCTTCGTAAGCCGCACCTGCCCCATCGTCTTGTGTGCCAGAATTCTCGGGGCGAAACGGCGAGCATCACCGTGCTCGTGAAGACGCAGGGCAGCGACACCAAGCTGGTGGGGCAGATGCAGCCGTATTACGAGGCGCGCAACCTCAATCCGGCCGATTGGCAGCTCGCTGGTCGTCTGGTCCCGCCCTGCGTCTCGCAGATCGGAGACGGCGAAAACGGCGGCGTCATGATGAACGATTTCCCGCCCAAGTACGAAGGCGTCATGCGGGAAGCGTCGCGTTCGGCGGTGCGTCCCATGAACGGCACGGAGTACCTGGAGGCCTTGGCGGCCATGGGCATCACGGAAGGAGATTTCACCGTGATCCAGCCCATGCATCAGGCCAAGCTTTGGAGTATGTTCCAACCAGGCGACGGACCGGAGCGTTTGGCCGCGGTCATCGACGAACTCAAGCGAACCGGCAGTTCTTTCGACGGTGCCAGCTGGACCAACAACATTTCCTGGGTGCGGGGGTACGAAGGCGTCCTCGGCCCCATGGAGACGTTGAGCGCGGAGTTCGACCGCGTGATGCGCGAAAGCGGCGCTTCGACGGCAGAACCGCGTTTTCGCAACGCGCTTTTCCACCTGCTCGTGGCGGAGACCAGCTGTTTCCGTTATTGGGGAAAGGACAGCGTGTTCACCGCCTACGCGCGCGAGTTCGTGCGGCGCGGCCTGGCGATCCTTCAGTACGACTTCTGAGCCCGGCGTTTGCCGACGTCGGGCCAACCAAGCCCCGGTTTCTCACCGGGGTTTTGTAGTTCACCTCCGCCGAATGCCCCGGGCGCGGTGCCCCACGAAGCATTGCGTAGTGGGGTCAGCCCGGGTTCCTGACGCGTGAATCCCCCGAAGCCCGGAGGGCGTAGGGGGCAGCGGGCTACGGTGAATGAAACAGGATGGGGCGTTAGATACCCCGGGCGTGAGCCCGTGGAGTCTTCATTGAAAAAATTTGCGAATACACAAGAGCGGCTGGCAGGTGCCAAGCCGCTCGTGAGGAGACTGGTGTTATTTTTCATCCGTGAGACGGCCTGGCTGTCGAATTAGCCGCGTCTTCGCGACACTCTGTCGGGCCACCGCCTTCTCCTTCTGGGGTTTCGTTTGGCGATGACTCGGTAGGCGAAGGTCGTGAAGGAGACGACGGCGACCGTTGCCGTGCCGAACACCAACCAAGGGTGTCCGACAATCAGCGTTGCGATCGGCGCACTGACAAGCGCGATGCTGTAGATGGCCATGCCTATCAGTGAGAGCTTCGGCTTGGATTTGTTGTCGCGGGATGTGTCGTAGAAACAAGCGTACACGACCCAAAAACCAAGACAGACCACATCGAGACCGAGCGTCCCCAGGAAGACCCTGGCGGGCGCGGCTAGTGGACCGTAAATGGACAGGACGACAGCGGCGAGCACGACGGACCAGAATGCGGAAAAGGCGATTTTCATCGAAAAACCTCCAAAAAGCTTGGGTACATTAAACCACCTTGACTCGGTTTTGTCAAGGCGGCTTGGGTACTGGTGTATCACTTCATTTCACTTCGCCTTCCTTGGCGATGCCGGCCTTCTTCTCCTTGATGCCCTCCTTGAGCGCGTTGTACTTGTCCCAGGTGAGCAGCCAGATGAGCGCGATGGCATCGATGGCGTTTGCGATGAGGTACGGGCTGATCTCGTCGAGGCGCTTTTTGTAATTGGCATCCTTGACGATTTTGAGCTTCTTGTACTCGCTCTCCGTAACCGAATAGGGAATGAAGTCCGTGGAGATGAGGTATGACGAGAAGCAGACGGCCTTGATGAGATCGTAGATTTTCTTGTTGCCTTGGCCGATGATGGCCTCGGTGAAGCCACCGCTTTTGGTGTTCTTGAGCGGCCATTTGCGCTGGTTGACGATTTGGAGCGCCTTGTACAGCACCGAACCCTTGAAAGCCTCGCGCTTGGCCGGATCGTCGAACAGTTCCGGCGCGCCGTCGATGTCGTAGTCGAACACGCCGCGCGGCTTGTCGAATTCGAAGTACTTGATGACCTCGTCGTCCCAGTAACCCTCCATATCCGGATGGATGGTCGAGGGGCCGTAGAAATCGCGGTCATCGCAATGCGGCGGCACGTGGGCGTCGGCGACGTAATGGCTCAACATCAGGAAGTACAGCGTGAGCTGGTCGTCATTGAACATGATGTCCGAGCCCTTCGGCTGATCCATCTGGATGAGCACCATGTCGCGCAGGGTGTGGGTGAGCGCTTCGCAACGGTCGGGGAGGGTGTAGTCCTCCAGGCGATAGACCTTCTCGTCCAAGCGCGCCTCCTTGATGCCCATGTCCATGACCGGGCTCATAAATTTCGGCAAACGGTTCGCGAACCCGACCGCTTGCTTCGTTTCCGTGTCGGTCTCCGGCTTTTTCAGCTTGAAAGTGTGGCCGCCGACCAGGTTATCGGCGATGACGGAGTCGGGAAACCACGCCCCTTTGAGGAACGAGTCCTTATGCTTGTCGAAAAGCGTGACGAAGCGGTCGGCCTGCGCTTGGTAGTAATCATCGAAAGTGTCGCCGAGATAAAGTCCCGGCAGGTTCGCGGTCATGAAGCCGGTCTTGCGCGAGCCGGCTTTCGGCAGGCGCTTCAGGCGCTCGAGGGCCATGAGGGCCACCCAAGCATGAGCGATGGATTTCATATGAACAATCGCGTTAGCGAATTAAATAGCGCGGTTACGGCTGAAGAAATACGATTAGTCGGACGAAAGCACGTGACGGCATAAGCTGAACAGCCTGAATACATTATACCATCGGTTGTTCCGGCCTGAAAAACGTTGGTTTCGACTTGCGTCCAACCCTTGACAAGTTCGAGAAATTGTGCTATGCTGTTGTCAGTCTGAATAAATATCAAGAACAGCCGTCGCCCATCGTCCCCCGCGCCGAGATTTGGCGTGAACCGGGCATCGGGAGCGGCTCAACCAGAAAAAGAGAGGAGTCAGGGTGTTCACCTCGGGCTTTGTGTAGTGGGCCGGGCTTTGCCGGTTCGCACAACAAGTTTCGAAGTTCGGTACCTGTGGCCGGGCGCGTAGCCTGACCGCAGAGGGTATCACAACTTGAGCCCCACGGAGTGGGGAAGCGAACCAGGCGGGGTGTGTCAAGGCATACTTCGCTTGGCGAAAGGACCGGGTAGGTCCAACACGACTGCGAAACAGCATGATTGCTTGAGGTAATCCGGATTTTTCGAACCACCACCGGCGCGCGCATCACGGGTCTTCAGCCTGTGAGTGTTGCTCCGGGAGGGCGCTAAGTCAGCCGGAACCCTACGTCGCTATGGCAACTTGAGAGAGGGCATCCACGCTTGTGGCTCTGCCCTCTTCACCCTATCTGGACGATTTTTGCCCGCCGAAAGGCGGTTTTTTTATCGGCTTGCGCTAGCAGCCGGCTTCTGGTAAACATGGGCGGCCAGCCGAACAAGGCCAGAAACCTTTGATACTTGTTTGGGGCTGTTTCTGCTATACTCAAGCCAGCCGAAAAGCTAGCCAACCATTTCGTATGGAACCGTTCGTCAACGTTCACGTACCTTACTATCAGTACCGTCCGCGCGAGCTCGTGCTCGATGACGTCGGACGCGAGTATTCCTCTATATTGAAGATTCACGACCTGCCGCCGGAGGAGAAGCCGCGCGAGAAGCTCGTGAAACACGGCCCGTCCGTTTTGTCGGTCGGGGAGTTGCTGGCCGTCGTTCTCGGCGTCGGTTCCCGCAAGGAGGGCGTGCTGGCCATGTCGCACCGTCTGCTCAAGGACTACGGCGAGAAGGCCATCATGCACGAGAAGGATCCCAAGAAGATCGCCGAGGCGCTGGACATCCCGCTCATCAAGGCCTGCCAGATCGTCGCCTGTCTTGAGCTCGGCCGACGTTTTTTCCGGAGCACGGCCATCGGTCGTCCGGAGTCGTTGCGCACGGCGCGCCAGGTCTATGAGTATTTGCGAGACATGCAGAGCTTGCCCAAGGAGCATTTGCGAGGGCTTTATCTCGACAGCCATTTCCGCCTGATTCACGACGAGGTCATCTCCATCGGCAGCGTGAGCGGCAACCTGGTGCACCCGCGCGAGGTTTTCCGGCCCGCCTTGGCCGTCTCCGCGGTCGCCGTCATTCTCGCGCACAATCATCCGTCCGGCGTGGCCAAGGCCAGTGCCGCTGACATTGACGTCACCAAGCAGCTGATTGAGGCGGGTCGCGTGCTCGGCATCACCGTCCTTGATCATGTCATCGTCACGCGCCGCGGCTTCGCTTGCGTGCCGGCGGATTATTCCTGACGTGATATGGACAAACCTTACGTTTTGGCCGCCAAGGACGGCCTCATGATTGACGGTCAGGTGGGCGGCGTGCTGCTGCGTGACGAGCCGACGACGCTGGCGCGGTACTTGAGGGAAAGCCGTCAGCTTTTTCACGAACGCCTGGACGAGCTCATGACCATGAACAGGAAAATGTCCGGTGAGGAGGAGCAGGAACTGCGCTCCATGCTGGACATCATGATTGAGGTCAGGCGGCACGTGGATTAGAAGACCCCGTGCTTGCATTGACGCCGACGGTCGGGCGCGTTGCGCAAGACGGTTTTTTTTGGCAAAATAAAAAACATATGGACAGGACACTTCTGGTCATCTCCGTCATCCTTTCGGCCCTGCTTTTTGGCTACCCAATCATACTTTTTTTCCGGATTAACCGGTTGGCGCGCGAACAGAGCAGGGGCACCCGCATGATCTGGGTGGCCTTGTTCATAATCTCGATACTGTTCTATCTCGGTTACGTGGCTGTGGCGGTCCAATTGCTGAAGGCGGCCGGCACCGTCAGCGTGAGCGAACTAATCAACGGATCGATTCTGGCTGCCGGATCCATTTTTGTCGCGATGGTCGGCCAAGTCTGTTACCAATCGGTGGTCGATTTGGAGCGTCTGGTTCGGGAACGCACCGCCCAGCTTGAGCGGACTTACGAAGACGCCCTGAAAAAGGAAAAGGAGATTCAGAAGCTGAAGGACCAGTTCCTTTTCGTGGCGGCGCACGAGTTGCGAGCGCCCGTGACGGCCATGCGGTGGATCGTCGACATCATCCGCGACTCGGGGTGTGAACGGTTGCTGAAACCGGCGCAGTCCGGCGTCATCAGGACGCTGGACGCCGCAGTGGTTCGTCTGTTGCAGCTGGTGAACGACCTTCTGGACACGTCCCGGCTGGAATTCGGAACCTTCAGGCTGAAGGAGGAAACCTCCGTTCCCAAGGACTCAATCGAGGAGACGATAGGCGTGCTGTCGGCCCATGCGGAAAAGAAAGGCATCGTGCTTGAATACCTGAATTCCACCGCCGGCAGCGAGCCGTGCCTCATGGATTCCTGCCGCTTCCAGGAGGTTATGATGAATCTGCTTTCCAACGCCATCAAATACAACATTCACGGCGGCAAAGTGGTGGTCTCAACCGTGCGAGACGGCGACCAACTTTTGGTGAGCGTCGCCGACACCGGGGCCGGACTTTCGCCTGAAGACATCACGAAACTGTTCCAGAAATTTGGCCGCCTTGACAATCATCCGGCTCCGGAAGAACAGAGCACCGGATTGGGGCTGTTCATCGCCAAGAGCATCGTGGAAAAATGGGGCGGAAAAATATGGGCCGAAAGCCCCGGGCGCGCCAAAGGTTCGACCTTCCGCTTTACGCTGCCAATCAGGAAACAGGTTTGAAGTCGTCTCGCGACGCGAGGAACACGCGGACGGATCGTCAAAAAACCGCGGGCAACAAAGCCCGCGGTTCTAACATTGCGCAAATATTTCCGGCCAGCTTTGGTTTCCGGCGTTCTACAAATCGTGGCTCATTTTTTGTTTCTTCGTCCGTAAATAGTCGCGGTTGTGTCGCGTTGGCTTGGTGCGTAACGGCCGCAAGCCGGAAACGAGAATGCAGGCCGCTTCTAGCGCCCGTCTTTTTTCCGGGTTGTTGGTCAGAAGGACGATGGACTTGACGCGAAAACGCTTCAGGAACGCCGCCGCCAGGCGGTAGTCCCGTGAGTCGTCTGGCAGGCCGAGTTGCCGGTTGGCTTCCACCGTGTCGAGACCGCAATCCTGCAGGTGATAGGCGCGGATCTTGTTGAAGATGCCGATGCCCCGGCCCTCCTGCCGCAGATAGAGCACGAGACCGCGACCGAGCCGTCGGATGCGGCTCATGGCCAACTTCAGCTGGCCGTCGCAATCGCATTTCAGCGAACCAAAGACCTCGCTCGTCAGGCATTCGGAATGAACTCGCACCGGAAGGTTTACGGCAGCGTTGATGTCGCCCCAGATCAGCGCCAGGTTTGCGGCGCCGCTCTCACGGTTGGCGTTGTCATGAAAAGCGATGATGCGCCAGGTTCCGAGTTTGGTCGGCAAGCAGGCCGCCTCGGAACAGATGAGGCGGGACCGTTGTTGCTTTTTTATGCAAAGTTTCATTTCAGTTCCCGAATCAAATAGGTCATCGTTTGGTCGGCCGCGTTTTTCAACGTGACAGATTCGCCAACCCGTCGGCCAATCAAAATCGAGCCGAGAGGGGAGAGGTGCGAAATTCGCCCTGCGCCCGGATCGGTTTCCTGCGTACCGGTGATGAGATAGGAGCGGCGACGGCCATTGATCTCCAGGATGACGGTCGTCCCGATTCGAATTCGCCCGTCTGCCGTTGCGCCGGGCCTGATGATGACGGCGTGACGGAGCCTTTCGCGGAGCTCATTAACCCTTGCGTCCAGGCCCAGCACCCGGCGCTTGGCGTCCGAGTAAGCGGCGTTTTCCGACAGGTCGCCCATTTCGCGGGCGCGCGTCAAATCCTCCAGCAAGCGCGGGCGGACGTTATGAACCAGCCGCTCGATCTCCTTCCGCATCTCGTCGGCTTTCTCGGCCGTCAGGTGGCGATCATCCGGAAGGCTCGCCTGACGCCGGACTTCAGATTGTCTTTTGGGCAGTTGCATGTTCGTGTGCGATATTGCTTACAGACTAGACGGCTTGGTTGCCGGTGTCAAAAACGGCGAGCAGTCTTGGTGTTGTGGGCGAAACGGGGCTGAAATCGCGCCTGGCAGATTATCGAAAAATAAGGTAAAATAAACACAAGTTATGCCTGAACAACATCGCCGCCGCAAGACCATCTGGCGTCGGCTTCTGTCAGCCATCGGCCCCGGGTTCGTGACCGGCGCCGCGGACGATGACCCGTCCGGCATCGGCACCTACGTCCAAACCGGGACGCTTTTTGGTTATTCCCAGCTTTGGTTGGCGTTCTTCACGACGCCGTTCATGGTCACGATCCAGGAGATGTGCGCCCGCATCGGCATGGTGAAAGGGCGCGGCTTGGCCTGCGTCATTCGCGAGCGGTTCGGGCGGAAAACGGTCGTTTTCGCCGCGACTCTTCTTCTGGTCGCGAACTCCGTCAACATCGGCGCGGATCTCGGGGCCATGGCCTCGACCATGCAGCTGCTCTGGAACCTGCCGTTCGCCTTCTGGCTCATCCTGTTCACGGCCGTCATCCTGCTTGTGGAGATTTTCGTTCTTTATCGCACCTATGCCAAATACCTGAAATGGTTGACCTTGTCGCTGTTGGCGTATGTCGTCGTGGCCTTCACCGTCAAGCAGGATTGGGGAGAAATCGTCGTCTCGACGCTCATTCCGAACGTGACCTTGTCAAAAGAGTACCTGTTTAACCTGGTGGCCCTGCTCGGCACGACCATTTCTCCCTATCTCTTTTTTTGGCAGGCCAGTGAAGAGGTTGAAGAAGAGATTGTTAGCAACAAGCTCACGGACATGAACGATGGGGAACCGGACGTCACGAAGGAAGACGTCAGGCAGATGCGATGGGACACGACGGCGGGCATGATCTTCTCGAACGTGATGACTTTCTTCATCATCGTCTGCGCCGCCTCGACCTTGGGAAAGGCTGGCCTGACCAACATCGGCACGGCCTCCGAGGCCGCCGAGGCGTTGCGACCGCTTGCCGGGGATTTCACCTACTGGCTATTCGCCCTCGGGATCCTTGGCACCGGTTTACTTGCCGTTCCCGTTCTGGCCGGCTCGGCGTCATATGCCGTTGCCGAAACGCTTGGCTGGCGTTCCGGCCTCTATCGTCGGCTCAAGGATGCGCATGGCTTCTATGGCGTCATTACCGTGGCCACCTTGTTCGGCTTGCTCGTCAATTTCATGGCCATCCCGCCGTTTCAGCTGCTGTACTACACGGCGATCCTGAACGGCATGCTGGCGGCACCGCTCATGGTCATCATCCTCCTCATCGCCAATGATCCCGAGGTGATGGGCCCATACCGCAATCGCCGCTGGTCAAACGTCTTTGGCTGGATTATCACTGGCATCATGGGCTTCTGTTCGTTGGCGCTGTTGGGTCAACTGATTTTTGGATAACTGGCGGGTCACGCCAGCTTCAGCCACGCCTGTTCGCGGGCGGCCACTTCCTCCTCCAGCTCGGTGAGCCGACGTTGCTTGTCCGGCGCGTACTCGGTCGGGTTCTCGAAAAACCAGGCGAGCAGCCGGCTTTTTTCTTTTTCCAGCGCCTGCAGTTCGGCTTCTATCTTTTCCCGAGTGCGGCGTCGGGTGCGGGCTTCCCGGGCGGCCTCCTGACGGGCCGTGGCTTCGGGGTGCCCGTCGTCCGTTCCTGGCAGTTGTTCGGTTTCCGCCGCCAAGGCGGTTAGTTCGGCGACATAATCCTCGTAGTTTCCCGGATAAAGTCTGACCGCCCCGTTCCTTACTTCGTAAACGCGGTCCGCGAGCTGGCTCATGAAGGAGCGCGCATGCGAGACGACGATGACCGTGCCGGCGTAATCCTTGAGCGCCTTGGCGAGCGTGGCAACCGTCTCCGCGTCGAGGTGGTTGGTCGGTTCGTCGAGGATGAGCACGTTGTGTTCGCGCAAGGTGAGTTGGGCGATGCGTAGGCGCGCACGTTCACCTCCGGACAAAACGGCGCACGTTTTTTCCAGGTCATCATCGTGAAACAGAAAGGCTCCGGCCGCGGCCAACAGCTTTTCCGGCGTCGCCTCGGGCGGCGCGGCGCGGGTCAGGGCTTCCAACACGGTCTCGTTCGGCGCGAGCGCCTCATTCGACAGCTGCGAAAAATAGCCGAGGTCGGCGCGGTGCCACCATTTGACTTCGCCCGAGAGCGGCGCCAGCAGGCCGGCCAGCGTCTTCAGCAGGGTCGTCTTGCCGCGTCCGTTCTCGCCGACGATGGCCGCCTTGCAGCCGCGCGGGACCTCAAGGTCGATGTCCTTGGCGACCACGGCTTGGCCGTAGCCGATGGTGAGGTTGAGGCAGCGCACCGCTGTTCCGGCAGGCACGGGCGGACAGGCGATACGGAAAGCCGCCGTTGCGGCGCCCGCTCCCGTTTCCAGCAGTTGCCGCCGCAGTTTGGCGACATGTTTGAGCTTGCTTTGGGCGCGGCTCGCGAGCGAGGCCTTGGCGCGGAAACGGTCGGCGAAAGCCTGGGCCTGGACCATCTCGCGGCGCAAACGCTTGTTGGTACGCTGAACATATTCTTCCTGTTCGTTGCGCCACGCCTCGTAAGAGGCAGGGTCGCCGGCGTAGGTCGTTAGCCGGCCATTGGCAATCTCCCAAGTGGTGGTGCAGAGGTCCTGCAGAACCGAACGGTCGTGAGAAACGATGATGAAGGCGCCGTTAAAGTGCTTCAGGAACGATTCCAGCATGAGCAGGGTCGTCAGGTCCAGGTAATTGACCGGCTCGTCGAGTAGCAACAGGTGGGGATCGGTGAGGAGCATCCGCACCAGCTTGACGCGCATCTGGTATCCGCCGGACAAGGCGGCGGGCGGACGACCCAACTCCTCGCCCTTGAGACCGAAGCGCGCCGCGAGCCGTTCGCATTCCCACTCGGCGCGGCCCGTCGTGGCCAAATAGGCGAGCGTGGAAACGTCAGCAGGCAGATTTTCATCTTGGGCGACGGTACCCAAACGCACGCCGGACATGAGCCTGACTACGCCGTCGTCGGCCTTCTCCTGGCCCGCCAACAGGCGCAAGAGGGTGGTCTTGCCGCTGCCGTTGCGGCCAATCAGGGCGATGCGCGACCGATCAGGTATCGCGAAAGAAAGTCCGTCCAGCACGGTTTGGCGGCCGTAGGTTTTATTCAGTTTTTCCGCGATGACAAGGGTGCGCATGTGGGCAGGTTCGTTGAACGTCCGACCGGCATAACCGTGGTATAATTAACACATGAAAGCATATCATATGAACAATCCGCCAGCCCGTCATGACCACAGCCAACGACGCGGCTTCACGCTCGTCGAGTTGCTCGTCGTCATCGGCATCATCGGAATCTTGGCGACCGTGGTTGCGGTCGCTGCCGGCGGTGCCCTTCAGAAGGGGCGTGATGCCAAGCGGAAAGCGGACTTGGCGCTGGTCGGACGTTTCCTGACCGGCGGCACGTGTTATGTGCCGGATGCCGGCCCGGGCGATTATGATTTCGGTCAAATCGTGAATGAGGTGCTAAATAAGAACCCGCAGTACCGAACGATGCTTTTGAAGGTGCCCCGCGACCCGCGGCTTGGCACGGCGGAAGATTCCCATTATCGGTATGCCGTTTCCGCGGCAGGCAAGTGCGCCGTTTACGCCAACTTGGAAAACGCCAAGGAGCCTGTCACCGTACCGGGGCTAACGGCGCCGACGCCCGGCGGCGGCACCGGCGTTCTTCAGGCGGCCGTCAAAGGCGAAAACAACACGGACCGGTTTTTTGAGGTGACAAATTAGAGCCGAGCGAGTCAAAAACAGAATTATTTCGTCTTCAGATGCGTATTACTGAACGAGCTAGGTATCGATAATTTTGTTTACTATTTATATCGCTAAAATTAGCCAATATTCCTCTGGCTTGAGCCCATCTCCGCGAATGCCATATGAACCAGCCTCTCAAGACAATTCTCATTCGGATTATAATCGCGCTTATTGTCGTCGGCGGCGTGGCAGGTGGCTATCTGTATTACCGCCAGAAGCAGCAGCAAGCTGCGGTCGTCAAATACGTGCTCGGCCAGGTCGAAAAAGGGACCCTGGTCGTTTCGGTTTCCGGTAGCGGGCAGGTGGCCGCGTCTTCGCAGGTGGACTTGAAACCGAAGGTCTCCGGCGAAGTGCTGTCGGTGAAGGTCAAGGAAGGGGATGAGGTTAAGTCTGGTGCGGTCATCGCCACGATTGACGACAGCGATGCCCGGAAGACGGTCCGTGACGCCCAGACTTCCTTGCAAAGCGCCGAGCTGTCACTCGAGAAGCTCCGCAAGGCCGCTGACCCGTCGTCGATCACGCAGGCGGAAAACGCCCTGACGCAAGCCAACGAGAACAAGCAGAAGGCGCAGGACGATTTGGCCAAGGCTTATGACGACGGCTATACGGCCGTGGCTGACGCCTTCATCCAGTTGCCGAAGGTAGTGTCCGGCCTCGACGGCATTTTGCACAACAACGACATCGACCCATCGTCTGACAACATTGATTATTACACTGATGGGGCTTATCGCTACGACACGGCGGCTCATGACTACCGCGATATAACCAACGCGGCCTATCTTAAGGCCAAGGCGTCCTTTGATGCCGCGTTTGAAAAATACCAAGGCACCACCCGCGCTGCCGATACGGCGACGATCGAAGCCTTGGTCACCCAGACTTACGACGCGGCGCAGGACATCTCTGATGCGCTCAAGGCGGCTCATAACCTCATCACCTTTTATCAGGATACGCTGTCCGGACGGCTGTTGCGGGTTTCCCCTTATGCCACGACGCATCTCAACAGCCTGGAGTCGTACACCAGCCAAGTCGACAGTCAACTGACGACATTGCTTAACCAGATGTCTTCCTTCCGAGACGCCAAAACGGCGATTACCGCGTCTGATCGCTCGATTCAGGAGAAGACCAATGCGCTGAACGACCTGAAGGCCGGCGCTGACCAGCTGGATATCCAGTCACAGGAACTGTCGGTTCAGCAAAAACGTTTCGCGCTTGCGGACGCCCAAGCCAAGCTGGCTGATTACGTGGTGCGGGCGCCGTTTGACGGCGTGGTAGCGGTGTTGAGCGTCACGAAAGGGGACGATGTCTCGAGCGGCACGGCCATGGCAACCTTGCTGGCGCACGGCTCGATGGTTGAGGTCCCGTTCAACGAGGTGGACATCGCTGCCATTAAGGTCGGACAGAAAGCAACGTTGTCCCTTGATGCTTATCCTGATTTGGCTTTGACCGGCAGCGTCTCGGAAGTTGAAACCATCGGCACGGTGACGCAGGGCGTGGTCAACTACACGGTCAAGATTGCTATCAACAGCGAGGAAGAAGGCGTCAAACCGGGCATGAGCGTGACGGCCGCCGTCATCACCGATGTCCAGTCCGACGTGTTGCTCGTGCCCAACGCCGCCATCAAGACAAAAAATGGGGTTTCGACTGTCGCCTTCGTGTCGAGCATTTCAGCGGATGATTCACGCATCGGGGACACGCAGGGCGTGGAGTTGGCCGTACCGCCCATCTTCCAGGAGGTCACTATCGGGTCGGCTGACGACACCAACACGGTCATCAAGTCCGGGTTGTCGGAGGGTCAGGTCATCGTCGTCAGAACCATCAGTTCGGCCGCGACATCAAGTACGTCCTCCACGTCCAAAAGCAACGGAAACAGCGGTTTCGGCATCATGGGCGGTATAACAGGGGGAGGCGGGCCACCTAGTCGTTGACGTATGTTGGAAACCAATAACGTAACGAAAATCTATAAAACAGGCGGCGAGGAAACATTCGCCCTCAAGGACGTCACCTTCACGGTTAAGGACGGGGAATTCGTGGCCATCATGGGCTTCTCTGGTTCGGGAAAATCCACGCTCATGCACATCTTGGGCTGTCTCGACCGTCCGACTTCGGGAACGTATAAGCTCGACGGCACCGATGTGTCGGAATTGTCCGATGACGATTTAGCGGCCATCCGTCGCGACCGCATCGGCTTCGTCTTCCAAAGCTACAATCTCTTGCCGCGCGCCTCGGTCATGCGCAATGTCACCCTGCCACTCATCTATTCACGGCGTCCGCGCGCCGATCGTGAACAGCGAGCCGCCGATGCCTTGCGCGCCGTCGGCCTGCCGGAAGACCGCTGGAACCACCGGTCTAATCAACTGTCGGGCGGACAGATGCAGCGCGTCGCCATCGCCCGGGCGCTGGTTAACGACCCGTCGCTGATCCTGGCCGACGAACCGACCGGAAACCTCGATACGCAGACCGGCGAAATCGTGCTGGATACTTTCCAGAGGTTGAATCGCGCCCGCGGTCGCACCGTCATGCTGATCACCCATGAGCGGGACGTGGCCGAACACGCTGACCGCATCATCACCCTTCGTGACGGAAAAATCATCGGTGACAAGGCTAACCCCAACCCCCGTCACGCCGACCAATATGATGTTCAATGACCTGATGCATGAGACCTACGCGGCTCTCACCGTAAACCTGGTGCGTTCCGGCCTGACGGTGCTCGGCATCGTCATCGGCATCGGTTCGGTCATAGCGATGTTGGCGATCGGGCAGGGAGCCAGGGGTTCCATCGAGTCGTCCATCCAGTCAATCGGTTCCAACCTGCTCATCGTCATGCCGGGCTTCCAGCGCGGCGTCGGCCAGCAGGTGAGTTCCGGCCGCGGCAGCGCCCAGACGCTGACGATGGAGGACGCTGAAGCCATCAGCCAACAGGTGACCGGGGTGTTGGCCGTCGCACCCGATTTGTCGCGTCGCTACCAGCTTACGGCCAGCGGCACGAACACGAACGTGTCGGTCATAGGCACCGTTCCGGCATATCTGGATGTTCGCAATCTGCAGGTGGACACGGGGTCGTTTATTACCGAGTCGCAAAACGATTCCGCCGCTAAAGTCGTGGTTCTCGGGCCAACGACCCGCGATGACCTGTTTGGCGAAGGCGAGGATACGGTCGGCAAGTCCGTCCGCGTCAACCGCATCGAGTTCAAGGTGATCGGCGTCACCGTGTCGAAAGGCGGATCGGGCATGACTAACCAAGACGATCAGGTTTACGTGCCCATCGCGACAGCCCAGCGCTACTTGGCGGGGCAGAAATACGTTTCAACCATCAGCGTTCAGGCGGAAACCGCCGAGGTGATGACGGATGTCCAGGAGCAAATCACCAACCTGCTGCTCGATCGGCATAATATTTCCGACGCGACGCAGGCTGACTTCAACGTCATGAACCAGACGGACATCGTCGCCGCTGCCTCGTCCGTTACCGAAACCTTCACGATGCTGCTGGCCGCCATCGCCAGCATCTCGCTCATCGTCGGCGGCATCGGCATCATGAACATGATGCTGACGACGGTCACAGAGAGGACGCGGGAAATCGGCCTGCGCAAGGCCATAGGCGCCCGCCGTCGCGACATCAGCGCGCAGTTCCTAGTGGAAACGCTGATGCTGACCTTTCTGGGCGGATTCATCGGCATTCTGGCCGGTTGGGCCGGCGCGGTGATCATCGGCAAGCTGGCCAGCACCGCAACCTCCGTCACGAGCCAGTCCGTGTTGCTGGCGTTCGGCGTCTCTGCCGTGATCGGCATCGTCTTTGGCTATTACCCGGCTCGACGAGCGTCCCGCCTCGATCCGATCACGGCCCTTCGTTATGAATAACTCCCTTCATAATTAACGCGAGCATTTATTGGCCAATCTATGTCAAAAGCCATGACCAAACAGATAGTCATCATCGCCGCGGTCGCGGTCGTCGCCTTTGGCGCCGGCATCGGGGCCGATCGGCTCATGAAAGGAAACCAGCCTAACCCACGCCTTGCCAGCGGACAATTCGGAGCGCAAGGCCAACGCGATGGCAACGGCGGCACGAGCATGCGCCAGCGCTTCGGTAACGGCGGCATGATTGCCGGGGAAATCACGGCCAACGACGGTCAATCGCTCACCGTCAAGACCCGCGACGGAGGCAGCCGCATCGTCATTCTCCCGACCACCGTCAAGGTCGGTAAGTCAGTTGATGCCACCTTGGAAGACCTGACCGTCGGCGCCGCCGTCACCGTCGTCGGTTCCTCGAACCAGGACGGCAGCGTGACCGCGGAAAACGTCCAAATCGGCACGGGGTTCCAGTTACGCGGACCAGCGGGGCAGCCACCGAGTACCGCGCCAAGCGACGAACAGCCAACGCCGCCGGTTCGATAATTGTTTCTGCCAAAAAGCCGGTCGACGCAAATCGACCGGCTTTTGAGTAGTCCGAGCCAATTCGCTTGTGTCTGCCCGACAAGCGGCGTAATATGCGGTCATCGAGTAACATAAGGGTGTCATGAGTCCAGTATGGGATCAAAGGAAACGCGAAAGAAAAAACCTTCCAAGCGCGCGACCCACAATCAGCCGACGGCGGTCATTAGGCTCAAGACCGACGAGTACCGGCGGCTTTTGGAGATGGTGTTTTGCGGCAACTGGCTCATCAATTCGTGGCGCGATGATGGCGAGACGCTGGCAGAATACGACGAACTGGAGGATCGCTTGCTTTCATACGCAGCCGAAGCCGGCTTGCCCGAAGCGGCCGAGTTGGACAAGCAGAGCGGCCAACGCCTGTTTTCGCGCGCTTTCGAGAAGGCCGTCCACGATCGGTTCATTCCGGATTTCGAGAACGAGGTTTTTTGGGGCGAGCTGTCCCAGCGGCTGGCTTGGCGGGATCTCGAAAGGTTGTTCGGCGCCGACGGCCTGACCCGCATGGGTTCGCGGGAGCGCGAGTCCGCCATCGAGCGTTTCGAGGACCGATACTGGCAGGAATTCGACACTCACGGCCTCGACCACCTCATCGTGACGGCGGTGGACGAGCCGCAGGGCACCTCCATGAAACGTGCGTGGCCAAAGGGAAAAGAAGCGGAAGCATGACAAGATTCGGAAGCGGGCCGAAAGGCCCGTTTTTTCGTCTGGCGGCGGACAGCTGACCTGACCAGCCGCATTTCTCGCTACATGGTATAATTCAACAACTAGACTTTAAGCGCATAAAATATGTCCGACCTCGTCGAGGAGCTGAAAACCTTTCAGCAGATGCGTTCCACCCCGCAGTACGAACGTCTGCGCGCCAGGCCGGTGGCGTATTTCTGCGCCGAATATGCCTTCGAGGAAGAACAGCGGCGTTATGCCGGCGGGCTCGGCGTCTTGGCCGGGGATTTCGTGCGCGAAGCGGCCGACCGAGGCTTCCCGCTGGTCGCCGTCGGTCTCTATTACCGCGAGGGTTACGTTTGCGCGGCCAAGGAGGTGGCCGGACGCAGTGTTGAGATCTGCAGCGTCACACCGCCGTCGCAAGCCGGCTTCGAGCCGGTTCGTGACGCCGAAGGCAAGCGCCTGCATGTCAGTGTGCCGATTCATGACCGCGTGATCAAGGTGCGCGTATGGCAGAGGCGGCAGGGGAGCGTAACCGTGTACATGCTCGACACCAACTGCGAGGAGAACACCCCTCACGACCGTGGCATCACGGATCGCCTTTACGACGACGACAAGGAAACGCGCTTCAAGCAGGAAATCGTCCTCGGCATCGGCGGGTTGCGGGCGCTCGAGGCACTGGGCATCCATCCGTCGCTTTATCACCTGAACGAGGGCCACTCGGCGCTTTTGGCGCTCGAGCTCATCTGGCACGAGATGCGCGAACGAAACCTCGGCTTTGACGAAGCCAAACAGTTCGCCCGCCGGCGCATCGTCCTCACCAACCATACCCTGCTGCCGGCCGGCAATGAGGTTTACGGGCAGGACCTGGCCGCCATGCTCCTCCAGCGATTCGCGCTGGAACTCGGCGTACCCACCCAAAAGCTCATCATGCTGGGCCTGGTCGAACAATCGCATGAGTTCTCCATGTCCATGTTGGCCTTCCGCCTGGCCACCGTCATCAATGCCGTCAGCCGCCTACATGCCCTGAAAGCCAAGGACATCTGGCCGGAGTACCCGATGGTGGCCGTGACCAACGGCGTCCATGTCCCGACCTGGGATCGCCTGGGCCAGGTCACCGCGCCAGCGGAGCTGTGGCAGAAACACCAAGCGTGCAAGACGGAACTGCTCGACCATATCGCCAAGACAACCAACCGCAAGTGGGGCCAGGGTGAGTTGCTGGTCGGATGGGCGAGACGCATCGTGCGTTATAAACGGCCCATGGCGATAATCGAGGATGTCACCCGTTTTTCCGCGCTGGCTCGCCGCGCGGATCAGCCAATCCGCTTGGTGCTCTCCGGCCTCCCGCATCCCGGTGACGGCGACGGCAAGTGGCTCTTGGGCGAGATCAAACGACTAGTTGACGGCGAGCTTGCCGATGTTGCTTGTTACCTGCCGGATTATGATTTGAAGCTGGCGCGATTGCTCGTGTCCGGCTGTGACGTATGGCTGAATACGCCGATGGTCGGCTTTGAGGCCTGCGGCACGAGCGGCATGAAGGCAGCCTTGAACGGCGTCTTGCCCATGAGCACCAAGGACGGCTGGGTGGACGAGGCGGAACTGAACGGCATCGGCTGGAACCTCAACAACGATCATGTCGGCGCCGACACCCTGGATCGATTAGAGAAGGACATTACACCCCTTTACTACTCCCGCAATGCCGCCGGTCAGCCGGAGCTTTGGGCGGAACAGATGCGGCGCTGCCGCGAGATGATCATGAACCAGTTCACGGCGACGCGCATGTTGCGCGAATATGCCGAGACCTTATACCTTTGACGCGCAAACCTTATGACGCGCACGACCCGCAGCTTCTGGCTGACCTTCATGGTCGCCGCCATGCTGATCTCCGGCCTGGCGCTTTGGCAATGGCGGAATGAACCGATCCCGATGCCGCCCGCCGCCCCCTTCGCGCCGGTTCGCCCGGCCGTCGTCTCGCCAAATCCGAACGGCGGCATCAATGAAGCGATTCCGCCGACGGCTCCGGAAGCCGTGCCGCCGCCGACCACGGAAATCCCGACCCCACCGCCGCCGCCCGTTCAGATTCTGCCCATGAACGCCCAGCGACTCGAGCGAGTCGAGTTCAACCCGTTCATCGGCGACATCTTCCGCGTCGTTTATGACCGATCATCAGAAAATCTCTTCATGACCGTTGTCGAGTCGGATGGCATGCGCGGCGTCTGGAAACTTTCCAAGGACCTGCAGATAGAGCGCGTCCTCAAGGGTAACAACAAGGCCGGGGAGGTGTTCCTGGGTCAGACGACAACCGGCGTCCTGATCGCGCAATTCGACAACCCAGGCAGCATCTACCGTTCCGTTGACCTCGGCCGCACCTGGCAAAAAGTTTCCGGCGACATTGACGGGGCCTTTTGGCAAATAGCCGATGACGGGAAGGGGACGGTGTGGGGCGCCTTGCACGCCTACAACAAGGCCATCCTCTACCGCAGCACCGACGATGGGCTGACCTGGGAGCCGTGGCGCGATTTCCAGAAACTGTATCCGGAATACGCCACGACTTATGCAGCTGGTGACAACCGCCTGAAGCTCCGTCATCTTCACAGTGTCGCTTACCTGAACGGGCGTCTCTTCGTCGGCACCGGCGACATGGCGCGCTTCACGTTCATGTCCTCGGACAACGGCGAAACATGGAAAAAAATCTGGGATGAAGGGTTTACCGCCAGTGTCCCGCTCGAAGACCGCTCCGGCCTTATTCTCGGACCGGACCGCCTGCAGGCGCGCGGCTTGGCCGTCTACAAGCTGTCAGACGGTTCTGCCACCGAAGTCTGGCAACCGCGGCAATACGGTTACGCCGGTTACACCTACAGCATGACCGATGTGGGCGGTTCGTATTTCGCGGCCTTCCACAACGAAACCAACGAAACGTCGACCTTCACCGGGCGCAGCGGCATCATCGTCTCGCCGGACGGGTATCGCTGGTACCCATTCCTGGAATTCGAGAAATTGAACAACTGGGCGCGGACGGACATCTTCATGACGCCTCTCAACCAGTGGCAAGGTTACGTGACGCTGAACGGCGGCCTGTACCGCTTTGAAGCCCCGATTGGCCGTTGGTACGAGATGCATAAGGCTTTCGGCGATAAATAGAAAAATCGCGGACTTCCGGGTTTCAAGCCCGGGAGTTTGGCTGGGGCAAATAACGTCCGGGCATGGATTCGGGGCTGTTTATTGCGACCGGTGCTGTTCGCCGAGCCGAAAGATTTATGGTAAAATATAGATGATAGATGGCGCATTTATGCCGCCACAATGCTGAAGTTATGAAACAGAATCCCGATTACGATAAAGCCGTAGAAATCGCCGATGGCGTCTTTTGGGTGGGTTTTTACGACCCGGTCGCCCATTTCCATTGCAACCCGTACCTCATCCTGACCGGCGAGGACGCGGTTCTGATTGACCCCGGCTCCAATCCGCATTTTCCCACCGTGGCGCGCAAGGTCGCTTCGGTCGTGAAGTTCGATCGCATCCGCTACATCATCATCCACCACCAGGATCCGGATCTCGCCAGCAACATCCCGGTCTTCGAGAAGCTCATCAACCGTCCGGATCTGGAGGTCGTCACGACCTTCCGCGCCAGCCTGCTCACGAGTTACTACGGCTTCAAGAGTCCGTACCGCCTGGTGGAGAAAGGCCCGCTTGAGGTCGGCGGACGCAAGTTCGACTTCGAGCTCACGCCCTACCTGCACGCGCCGGGTGCCTTCACCACCTATGACGGCGAGCGGAAAATCCTGTTCTCGTCCGACATCTTCGGGGCCTTCTCGCGCAACTGGGACCTCTATGCCGCCGAGAACTACCCGGAACTGATGTTCGAGTTCCACGACTCCTACATGCCGGACCACGGCCTCCTCAAGAACCAGATGGAGCGTTTCGAGCGCTTCAACATCGATCTTATCGCGCCGCAACACGGCTCGGTCATCCGGAAGGAACTGGTCCAGTCGCAGATTGATGCGCTCAAGAAGGTGCAGGGCGGCGGTTACCTGCGCAACCGTCAGTAAGAATATGGAATCGTCGGGCATCGGCTCCGTGTCCTTCAAGACGCTGGAGGAGAAACATTATCAGGAAATCCTACGCGCCTACAGCGACGCGCAGTATTTCGAGCTGATTGCCCAGTTCATCAGCCACCTTGACGTGTTGCAGCGTGAGCGTGACATCATCCGTTCGCAATACGATTTTGTCCGCATGCTTTCGCACCAGCTGCGCACGCCTCTCGGCGCCATGATCGGGTCGTTCGACCTGCTGGAGCGGGTCATTCCGGAAGACACGAAACAGCTGTTCAGCGGCATGCAGGACAAGCTGGACAATCTCAACGAGCTGGTGGACAACCTACTCTATTTCACGGAAGTCGTCGGGAGCGGCGGCGCGACCGAAAAGGTGCGCTTTCGCCTTTCCGAAGCCGTCGATCGCGCGACGGAAGAGGTTGAGCGCAAGTCCAGACGCAAGGAGGTCAAAGTTTCCTTCAGCCGGCCTGACTTCGACGACACCATCGTCGGTGACCGTTACGGACTGACCAAGGCGGTGTCTTACCTGCTTGACAACGCCATTGTCTATAATCGGCAGGGCGGCACCGTTAGCGTTCGCATCTGGCATTCGGGTAAGACCTTACGCCTGGACGTGGAGGATACCGGCTTTGGCGTCCCGCCTGACGAACAGCCGCGCATCTTCGGCCGGTTTTTTCGCGCCTCAAACGCCTCGCTTGGCAAAAACGAGGGCAGCGGTGTAGCCTTGTACCTGGTTCGGACGCTGGTTGAGGCCGCTGGAGGAAGCGTTGGTTTCCGCAGCATCGAGGGCCAGGGTTCGGAATTCTGGCTGGAATTGCCGGCGGCCGGTGTCGTTGAGGAAGAGTCCGTATAGAGCCGCGTGTAGTGAGCTCCCTCCGGGCTTGTGCCCGGATTTTTGAGAAACGAAACAAATTGTCCGCCATATTCGTATTAATTCTTGCTGGCCTATGCTGTCAGGAACGGAAATGGAGGGAAAAACCGACGCGGAACTGGCCGAACTGGTGTCAATTGACCGCGAAGCCTACGGGTTCCTCATGCGGCGCTACGAGGGCCGCCTTTTGGGCTATCTCCGGCGGCTATCCAACATCCGACATGAGGATGCGGAAGACATCCTGCAAGAGGTCTTTATCAAGGCTTATCTTAACCTGAACTCGTTTGATCGGCGCCTGAAATTTTCCTCCTGGATTTACCGTATAGCCCACAACGAGGCCGTCAGCCATTGGCGCAGGAACAAGAATCGCCCTCAGCCGCTGCTGACCGAAGACGAGGATGCGGCCGCGGAAATGGCGGCCAAACTGTCCGTTGACCCCGAGTTGGCCGAACAGTTCGATCGCACCCAAACCGCCGAGGCGGTCCGCGCGGCTATCGCGGGCCTGGATGACAAGTATCGCGACATCCTGATCCTGCGCTATCTGGAAGAGAAGGACTACGCGGAGATTTCCGACATCCTGTGCAAGCCGATGGGGACGGTGGCGACCTTGCTCAATCGCGCCAAGCAGGCCCTGCGTCTCGCCGTGGTGAACAACAAGGCTTTCAAATGACCATATGACTGGACTAACCGAAAAGGTGCTGCAGACCATCAGGAAGCGCGACATCCGGCCGACGCCGCGTTGGCGTTTCCTGATGATCGAGGGCGGTAAAATATTGCTCCTGGCCGCCACGGTCGTCGCGAGCAGTCTCGCGGTCAGCGCCACGCTTCACCTGTTTACGGATTTCGAATGGGAGGGCGGCGTTTACCGGGCGGATAACTGGCTGAACTATGCCGTTCGCGGCGTTCCTTTCTTCTGGCTGGCGGTGGTACTGGTGTTTCTCGTCGCGGCGGCCTTGGATTTCTATTCCACAACCGATGGTTACCGTTATCGGCGCTCGTCGGTCGTGGCCGCTTGCCTGGGCGCGAGCCTGGTCCTCGGCACGGTGATGTATGGGCGCGGCTACGGCGAGGATGTCGATGCGGCGATGGAGCGAAGTTGGGGCGGTTATCGTCGCGTGGTCTGGAGCCGGACGGACGTCTGGTCGCAGCCGGACGAAGGGCTGTTGGGTGGCGTCGTGGAGAGTGTCCGACCGGAGCCGCCGGAAATGATTGTGCGTGACTTTGAACGCCGCATCTGGTTGGTTCGTCCGCGGGGATCGACGTGGCCAGAGCCGCATCCGAGGCTCGTTCACAACGCCGTCATTCGCATCATCGGCGACCGGGAAGACGGCCTTTTCTTCGCGCGAGAAATCCGTCCTTGGGTCGGCCGCCCGCCAAGGATCAACCCCCTCTACGATAATTGCCGCGGCGAACCTCTCGAAGCGCCGCCTTCCGACGAGGCGAAAGAAAGGCCGTGGCCGCCACGTATCATCAGGTGCGGAGCCGTTCAACAGCCTTAACGCGCGGCTCAACGCGGAACCATCAAAAATATGTCAATTTTGACGAGGGTGGCGTCTCTCGGCATTGCCGTCCCGATGCTCGCGTTCGCGGCCGCACCCACTTGGGCCGTGGACGTGAATGACGTCGCTGAAGCTGGGGGCTCCCGACGACTTGAATGGCGCGTCTGCCGACAGATGACGTCCGACGAAAGCAACGCTCTCGATAACGCAAATAACGGTCTGCTGATGCGATCCGGGAGCGGTTTTTCCCGCGGGTGGCGAAACGGCCGCCCCGGTCAACCCCAGTTTCCGGTTACCCCCACGAATCGTCCCCGACCTGCCTCTGAAAGACATCGTTGAAAACGGCGCCGTGAGGCGCCGTTTTCGGTGAAGATGACGCCTGGCCCGTATTCAGGTAAAATACAGCCGTATCCGCCGCCAACTATGAAAAAAGACAACATCATTATCGCCGTGATCGGTCTCGGATTCGGATTTTTAGCGCTCACCCAGGTGATTGAGCTTAATCGCTTGAATGACGCCTTCTCCGCTACGGAAAACCGCCAGGACATGTTGCAGAAGCAAATCATGTCCTTACGGCAGCATTTGGTCACCGCGGCTGGTGAAAGCGAAGCGCTAGCCAGCCGAATGGCTGAAGCAGAGCAACGAAACCGCGAGGTCGTCCGCCAGAAATCGCAGGACGAACTGCTCACGGCCGCCGTGGCCATGAACACGCCGGCGGTCGTTTCCGTGGTCATCTCCAAGGACGTCCCGCAGCTGGAAGTGACATACGTCAACCCCTTCGGCGATGATCCGTTCTTCAAGGATTTCGATTTCCGCGTGCCGGTTTACCGCCAGAAGGGTTCGACCCTCCAGAAAGTCGGCGCTGGCACCGGCTTCATCGTCTCCAAGGACGGCCTGATCGTGACCAACCGCCACGTCGTCACTGACCAGACCGCGTCCTACACCGCCTTGCTCTCGGATGGCAGCCAACAAACCGCGCGCGTCCTGTACCGCGACCCGAATAACGACCTGGCCGTCATAAAGATAGACGGAACAAACCTGCCGACGGTCAGTCTCGGCGATTCCGCGAGTCTGAAGCTCGGCCAAACCGTTTCCGCCATCGGCAACGCGCTCGGCGAATACGACAACTCCGTTTCGGTCGGCATCATCTCCGGCCTCGACCGCACCATCGAGGCGGGCGGCGGCGGAACCAGCGAACAGCTGAAAGGCGTCATCCAGACGGACGCCGCCATCAACCCCGGCAATTCCGGCGGCCCGCTCATTGACCTGGATGGCCGCGTCATCGGCGTGAGCGTCGCCACGGTGCTCGGTTCCCAGAACATCAGCTTTGCGATCCCCGTGAATGACGTCAAACGCATTCTTGATAAGGTCGCCACCCAATAACCAATGTTTATGCGCAGGGTTCTTCCGATGTTGCTCGTGTTGGTCTGTGGCGCGGTTGCCGCGGCCTTGCTTTATCGTCTCATCCAGATGCCGGTTGGCGACGGCTCCCAATCCCTGACCGTTCGGCCGCATAGGCCGGAAAAAACGGAATCGGCGCCGCAGGTCGGCGGCACCGTTGATTTCGTGAGCGGGGCCGTGGAATTCCGCCCGGCCGACGGGGAATGGAAACGCGCGTCCATCGGCCAAGGACTGCAGGCCGGGGACGCCGTCGAGGTGGTGGGCGATGGGCGGGCCGCCATCCGTTTTGCCGACGGCAATTCCGTGCGGCTCGATCGCGACACGCTCGCGGAAATCAGTCAGCTCGAGGACAGCTCGGTCACGGTCGCCGCCGTTAAGGGTCGCGTGTATGCCTATGCCGGCTCGGCCAGACAGTCCTTGCGCCTGACGACCGGCGTTCAGGAATACCAAGGGGACGGCGACGGAATACACACCTACTTGGCAACCGTTGGCGAAGAGAACAGCGTAGCGGTCTTTGAGGGAAATGTCGCGGTGAAGGACGTCCTTGGCGCGGAACAGACAGCTTTCGTTGAAGCCGGCAATCAACTCCAAGTCGTCATTTCGGCGGAAAACGGTCCATCGGGGAAAACCCAGAAGCTGGATCCGAAAAGTTTGAACAAGGACGAGTTCGTTAAATGGAATCTGGAATGGGACAAGGAGATTTCTGCCGCGGACAGCGTGACGCAACAAAAGGAGGCGCCGGGAACCGCCACCGAGCTGGCCGAAAAGAACTCGTCCGCCAGCGGCAGGGGATTGTTCGCCGATTCAGGCAACGCGCCACTCACCATCACCCTGTCCGGCAAACCGACGGCGGACGGCGTTTATCTCGCTTGGACCGTGCAGGGCACAAGCCCGCCGAACGGCTTCAAGCTGCTTAAGAGCCGCGAAGCATACCCTGTCTATCCGGGCAGTGATTTCGTCTACCTTACGAACGGTGATGACCGCGATTACGTGTGGCCGCTCCTTGACGGAGAAACGTACCATATTCGCGCCTGCGCCTATCTCGGCGACGGCACCTGCGGGAATTACAGCAACGACGTTTCGGTCACGGCGCCGAAAAAAACCGTTTCGGCCGCACCCAAAACGGAAACCGCGGCTGACAGCGGCGTCAAGCGCTTGGCCCTGTCATCGGCCGGCGGACGACTGGTGCGTTGGACCGTTGAAGGTCAGTCGCCCAGCGGCTTCAAGGTTGTTTGGTCCAAGTCGCCCGGCCCGACCTACCCGACCCGCGACGCCGACCAATACCTGTACTTCGCCGACCCGTTGCGGCGCACGGCGGAAATCAACGCCTTCAACGGCGCTGGCAAATATTACGTCCGCGTCTGCGAATACCTGGGCGGCACCTGCGGGCTGTATTCAAATGAAATCATCGTTGACTTGGGCGATTAGCGACGCTGTCGTTTCAGCAAGGCAACCTTTATTTAACTGTCATGCCAGCCATCATCCGCACCGACCGCCTGACCAAACGCTTCGGCGATTTCACCGCCGTGGACAACCTCTCCTTCGAGGTTCAGGAAGGGGAGATTTTCGGCTTTCTCGGCCCCAACGGCGCGGGCAAATCCACGACCATCGCCATCCTCACGACCTTGCTCATGCCGACCTCCGGCACGGCCCGCGTGAACGGCTGGGACGTGACGCGCGATCGCGATGCCGTGCGTCGCGCCATCGGCATCGTCTTCCAGGACCCGTCGCTCGACGACCGGTTGACGGCCGAGGAGAACCTGCGCTTTCACGCGCGGCTTTACGGCGTACCGGCCAAGGAATACAGCGAGCGACTCAAGACCGTCCTCAACCTGGTAGAGCTTTGGGACAGGCGCAACGCCCTGGTCAGGACTTTTTCCGGCGGCATGAAGCGGCGGCTGGAAATCGCCCGCGGCCTCATTCATTACCCGCGCTTGCTTTTTCTTGACGAGCCGACGCTAGGCCTTGACCCACAGACCCGCGCGAAGCTCTGGGACTACATCCTCGACCTGCGCCGCCGTCACGCCATGACCATCTTCATGACGACCCACTACATGAATGAGGCGGAATATTGCGACCGCATCGCCATCGTTGACCGCGGCCGCCTGCAGGCCTTGGATACCCCCACGGAACTCAAGCACCTCGTCGGCGATGACGTCATCAGCCTCGTGCCGACGGACGCGGTCGCCGCTGCCGACGAGATAAAGTCCGCTTTCGGACTGGAGCCTCACCCGGTCGGTGAAAATCTTGAGGTTCACGTGACGGACGGCGAAGCCTACCTGCCCAAACTGCTCTCCGGACTGAAATCCAACATCAAATCCGTCACCTTGCGTGAACCGACGATCGAGGACGTCTTCCTGAAGCTGACCGGCCGCGGCCTGCGCGACGCCGACGCCTCGGCTACTGACCGCCTGCGGGAACACCGCAAGCACCATGGCCATTAATCCTATGCCGCGAATTTCCGTTATCGCCACCATCGCCGAACGCGAGCTGATCCGCTATTGGCGGGACCGCGCCCGCATGGTCTCGACGCTCTTCCAGCCGCTCATGTTCTTGTTCGTGTTTGGCGCCGGCCTCCAGCAGACGCTCTCCCGCGGCTCGTTCGGCGTGGACTTCATCCAGTTCATGTATCCCGGCATCGTGGCCATGAACATCATGGGCACGGCATTCTTCTCGACCATCTCCACCGTCTGGGATCGTGAGTTCGGCTTCCTCAAGGAAATCCTCGTCGCTCCGGTCTCGCGCACCGACATCGCCGCCGGCAAGATGCTCGGCGCCACCATCGTCGCGACCCTGCAGGGCTTGGTGCTCTTGGCCATCGCCCCGCTCATCGGCGTGCATCTGCATATCCTCATCGTGCTGCGACTGGCGGTCTTCATGGTCTTGGTCGCCTTCGCCATCTCCGGCCTCGGCCTGTTCATCGCGTCCGCCGTTCAAACCGTGGAGAATTTCGGCGTCATCATGAACTTCTTCGTCTTCCCGCTGTTCTTCCTCTCCGGCGCCTTCTTTCCGCTCACCGCCGTGCCTCAATGGATGTCCATCATCGCTTCCGCCAACCCGTTGGCCTACGGCGTGGACGCCATGCGCCAAATCTTGCTCGCCCCGCAGGTGAACGCCGACGCGCTCGCCAAGCTCGTCCTGCGCGCGCCGGCCATGGACGCGCTGTTCCTCATGGTGTTCGCCGGCGTTTTCCTGTCCGCCGCCGTGCTGGCGTTCAATCGGAGGACGTAATTATTGAATAGCTGTAATGTCAAGGCATTTTGCCGAGAGGGGCCAAAATGAAGTAAGCTTATGCTGACCTCTGATGAAGACTCCCCGGGCTGACGCCCGGAGTATTCGGCGGAGGTGAATTAATGACCTATGGAACAGACCCTCAATAAACCCGCGGCTCCGCCTTCGCACCGGCCGCCAACCCGACTCATCCTCATCGTCATCGGCGTTGTTGTTGTCATCGCTGCGGTTTTGACGCTAATGCAAACGAAACCCAACGACGTCGCGAGGCCATCATCGGTCAGCCCGACTGTCACCGAACAGCCCGGCCTCAAGATTCCGACCCAGCCGCAGGTTGAGCCGACGGATTTCGTCTTCGAACGGACCGTCAAGCTCGGCGAACCGGCCGAAATGCAGATCCGCTTCCGCGACTACTCGACCGTTCCGGCCGACTTCGCTTCCATGGACGAGCTGGAAGGCAAGCTCAAGAGCGTGCCCGGCCTCATCACCATGACCGTGAATTCGGTCGAGCCGAAAGCGGCGATCGGCGAAATGGCCGAGGTGGGAAACGCCGTCTATTTTGCCGCCAACTTCAGCGTGAAGGGCGATGCCAACAACCCGACGGGGAATCTGATTCATCCGGGCAGCCTCGAGGAAATCGGCAAGGACATGTTTCCGCAGATCGTGCTCATCAAGGCCAATGCCGTCGTCACGATGGATCCTGACGCCAGCCGGCTGTACGCTCGCGCCAAGCAGTTGCCGAACTTTCGACGGGCCACACCGACGATGACCGAGCCCATCAACCTGACCGCCGTCTGGAAATGGCCGTACGCCAACCACCCGATCCTCGCGCTCGAGTACGTCAACGCTTCGGGCGAAAAAAAATACATCCGCGTGCAGTACTGATAACATGAACGCCGAACGCCGCAAAACCCATCGATTTTTCACGGCCATCGAAAGAGTCGGTAACGGGATAAGACTGACTGATTCGGCGGTGTGTCACCAGATTGCCCGCGTCCTGCGCCTGCGGCCGGGGGAAACGATTGTCCTCGCGAATGACGGGCAGGAAACCGAAGCGCGGCTCATTGAAGTCGCACCGGGCAAGGTGATGGCCGAGATGTTGTCCGTCAAAGACGGTCGGCGCGCGAAAAGGCGCGTCACGCTTTATTGTGCGATCATCAAGAAGGACAATTTCGAGCTCACGGTGCAGAAGGCGACCGAGGTCGGCGTGGCAGCCATCGTTCCCATCATCACTGAACACACCGTCAAGCTCGGCTTACGCCAGGAACGCCTTGAAAAAATCGCCCGCGAGGCGGCCGAGCAGTCGGAGCGCGCTGACGTCCCCGTAATCACCCCGGCCCTGTCCCTTGAACAGGCGTTGCGTCAGGCGATAGGGGAGCGCGTCTTTCTCGATGCCGAGGGCGAGCCGTGGCACGGCCAAGCGGCCGTGAGCGAGGTTTCGCTTTTCATCGGCCCCGAGGGCGGCTGGACGGAGGCGGAAATCGCCAAAGCCAAGGAAGCCGATTGTCGCCTGGCGCGGCTCGGCGGACTCGTCCTCCGCGCCGAAACCGCGGCCGTTGTCGCCTCACACTTAGCCTGTTGGCCGCTCGAATAGTCGCCTTCATGCCCTGTTTTGGCCTTATTTGCGTCGCATCGTCTTCAAGCGTATAATATAGATGTACATATGCCCAAACGAATCCTCTGCATAGACGACGACCCGTTCTACAAAGACCTGTTCCGGGCGATTCTCGAGCCGCGCGGCTATGAGGTGTTCACGGCGCTGAATCCGGCCGAAGGCTGGAGCATCGCCAGCGAACACAAGCCCGATCTCATCACTCTCGACGTGATGATGCCCGAAAAGGAAGGCATGTTTGACGGTTACGGATTGCTCAAGCGGCTGCAGGAAGAGCCGGGTTACAAGGACGTGCCGGTCATCATGATTTCGGCCTTGGGTGACCCGGAAGACATCCAGCACGGTCTCAAGGCTGGCGCACGGATGTATCTGCCGAAGCAGGACATGACGCCGAATCGGCTGGTCGAGGAGATCAAGAAAATCCTGGGGCAATAATGATAAACAACAAGCCGCCGGGTGCATCCCGGCGGTTTTTGTAGGTAAGTGCTGGGGTGCTGGAGAAATTGTTGGCGGTATTGTTACGATGTTTAGTTATTCTTTCTTCAGTACTTCAGCACTCCCCAACTTCAGCACTCTTAGTCACCAATCGGCTTGCCCAACGGATGAAGTTCCAACAGCCGCCTGCTCACCGTCACGACCTGGTTCCACTGGTAACCCAACGACGCAAAGGCCGCCTCCGTCTTGATGACGCGCCGTTCGCCGCCGGAAATCAGGTAGACCGCTGGCACACCCGCCGTTTTCACCAGCCGGCCGTCCGCCAATTTTACGGGCTCGGCGGTTTGGTAGCGCATCAGTTCCGTCGCCGCGACCGGCTTGGTAATCAAGGCCGGAAACTGGTCAAGAATCGCGCGGTCGAGAAGCGGTTGCTTCTCTTCGCCGCGCACGAGGTAAACGCCGCCGGTGGCCTTGTCCTGCAACAGCTTGCTGGCCCCCGTGTCGTTATCGTCGCCCAGAGCATCACCATCGGCGTAATCGGCGATGTCAGCGGTCACGACGTCCTCCAGCTCCTCCGGATTGAAGCCGAGCCGCCCGAAAGCCTCGGCCGAAACGAACCGCCGCTTGCTGTTCCCGACGAGCAGGAACAGATCGCCGGTTTCGGTGCGTACGACGGCCTGGTCCGGCAGGCGCAGGGGGCGCCCCGGCCGTTCATTCTCCAAGGCACGGAAATCGAACTCGTTCACGTCCACGATCGGCACGCCGTGAAAACGCGTCTGCAGAACGCTCGCGCTCGCCATGGCGCGCAATCGCCCGTTTTGGATGACGCCGACCGCGCCGTTCTTCTCGTTGCGTATCACCGTGCCGTCCGGGTAGTCCGGCGGCGCGCCGCCGAACCAATTCTGCCAGATGCTCCAAAGCAACCGGTTGCCGTGCAGGTGCGGCGTATAACCGTAAAGCGCGGCCGTCGTCAGGTTGGCCGGCGTCACGGTGATGTGGCTGATGGAATAGGGGGTGCCGACCTGACGCTGTCCGGCCGGAGCCTGACCGCTCTTTAAGTACCAATTCATCCAAGCCGCCCCCGCGTCAATCTGCTTGCCCAGGCCGCGGTATTTGGTCGCGCTCGTCTTGGTACAACCGTCGCAAAGCGCGTAGCCGGTTGCCCAATCGAGCTGTTCCCTAGTCGGCGCGGCAGCTTCGACCGCACTCGATTCCTTCTGAATGAGCGCCAGCAGGTATCTGGGGTTGATGGAGTATCGGCGGCTGGCATCAGCAATCAGCTGGGCCGCTCCCTTGAGCAGGCCGTCCGTCGGGTCAGCGTCATAATAACGCCCGAGGCCGCCCTTTCCAGCCAAAAAAACGGCGATGTCAGCGATGTCCATCGCGTCCGCGTCGCGCATCTCGACATCAGTCAGGATAAGATTCGGGTCGAAGGTCGAGGCGTGAATAGGAGCGGCAACGAACACCGCGACTAAACACAATAAACACGCGAGGAGTTGGCGCTTCATATGCATATATTCTAGTCTCCGCGCGGTCATTCGGCAACTCTCTTCCGTCCGCGCCGACCCGGTGCTAAGCTGAAATCAGGCAGTGGACAACTGTTCACTGCCAACTGTCAACTTCACCACTGCCGGTATGACCTTCAAGAAGGAACCGTTTCTGCAGCGCATCGAGAAGCCATGGGGATTCGAGGTAGTTTACACGCCGCCCGAAATCACGGACAAGACTGGCAAAATCCTTTTCACCAAGGCGGGCAAGAAATGGTCGTTCCAGTACCACGACCAGAAACAGGAGACCATCTGCTGTCTCATGGGCAAGGCGCTGATTTGGCTCGAGAACGATCAGGGCGAGATCGAAAAGATTCCCATGGTCCCGATGGCGGGCTATACCATCACGCCCGGACAGAAACACCGCGTCGAAGCCATCGAAGACTCCTACATGATCGAGACGTCGATGTCCGAGCGCGGCACGACCGTCCGGCTGTCAGACGATTACGCCCGCGCAGACGAAACCGACGCCATGCGCGCCCAGGAAAACCGGGGATGGAAGCCACCGGCATAAAGGTATTGACGAGCTGAACAAAAGACGATAATATCCTAGTAGAACACTAGGATATTGTTTTTTGTCGTTTGGTGTGAATATCGAGCAGGCCATGACCACGAGCGGCCAGCTCCGCCGCCCGCGCGGGAGGCGCTCCGGGCCGGGCGCGTTCCACCCGCGCCCTTAAGACGGCCCTCCGCACCAGCCCTCGCGTGCGGCTCCGCTGGCCGCGAGACGCGTGAGTGACGCAGACGGATGAGAGAAAGGCGCTCGCAGGGTTACATGGCCCGACGGCAGTCAGGCCGATGCTCGCGTAAGGAAGGTTTCATGCGCCTAAATCAATACCTAAAGACGAAGAACCGATATTATTTATGGCTCAACTCTTCCGCGTTCCCCAACGGGTTCATCACGGCCTGCTCATCGCCACTGAATTGGCGTCGCTCCATCGGGGTGGCGGCTGGTTGTCGCTCGACGAAATGGCCCGCCGAACCAGCATTTCCCAAGGCTTCCTCGAACAGGCGGTGACGCCGCTTCGCCGAGCCGGCTTGGTGGACGGGCGCCGCGGTCCGCAAGGCGGCTACCGGCTGGCGCATGCTCCGCGAAGCGTGTCCGTGGCGGCCGTCATCGAGGCTATCGAAGGGCCGACATCCGTGGCCGCCTGCACCGGAGCCTCAGCCCACTGCGGGCTGGCCTCGATCTGTTCCAGCCGAAAAATCTGGTCCGCGGTTCAAGCCAGCCTTGATCTGACCCTGCGGCGGCTCAAGCTGTCGGACCTCGCCGGCGGCTCCTGCTGTGGCGGACACGGAAAGAAAAAACACGAACCATGAATCATAATTAAAAAGCGCGTCGCCCCAGCCGCCAGAAACTTGGCCGGGACGACGCAGTCGTGCACGAAACGGAAAGTGTCTGACGCTAGCATAGCAGGAACCCGCTATTTCGCATCGACATAGTTAAATGATGACGCAAATCGCAATTTCTGTCAATAACCCCGGATAATTTGGGGCAAGTCATGAAGAAATCTCCCTCGAAAACGGCCCACGCCACAAGTCCGGCGAAAACCCGCGGTCTCACCCGCGAGGCGGTTTTGGCGATTTCGCGGCACAAGCAGGAGCCGACCTGGATGCGCGACCTACGGCTGAAGGCCTTCGGGCTTTATCTCCGGACGCCGCTCCCGAACTGGGGCCCAAGCCTCAAGCGGCTGAAGCTCGATCGCCTGATCTATTTCGCCGATCCCGGCACCCGCCTCGCCTCCAGATGGGAGGACGTGCCGTCGGACATCCGCGACACCTTCGAGAGTCTCGGCATACCCGAGGCCGAGCGCCGCGTCTTTTCCGGCGCGGGCGCGCAATTCGATTCCGAGGGCATCTACCATCGGCTGAAGGAACTATGGGCCAAACAGGGCGTGATTTTCGAGGACATGGATGTCGCCGTCCGCAAATATCCGGATCTGGTCCGCCGCCATTTCATGACCGATTGCGTGCCCATGAGCGACCATAAGTTCACCATGCTCCACGCCGCGGTCTGGAGCGGTGGCACCTTCATTTATATCCCGCCCGGCGTGAAAGTGACGGCCCCGCTTCAGGCCTACTTCCGCATGAACACGGAAGGTGCAGGTCAATTCGAGCACACCATCATCATCGCCGACCGCGGCAGCGAGGTGCATTACATCGAGGGCTGCAGCGCACCGCGCTACGTGAAGAGCTCGCTGCACGACGGCTGCGTGGAAATCCACGTCAAGGAAGGGGCGCGCGTGCAGTATTCAAGCGTCGAGAACTGGAGCAAGAACGTCTTCAACCTCAACACCAAGCGCGCGGTCGTCGAGGCCGACGGTTCCATCGAATGGCTGGGCGGCAATCTCGGCAGCGGTGTCACCATGCTGTACCCGATGAGCGTCCTGCGTGGCGCCCGCGCCCGATCCGATTATCTCGGCCTGGCCTTTGCTGGCCCAGGACAGGAGCAGGACACCGGCATGAAGGTCGTCCATGCCGCGCCGGACACGTCCTCCACCGCGCGCACCAAAAGCGTCAGCCGCGGCGGCGGCATCGCGACCTTCCGCGGCTCGGTGCGCGTCACGCCTGCCGCCCGCAACTCGACGGCCAGCGTTTCCTGCCAGTCCCTGCTCCTGGACAACTGTTCCGCGGCCAATGCCATCCCGGTCATCCGCGTGGACAACGACGCCTCTTCCGCCTCGCATGAGGCCACGGTCGGCCGCATCGGGGAGGCGGAACTGTTTTACCTGATGAGCCGCGGCCTTGACGAGGAGGCCGCCCGCAAGACGATCGTCAACGGCTTTTTCGAGCCGGTGGCGCGCCGCCTGCCGCTTGAATACGCGGTTGAACTCAATCGTCTTGTCGAACTAGAAATGGAGGCTTCCGTCATCTGATATGCCGCGCCGAATGCCGAAAACAAACGGTCGAAAGGAACTGCCTAGCTTCCGCTTCGGGCTGGGCGTGGAGTTTGCCGCGCATACCTGGCCATCACCGCTTGGGCGCCAGCCAAACAAGCCGCCCTCGTCGCCGACGATTGACGTCCCGGAACCGGTCGAGCTGATGAAGCCGTCCGTCGCAGCTAAGGCTTTGCGGAGCATGAAAACGCCGGGGGTTGTCCAACCCGACGCCCTTCGTCGTTGGCACGAACAGCATTCCCAGACTCTGGGCATCCGCATACCAAATGACGTACAGATTATGGAACCTATTTGCCTCGACTGGCGTCTGCCCGACGGCCTGCACGCCAACCGCCTCATCGTCATTGCGGAACAGGGGAGTCGCGCCACGCTCATAGAACGCGTCGGCGGCAAGGGAGCGCTGACCAACAGCAGCTCCATCGTGGTCCTGGCTGAAGCCGGGTCATCCTTCACCCATATTCGCGTTCAGAACCTGCCCGACGACGCCACCGATTACGTCTGGCGCGATGCCGTGGCCATGGCCGGCGCGTCGGTCACCTGGCTCGATTGCGCGTTTGGCGCGTCGGTCATTGACCGTTCACGGACCGTCCTTGCCGAACCGAACGCATCCGTAGCCGTTCGCCGCCTCGTCTTCGGCGACGGCGAACGCAGAATCGCGGTCGAGGACAAGGTTCGCCACGCCGCAAATGCTACCGCTTCCGACATCGTTTTCCGCGGCGCGGCGGGCGACTCGTCACGGGTCGTGAACCGCGCCCATGCGGACGTCCCGCCATGCCTCAAGGGCTGTATCGTGAGCGAGAAAAGCGATACAATTCTTTGGAGTCCCTTGGCCTGGGCCGCCGCCCTGCCGGAAATGTCCGTGGCCTCGCCGGAATCCAACTGCCGACATGCAGCCGCCACCGGCGCGATTGATCCACAGCGCCTCTTTTACCTTCAGACCCGCGGTCTTGACCGGTCAGCCGCTCTCCAACTCGCGGTCAGCGGGTTCTTCGCTCCGATCATCGACGATATGCGTCACCGCAGCCCGTCGGAAATGATCGAGCGCCTCATCGCCGAACGATTCAAGCACCACGAAAAATCGACCAACCATGATTATGACCGTAGCTGACAAGCGCCTAAACCCAAGCCGCCTGCGCCGCGATTTCCCGATGTATGCCCGTCGGCGTAATTTCGTTTATCTTGATTCCGCCGCCTCATCGCAGACGCCGCTCGCCGTTCTCAAGGCGATGAACGACTTTTACGGACAATGCCGCGCCAACATCCATCGCGGCATGTATTCGGCCAGTTTGGAAGCGACCAATCGCTACGAAGCCGCCCGCGCGAAAATCGCGGCCTTCTTGAACGCCGCGCCGGACGAAACCATCATGACGCGCGGCGCCACCGAATCGCTCAACCTTCTGGTTCAGACGCTGGCACGCCGGCTCGGTCCTGGCGACGAGGTCGTAACCACGCTCATGGAGCACCACAGCAATTTCGTGCCGTGGCAGCAGCTCGCCAAGGAGCGCGGCTTCACGCTCAAGTTCGTCGGTCTCACGCCGGATTTCCAGATGGACATGGCCGCCGCGCGCCGACTCATCTCGTCAAAAACGAAAGTGGTGACGGTCACGCACGTCTCCAACGCCATGGGCACGGTGACGCCGGTGGCGGAACTGGCCAAGCTCACACACGCGGTCGGCGCCGTGCTCATCGTGGACGCCGCGCAATCAATCGGCCACCGCCCGATTGACGTCAAGAAACTGGGTTGCGACTTCCTGGCCTTCAGCGGCCACAAGATGTTCGGCCCGACCGGCACCGGCGTCCTTTTCGGCCGCCGCGACCGGCTTCAGGCCCTCCCGCCCTACATGTATGGCGGCGACATGATCAGCCGCGTCACCAAGGACAAATCCGAATGGAACGAACTGCCGTGGAAATTCGAAGCCGGTACACCCAACATCGCCGGCGTGATCGGCCTGGGCGCGGCCATCGATTTCATCGGCATACTCGGCGAGAAGAACATCCACGCCCACGAACAGCGGCTGACGAATCTTGCCTTGGGACGGTTGAGTAAAATCAAGGGCCTGCGCGTCATCGGCCCGTCCGCCAAGGCCGACCGCGGCGCGGTCATCTCGTTCGTGCTCGGCGATGTCCACCCGCACGACCTCACCAACGTGCTCGCCGATGCCGGCGTCTGCGTGCGCGGCGGTCACCACTGCGCCATGCCGCTCATGCTCGAACTTGGCCTCGCCGGCACGACCCGCGCCAGCTTTTCCGTTTACAACGACGAAAAGGACGTTTCGGCCTTGGTCGCGGCGATTCAGAAGGCCAAAAAGATGTTTGACGTATGACAAAAAGGAAACCCGCGGCCAAACAATCGGCACCGCCCGCCACCCGTGACATCGACTTGCTTTACCGCGAGGAGATTCTCGACCACTACCGCCGACCGCATCATTTCGGCAGCCTGCCGGACGCCAACCTCAAGCGCCGCGAGACCAACTTCAGCTGCGGCGATGACCTGGAATTCCAGATCAAGACCGAAAACCACCGCGTGCGCGGCATCGCCTTCACCGGTCGCGGCTGTGCCGTGAGCGTGGCAGCCGCGTCCATGCTGACGGACAAGGTCATCGGCATGAACGAAAAGCAGATTGCCAAGCTGACGGCCAAGGACATCATGAGGCTCCTGGGCGTGGAGTTCGGCCCGGCTCGAATCAAGTGCGCCCTGCTCGGCCTGCGCGCCGTCCAGCAGGCCATCACCCCCGCGCCGAAAGGGGAAAGCGAAAAGAAGTGATATGTCGCCAATTGCCCTAAGCATCGAAAACCTGCGCGTGCGACGTTCCGGACAGACCATCGTCAAGGGCGTGAGCCTTGAAATCCCGCCAGGAAAAATCGTCGCCCTCATGGGTCCGAACGGTTCGGGCAAGAGCACCGTCGCCAATGCCGTGTTCGGCCATCCGGGCTACCAAACATCAGGGAAAATCCGCCTCGACGGACGCGACCTGACAAAAGCCCCGACGCACGAGCGCTCGCGGGCCGGCCTATTCATGTCCTTGCAGCAGCCGCCGGAAATTCCCGGCGTATCCGTATCCGCTTTCCTTCGCGCCGCGGTCAATGCCCGCCGCGAACAGCCGATATCGGTTGGCGATTTCCAAACCATCCTAAAAAACAACCTGAAAATCGTCGGCTTGCCGAACGACTTCGCGCACCGACCGCTGAATGAGGGATTTTCCGGCGGCGAAAAGAAGCGCGCCGAGCTGCTGCAGCTGCTGACGCTGCAGCCGAAATACGTCATTCTTGACGAACTGGACGCTGGTCTTGACGCCGACGCATTGCGCGCCGTGACGGCGACCATCGAAAACCTGCGTCGCCGGAAAATCGGCATCCTGCTCATCACCCATTCGCCGCGTTTTCTCAAGAAACTCAAGCCCGACCGCGTCCATGTGCTCATCGAAGGACGCCTCGCCGCGAGCGGCGGCCCCGAACTCGCGTCTCGCGTCGAGACGAAGGGGTACGAAAGATTCGGAGTATAGCACTCCGGCATCCGCTCCAGCTTCGCGTAAGCCGCGAACACCGCACCCATGACGCGTTCGCATTTTTTGACGACCGGGCGCGCACAACCCTTTTAATTTCACGCTCGACTGATATACTCATAAAAATACTTAACAAATCATGACCATATGAAAATCATCGTCACCCTAGACCAGCCGGAAACAATGCGCGCCGACCTGATCGTCGTGCCCTTATCAAGCGAAGCCAAGCGCTTGCCCGTCGCCGCCGCGCCGCTGGATAAGTCCCTGAACGGCCAGCTCACCAAACTCATCGCGGAAGAGAAACTAACCGGCAAGGCCGGCGAATACGCCTTGCTGAAATCCAACGGCCGCGTGGCGGCGGAAAAGATCATGTTGCTCGGAGCGGGTGCCAGGAAGCTCGACGCCAAAGCCGCCCGGAAATTCGCCGCCTTGGCCGTACAGAAGGCCCGCGTCGTCCACGCGAAGAGCCTCGCCCTCCTGATCCCTGACGCGGACGCGAAGGAAATGGCCGCGGTCGCCGAAGCCCTGACCGAAGGCGCGATTCTCGGGGATTACCGCTTCCTCAAATACCGTTCGGAAGAGGCCAAGAAGCACGCCGAGGGAACGGTTGAGGCGTTGGCGCTTGCCGTGACGAATCGCCAGACAAAAGTCGCCGCGGAAAAAGGCGTCGTCACCGGGCAATTGCTGGCCAAGGCGACGGTCTTCGCCCGCGAGCTAATCAACGAACCGGCATCAGTCACGACCCCGACCCGCCTCATGGAAACCGCCCGGGTCTTGGCCGCCGGAAGCAAGCGCGTCAGCGTCAAGGTTTTCGACCGGGCGCAAATGGAAGAGATGGGCATGGGCGGACTCTTGGGTGTCGCCCGTGGTTCGGACGAGCCGCCATATCTCGTCCACCTGACCTACAAGCCTGTCGGCAAGGCCAAGCGGCGCATCGCGGTCGTCGGCAAGGGCCTCACCTTCGACTCCGGCGGTCTGTCGCTCAAGCCAGCCGAGGCGATGGAGGACATGAAAATCGACATGTCCGGTGCCGCCGCCGTCCTGGGCGTCTTCAGCGCCATCGCCGAAATCAATCCGGCCTGCGAGGTTCATGGCATCATCGGCCTGTGCGAGAACATGCCGTCCGGCAAAGCCGTGAAGCCCGGCGATGTCCTTCACACCATGTCCGGAAAGACGGTCGAGATTCTCAACACCGATGCCGAGGGTCGCATCACCCTCGCCGACACCCTGCATTACGCGCAACAGCAGAAACCCGACTATGTCATAGACCTCGCCACGCTCACCGGCGCCTGCATGGTGGCGCTCGGCCAGGAAGTCGCCGGCCTCATGAGCAATTCGCGCGCGCTCGCCGACCGTTTGCTCTCCGCCGCCGACCGCGCCGGAGAACTGATGTGGGAACTGCCGCTCACCGAGGAATACCGCGACTCCCTCAAGAGCCGCGTCGCCGACCTCAAGAACATCACGGGCACGCGCTACGGCGGTGCCATCACCGCCGGTCTCTTCCTCCAGGAATTCGTCCGACCCAGCCAGGCCTGGGCGCACCTCGACATCGCCGGCCCGGCCTGGGCGGAAAAAGACACCGTGCCGCACCAGCCCATCGGGGGCGTTGGCTATGGCGTGAGGACCGTGCTACGCTTGATACAGAATCTCTAACCTCCCATATCGCTATATGGCCAAGTCCGTCATTGTTTACTCAACGCCCACGTGTCCCTACTGCAAGATGGCAAAAGCGTTCCTTGATGAGAAAGGCGTTAAATATGCGGATATTGACGTGTCCACAGACCGACAGGCGGCCGAACAGATGGTGGAGAAAAGCAGTCAATTCGGCGTCCCGGTGTTGGAAATTGATGGGGAAATCGTCGTCGGCTTCGACAAGGAGGCGATTGCCAAGGCACTCGGCATCTAACAGCCAACGGAACCAAAAACACCCGGCCGATGGTCGGGTGTTTTTGATTTCCTCTACTTCAGCCCGTATTTTTCGATGACGCCGTTCGGCACGGACCAATCGATGTTCTGCAGGAACGCCTCGAGGTATTTCTTGCGCGCCGTGGCGTAATCGAGGAAGTAGGCGTGCTCATAGACGTCGAGAACCAAGAGGGGAATGGCGCCCCAGACGCCGCCTTGGTCGTGGCGTTCGCAAACGTAGTTGCGGAGCCGGCCTTCGTTCAGATCGTAGGCGAGCACGACCCAGCCGCGGCTCGACAGTCCGTTCGCGATCATCTCCTCCTGCCAGCGCTCCAGCGAACCGAAGTCGCGCTCGATCATCTCGGCGATACGGCCTTCAGGCTTGGAACCGCCCGGCGTGAGGTTGTCAAAAAAGCGCTCATGCAGGACAACGCCGTTCACCGCGAAAACCTCCTCCACCTTTAACTCGCGCCAGGCACCATAAGTGCCGTTGGCCGAAGCCAGATCCGCCGTCCCCAAAGCCTCGCGAATCTCGTTCGTCTTCTTGACGTAGCCGGCGTAAAGCACGTCATGGTGCTCGGCGAGCTGGCGCTCGGACAGGCCGGGCAGGCCTTTGTATTTTAATGGTTTTAGAGTCATGTCCGACATAATGTTGTCGTTATCGGCGGTTTCTCCGCCGCTGACCGTATTGTATCATTGTTCGTTGCCGTTGACAGGCTGGGCGATGTTTGTTTAAGTGTCTCCGGACGCGACCTCGTCGCAACACCGGAGAAAAGCCCATGACCATCCTCGGGATCGAAGCCAACTTGTTCGTTTCGTGCGTCGGCGGCGCCGCCGGTCTCGCCATCGTGGCGATAGCCGTTTTGAAGGGGAGGATGGGCCAGCCCTGCCGACCCAAGCCCAGAATGAGGCCAGTGACCTCAAGACGATGGGGGTGAGGCCACCTCCGGTTAACCGCTTGGTTGACCGGAAAAAGGACCGCTTGTCAACTCGACAACGCGGTTTTTTGTTTATTTATGCGAACCTGAGCCAATTCGTCCTCTGCCCCTTGACTATAAACGAAAAACATGCCATAATGTTCCTATCCTAGGAGGACTCATGGACTTCGGAAGATTTACAGTCGCGCAACTCGACCAGACCCTCTGCTACGCCCCCTTCGTATTGCTGCTCGGCGCCGCCGTGGTGATAATCGGCGGGGTCGCCGTGGCTCTCTGGTACCGCGGTTCCTGGAAGAGCCCCGAACAGTGAACGACGGCGCGTTGCGCCACCAACTCCCAGCTGCTGCTTGGCTGGATCACCGGACCACCGTGCTTCGCGCATGGGGTCCGTTTCAATTTACGGAAAAGGCCGTGATATTGATAATTCCTCCGGACGCTGGTATTTTTTGGTAGTTATCTATGTACGACGCCATCATCATCCATGTCGGCGAACTGGTGCTCAAGGGCGGCAACCGCGGTCGCTTCGAGCAATGCCTCATCACCAATCTCCACCGCCAACTCGAAGGGTTGGGCGTTTTCAAAATGGCCATGAGACAGGCGAGCCTGGTGATGACGCCGGCGAGCGGCCCGATTGATGCCGAACAAGCCGAGAAAATCCGCCGCCGTCTCCGCGCGGTTTTCGGCATCGCGAAATTCATGTTCGTGAAGAAGACGCCGCGCGACATCGAGGCCATGGGCGCCGCCGCCGCGACCATCGCCGCGGCCTCCGGCGCCGCGACCTTCAAGGTCATCACGCGCCGCAGCGACAAAACCTTCCCGCATCCGTCCATGGAAGTGAGCCGCCTCGTCGGGGCCGCCGTGCTCGATGCCGTACCGGGCATCAAGGTGGATGTCCACGAGCCGAAAATGGAACTGCGCGTCGAAATCGCCTCGAGGGCGGCCTACGTCTCGCCGGGCTTGGAGAATGGCGCCGGCGGCCTGCCGGTCGGTTCGTCCGGCCGCGTCGTGGCCCTTCTCTCCGGCGGCATCGATTCGCCGGTCGCGGCCTGGAAGGCGCTCAAGCGCGGCTGTGAGGTCATCTACGTGCATTTCCACAGCTACCCGTTCGTTGACCGCCGCTCGGTCGAGAAGGCGCGCCGCCTCGCCGAAGCGCTCGCGCCGTGGCAACCGGACGCCAAGATGTATCTCGTCCCGTTCGGCGAATTCCAACGCGAGGTCGTGGCCAAGTGCGACCCGTCCATGCGCATCGTGCTCTATCGCCGGATGATGGTGCGCATGGCTGAAGTCATCGCCCGCCGCGAAGGCGCGCTCGGCATCTTCACGGGCGACAGCATCGGGCAAGTCGCGTCACAAACGCTCGAAAACCTGGAAACTGTGACCGCCGCCGCCAAACTGCCCATCTACCGACCGCTCGTCGGCGACGACAAGGAGGAAATCATCACTTTCGCCAAACGCATCGGCACCTACGCCATCGCCATCGAGCCGCACGACGACTGCTGCAGCCTGTTCATGCCCCCGCGTCCGGCCACCAAGGCGACCGTCGCGAGGGCCGAGGCGGAAGAGGCGCGTTTGGACATCGGCCGATTTCAGGACGAAATGCTTACCCAAGCCGAACTGGTCACAATAGGCTATAATCAATAGTGCTGAAGCGGGGAAGTGCTGGAGTAATGAAGAGCAAAAAATCTTCAGTACTTCAGCACTCCAGAACTCCAGCACTCCTGCGCTCCCATGCTTTACCTCATCGCCACGCCCATCGGCAACCTCGAAGACATGACCTTCCGCGCCGTCGAGACCATCAAGAATCTCGACGTGCTTTTCTGCGAGGACACGCGGCAGACCAAGCGCCTGCTTGACCGTTACGGCCTGAGGGTCGCGCTCGACTCCTACCGCGAGGAGGCACACGCGCGCAAGGCGGAACGGATGATTGAGCTGCTGCAGGAAGGAAAAAATGTCGGTCTCGTGAGCGATGCCGGCACGCCGGGCGTCTCCGATCCCGGCGGACGACTCGTCGCGGCGGTTGTTGAACGCCTGCCGAACGTGAATATCATCCCAATACCCGGCCCCTCGGCGGTCGCCGCCATCGTCTCCGTCGCCGGCTTTGGCGGAAACGGCTTCACCTTCCTCGGCTTTCCGCCAAACCAGAAAGGCCGCCAGTCCTTCATCAGGGAAGCGCTTGACGAGCCCCGCACCGTCATCCTCTACGAATCGCCTCACCGGATAAGCAAGCTGCTCGAAAGCATCAGGGAAATCTCGCCGGACCGAAACCTGGTCGTCGGACGCGAACTGACCAAACTCCACGAAACGATTTACCGCGGCACGGCCGCCGAAATCATTTCGGCCATAAAGAAAACCAGCGACAAAGGCGAATTTGCCATCGCCATCGAGAGCGCGAGACACGGACAGCGTCGCTTGAATACGAATTAATATTCTGGCCCGACCTTGTGGAGGGCCAAGAGCCGTAACCCCTCGACTACGCTTCGCTCCGCTCGGGGAATAACCTCACTATGTCGAGCAAATTTTTCCTCACCACCCCCATCTACTACGTTAACGACGTGCCGCATATCGGACACTACTACACGACCGTGGCCGCGGACGTGTTGGCGCGCTGGCATCGCCTCAAAGGCGATGACGTTTTCCTGCTGACCGGCACCGACGAGAACAGCCAGAAAAATGTCGAGGCGGCCGCCAAGCGCGGCTACGACGAAACGCGCATCCAAGAATACCTCGATGAGATGGCCGCCAACTGGCGCCAGACCTGGGACAAACTCGGCATCAGCTACGACGGCTTCATCCGCACGACCGAAGACCGCCACAAGGCCGGCGTCGCCCAATTCTGGAAGGCCGTCGCCGCGAAAGGCGACATCTACCAAGGAGAATACTCCGGCCTCTACTGCCCGGGTTGCGAGGCGTTCGTGCGCGAATCCGACCTTGTGGACGGCAAATGCCCGATCCATAAGAAGGAACCGCAGGTCATCAAGGAGAAGAACTATTTCTTCAGGCTGTCGGCCTATCGCGAACAACTGCTCAAGCACATCGATGAGCACCCGGAATTCATCCAGCCGACGAGCCGCCGCAACGAAGTCCGAAGCTACATCGACAAGTTCATGGAGGACATTTCCATCACCCGCGAATCCGTGAAGTGGGGGATACCGGTGCCTGGCGACGAAGCCAACGTCATCTACGTCTGGTTCGACGCGCTCATCAACTACTTGACCGGCGTCGGTTACGGCTCAAACGAGCAGGAGTACCGGAAACGTTGGCCCGCCCAGCTGCATCTCGTCGGCAAGGACATCATCAAGTTCCACTGCGCGCTCTGGCCGGCCATGCTCTTGTCGGCCGGCGTGCCGCTGCCGGAACGAGTTTTCGCCCACGGCTTCTTCACCATCGACGGCGTCAAGATGTCCAAGTCGCTCGGCAACGTGGTGGATCCGCTCGCGGTTTCCGAAAAATACGGCCGTGATGTCGTCCGCTTCTTTCTCCTGCGCGAAATCACCTTCGGCGAGGATGGCGACTTCTCCTTCGCCCGCTTGGAACAGCGCTACAACTCCGACCTCGGCAACGACCTCGGCAACCTTCTGCATCGCGTCCTCTCCATGACGGAAAAATACTTTGACGGGAAAGTTCCTGAAGCCGCCCAATGTGCCGAGGCGCCGGTTGACCAGGCCAAAACGTGGGAACGCTACGAGGCGGCCATGTCAAAACTGGATTTTGGTGACGCCCTCGACGCCATCTGGGAGGATTTGCGCTGGGACAACAAGCACATCGACGAGGTGAAACCCTGGACGCTCGCCAAGACCGACCGCGCCGAGCTGGCCAAGGTCATGTATTATCTGCTCGAGCACCTGCGGCAGACCGCATGGCTGCTTCGGCCCTTCGTCCCGGAAATATCCGAAAAAATCCTGTTGCAGCTCGGCGTCGCCGAGGCGGAAGGGAAAAAATCGCTAGAAGAAGCAAAGGTTTGGGGTGGCCTTCCGATTGGTGGTACAATAGCCAAAGGAGAGCCGTTATTCCCGAGACGAGAAGATAAGCAGTAGGTTCTAGGTGCTAGAACATAATCACTAGAACCTAGTAACTAGAACCTAACCTCCACCCCATGACCCCCATCGACATCGCCATTCTCGTCATGCTCGGCTGTTTTGTGCTGGCCGGGCTCTGGTTTGGCGTCATCCACATGATTGGCGCGGTCGTCGGTTTTTTCCTGGGCGCTTGGGCGGCCGGCCATTATTACGAAGCCGGCGCGGCATGGCTCACCCCGTTCATCGGCGGCAACGGCAACCTCGCCAAGCTCATCGTCTTCTGCTTCATCTTCCTGCTCGTGGGGCGGCTGGTCGGCGTCATCATGCATCTCATCGACAAGATCTTCCGTATCGTCGCCATCATCCCGTTCCTCAAGACGTTCAACCGCCTCCTCGGCGCGGCCTTCGGCCTGGTCGAGGGGACACTGGTCCTTGGCTTGGCCGTCTATTTCGCCGCCAAATTCCCGGTTAACGCCGCGTTCGAGCTGGCTTTGCGCCAGTCACAGCTTGGCCACGCCCTGAACGTCGTCGGCATGGCCGCTACGCCGCTCCTGCCCGCCGCCGTCAAGATGGCGCAGTCGGTGCTATAAACACTCTGTATTTTGCTGGTGCCGGGGCAAGCCCGGCCGCTACGAAACGTTATGCCCAAATACATCGACACCCACGCCCATCTTGATGCCGACATCTACAGCCGCGACATCGAAAACGTGGTCAAGGCCGCGCTCGCGGAAGATACCTGGATCGTCACGGTAGGCAGCGACTACAACAGCTCGGTGCGCGCCGTGGAAATCGCCGAACGCTTTCCCGAGGGTGTCTATGCCGCCGTCGGCCTGCATCCGCTCAAGGTACCCGGCGTGGAATTAGCCGAGGACAAGCTGGTGAATCTCGAGATGTTCAACGAACTCGCCAAACACCCGAAGGTGGTCGCGATCGGCGAAACCGGTTTGGATTACCATGATTTGCCGCAAGTCCGACGGAACAGCCCGGAGGCCGTCGCCGTGGAGCGCCTGAAGGCGAACCAGAAGAAAGCCCTGACGAAATTCCTCCAGCTCGCGGCGGAAAACCGGTTGCCGTTGCTCCTCCACTGTCGCGACGCCCACGACGACCTGCTGGAAATCATCGAGCGCTGGGACAAGACGTCGCGAGGCTTCGACTGCCGCGGCATCATCCATCATTTCTCCGGCGACTGGAAGCAGGCGCGCCGCTATTTCAATCTTGACCTCTCCATCTCCTTCACGGCCCTGCTCGTGAACGGCGGCTACCAGACGGAAGTCCTGCGCAAGATGCCGCTTTCGCACCTGGTGCTCGAGAGCGAGTGTCCGCACCTGACTTCGATCCCCTGGAACCTGCGCCGCAACGAGCCGTCCTTCATGCCCTCGGTCGCGGCTGCCGTCGCCGGCGTGCGCCGCCAGAAGACCGCGGAAATTGCCGCTATCACGACCGCGAACGCGCTGCGCATCCTGAACCGTTTGCGCCCGCAGGGATGAGCGACACTATGAGCGAGCCGTTGCGCCTGATTGACGCGCACTGCCACGTCAATTTCCACGCCTACGCGAAAGACGCCGATGAAGTCATCCGGCGTTCTTTGGCTAAGGGCATCGGCGTCGTCAACGTCGGCACGCAGACCGCGACCAGCGCCAAGGCGGTCGAACTGGCCAATCGTTACGACAACGTCTGGGCCGTCATCGGCCAACACCCCATTCATCTTTTTGAGCAGCAGGCCCAGGACGAAGAGGAAATCATCAACTGCCGCAGCGAGAAATTCAATCCAGATTATTATCGTCGGTTGGCGAAGTCGTCGCCGAAAGTCGTCGGGCTAGGGGAGTGCGGTTTGGATTATTATCATCTGCCGGAAAACCTCCCCCGCGAAACCGTCGTCGCGGCGCAGGAAAACCTGTTCCGCGCCCACCTCGATCTGGCGCTGGGGCTGGATCTCGCGGTCATGATTCACTGCCGCGATGCCCACGACGAAACAGTCAGAATCCTTGAAGAATACACGGCCAAAGGCAAGCATATCCGCGGCGACATCCATTGCTTCACCGGCACCTGGGCCGAGGCGGAACGCTACTTGAAGCTGGGGCTATTCGTCTCGTTCACCGGCATCGTGACCTATCCGCAAAAAAAGGCCGACCGCGAGGCCGGGCTGGAACCGCTCGTCTCCGTCGCCGCCAGAATCCCGCTCGACCGGCTCATCGTCGAGACCGACGCGCCTTATCTTTCGCCCGCACCGCACCGCGGCCAACGCAACGAACCGGCTAACGTAGAATTCGTCGCCAACGCCATTGCGGCCGCGCGCGGCTTGACGCCGGAAGAACTGGCGCAGGCGACGCTGGAAAACACGAAGCGGTTATTCAAGCTATAAGCGAGTGGCAGAGTGGCAGAGAGAATTATGCTTTGCGACTCTGCTACTATGTAACTCTGCAACTATGGAAAAGCGGCTCACCACAAGGATGAGCCGCCGTTCGTTTAAGCTAAGCGTAACGCATTGCCACTCACTTGCGGCGATTTCGATGCCGCTGACGCCGGACGGGCTGGCCGTTCTTGGGGTTCGCCCCGAGCCATTCCAGCTCGGCGGCGCTGAACCCACCAGGCTGCTCGTATACCGATCCGGGAACCTGCGGCAGGGATAGCGCGTCGTTCAGCAGGACAGGCTCGTCCTGTTTACGCGCCCGGCGAAGCAGCGCCACCCTACTCTCGATGTAGTCGAACGGCAGGACGGACCAATCCGGTTGGGCCATCCCGGCTTTCCAGGATTCCTGCCAAACGTCCGCGCCAATCCTCCGTTTGGCGGGCTTCGGGTGCCGCACGACCGCGGGTTTTTCAGCCACGACCGGCGCTTCGGTCTTGACCGTCGTCCAGGCAATGAACTCGATCCGTCGCAACAAAGGCCTGCGACGGATGGTGAACATCTTGGGACGCCACGGCGCGACCGTCTCCGGCAGGGGAATTCCACCCACGACGCAGGCGGGATAGGTGAACAGCTTCTTCGGAGGCGGTTTCGCGGCCGACTTCTCGACGGCAGCGGGCGCGGGCTTGGCGTCCGCAGGCTTCACCGGTGCGACAGCAACGTTCGCCGCCGCCTTCGGTTGATGCTTCGCGGGCCTCGCCAACCATCCACCTGAACTTCCAACCAGGTCGTAGCTAGCCTCCTGATTGAGCGTGACGCTCGCACCCGACGCCGGCCGAACGGCTCGGTTCCGGTAGGACGCGACAGGCGAACCGCCCATCATCCTGAAGGTCAGCTTGACCGGCTCGGTCGGCGGTTCTGCCTTGGAGTTTTCGCGCCGGGGCTTGACGCCCTGAACGCGGCTGTTCCTTGATCCATCATTCGCGGCACGATGGGCGCGATCACTCGGTTCGCCGCGCTGCTCGTGACGTGCTGTTTCTTTCGACATGTTCGTTTTTCCTTCCGTGCTCCCTATTACGTTTCACCCACCAGCAACATGCCGGTTAAATAGGCAATGCGTTTTCAAGGAGCAATTTACTTATTATTAGCACACTTTAGGCCATTTGTCAAGCCTTGCTGGCCACGAATTCAATTGACAAAAACCGCATTTTCTGCTAAAGTTGAGCCTAGATACGCTAAACTACTAGCGACTCAACATATGGAACGTCGCGAACAACCTCGGCGGATTTCACTTGAGGAAGCGGAGGCCGAACTGAAAAAAGCCGTCGGAGCCGACCCAGATTTGGCGGAGGCCGAATTTGACGTGTTTTTTCGTGACGACAGTCCGGTTCTGCAGGGCATGGAACAGGCTGACCGGGATAAACTAAGAGGAAGATATTCGAGCGTGGAGCGAGTTCTTGCCGCTTTGCCCAAGGATGAATCAGCCAAAGGCGAGCCGGCAACGGCCGAGAGGTCGCCTCGCCACGCCAAGCGTGACCAGAATAGCAAACGAGCCAGGAGAGCCAAGCGCGGCCTAATTGACTTAGTCGCCGATCCCGAAGAGGAAGCCGAAAAACGAGCGAGTCAGCATACAGCGTCAGCGGAGGCAGGCGATGCTGTTGTTGAAACACCCGCGCCGGAACCAGACGAAACTAACGATTTACTCGCCGCCCTAGCCGTGCCCGATGTCGTTGCGCCAACGGACGAAGCGCCCCGCGCGGAAGCCGCTGTCGCCAAAGTCGTTCGAGCCGAACGACCTGAACCCGCTGCCGAAACCAAGCGCGAAAAAGCGCCACGCATCTGGCAGGTGAAAGGTTACCGCATGCATCAGGATACGGACGGACATTGGTATCTCACCGAACAGCAAACCAAATGGACGCCGCCAATTGCGAGCCGCCCTGATTTACGCGGACGATTTCAAGATTTTCCTCCAGAACCGACCCTGATCGAGATACCTCCCGAATGGCTTGACGCCGTCAACGGGAGCGTCGAGGTCCGCCAACGCATCGAGCTGTTCTGCAAACAACAGCGCGACCTGCTTGATGAAGACCCCAAAGACGGTGGCCTGCAGATTCGACTTGTGCCCGACCGCGGAGATGTGCACGTATTTTGGCAATACGGCGTTGAAGGGTCGACTGAACCCAAAACCGAAGACATGCTCTTGAGTCCAGACAATTGGGTGCAAACAAATGAAGACGGCTCGCCAAAGGGATCGCCAGAAGCCATCGGCGCGGCCAACGTGGACGCGCTGCCAAACGACATCTGGGAACTGGCGCAGCGTCACTTCAGCCATCGGCACCGTGAGGACGTGCCCCCCGAGGACAACCTCTTCCAGAGCGAGGCGTGGCGCGAATACTACGGCATCGCCAAGCACAGCAAGAAATGGCACATCATCAGCGAGCGGCTGAAAGAGCTCGGCAGCCCCGACAATCTCCCTCCGCTGCCGGAACGCCCGCGAACAGCCGAGGAGCGATTCTATAGCGCCACTGGCCAGGCCATTGACACCGCGGTGGCCGAACTCGGCGACTCGATACCGGCGGAAGGGCAGCACGACGAGCTGGTCCGAGCCGTGGCCGCGCTCGAGAACTCGCTCCCGGACAGGCTGGAAGCCGCAATGAAAGATGACGGCGAAGCCTTGGCGTTGGCACGGGATATGCTCACGCAGGAGAGGGTTCGCGAACAAATCCAAGATCGCATCCTGGAAAAGATGGGGCGCACCTTGTCGCCTCCGCCACCACCAGAAAGCGCACCGAAAGAGGAGCTACGGCCGATCGAAACCACACCTACACCGGAAGCCGATGCCGAAACCGCCGAAGATCGCGTTTATGATGCCCTCGACTGGGCGGTGAGCACCGCGGTGGCCGAACTCGGCGACTCGATACCGGCGGAAGGCCAGCGCGAGGAACTGGTCCGCACCGTGGCCGCGGTCGAGAACTCGCTTCCGAAAAGACTGGAGTCCGTCCTTGAGCCGAGTGATTTAACCTTGGCCCAAGACTTTCTTGCGCGCGAAAAAATGCGCGCCCGCATCCAAGACATGATTCTGGAAAAGATGGGCCGTGTCTTGCCGCCGCCGGCGCGGCCAGAACAAGCCAGGGTCGAAACGACGGAACGACCCGAAGAAGAAGGGCTGACTGAAGCAAGAGACCGCGTCGGCGAAGCAATCGCGTCCACCATCGAATCGCTGGTCGCCATCGCCGACAGCCTGAAACCAGCCAAGGGCGTAAAGGAAGGCGCTGTCGAGCTTGTTCAGCAAATCGAACGCGACCTGCCAAACTACCTTCCCCGTGCGCTTGGTTCGGCTGATGTGACGCTGGCAAAAAAAATGCTTGAGGAGCGCCGAACGCGCCGACGCATACACCAGACAATCGTTGATGAGTTGGGGCTGCGGCGAGCCGACGTGCCGTTTGAAGACTCGCCAAAAACGGATAGGATCGTCGAATCACCGCGACCGGAGAAAGCCGTTAACGGCCCGGAAATCATTTCCGGCATAGAAAGCGAGGCCGAGCTCCAGGAAGAGCTTGAGCTCATGGTCCAAGACGCCTTGCTGAAAGCCGGGACCGTGTCCGGTGCCAGCATCACGGAAAGCGGCGAGACGGAATTCGCCAGAAAAACCGCCCTGACCCTGCTATCGGCCCTGAAGAAGCACGGCTACCGAACCAATCTTCTGACCTACGACCCCGCTAGAAAAGAACTGCGCATCCCGAACCGCAAACAGCTTTACCAAACCATAATCAAGCTGTTCGGCTAAGAATAAAGTAGACTGGCAACAACCAAGGCCGCCCCGGCAACAATCGGGGCGGTTTTGGCTATGACCAGTCTTGTGGATAACGGTGCCTGTCCCCTTTATCCACATTTGCGACATTTAGGCTATGTGATAACCAAACCAATTTTTGACTTCACCTTGACCATTTTTCGCGAAACTCTTACAATACTCGCGCTGTTCTCGGCAAGCGAACTTAAGGAATAAATGAACCCCACCGCCAAACCAACCGACTCGATCGACCGCGACCGCCGCTACTACCGTCTGGCGATGCGCATCTTCGTTGAGTTCGGGGCGGAAATCGCCGTGCCGGTTGTCCTGTTCACCTGGCTTGGCAAGACTCTCGACGCGCGATGGGGGACAAAGCCGTGGCTGATAATCGCCGGCTTTATCCTGGCCGCCACGCTTTCCGTGGTGGCCATCACCAAGCGCGCGAAACACTACGGCAAGGAGTACGACGATATTGGAAAAAAGTAGCGGGCGGGTTTATCCCGCCACCACCTATGGCAGTGCCAGTTGCAGCGGAAAAAATCTTCGAAGTCGGCGGCATGCCCATCACCAACTCCCTCCTGAACGGCTGGGTGGCGGTTTTGGCGGTCGTCGTCCTGGCGGTCGCCTTGAACCGGAAGACCAGCCTCATTCCGCGCGGCCTGCAGAACGTTGCCGAGAAGGCCCTCGAGTTCCTGCTCGACTTCATGGACCAGGTGACGCACGACCGCACCAAGTCGCGACGCTTCCTGCCGATTGCCGGCACCCTGTTCCTCTTTATATTGTTCTCGAACTGGCTCGGGCTCATCCCCGGCGTCGGCACCATCGGTTTCTGGGAAATGGAGAATGGCAAAAAGGTCCTCATCCCGCTTTTCCGCGCCGCCACGAGCGACCTCAACCTGACGCTGGCCATGGGCATCTCCGCCATCGTCATCTCGCATGTCGTCGGCGTCGCCACCATCGGCTTCTTCAAGTACTGGGGCAAGTTCATCCAAGTCGCCGGCGTCTGGCGCGCCATTCACGGCATCACCAGGAAACCCCTCCAGCACGTCGCCCTCGACGTTTTCGTGGCCTGCATCGAAGTGATGGTCGGCATCATCGAGCTCATCTCTGAAGTCGCCAAGATGATTTCGCTTTCGCTTCGTCTCTTCGGCAACGTTTTCGCCGGCGAGGTCCTGCTCTGGGTCTTCCTGCACCTGCTCGCCTTCATCGTCCCGATCCCGTTCCTGTTCATGGAACTCATCGTCGGCGTCGTGCAGGCGATGATCTTCTCCACGCTGACGCTCGTCTACCTGACCGTGGCGACCGATGCGCCACATGGCAGCGAGGA
>JAQTNC010000002.1:86041-129534 GCA_028714475.1 Patescibacteria group bacterium
TATGAACGAAGCTGCAGGGCTGCTCGCCAATCCGGAGAGCGTCAAAATTCTTACCAAAGGTCTGACCATGGCCATCGGCGGTTTCGGCCCGGCCATCGGCATCGGCATGCTCGTCGCCAAGGCGATGGAATCCATCGGCCGCAACCCGGAAGCCGCGGGCAAACTGTTCGTCCCGATGCTTCTCGGCGCCGCTTTCGCCGAAGCCATCGCCATCTATTCGCTCGTCGTCGTCTTCACGCTGTAATCAGCCGTAAGCCATAAGCCATAGGCCGTAAGGGATTCATTGGCATTTCCTTATGGCTTAAAGCTTACAGCTTATAGCTCTCACATATGGTTGTCGAAGCAAAACAAGTCGCCGAATCCGCCGGCATTCTCGGGCCGCTCGGCGTGGACGTGAAGCTTTTCCTCGCCCAGCTGGTCAATTTCGGCGTGGTCATGTTCGTGATGTGGCGCTGGGTTTACCGGCCGCTCCTCAAGGTCATGGATGAGCGCACGGGCAAAATCGAGACCGGCTTGAAACAAGCCGAGGAAGCCGCAGCCTTGCGCGCCGGCGCTGAGACCGACAAGGAGAAAGTCATCATGGAAGCCCGGCTCAGGGCCAAGGAAATAATGGAAGAGGCCGAACGCCTCGCCACGGAAGAACGTGCCGCGTCAGTCGCCAAGGCGAAAACCGAAGTGGAACGCCTCGTGAGCCAGGGCAAATCCCAGCTCGCGGAAGAGAAAACGCGCATCGTCCAGGAAGCCCGCGCGGAAACCGCGGAGCTGGTCGCGTTGGCGGTGGAGAAGATTGCCGGCGAGAAACTCGACATGCGCAAGGATGAGGCGATTATTCGTGCGGCTTTAACCCAGGCCGGCGGACGCCAATAAAATATTATGAAATACGGCGCGAAGGAAATGGCGAAAGCGCTTTACGCGGTGACCCGCGAACTCGACGAGGCTGCCAGCCGTGCCGCCATTCAGCGTTTTGCCGCTGAAACGGTGCGCCGCTACGGACCGGCCCGCCTGGCCAAGGTTCTGCATCTCCTGCCGGTTGCGGCGGACGAGATTGACGGCCGGCAAAAGGCCGTCATCGAGACCGCGCGCGAACTGTCACCGGGATTAGCGAAAACCGCCGTCGCCGCTCTCGGCATTGACCCGAACCGCACTGCCATCACGACTGTCGTCCGCCCCGAACTCATTGGCGGCATCCGCGTGCGCTTGGCTGACCGCGTCTTCGACGCCACCGTGCGCCGCCGGCTCGACCTCTTCCGCCGCGCCGTTACCCAAAACGAATAACCGCTTGACTTATCGCATATGGCTACCAAGGAATTCATCATCGACTCCCTGAAGAAGGAAATCAGTCGGCTCGGCGAACCCGCAGCGGTGGAGAAAATCGGCACCGTCATTGAGGTTTCCGACGGCGTTGCGCGCATGACCGGCCTCGCGGAATGCATGGCCGCGGAAATGTTGGAATTCCCCGGCGGCACGATGGGCGTCGCGCTCAACCTCGAGGAGGAGACCGTCGGCGCGATGATCATGGGCGACTACAGCCACATCAAGGAAGGGGATGAGGTCCGCTCGACCGGCCGCGTTTTGTCGATTCCCGTTTCGGAAAAGATGATTGGTCGCGTCATCAACCCGCTCGGCCAGCCGATTGACGGCAAGGGCCCGATTGCCGCGGAAAAAACCATGCCGGTCGAGAAGATCGCGCCCCGCGTCATCACCCGCCAGGGTGTCAACCGGCCGCTCCAGACCGGTCTCAAGGCCGTTGACTCGATGATTCCAATCGGCCGCGGCCAGCGCGAACTCATCATCGGCGACCGACAGACCGGCAAGACCGCCATCGCCGTTGACACCATCGTCAACCAGAAAGGCCAAGGCGTCGTCTGCATCTACGTCGCCATCGGCCAAAAGGAATCCAAGATCGCCAAGATCGTCGCCAAGCTTGAGGAAGCCGGCGCCATGGACCACACCATCGTGGTCGTGGCGGGCGCGTCCGACCCGGCGCCGCTCTCCTACATCGCGCCGTATGCCGGCACGGCCATCGGCGAATTCTTCATGGAGCAGGGCAAGGATGCGCTCGTCGTGCACGACGACCTCTCGAAGCATGCCTGGGCCTACCGCGAAATCTCGCTCCTCTTGCGCCGACCGCCGGGCCGCGAAGCCTATCCGGGCGACGTTTTCTATCTCCACTCCCGCCTGCTTGAGCGCGCCGCGAACCTCAACAAGGAGAACGGCGGCGGTTCGCTTTCGTGCCTGCCCATCATCGAGACGCAGGCCGGCGACGTTTCCGCCTACATCCCGACGAACGTCATCTCCATCACTGACGGTCAGATCTTCCTCGAGACCGATCTCTTCTACCGCGGCATCCGCCCGGCCATCAACGCCGGCATCTCGGTCTCGCGCGTTGGCGCGGCCGCCCAGACCAAAGCCATGAAGAAGGTCGCCGGCAAGCTTCGTCTCGACATGGCCCAGTACCGCGAACTCGAGGCCTTCGCGCAATTCGCCACCGACCTTGATGAGGCCACCAAGCGCCAACTCGAGCGCGGCAAGCGCGGCATGGAGGTGCTCAAGCAGGGCCAGTACGCCACGCTCTCCATGGCCCACCAGGTCTGCATCCTTTATGCGCTCACGAACGGTCTGCTTGACGACGTGCCCGTGAAGGAAGTCAAGAATTGGGAAATGCAGTTCTACAAATACCTCGACACGGCCCGCCGCGATGTCGTGAGCGCCATCGACAAGGAAAAGGTGCTCTCTGAAGCGACCGAAAAGACGCTCGTCGAGGCGATTGCCGAATTCAAGAAGACCTTCACCGCCTAGCAAATATGGCTGTCTCCGCCCGGCTCATCCGACGCCGGATAAAATCCATCACGAGCACGCGCAAGATCACCAAGGCCATGGAGCTCGTGTCCGCGGCCAAGATGCGCAAGGCGGTCGCCGCGACGCTCGCGACGCGCCCCTATGCCGATACGGCGTGGCGGGCGGTGGAGGAGATTGCCCGTCGGACCGAATCGTCCCTGCATCCGCTGTTGCAACCCGGCGCGCCGACCGGCCGCGGCCTGGTCATCGTTTTCAGCACGGATAAGGGGCTCTGCGGCGGCATCAACAGCCGCCTGCTACGGACCGTTGACGCCTTCGCCGCCGGACGCGAACTGGATTTCTGTGTGCTCGGCCGCAAGGGCCAACAGGCCCTGCGTCGTCGCGGCGCGAACATCGTGGCCGCGCTTGGCGAATCCGGGACCGAGCCGCGTTTCGCCGACATCTTGCCGGCCGCCAAACTCGCCACCGACGATTTTATCGCCGCCAAATACGAGGCCGTCTGGATCGCCTTCACCGATTACCGTTCAGCCGCCAACCAGCAGCCCATCGTGCGCCGCCTCCTGCCACTCAAACGTGTCGAAGAACTTGGGGAAGTCGGTCAGGAACCAGGATTGCCAGGACCGGGCGAGAATTTGAAACTTCAAGGAGGGCAATACGAATTCGAACCGTCGGCCTCAACCGTCCTCGCGACCATGTTGCCCCGCCTCGTCGAAACCCAGATTTTCCAGGCGCTCCTCGAATCGCAGGCCTCTGAACATTCGGCCCGCATGCTCGCCATGCGCTCGGCCTCGGACGCCGCCTCGGACATGCTTTCCACGCTAACCCTTACCTTGAACCAAGCCCGCCAAGCCGGCATCACGATGGAAATCGCGGAGATTTCCTCCGGCAAAGCCGCACTCGAAAAGAACTAACGCCCCCATCGGAAACCACCAAACATATGAACATCGGAAAAATCTCGCAAATCATCGGCCCGGTCGTGGACGTGAAGTTCGAGGGCGAACTGCCAGCCATCCTGAACGCGCTTGAAATCGAGCGCGAAGGCGAGAGGCTCGTGCTTGAAGCCCAGCAGCATCTCGGCGGCGGCGTCGTGCGCGCCGTGGCCATGAGCACGACCGATGGCCTGCGCCGCGGTCTTGAGGTCAGGGATACCGGCGCGCCCATCACCGTGCCGGTCGGGGCGAAAACGCTCGGCCGAATGTATTCCGTGATCGGCGAGCCGCTCGACGGCAAACCGGCCGTGGACACCGGCAAGCGCTATCCCATCCACCGCGCGGCCCCGGAATTCAAGGACCAGGCCACCAAGGCGGAAATCTTCGAGACCGGCATCAAGGTCATTGACCTCATCTGCCCCTTCCTGAAGGGCGGCAAGGTCGGCCTCTTCGGCGGCGCCGGCGTCGGCAAGACCGTCGTCGTCCAGGAGCTCATCCGCAACATCGCCCAGGAACACGGCGGCTACTCGGTCTTCGCCGGGGTGGGGGAACGAACCCGCGAGGGCAACGACCTTTACCGCGAAATGACTGATTCCGGCGTCATCAACAAGACCGCGCTCGTCTTCGGCCAGATGAACGAACCGCCGGGTGCCCGCGCCCGCGTCGCGCTTTCCGGCCTCGCCATGGCCGAATACTTCCGCGACGAGGAGCATCGCGACATCCTGCTCTTCGTGGACAACATCTTCCGCTTCACCCAGGCCGGCTCCGAAGTTTCCGCGCTTCTCGGCCGCATCCCGTCCGCAGTCGGCTACCAGCCGACGCTCGCCACGGAAATGGGCGCGCTCCAGGAACGCATCACCTCGACCAAGGACGGCTCCATCACCTCGGTCCAGGCCGTGTACGTGCCGGCCGACGACCTCACTGACCCGGCGCCGGCCACCACCTTCGGCCATCTCGACTCGACCGTCGTGCTCGCCCGCGCGCTCACTGAACTCGGCATCTATCCAGCCGTTGATCCGCTCGACTCGACCTCGGCGATTCTTGATCCGCTCATCGTCGGCGAGGAGCACTACCGCATCGCCCGTAGCGTCCAGCTCGTGCTGCAGCGCTACAAGGACCTGCAGGACATCATCGCCATCCTCGGCATGGAGGAGCTGTCGGAGGAGGACAAGCTGACTGTCGCCCGCGCCCGCAAGATCCAGAAATTCCTCTCCCAGCCGTTCTTCGTCGCCGAGACTTTCACCGGCACCGAGGGCAAGTACGTCCCGCTCAAGGAAACCATTCGCGGCTTCAAGGAAATCCTCGAAGGCAAGCACGACGACAAGCCCGAACAGTCCTTCTACATGAAGGGCGGGATTGATGAGGTTCAGCCGTAAGCTGTAAGCCTTAAGCCATAAGCTGGTGGAAAAGTTCCAAAAACTCGAGGTATGGAAAAAGATGCACCAAATCATACTGCTGGTTTATAGGCATACAACAAATTTTCCGGATTCGGAAAAATACGGTCTGGTTGGTCAAATGCGACGAGCCGCCGTGTCCGTGGCCGCCAACATCGCAGAAGGAACCAAACGCAGAAGCACTGCTGACAGAAATCATTTCCACACAATGGCTGATGCATCTCTGGAGGAACTGAAATACTACTTCATTCTTAGCTCTGACTTGGGCTACATAGCCAAAGATGAGGCCGACAAAATGCTTGCCGACGCAAGAGAGGTCGGGAGCATGCTAAATGGCCTCATGAAAGCCATCGCGTCAGGCAAATCAAATCAACAATCGCCTACGGCTTAAGGCTTGGGGCTACGGCTCAACCTTACGGCTTACGGCTTACGGCTTATGGCTTCGATCAAACTCGAACTCACCACCCCTGAACGCAATCTCTTCCGCGAAACGGTTGACGCGGTGACTTTGCCGACGCTGGAGGGCGAAATCACGGTGTTGCCGAATCACGTGCCGCTCGTCGCCGTGCTCGTGCCGGGCATGATGACCGTGAAACGCGGCGCGGCAGAAGAGTATGTCGCTGTTTCCGGCGGCTTCATCGAAGTCCAACCCGGTAGCCAAGTGGTCATCCTCGCCGACACCGCCGACCGCGCCGAGGAGCTTGACATCAAGAAGGTCGAGGAGGCCCGCGAACGCGCCCAGAAACTGCTTGAGGAGAAACGCGACGCCGACGATGTCGCGATGGCCGGCATAACCGCAGCAATTGAGCGCGAAACCGCCAGGCTGAAAGTCATCCGCAGACATCGGGGACAGACAGCGTTACCGCACGTCGAATCCGCCAATTAAGCCCAGCCGCCGGAAACACCGGCGGTTTTTGTATTCGTTGGTGTCTTGACCTTTTGTGAGAGGCCTGTTAAGTTGCTTGTCGTGCGTCCAACCATTGCGCACGAGCGAGGTCACATGAAACAGAACCAGATTGCTCACGGTTGTGCCTTGACCGTCCTCACTGATTCATCGGTCTTTCAACACGGCTACGCGGCGGACGCCCTCATTCGCAAGGCCATTCGTCGCGCCTTGGGCAGCCAGTTTGGCGACAATCCGCACTACGACCTGCTGACCATCCCCAACATAGGTCGCATCTACGAGGATGGTGAGCTGCCGCAGGTCGCGGCCGACGTCAGCCTGGCCCTGGGTCTGCACTCGACCGAGCACCTGATCGTCATCAAACCCGGCCCTTTCATGCTGGAGGATATCGCCACTCGCCTGGGAAGCGACCCGCGACTGGCTGATATCGGCGGCATCCACGTCACTCATGTCGAGCCGCCCGACCCGATGCTCTCTAGCGACACGGCGGTCATCGCCTGCATGGACTACCGTCAGCACGGACCCGGCGGCTTCATGCGGCGAATCGACGAGCTTTTCCAGGCGCCTGACGGCTATCACCTCATCTGTATCCCAGGCGCGGCCAAAGACATTGCCGGATCGCGAGGCCCGGCGGTAATCCGTTGGCTCACGCACCTCCGTGAGAACTGGAGTGTCGAGCGGGTCATCATCGTCTCCCACCTCGACTGTGGGGCGTATGGCGGCACGGCCCGCTTCAACACGGAAGGCGAAGAGCGCAACACGCTGGCCCGCGACCTCGTGGCGGCCGTCCTCCACCTGCGGCAATACGTGCCTCAAGGCATGTATTACTCGCTAGGTATCGCCGAAATCGATGGGGAAACGACGGGGCAAATTCGGCTCGTCACGTGAACCCGACACACAGCGACCCTCTCCGTCCTGGAAAGGCGTCGTTTTTGTTTAGGCCGGATTTGACGAACCACTTCCTCGTTTGTCATCCTGAAGACAGACCCCCACCAAGGAGGCGGTCATGGTTCCTTTCCTCAAGGACGAAGCCGTTTGGGACGGCGTCATGCTGGTCAGCCGCAATGTCGGCGCTCATGAAAACCCTGATCTGGTCTTGGACGGCTACCAATACTGTACCGTCGGCGAATATCAGCTCGCCATCCTGCTCAAAGCGGCTGGCGTGGACTTCATCCCGGACGTACGCTTTCTCATGCCGACACCAGAGGGCAAAATACGGGATTACACGCCCGATTTCATTCTCCGAGAACCGTGGATTTGGCGCGGGCGCTCGGGCCATTACGAGCTCGTACACGGCTTCGAGGCCAAGCGCCGCCGACGGGATAACGAATTTCCGGTCAGGGCCGCCGTCAACATCAAACTGCTCTGGGAGGCACGTCGCATCTACATCAAGCTGATGTCGGACGACGCCATCCTGCGGCTCTATCAGCGTCATCTGGCTGAACCAAAGTCCTGCCCTTTGCCGATTGTCCGTCTGCCGAACCTGTGAGTCATTCCGGCTCCGGGTTCGGCTTTTTGGTTATCGAGACATCATTGACTATTTCCGCCATTAACGGTTAACTAATAAGCCACCGCCCATCCAACCCGAACCAAAAAAGGGGCGATGAATGACGACTCTAGTCGATCGCGCCAATTGGCGCGGCGTGATTGTCGAAAGCGAAGCGGTGAACGGCGGTTCAGTCGACCCGCGCCTGCGTCATGAAGGCGTTCAGTACGTGACGGAAGGGGAGCTACTGCTTGCCAAACTGCTCTGCCAGATGAGTGTCGCCTTCACTCCAAACGTCAAGTTTCTACTGGCGCCGTCCGGCAACAAGCCGCCTCGGGGACGAATCAGATTTGTGCCCGTGATCTACGTGCCGGACTTCGTCTTCAATCGCCTGGGGCTCATCTGGACGAACGAGGACGGAACGACGGAGATCGTCCACGGCCTCGAAGCGAAGAGTGTCCGTTCGCACTTCAAGCCTCAGGCGCTTCGGAAGGCGAGACTGCTCGCCGAGCAGCGCAGCATCCACATCAAGCTCCTTAGCGAAACCGACATCAGGCGCTATGCCGCTCTCGGCACCCTGCCGATCATTCGCCTCTAGCCGAACCGTTGAGCCCTTCCGGCTCCCGGTTCGGCCTTTTGTAATATGCGATAAAGAGATAAACTATTATCGCCAGATTGTGCTGAATTCACCGACGTGACCATGCCCAAATCAACAAAAAATCCCGCGGAAAAAACCAGACGCCCCACACCGGCTATTCCGCCGGAGCAGGGGAGTCTTTTGGCTGTCACCCCTATAGCCGAAAAGGGGCCAGCTCAAACTTCAAACAACGTCGCTTCTGACCCCTCCCTCACCGGCCTGAACGCCGCCCAGCTCAAGGCCGTCACCCACGACGGCGGACCGCTCCTCATCGTCGCCGGCGCCGGCACGGGCAAGACGACCGTCATCACGCGCCGCCTCGCCTGGCTCATCGCCACCGGCCGCGCCAAGCCGGAGGAAATCCTCGCGCTCACCTTCACCAACAAAGCCGCCGAGGAGATGACCAACCGCGTGGATGAACTTCTCCCCCTCGGTTATGCCGACCTGCATCTCTCCACCTTCCACGTCTTCTGCCGCGAGCTGCTTGAGGAAAAAGGCCTCGACATCGGCCTGCCCAACGACTTTCGCCTCATCGACGAGACCGACGCCTACCTGCTCATACGCCAGAACTTCGACCGCTTCCCGCTCGACTACTATCGTCCGCTCGCGAGCCCGACCAAATTCATCAAGGCTCTCATCAAACATTTCTCCCGCGCGAAGGACGAGGACGTTTCGCCGCCCGAATACCTCAAGTACGTGAACGGCCTCAAACTCGACGCCGACGACGCCGAAGGGATGGACGAAACCAAACGTCTACGCGAACTCGCCGAGGCCTATCATGTCTATCAGCAAATCCTGCTCGAGAACGACAGCCTCGATTTCGGCGACCTTCAGACCTATGCCATCCGGCTGCTGCGCGAACGCCCGGCCATCCTTGCCGAGATGCGCCGCCGTTTCAAGTATGTGCTCGTGGACGAGTTCCAGGACACCAACTGGTCGCAGTACGAGCTCGTGAAGATGCTGGTCGGTCCGCAAGGCAACCTGACCGTAGTCGGCGACGACGACCAATCCATCTACAAGTTCCGCGGCGCTTCGGTCGCCAACATCCTGCAATTCAAGACCGATTTCCCGACTGCCAAGGAGGTCGTGCTCACGGAAAATTACCGCTCGCGCCAGGGCATCCTCGACCTCGCCTACAGCTTCATCCAGAAGAACAACCCCAACCGTTTGGAAGCGCGCCTCACCACCAGCGACGGCCAGCCGCTCGTCAAGCGCCTGACCACCCCACGCGCCGGGGCCGCGGTCATCGAGCATTGCCGATACGCAACGCACGAGGAGGAGGTGAGCGGCGTCGTCGAAAAAATCATCAGCCTCAAGGAAGCCGACGCCGACCGCAACTGGAACGATTTCGCCGTGCTCGTCCGCTCGAACTTGAGCGCCGACGATTACAGCCGCGAATTCCAGCGTCGCGGCGTGCCGTACCAGTTCCTCGCGCTCCGCGGCCTCTACGCCAAACCCGTCATCCTCGACTGCCTGGCCTGGTTCGCGCTCCTCGACGACTACCACGAGAGTCCGGCACTCTACCGCATCCTGTCATCGCCGCCGTACTCCATTCCCGGCGCTGATCTCATCGAACTCGCTCATGAAGCCAAACGTGCCGCTGACTCGCTCTACAGCGTCATCAAGCGGCGCGACACGCTCGCGTGGCTTTCGGCCGAAGCGCGCGTTCAGCTCGACCGACTGACCACCGACCTCGCCAGACACCAGCAAATCGCCCGCGATAAAAACGTCACTCATGTCTTCCTCGCTTTCCTCATTGATTCCGGTTATCTCAAGCTGATCAAGTCCGGCGACGAAGGCAAAGCCCGCGAACAGTTCGGCTACCTGCATCAGCTCCTCGACCGTCTCAAGAAATTCGAGGAAACGCACGACGAACCGACGGTGCGCCGTTTCCGTCAGGAACATGCGCTCACCATCGAATCCGGCGACGAAGGGGGATTGGCCTTCGATCCGGACGTCGGCCCGGACATGGTGCGTATCCTCACCGTCCATGCCGCCAAGGGTTTGGAGTTCCCTTACGTCTTCATCGTGGACCTCGTGGACAAGCGCTTCCCGACCGTCGCCCGCGGCGGCGACATCGAATTGCCGCCAACGCTCGCCAAGGAGGAACTTCCGGAAGGCGATTTCCATTTGGAGGAAGAGCGTCGCCTTTTCTACGTCGCCCTGACTCGCGCCAAGGACGGCATTTTCCTGACCTCGGCCGAAGACTACGGCGGCAAACAAAAAAAGAAGCCGTCGCTCTTCCTGAACGAACTCGGCCTCGATGGCGTACCGCTCCTCGCCCCCACGGGCGAGCGCTTAAGCGAACCCGCACCCGCGCCAACAAGCGGCAAAATAACGCTAAAAACCCCGTCTTACTTGAGTTTTTCGCAGGTCGCGGCCTACGACAACTGCCCACTCCAGTACAAATACGCCCATGTCATCCGCATCCCGTCCTTCGGCAAGCCGACGCAGAGCTTCGGCAATACCATGCACAACGTCCTCGAGTGGTTCATGCGCGAAACCTCGGAACGGTCGGCGAAGAGCCAGGGGTCGCTGTTCGGCGAAACCGCATCGGCCCCACCGGACAGCCTGCCGGTATCGCTCGATGAACTGCTCACCAAGTACGAAGAACTCTGGCAGGACGAGTGGTACGAAAGTCGCGACCAAAAGGACAAGTACCGCGCCAAGGGCCGCGAGATGCTCAAGCTTTTCTATTCTCAATGCCAAGCCGATCCGCCCAAGCCACGCTTTCTCGAACAGGAATTCAGCCTCAAGCTCGGCGAATTCGCCTTCAAGGGAAAGGTTGATAGAATAGACGATGTCGAGGGCGGCGTGGAAATTGTTGACTACAAGACCGGCAAGCCGAAGACCGCCGAGGATTTGGACTTCGACGCCAAGCGCCAGCTCCTGCTCTACCAAATCGCCGCGGAAAGACTGCTGGGATTAAAACCCGTAAGATTGACCTTCTGCTACCTTCAGGACGGTAGCCGCGCCAGCTTCCTCGGGACGGATAAACAGCTCGCGAAAGTCGAGGAGCAAGTCCAGCAAGCCTACGACCACATCAAGGCCGGCGAATTCGAGCCGACGCCCGGCCACCATTGCCGCAACTGCGATTTCCGCGACATCTGCGAATTTAGGGAATAGCCGCAGCTACTACAAACAACAAACTACGAACTACTCTCATGACCCTCCGCCAATACCTCGTCGTCATGGCCGGCGGCACCACGCTCTGCGGCGCGACCACCGCCCTCATCATCCTCGCGGTTGACCCTGAACGCACGCATGCGGCCGTTTTCGTCGCGTTTTACGCCAGCCTTTTCCTGACCCTAGCCGGAATCGCCGCCCTCGCCGGCCTCGGCCTGCGTCTCTGGTTGCGGCGCAGTACTTGCGTCTTGGCCTGCCAAGTCGAGGCCGCCTTCCGGCAAGCATTACTGCTGTCCGCCGCAATCATCATCGCCCTGCTGTTGGTGCGCCAGGGGCTGCTTGGGTGGCTGAACGGCCTCCTGTTGCTTTCCGCAACCCTGCTCATTGATCGTTTCCTGGCCTCCCTACGCGCCAGACCCCACTAGTCTAGGCGCTTGCCACTACCGCGTCCTCTGGCTATACTTCTGACGGCAACCAAAAGCCGTTTTTTAGCTAATGAACAATAAAGATGTTCATGCGCCTCTTGGGAAAATTCAACGCCGCTCTCGGCATCGATCTCGGCACGGCCAACACCCTCGTCTACTGCAAGGACAAGGGCATCTTGATTAACGAGCCGTCAGTCGTTTCCCTGAACGTCAAGACCGGGCAGATTCTCGCGGTCGGCAACGCCGCCAAGGAAATGGTCGGCAAGACGCCGGCGCATATCGCCACGGTGCGCCCGCTCGTCTCCGGCATCATCTCGGATTTCGAGGTGACGGAGAAGATGTTGCGTTACTTCATCGAGAAGATATACAAGGACTCGTGGCTCTTCACGCCGCGACCGACCGTCGTGGTCGGCGTGCCGCTTGACCTCACGGAAGTGGAGCGCAAGGCGGTCGAGGACGCCGCGCTGAATGCCGGCGCCCGCGAGGTTTACCTAATCGAGGAACCGATGGCCGCCGCCATCGGCGCGCGCCTGCCCATCAGCGAACCGATCGGCAACATGATCGTGGACATCGGCGGCGGCACGACCGAAATCGCCGTCATCTCGCTCTCCGGCGTCGTCACCTGGAAATCCCTGCCCATCGCCGGCGATGCCTTCAACAAGAACATCGTCCAGTTTGCGCGCGACAAGTTCAACCTCGTCCTGGGCGAACGCGTCGCGGAGAACATCAAGATGCGCATCGGCTCGGCCGACGAGCTGCCGGAGCCGGTCACGATGGAAATGCGCGGCCGCGACATGATTACCGGCCTGCCCAAGGAAATCGCCGTCACCGACGCGCAGATCCGCGAGGCCTTGGCCCGCTCGGTCAGGACCATCGTCGAAAACGTCAAGTCCGCCCTGGAAATGACCCCGCCGGAGCTGGTCGCGGACATCTACGAGCGCGGCATCGTCATGACCGGCGGCGGCGCCATGCTCAAGGGCCTGGACTCGGTCATCTCCCGCGTGGCTGAAATCCCGGTTCGCGTCGCCGATGACCCGCTCACCTGCGTCGTTCGCGGCACCGGCATCCTGCTCGAGAACTTCGAACTGCTCAAGGACATCGCCCTGCCGTCATCGCAGGAAACCGGTCACGGCAAGCGCGGCCGAAGGTGAGTTTAGTCCATAGTCATCAGTCAATAGTCTTTAGCTTAAAGGAAGAAATTCTTTTAGACGCTGCCGACTAATGACTACTGACTAATGACTAGTGCTATGGCCAGATACGGATCGGACAACAGGCGTCTTGTCGTCGGCCTCGCCGTCGGCGCTTTGGTATTCTCGGCCTTGGCCGCTTCCGGCGCCCTGACGACGATCTCGCGCCCCGTGACCCGCGCCTTCCTCACCCTGGCCGGACCGCTGCATGGCGCGGGCGCAGCCATGAGCGGCTGGTTCGGCCGCTTGGCCGCCGGCTGCGACCCCGAAGACTGGCGCGGCAAATATGAGGAGCTAAAAACGGAGCAAGCCAAGCTTCTGGCGCTGGCCGCCGAGAACGCGAGCCTAAAGGAGGCGGTGGCTTACCGTGAAACGGCCGGAACGAATGTGGTGACGGCCCGCGTGGTCAACGAATCCGGCGACGATTATTCACGCGCCATCATCATCGACCGCGGCAGTGCTGATGGCCTCGTCGTAGGTCAACCCGCCATCACCGGCAACGGCATCATCGTCGGAAAAATCATCGATGTCGGCGCGAATTCGGCCGTCATCCAGCCTCTCACCGACTCCCGCAGCCGCTTAGCCGTTACCGTCCAGAACACCCAAGAAACGATCGGCGTGCTGGAAGGGGAGCGGGGTTTGGGTCTGATCATCTCGCTCATCCCGCAAGCGGAAACCGTTCTTGAAGGCGACACGGTCATCACTTCCGGATTGGAACCGGGCATCCCGCGCGGTCTCACGGTCGGCATCGTGGGCAAAGTGACGGCCTCAACGCAGGATCCTTTTCAGACCGCCTCCATTCAGCCGTTCAAGGCGTCGCTCCACCCGACTTACGTTCAGGTCGTCCGCACGACGGCCACTGAACGCTAGCGATACCATGTATGCTGTTTGAATTCTTCATCGTCTTGGCGGCCGTCGTCCTGTCACTCGTTGAGTCCTCGTTTCTGTCCGCCTTGCCGCCCGGCTGGAATTTCACGCCCTCCCTCATCCTGATCATCGGCCTGATCGCTGTATTCCGTTTCCGGACCGCGCTCATCGCCGCTGCCGCGGCCGGCTTCGTCGCCGACGCGGTCACTTCGACCTTCGTCGGGCCTCATCTCGTTTCGGCTCTGGTGACCGCCGGGGCGGGTTGGTGGCTGTTCACGCGCGTTTTCGCCAACCCGACCCTGCCGTCGTTCCTGGCGATGAATGCCAGCGTCTTCGCCGTCCACCGCTCGCTGGCTTACCTCGTCCGCACGGCGGGCGACTCGCTGACGGTCGGTGCCGTCAGCCCGCCCTGGCCCTCCCTGGCCACCTTCGAAGCGCTGCTGCTCCAGCTTCTGGCCGCGGCGGCGGCCCTGGCTATCGCGCGTTCAGCCCGACGCTTCCTGGCGGCCCGGTTTATCTTCTCCGGACATGCCGCTTGAAGACCTGACCAATTTCCCGAACGGCAACCCCTTCCCCCTGCAGGATGACGATGCCGCGGCCTGGCGCGTTCAACGCCTTCACGATGTCTCGACCATCGAGGAGCTGCCTTCGGACGAGCAACCGGAAAACGCCGGCTGGCATTATTTGGGCGTTTCCGTCAGCACCCAACAGATTCGCCGCTTCTTCGTCCTGCTGGCGGTCGTTTTTGGGCTGCTGCTCATGCGTCTCGGCCAATTGCAGATAGCCAAAGGCGACGAGTACCGACGGCTGGCCGAAGGCAACCGCAGTCGCATAGAAACGGTCCGTTCCCAACGCGGCATCATCTATGCCCGTGACGGAACGCCGCTCGTCCACAACGTGCCGAATTTCTCCGCCTACGTGGCGCCAGGCCGGTTGCCTACGGACGAGGCCGCCAAAAGAACCTTGCTCCTGAAGCTGGCCGACGCGGTCGGACGTGGACCAGCGGACATCGAAGCCGCCCTTGCCGCCGGCCGACGGGAAGACGACCGGCCAGTGCTGGTCGCCGACCGACTGACCGGCGACCAAGCCGTGTTGGTTTCCATTGTCGCCGCCGCCAATGACGCCATCAGCCTTGACGTCGGCTCGCGCCGCGAATACGCCGAAACGATTTCCTTTTCGCACCTGATCGGATACGAAGGCCGGGTGAGCGAAACCGATCTGCAGAACAATGAATACCAGCCCACTGACCAGATCGGCAAAGCCGGCTTGGAAAGGCAATACGAGGAGACCTTGCGCGGCAAGTACGGCCGCCAGGTTTACGAGGTTGATGCCGCCGGACGGCGCAAGGGCCTCATTGCCGAAGACCCCGGGATTGACGGCGGCAATCTGGAACTGACCGTAGATCTTGATCTCCAGCGCGCCGCGACCGCCTTCCTCAAGAACGAGCTCAACGCCGCCGGCAAGAAGCGCGGGAGCGTCGTGGTTCTCGATCCCAAAACCGGCGAGGTGCTGGCGCTGGTGAGCGAGCCGGGCTTTGACAACAACCTGTTTGCCAAAGGCATCGCGCCCGATGACTTCCGGAAAATCGTCGCCGATCCGGACAACCCGCTCTTTAACCGGGCCATCGGCGCCTCGCTGCCCGCCGGTTCGGTCTTCAAGCCGGTTGTCGCGGCGGCGGCGCTCGAGGAGGGGACAATCACCTCACGCACTTCCGTCGTCTCCACCGGGGGAATCAGCGTCGGCGCGTGGCGGTTCCCTGACTGGAAGGCCGGAGGTCACGGCGTCACCGACGTCAGAAAAGCCATCGCCGAATCCGTCAACACTTTCTTCTACGCCATTGGCGGCGGGTACGACAAGATTCCGGGCCTCGGCGTGGAACGCATCGTCGCGTACGCGCGCCGGTTCGGCTTGGGCGAAAAGCTCGGCATCGACCTGGTCGGCGAAAACGCCGGTTTCCTGCCAAGCAAGGAATGGAAGCAGGCCACGAAAGGGGAGAAATGGTACATCGGCGACACCTACCATTTGGCCATCGGCCAGGGTGATCTCCTGGTGACGCCGTTGCAGGTTGCGGCCTATACCGCGGCTTTCGCGAACGGCGGCCGTCTGATGCGCCCCTACCTCGTCGGCGCCATCATGAACGGGTCGAGCGAGCGTCGCCCCACGAAACCAGAAACGCTGAACCAACAGGTGGTGAGTCGCGAAACGATTGACATCGTCCGCCAGGGCATGCGCCAGACCGTGACCGCCGGTAGTGCCCGTTCGCTCGCCAACCTGCCGGTCGCCGTCGCGGCCAAGACCGGCACCGCCCAGTGGCACAGCGACCGACCGACCCATGCCTGGTTCACGTCCTTTGCCCCGTATGACGACCCGCAACTGGTCGTCACCGTCAACATCGAGGAAGGGGGCGAAGGCTCCGTGACGTCAGCGCAAGTGGCCAAAAACATCTACCAGTGGTACTTCCTGCGACATCCGGCCAAACCTTGACGCCACGCCTCACGGAACGTATCCTCAACTAGTCATTGGCTGTCAGCCGATAGCGCGTGGCCAAAAGCCAGACCGAATATGTCCATCAATCCGCTTTACATTTCCGCGGAAAAACTGGCGGAAATGAAAAAGGAAATCGAATACCTCAAGACCTTCAAACGTCGCGAAATCGCCGATCGCATCGAGAAAGCGAAGGATCTCGGCGATCTTTCGGAGAATGCCGACTACACCGACGCCAAAGAGGACCTGTCTGCGAATGAACTCCGCATCGTCAAGCTCGACAACGATATCCGCAGCGGAATCGTCATCGAAACCCAAGGCGGCGACCAAGTGGCCATCGGCAACACCGTCCAGGCCAAGGTCAACGGCAAGGATCGCGTCCTTAAGGTTGTCGGCGCGGCCGAAGCCGACCCAATGAGCGGACAAATCTCCAACGAATCGCCAATTGGGTTGGCGCTCCTTGGTCGCAAGGCTGGCGACAAGGTCACGGTTCAGGCGCCGGCCGGACCGGTAGAATACGAAATCATCGCCATCAGCTAGGCGGTGGATCATAGGTTGTAGGCTTATGCCTGATATCAATCCAATCGAGGAGCGCGTCGTGCGCCGCGAGAAACTCAAGGCCTTGCTAGACGCCGGCGTGAACCCTTACCCGTCCCGAGTGACGCGCAGCCATGCCGTGCGCGAGGTTTTGGCTGCCTTTGGCCGTCTTGCGGAAAGCGGCACGGCCGTAACGGTAGCCGGACGCTTGCGCGCGGTGCGCATCCACGGCGGCGCGGCTTTCGCCGATCTTGAGGATGACGGCGAAAAGATCCAGCTGCATTTCAAGCAGGACATCCTCGGCTCCGCTTTTGATCTTTTTATCGCCACCGTTGATCACGGCGATTTCATCGGCTGCAACGGCAAGGTCTTCGTCACCAAACGCGGCGAAAAAACCGTGGAAGTCGCCGGATGGGAAATGCTGGCCAAGGCGCTGCGGCCGTTGCCGGCCAAGTGGCATGGGCTTACGGACACCGAAGTCCGTTACCGAAAACGCTACTTGGACCTTCTCGCCAACCCCGAAGTGCGCGGCATTTTCGAAAAGCGCTCGGCCATCGTCCGTGCCATCCGTGACTTCCTGCAAGGCGAGGGGTTCATCGAGGTCGAGACGCCCGTCCTCCAGCCGATTGCCGGCGGCGCTGATGCCCGGCCGTTCATCACCCACCATAACGCCCTCGACATCGACCTGTATCTCCGAATCGCGCCGGAGCTCTACCTGAAACGCCTGGTCGTCGGCGGGTTCCCCAAGGTCTTCGAGATGGCCCGCTGTTTCCGCAACGAGGGCATCGATCACCTGCATAACCCGGAATTCACGCAGGTCGAGTTCTACCAGGCCTATGCCGACTACAACGATCTCATGAACCTGACCGAGCGGCTCCTGCCCAAGGTGGTCGAAAGCGCCGTCGGCAAGCTGACCGTCGAATACGGCAATCAAACCTTGGATTTCACGGCGCCGTATCCGCGCCTGACGTTTAAGCAGGCCCTGCTTGAATTCGGCCAAATCGAACTTGATGATTGTCCGGATCGGTCCAGTCTCGCCAAAGCCGCTGAGAATCGCGGCGTCGAGGTGCTTTCGAGCGACGGCCCAGGCCGCATCATCGACAATCTTTACAAGAAGCTCATCCGGCCAAAAATCATCCGGCCGACCTTCGTCATCGATTATCCGACGGACATGAAGCCGCTCGCCAAGCGGACCGCGAATGATCCGCGTTTTACCGAGTCGTTTCAGCTGCTCGCGGCCGGGGGCTTCGAACTGCTGAACGCCTTCACCGAACTCAACGATCCGCTCGACCAACGCGCCCGTTTCGAGGAACAGGAAAGGCTCCGCGAGGCAGGGGACGAGGAAGCCCAGCGCATTGACGAGGATTTTCTGGAAGCGCTCGAGACCGGCCTGCCGCCGACGGCCGGGTTTGGCATGGGCATCGACCGCCTGACCGCGCTCCTCACCGGCTCGCATTCGCTCAAGGAGGTCATCCTGTTCCCGACCCTGAGGCCGGAAGAAAAATGATTATGAAAAGCCGCCAAATGACCTCCATCTCGTCGTCTTCCTCCTCCGCTGTCGCGGGAGGCTGATTGGCGCTGACAAACCCAGCCCAGCAAGCCTCCCGCTTTGGGAGGTTTTTGAACACATCACCGTTCAGGCCAAAAATATGCTAAAATGTGATAAATAATGGCCAAAATCTCCATCTTGTTTAAGCTGATGGAACATGTCATTATTAAGCAGTCCATATTCCAAAAATATTATGATTGACATCAAATTGATCCGTGAAAACCCCGAGGCCGTGAAAGCCGGCTGTCGCGCCAAGAACGCCGACGTTGATATCGACGCCGTCATCAGGCTTGATGCCGAACGGCGCGAACTGATCCAGAAATCCGAGGGGCTGAAGGCCCAACAGAATCGCGAGTCCGAGGAGGTCGCCAAGGCCGCGCCCGCGGAACGCGCCGCCAAAATCGAGGCGCTCAAGAAGATCAAGGACGAATTCAGGGCCTTGGAGGCGAGGCTTGATGCAACGAGTGCCGAACTCGACAAGCTCTTGCGCCTCATCCCGAACCTGCCGCGTCCGGACGTGAAGGTCGGCAAGGACGACTCGGAGAATTTCGTCATCAGCACTTTCATGGAGCCGACAAAGTTCGACTTCGATCCGAAAGACTACATGACGCTCGGCGAGAAACTCGGCATCATCGACGTCGAGCGCGCGGGCAAGGTGAGCGGCGCCCGTTTCGGTTTCCTCTTGCGTGAAGGCGCGCTTCTTGAGTTCGCCCTCGTCCAATACGCCATGAAGACCCTCCTGCCTGAAGGCTTCGCTCCGGTCGTCCCGCCGGTCATGATCAACGAGAAGGCGATGGGCGGCATGGGCTATCTTGATCGCGGCCGCGACGAAATATATCACCTCGCCGAAGACAACCTTTTTCTCGTCGGAACTTCCGAGCAGGTCATCGGCGCGATGCACATGGACGAAATCATGAATGAGGTGGACCTGCCACTCCGGTACGTCGGCTTCTCCTCCTGCTTCCGCCGCGAGGCCGGCTCCTACGGCAAGGACGTGCGCGGCATCCTGCGCGTGCACCAGTTCGACAAGCTGGAGATGTTTTCGTTCACCACGCCGGAAGTCTCGGACAAGGAACACGAATTCCTGCGCTCCATGGAGGAAAGGCTCCTGCAGGGGCTGAAACTGCCGCATCACGTGCTCGGCATCTGTTCGGGCGACCTCGGCGATCCGGCGGCCCGCAAGTGGGATCTCGAGACGTGGATTCCGTCGCAGAATACCTACCGCGAAACCCATTCCACCTCCACCTGCACGGACTACCAGGCCCGCCGCCTCAACATCCGCCTGCGCCGCAAGGACGGGACGGTCGAGATTCTGCACACCCTGAACGGCACGGCTTTTGCCATCGGCCGCACCATCATCGCCATCCTCGAGAATTACCAGCAGGCTGACGGCTCAATTCGCGTGCCGGAAGCGCTGCAGCCGTACATGAACGGCATAACCGTGATTGGCCCACGCTAGGGCGGGGCAGGGAATGCTTATGGCCAGACCGGCGGCCAAAACCTGGCTGGAAATTTCGCGCTCGGCGTTGCGCCACAACGCCGCCGCTTTGAAATCGCTGGTCGCGCCAGCTGAACTGGTCGCCGTGGTCAAAGCCAATGCCTACGGGCACGGCCTGGCCGCTACAGTAAATGCTATCGACGACATCGCTGACCGATTTGCCGTTGACTCGCTCGACGAGGCTTTGGCCGTGCGCGCCGCCGGCTCCATTCGGCCGGTCATCATCCTGGGTTATACGCCCCCCAGCCGCCTCGCCGAAGTCGTCCGCCACGGATTCAGCCAGACGATCTATGACATTGCCGCCGTCAAACTCATGTCTCGCCACGCCACGTCTCGCCGACCGGCAAAGGTTCACATCAAGCTGGAAACCGGCACCTCACGACAGGGCGTGTTGGCCGCTGACTTGCCGGCCCTCGCCAAGACGATTCGCAAACTGCCAAACCTGACGGTCGAAGGCGTCCATACCCATTACGCCAACATCGAGGACACCACCGACAGCTCTTACGCCATGCTCCAGCTGAAGCGCTTCCGGTCAGCCCTGCGTTTGCTCGACCATTGTGACATTCGTCCTCCGCTCGTTCACACCGCCTGCAGCGCCGCCGCCATCCTGTTCCCGGAAACGCGCTTCGCCGCCGTCCGCACCGGCATCGCCCTTTATGGGCTGTGGCCGTCTAAGGAAACCTTTCTTCAGGCAAGGCACAAGAACATCGCCTTGAAGCTCCAGCCCGCCCTGACCTGGAAAACTTCCGTAGCTCAAGTGAAACGCCTGCCGGCGGGCACGCCGGTGAGCTACGGCCTAACGGAAAAACTCCACCGACCGTCAACGATTGCCGTTCTGCCGTTCGGCTATTATGACGGATACGATCGCGGCCTATCATCCGCCGGCGAGGTGCTTGTTAACGGGCATCGCTGCCGCATTCTCGGACGCGTCTGCATGAACATGTGCGTAGTTGACGTGACGTCCGCTGGCCGCATTAAGCCCGACGACGAGGTCGTTCTCCTGGGCCGACAAGGACGAGAAGTCATTTCAGCCGAGGAAATCGCCGGCCGGATCGGCACCATCAACTACGAGATAGTCAGCCGCATCAATCCGCTGTTGCCGCGCGTGGCAGTCAAATGATATGGCCAAGAAGCTCAAGGTCGCGGTCATCTATGGCGGGCGGTCCGGCGAACACGAGGTGTCCCTGCAGTCCGCCGCTTCGGTCATCGCCGCTTTGAATCCGAAGAAATACGATGTTCTGCCGATCCGCATCGCCAAAGACGGGCGCTGGCTGAACGAGCCGCAGCTGCTGCCGGATCGAAAGCCGCGTCAACTCAAAGCCACCAAGGCCACGCCGATCAATTCCCTAGTCGCCGTAACCGAGGCCAAAACTTCGGACGGGCTATTTGACGTTGTCTTGCCCATCGCGCACGGCACGGGCGGAGAGGACGGCAGCCTGCAAGGAATGCTCGAGCTGGCCGGCCTTCCTTACGTCGGCAGCGGCGTGCTCGGTTCGGCCGTCGGCATGGACAAGGCCGTGCAGAAAAACATCTTGCGCCAAGCCGGGGTGCCGGTTGTCAAATCCGTCGACTTCCGCGTCGGCGAATGGGAGCGCGGCGCTGCCGATGTCGTCCGCAAGGTCGTGCGGGCGCTCGGTTTCCCGGTTTTCATCAAGCCTGCCAACCTCGGCTCGTCCGTCGGCATCAGCAAAGCGCGCGACGAACGTGAACTGGTCAAGGGCATCAAGGAGGCCTTGCGCTACGACACCAAAATAATCATCGAGGAAGGGTTAGAGAATATCCGGGAGATCGAGTGTGCGGTCATCGGCGAAACCGAGTGGCCGCGCACTTCCGTGCCGGGCGAAGTCGTCACCGGTCACGACTTCTACGATTACCACGCCAAGTACACGGATGGCGAATCGCGCGTCGTCATCCCGGCGCGGCTGCCATCGGCGGTCGCAAAAAAGGTGCGGCGGTTGGCCGGCCAGGTCTTCACGGCCCTCGACGCCCATGGTCTCGCGCGCGTTGACTTCTTTGTCACCAAATCCGCCCGCCCGAAGATCATCGTGAACGAGATCAACACGATTCCCGGGTTCACGCGTTTCAGCATGTTCCCGCGCCTGTGGGAAGCTACTGGCTTGCCTTACGACAAGCTGCTGGACGAGCTGATTCGCCTGGCCCTCGTCCGCGGTAACCGCCAAAAGAGCCTTATTCGCGACTTCCGACCGGCACCAACCGGTGATAGGGGAGGGAGGAGATAGACGTTATGCGACGCATCCGTCACGGCAACGCCCACACCCTCACGTATTCTCGCCGCCTGCAGAAAAACCGGCTGGGCAATCCGCTTTTCGCGACTCGACGCTCCAGGGCGCGGCCGACAAACTGGCATCTCATCGGAATAATTTTCATGGTCGCCTTGCCTTTGGCGGCCATGGTGACCAGCGCCGGCTACGTCGTTTGGGGACCGTGGTTTCGCATCCAAACCCCAGTCATTACCGGCGCAACTCCCGACACGTCCGAGGCGATTCACGTTCTGCTTTCGGCCAGGCTCGCCGACCGCCGTTTCGGCTTGCTCCCTGAAAACAGCCTGTTCGTTTTCAACCGTTCCGAATTCATCAAGGATCTCGGCGACAGGTTTCTCTTTGACGCCCTGAAGGTTTCCCTGCACTGGCCCAACCGCCTGACGATTGACGTCAAGGAAAAGGACGTGATGGCCGTATTCCTGTCCGGCGGCCGGTTTTACGCGCTGGATGATGACGGTCGCGTCATCCGCGATCTGTACGTCAAGGAACTGGCGCGTCTTGGGGAATTGCCGCCAGGCTATCCCAACGCCATGTCCAAGGTGAGCGGCGTAGCGCTGGTCGAGGTGCCCAACCCAGCCCCAACCAACGCCGAAAACGGCGCCGCGCCACCAGCGACTTCCGGCGACGCGACAACCGTGGCCGCCAGCCCGTATCCAATTGTTCTTGACGGTACGCCAGCGGACAGCCAGAAGGAATTCCGCGTCGGCGATTCCGCCATGCCGCGCGCAGCCCTGCTGGTCGCGCGTCAAGCGGGTGCCCGTTGGCCGGCCTCCGTGAGCGTGCCGATCCGGTGGTACACGATCCGTGACGCAGGCGAGACCCTCGAGGTCATGACCGGCGAGGGCTGGCGAGCGATTTTCGGCGTCTCCTTGCCGTTTGATGCCCAGCTGGCCCGCTTGGCGCTGGTGCTCAAGGATAAAATTGGTTCCGACAGTTCGCGCCTCGATTACGTTGACTTGCGCTACAACGAAAGGATTTTTTACAAGCTCCGCGAACCCGACGCGGCGCCCGAACCCGACGCTTCGTCCGTCCCAAGCCGCGAGGAAAATCCGACCACCACGCGATAATGCGCTGTCCCGGGCCTGCAAAAGCAGGCCCGTTTGATTATGTCTCGGACGTCTTGCCAGAATCGACCGTTCCTGCTAGGGTCAAAAACTAGTCCTTTTCACTTAGCCATACGTCACTATATATAGGAAAGGAGGCGCCATGGCGCGCTTTAACCTGTCCGGAAACAAACGTCATCTCATCAGGCTGACCATAGGGGCAGCCCTGCTAGCGGGCACCTGGCTGCTGTACACGAACCACCAGAACGGTCAGGCGTCTAACGCCCGGACCGAGACCGTGGACGCGAACGACGGCGTTGTCGTGATCCAAGCGGATCAGGCCAAGCAGGTCAAAACGCCCGGCGGAAACATCGAAATCCGGGTCGAGCCCGCTAGCGGCGGGAGCGGCAACACGCTGCTCATTGTCCTGATGGTCGCGTCGCTGCTCGGTTTTGGTGCCCTGATCCTCTACAACGGTCACCGGGTAGCCAAGTCCCAAATCAAGGACCGCGCCCAGTTCAGCAAGGCCGCCTTCAAGCGCTTCGATAACAGCACCGTCCGCTTTTCGGACGTGGCCGGCATCGACGAGGTCAGACAGCGTCTGGAGGACTTGGTTGACGTGCTGCGTCACCCGGAGAAATATGCGAAGCTGGGCGGGAAGATTCCCCGCGGCGTTTTGCTCCACGGTCTGCCCGGCGTCGGGAAAACCCTCATCGCCATGGCGGTCGCCGGAGAAGCAGGCGTCCCGTACTTCAGCATGAGCGGCTCCGAGTTCGTGGAGATGTTCGTTGGCGTCGGGGCCAGCCGCATCCGTGACCTGTTCGCGGAAGCGCGGAAGGCCGGAAGCTGCATCATCTTCATCGACGAGGTCGATGCCCTGGGCGGGTCGCGCGACCGGCCCACCAACGGCGGCGCCGAACACGAGCAGACGCTGAACCAGCTTCTGGCGGAGATGGACGGCATCAACACCGACGGCTGCTCAATCATGGTCATTGGCGCCACCAACCGCATGGCCATGATGGATCCCGCGCTCCTGCGCGACGGCCGATTCGACTTCAAGGTGTACGTGCCGATGCCGGACATGAATGGACGGTTGGCCATCCTGCGGGTTCACGCCAGCAAGCGTCCCATGGACGACGACGTCGACTTGTCCGTCATTGCCAAGTCAACGGCCACCAAGCCTGGCTCGACTTTGGCCGCCATCATGAACGAGGCGTCCCTCAAGGCGGCCAGGCGAGGCGCCGAAAAGGTCGGCCAAGCCGACCTGATAGAGGCCATGAACGAGAAGCTGCTTGGCGGTCCGGTTCGTCGCAGCCTGCGGCAGTTCCGGGACGAAATCCGCGCTGTCGCCATTCACGAAGCCGGGCATGGCCTAGCGACGCACCGGGATCCGGATGCCGACCCCCTGCGAATGCTATCCATTCTGCCTCGCGAAAGCTCGCTCGGCATCGCGGTGACATACCCGGACCACGATCATCACGGCTGGACCAAAAAGGGGCTATGCTCCAAAATGCGGTTCATGCTGGGCGGTCGAGCCGCTGAAACGCTGTTTCTCGACGACATCAGTTCAGGAGCCGATGCCGATATCCAGTCCGCCACCAGCATCGCGGAGCAAATGGCCCGAAGACTCGGCATGGTGGATGAGCTTGGTCCACGATGCTACGGCCGTCGCGATGATGGCTTCTGCGCCGCCCCCACCACGGGCGACATCAGTGAGGCGACCAAGGCCCGAATTGACGCAGCCGTCGACGGACTGCTTGCCGAAGCGCTTGCTGAAGACCTACGTGTCCTCACCGCGCACAAGGATGAGCATGCCAAGCTGGTGGCAGCCTTGATGGAGAGGGAGACCCTCTGCGAGGAGGAAATCATAGCCCTCGTCGGCCCGCGTTCGACTGCGTAGTGACATGTGCGCCCACCCCTGTCCGGTCCGCCGCGACGGGGGTTTTTGTTTCTGCAAATATTTATCTAAATCTAGCTAATTTAGCTAAAATAAGCGAAATTTTAACTTGCAGCAAATGTCGATTTATCGGCGCCAACATATTTATTGATTACGCAGACAATCAAGCACAAATGAGATAAACCAAACACAGAGGGGAAATGAGATCATTGCATAACAAAATCCAATCCAGTTGCGGACGCCCCGTAACACAACGGCATAGATACGCGAAGCCAACGCCAAACGCCATAGCAAAAGCCTTTCCGCCTTATCATGTGTCGCCTAAGATATATTGTCAGACACTAGACCTATTATCTCCCCTAGACAAGTAGCCTACCATAAAACAAAAGAGCCGATACCTCAAAGGCACCGGCCAAGGCAGATGCAGCAGCGTCAGGAATTGAATGCAGAGCGTCAATCGTGCTAATCCTTATCCTCCCAAGGCCGTATCAGAAACCAGATATTTCAGCGGATCAACCGGAAGCCCGTCAAGACGCACCTCGAAATGAAGGTGCGGGCCGGTGGTCATGCGCCCGGCGCCAGCCGTGCCCGGCATACCTCCGGAATAGCCGATTATTTCCCCGCGCTCGACAAAACTGTCCTCCTTGGCCGTGATGCGCGTCAGGTGTCCGTAAACGGTGGACAAGGTGCCGCTATGCATCAACATCACGTAGCTGTAGCCCATGCCGGCGTTCTTGGCCCGCGCCACGATGCCGGCGGCGGCCGCCCGCACGGGCGTGCCCTGGTAGGCCCGGATATCCACGGCCGGATGCTCGAAAATGTAGCGGAACGGATAATCTGGATCATGGAAGACGGACGACAACCCTCGTGTCGGAACCACGGGCCACGACAAGATGGCTTTCTCGCCGGCCAACCGCGTTGCCAAATCCTTTTTTTCGCGCATGACCTTCTCCAGGTACATGATCTCCGAATCAGCATCGCTTTGCTCCCGCTTCAGGTCAACCAACAGGTACCGATACTCCAACTCCGAGGATTTGGTCTCCATGAGCATCTCCTGCTTGAGGAACCGCTGGTCCTCAAGGTCAAGCTTGGCCACCTCCAGCTTTCGCTTTTGCTCCATGGCCTCCATTCGCCGTGTCTCACGGTTCGACTTGTCCTGCTCGAGGCCCGACCGCAAAGACTTAACCTGTTCGACGGCGTCGTCCACCGTGAGCTGAAGCCGCGTCAGCGCATGCAGCTCGTTGAAGAATTCCGAAAAAGTGCGGTGCGCGAGCAGGAGTTCCAGCAGGCTCCGGTGCGCTTGGGCACGGTACAGCTTCCGCGCCAGCGCCCCCAGCAACTCACGCTGCCTCGTGAGCTGCTCCTCCTTATCCCCTATCTGCCGGTCGAGCAGTTCGATTTCCAATTCGACGGACTGTATCTCCTGTTTGGTGATGTCAATCTCCAGCTGCTCCTTGGCGATGCGGTTGTCGATCAGTGCGACGTCATCGGCCAACGAGGCCGCTTCGGCATTCTTCTGCATGGCCAAGGATTCGTATTGCCGAATGCGGCTGTTGATGGCGTCCAAATCCTTCTTCTTGGTGGTGACGTTGCCCTTAAGGTCGTCGATCTGCTCGGTCAGCTCACCCACGTCAACTTCAGCCTTCTTTTCCTGATCCTGTTCAGCGGTCGCGTCGCCGGACGGCTGATCCGACGCCGTCGCCGTTGTTTCCGTCACGGTTTCCGCCGCGCTTTCCGATGTTGTTTCCTGCGCCGACGCGCTGACGGTCATCACCGCCATCAACGCCAAAACCGCCAGCGTTATCGCCGTGTTTCGCCACGTCAACGATGATGAAGCCGACATTTTCATGACAGCAAGGTGATGGCCTTTCGCAGGCGCTTGACGGTCTGGACCTGGCCAATCGCCCAAGCGACCTCAAAGGGACTGGGCGAGGCCGCGAGGCCGGTCAGGGCCACCCGCATCGGCCAAAGCGAATCGGCGTTGGTCCAACCCTTTTCAGCGACATAACCGACGAACTCACGTTCCAACGCCTTCGGGTCCGCGTACGTTTCCGCCGGCAAACGCTCGGCCAGTTCCAGCAAGCCGCTCAAGCGATCTGCGGCCACCTCCTTGGTCGATTTTTTCCAAGGGATGACGGCGGGGTCAACGGGCAGGTCTTCGGCAAAATAGAAGCCGGACCCTTCCGCCAGCTGGGACAGACGATCAACGCGCTGGCGTTCGAGGGCCAAAACCCTCTTCAGCCGCTCGGTCATGTCCGGGCCGTCCGGATGAGCCAGCAGGTTCTCCCCTACTCGCGACAGCAAACCCTGCTCAATGAAGAACGGCAAGGCCACGTCCAACAGCCGTTCCGCCGAAAGCGACTTGATGTATTCTCGATTGAACCAGTCCAGCTTCTCGCGGTTGAAGACCGCTCCAGCCTTGTTGATTTTCTCCAAATTGAATTCCGCAACCAACTCGTCCTTAGAATAGATTTCGCGATCGGCCGACGGATTCCAACCCATGAGCGCGACGAAATTCACGAGTGCCTCGGGCAGGTAGCCGGCGCGGCGGTAGTCCTCGACCGCCACGTCGCCTTGGCGTTTGGAAAGCTTGGAGCGGTCCGCGTTAAGAAGCAGCGGCAAATGCGCGAAGACCGGCGGCTCCCAACCGAAAGCGCGATAAAGCAGGATGTGCTTGGGCGTGGACGGCAGCCATTCCTCGGCGCGGATGACGTGCGTTATCCCCATGAGATGATCGTCAATGACGTTGGCGAGGTGGTAGGTCGGGTAACCGTCGGATTTCATCAATACCTGGTCGTCTATCAACCCGTTCTCAAACGACACCTGGCCGCGGACCGCGTCGGCGAATTCCGTCTTGCCGGTTTCCGGCATCTTGAGGCGAAGGACAAAAGGCTCGCCGGCTTCAGCGCGCCGCGTCGATTCCGACGGCTCATGTGCCCGACAGCGTTTGTCGTACATGATGGCTCGGCCAGCGGCGGCCTGGGCCTGTTTCATGCTCTCCAACGTTTCCGCCGAACAGAAGCAACGGTAAGCATGGCCGTCCGCGAGCAGCTTTTCCGCATACTCCTTATAAAGCCCCAACCGCTCCGACTGGACATAAGGCCCGCTCTCGCCTTTCTGCCGGATATTGCCGTCCTTGTCCAGATACGGCCCCTCGTCCACCGTGAGGCCGGCCCATTCGAGCGTCCGCAAAAGGTTCTCGACCGAACCGGGCACGTACCGGTTGCGGTCCGTGTCTTCGATGCGCAGTATGAAACTGCCGCCGTGGTGGCGGGCAAACAGCTCATTATAAAGCGCCGTGCGCAGGCTTCCGATGTGCACGTAACCGGTTGGCGATGGGGCGAAACGGACGCGAACCATAAGCAAGAAGATAAGGGAAACCAATTATTCATTATACCGCTGACGGGAGGTTATCACCAACCACGGAAACACGATAAAGGCGACAATGATGCGGCGCCAGCGCTTAGGCTCACGAATGAGCCTCCATAGCCACTCCAGGCCCAAACGTCGCATGATGGCCGGAGCGCGCCGAGCGCGGCCGGCGATGAAGTCGAACGAGCCGCCGACCCCCATGGCCACGGCCACCGACGGCAGGCTCGGCAGGTTTTGGGCAATCCACTGCTCCTGCTTGCGGTGGCCGAACGCAACGAAGAGGAGATCGGGCTGTGCCGACCTTAGTTCCTCCATGACCCGGTCATCCGCGAGCCAATCTCCGTTCGGCGCGCCGTAAACCTGGCCGCCGCTCTCGGCACCGACGATTTTGATGTTTGGGTGGCGTTTCCGAAGCGCCGCCGCCGCCCGCTCGGCGGTATCCGGCTCAATTCCGCCCAAAAGGAAAACCGTTCGGCCGGTTTCTGCCGCCCAGGCCACCAGCCGTTCCATGAATTCCACTCCCGGCACCCGACCCGGCAACCGTTCGCCCTGGAACCGTGCCGCGAAAAGCAGCCCCGTGCCGTCAGCGATATTCAGGTCGGCCCGGCGCAAGGTGTCAGCAAAATTATTATCGCGGCTGGCCAACACCAGCATCTCCGGATTGGGCGTGGCCACGAACAAGCCGCGTCGCCCAGACAGGACGGCATCCGTCACGAAACGGAAGGCCTGGTCGGCCGTCACGGCATCAATCGGAACACCCAGAATATTGACTCTCATACCAGGTTAATTATACATGAATTGAGCAATTTCCGGCCGCCGCGCCATAACTTATCCCCAGAATCATCAAAATGTAGCCAGTATCCTTGAGACACGGCGCCCCAAGAAACCCATCTTGACTTTCATTATTATATGGCTAATAATGCCTTTAGCACTCTGGCAAGCCGAGTGCTAATCCCCTTTCCAAGCTATAAACCGCTATGCAACCGAACAATTTCACTACCAAAGCCCGCGAGGCGCTGGAAATGGCCCAGCGGCTGGCGCTGGAAGCGCAAAACCCGGAACTCGACCCCATTCACCTCCTCCTTGGCTTGCTCGGCCAGAAGGACGGCGTGGTCGTGTCCGTGCTCAAAAAGACCGGCGTGAATCCGGAAGCGCTTGAAGATCAGGCTCGACAACTGGCCGCTCGTTTGCCGCGCACCGAACAGGACGCCGAGACGCTCCAGCTGTCGGTGGCCCCCGGTTTCGTCAAGACGATGCGCGTCGCCGAGAAGGAGGCCGAACGGTTTGGCGACGAATACATCTCGGCCGAACACCTTTTCCTGGGTCTGCTTGGCGCTGGCGGCAGCATCCAGCGTTTCCTGGAGGAGCAACGCATCAGCCGTGACGAAGTGCTCAAGGCGCTCGTCGCCGTGCGCGGCAACCAAAAAGTCGATTCGACGGAACCGGAGCAGAAATACCAAGCGCTTGAGAAATACTCGCGCAACCTGACCAAACTGGCGCGCCAGGAAAAGCTCGACCCGGTCATCGGCCGAGATGACGAGATCCGCCGCGTCATGCAGGTGCTCACGCGACGCACCAAGAACAACCCCGTGCTCATCGGCGAGGCCGGCACCGGCAAGACCGCCATTGTCGAAGGACTGGCGCAGCGCATCGTCGCGGGCGACGTGCCGGAATCGCTTAAGGACAAGGAGGTCGTATCGCTCGACGTCGGCTCGCTCGTCGCCGGCTCGAAGTTCCGCGGCGAGTTCGAGGAACGGCTTAAGGCCGTCATCAAGGAAGTCGAGCAGTCGGCTGGCCGCGTCATCCTCTTCATGGACGAACTACATACGCTGGTCGGTGCTGGCTCGTCCGACGGCTCGTCACTCGACGCCGCCAACATGCTCAAGCCCGCCCTGGCGCGCGGCGAACTGCGCGCCATCGGCGCCACGACACTCAAGGAATTTCAGAAGCACATCGAGAAGGATCCGGCGCTGGAGCGCCGCTTCCAGCCCGTACTGGTGAACGAGCCGTCAATCGAGGATGCCATCGCCATCCTGCGCGGCATCAAGGAACGCTACGAGCTGCATCACGGCGTCCGCATCACCGACCCGGCCATCGTCGCGGCCGTGAAGCTCTCGTCGCGCTATATCCAGGACCGCTTCCTGCCGGACAAGGCCGTGGACGCGATTGACGAAGCGGCCTCGGCGCTCCGCATGGACATTGACTCCGAGCCGCAGGAACTTGACCGGCTCAAGCGCGACATCATGCGCCTGGAAATCGAGAAGCGCGCGCTCCAGAAGGAATCCGATCGCGACTCCGTGGCGCGCCTCAAGGAACTCGGGCCGCAAATGGCGGAACTGAAAGAGAGGCATGCGGCGCTCGAGATCGCCTGGAAGAGCCAGAAGGACGTGGTGACGGCCATCCGCGCCAAGAAGAAGGAGATTGACGCGCTCAAGCAGGAAGCGGACATTGCCGAGCGTCAGGCTGATCTCAACAAGGTCGCGGAAATCCGTTACGGCCGCATCCCGGCGGCGGAAAAGGAGCTGTCGGCCACTGAAATCAAGCTCAAGGAGCTGCAGCAAGGCCACCGCTATCTCAAGGAGGAGGTAAATGAGGAAGACATCGCCAGCGTCGTTTCGCGCTGGTCCGGCGTGCCGGTCAGCAAGATGCTGGAGGGCGAGGCGGCCAAGCTCGCGCATATGGAAAAATCGCTCCACGAACGCGTCATCGGCCAAGACGAGGCGGTTTCGGCCGTAGCCAATGCCATCCGCCGCTCGCGGGCCGGCATCGCCGAGGAATCGCGGCCCATCGGCTCGTTCCTCTTCCTCGGCCCGACCGGCGTCGGCAAGACGGAACTCGCGCGCGCCCTCGCCGAATTGCTGTTCAACGACGAGAACGCCATGATCCGCCTCGACATGTCCGAATTCGGCGAAAAGCACACGGTCTCGCGCATGGTCGGCTCGCCGCCGGGCTACGTCGGCTACGACGAGGGCGGCCAGCTCACCGAGCTCGTGCGCCGCAAGCCATACTCGGTCGTGCTCTTTGACGAAATCGAGAAGGCCCATCCGGACGTCTGGAACGCGCTCCTGCAGATCCTCGACGAGGGCCGCCTCACTGACGCCAAGGGCCGCCGCGTCAATTTCAAGAACACGGTCATCGTCATGACCTCGAACGTCGGTTCCGACGCGATTCTAGACACGGGCAAACGCAAGGGCACGATTGGCTTCGGCGGCGAAGACGAAGACATCAACACGATGACCCGGAACCGCGTCATGAACATGCTTCAAGAGCAGTTCAAGCCTGAATTCCTGAACCGTCTCGACGAGATCATCGTCTTCAAGGCATTGTCCGAGGGTGACCTAACGCACATCGTCAATCTTCAGCTGGCTCGCATTGCCAAACGACTCGCCGCAAAACATGTTTTTCTCAAAGTCACCGACAAAGCCAAGGCCTGGCTGGCCCAGAAAGGCTACGACCCGGCTTACGGCGCCCGGCCGCTCAAGCGCGTCATCCAGCACGAACTTCTCGACCCGCTCGCTCTCAAGCTCATCGAGGGAACCGTCGGCGAGGAGGAATCAGTCACCGTAGACGTGAAGAATGACAAGCTGACTATCGCCATCAAGAGAATCGCAGCGAATAAGTAAATGAAAAGGTCGCTGGCATGAACCTGCGGCCTTTTCGTTATGTTCTTCCCCGAGCGGAGCGCGGTCGGTGCACCATAACGTAATATTTCGCCGCCGCCCCGGCCCGGGAGCCGGGGCGAGGGGCACCACGCCACGCGCAACCGGCCCTCGACTACGCTCGGGCAAGAACTTTCTGGCAAGCGGACGAATCACCGCGTCTCTCCATCACTCCCCCATCACCACGTCCTTCACGGCCCCGAAGAACTGGCGATACGCGGCACGAATTTGGCGTTTAGTCATATGTTCAAACAATTAATTATAAAGGTTATCCGGCGTAATTCCTGATGAGCCCCCGCACGATGCCCTGCACCAACACGTCCTTAACGTAAATCGGTTTCATGCTGCTGTTGGCCGGTTGGAGGCGGACGCGGCCGGGCTCGCGGTAGTAGCGCTTGAGCGTGGCGTACATGTTGTCGAGGATCGCCACGACGATGTCGCCGTTCTGCGCCTGCTTGCCCCGCTCGACCACTACGTAATCGCCGGAATTGATGCCGTCCTCGATCATCGACTCGCCATTCACCTTGAGAACATAGGAATCCCCCGCTTCGCGCACCATCGAGGCTGGCACGTCAATCGTCTCGTTGCCCTCGATGGCCTCAATCGGCTCGCCGGCCGCAATCAAACCAAGTAAAGGCAGCTCCAGCGCCCGCGACGCGCGCAAGACCGCCGGCGCCACGTCAATCGTCCGCGGCGTCTCGCCTTCCGCGTCCCGCAGGTATCCCTTGGATTCCAGGTTCTTGACGTGTTCGTGAACAGTAGCCGTGGACGAAATGCCCAGTTCCTCGCCGATCTCGCGGTATGACGGCGCATAACCGTTTTCCCGCATGAAACCGACGATGTAATTCAGGATTTCCGTCTGGCGTTTGGTAAGTTTGGCGATGCTCATATGTGCTTCTGGATCCCCGCTTTCGCGGGGATGACCTCCGTTTAATACATTATGGTGGGTCAGTTATCCACAGGGCTTACCCCTCACTAACATTATAACCGAACAAAAACCGAACAGCAATAGCCCCACCGTCCCCGCCGTCCCGCCGTGTGGATAACCGCCAACGAATATGCTAGAATATATGTAATATGGCGCTCGTGTTTGCTGGCATTGCCGCCCACACCCCGCTCCTCCTGCCGACCATCAGCAAGGAGAATTTGGCGCTGGTCGAGAAGACGCGGCAGGCCATGCAGCAAATGGCGGCGTCGCTCGAAGCCGCCAAGCCGGAAACCATCATCGTCATTTCCCCCCACGGTCCAGCCCTGCCGGACGCCGTGGTCATTAATGTTAATCAGGAATACGCGAGCAATTTCGAGGAATTCGGTGATCTCATGACCAAAATGAAGTGGCGTGCGGACATCATGCTGGCCGACCGCGTCCGCGAGGACTTCAAGCTCAAACACCTGCCGCTGGCGCTAGACAGCGCGGACCGGCTCGACTACGGAACGGCCGTGCCTCTTTTTTACCTGACGCCCAACCTCCCGCAGACGAAAATCATACCGATGGTGCCGGCCCAACTGGACATGCGCGCGCATTTCAATATCGGCCGAGAGCTCAAGGACGAAATCATGAGCGCGACGACCCGCGTCGCCGTCATCGCCTCGGCTGACCTGTCTCATTGCGTCGGCGAGCAGTCTCCGGAAGGTTTGAACCCGCGCGGCGTGGCGCTGGACGAGAAGGTCATCTCCCTGATTGAGGCAAACAACCCGGTCGGCATCCTCGACGTGGACGAGCCTTGGGCGACGGAAGCCAAGGCCTGCGGACTTAAGGGTCTTGGCATCCTGGCCGGACTCATGGACGACGTCCATTTCGAAACGCGCATCCTCTCCTACGAAAAGCCGGTCGGCGTGGGGTATCTGGTGGCGGAAATGCGCATCGGCTGAAGTTGGCGACGATGAAAAAAATCCGGACGGCGAAAGCCGTCTTTTTGATACTACTAAACCCGCGCAAGTTGGCGCGGGTCGAATAAGATGCGCTTGGTTCCTCTCGAATCACGAAACGATTTACCAAAGCCGCTTCGTGCCGAACCAAGGATGGCCTGCCGCCTTGGCAATCACAAGGAGCAGGGCGGCCAAACCGAGCAGGGCCGGCAACGCGTTGGCCAGTGACACCGTTAAGGAAAGCGAGGCCAGCGTGACGGAAACCAAAATCGACAACGGATATCCACGCAGCCCGCCCTCTCGAGCCGCGCTCCTGACGTCGCCGATTATTGCCGTAATGCCACCGATTGACCATCCGCCCAGGACAACGGCCATGAAACAATAACCAACGACGGCGGGGCGCCCGGGCGCATGGATGGCGGCCGTCAAGGCTTGCCAGCAAAGGCCGAAAAAGAGGCCGGTGTACGCCAACGTCCCGTAGGCCAAGGCCGCTCGGTTAACCGTCCACAGCTCGGAATCCTTCTTCTTGAAATCCGCGGCGCGGTTGGCCCGACGGACGAGATGTTTGGACCAGGCCAACGACAAGGCGAACGTGCTGGCCGCGGACAAGACCGCTTTGTAGAGAGCCGAATCGATGGTCCAATGCGCCAGCAGGTACACCGCCGACGTCACGCCGAGAGCCGCGAGGTTAGCAATCAGGAAACGCTTCAGGGTGATGGGCATGACGACTCCTCCTTCCGGTTTTGCCGGCTGGTTGAATGGTGCGAGATGCTGACGGAAGTCTAACGAAAACGGCCATCTTGGTCAAACGGCAGCGGTTGTTGCCGTCGTGTCGACGAAATAAAACGTAGCGGCCGGACCCTGTCCGGCACCACCTTAAACGCGCCTTGCGTTTGTTGTGGTTGCGTCAGGGTCTCGCCGCTACGTCAAAATTATCGGTGCGAGACAGGGTCGCGCCGCTACTTGTTCCAGAACCCTTTCTTGTCGCGCAGGGCGTCAAGACCGGCGACGATCATCTGTTCGGCGTATTTCAGGTTCGGCGCGCCGACGTTATGGAAGGCGAGGCCCTTGCGGACGAGGTCGCTGTTCAGGTTCACCTCGCCGCACACGAGCCAGCGCAGCTTCGCGCCGTCCGCCGCCTGGTCGGTGAAGTCGCCCTGCACACTGCAGGAGTTCTCGCCGGCCACCGCCTGGATGCGGGCTTTCGCGCTCTCCTGCAAGTCCGGATTCGACGGCACATCCACGCCGATGAGGCGCACGGTCGAGCCGTCATCGAGCTTCACCGTGTCCGCGGCCTCGACGCTCGTAATCTTATGCTCGCCGGTCGGCGGCGGCACGGCGTCACCCGGTTCGAGCGGGATGCGATCAATGACCGAAGACGACACCGGCGTGCCGGCGCGCATGATGAGCAAGGCGTCGCCAGGCGTGGCCAGACGAAAACGATAAACAAGGATGGGCCTGACATACCAGGCGGCACCGAGCAAATCGTTCGGCAAGAGCACGCGGCCGGCTTGGGTCGCGGCGAACGCCGCATCCCCCGCCGTCTGCCCCTCAAGCGGTATCTTCTCGATATCGCTGAACTGCATGAGCACGGCGCGCCTCGTCAGGCGCTCGAGCGCCTCGGCCGGGCGGCCGAGATAGACGCGCTGGCTGGTGGCGGGACTGATGTAATACGCCTCGCCGTGACGGCCGGCGTCAATCAGGATTTGCCCGACGTAGGACATGTCCGGACCGGCAGCCAGAACGGCGGTGGGCGCGACGAAAGCGACGGCAACGACGAGCGTGGTGAGAAATCGGCGCATAGGTAGTCTGTATAAGGGGTTTGTTTGCCTTATATTTATCGCAAATTTCGGCTGGAAAGTCAACCCCCAAGAAATATCTTCCGAATCTGGTGTTTCTGGAGTAAAATAGGCGTATTGTCAGTTAGGAACAGCCGAGATGTACGCCGAGAAAGCCTTGACAGACAGGCAAAAATGCTCTAAATTACCTTGTTGGCCGAGTAGACGGCCGCCTGCCGACCACCGACTATAATATGAAGAAAATCGGCTCGCTCCTGGGCGCGGCCTTGGCCAAACCCAAACCGGACGACAAGGCCCAGGCCACGCGCCACCAGCAGGACGCGGCCGAAACCGCCGAGATGTTCGACGACCTCAAGTCCATCGGCGTCTACCTGAACATCTTTAAGCGCTACGGCGCCCGCCGGCTAGAACTCATCCGGTGCCGCGAGTGGGTGATGTCGCTCAAGGGAGCCACCAACCGCGCCAAGATCTTCACCGCCTCGTACCCGAAATTCGTTTCCAAGCAGGACGAGTCCGGGGAGAAAAAGCCGAGTCGCCCCAAGTCGAAGAAGATTGGGCAAAAAATCCCGCCGCTGATAAAATCCAGTCGGGGCAAATCAACGCTAAACATTCCGTCACTGCGCGTCCCCGCACCCCCGCAACTCCGCATCTCATCAAATATGGCCGTCCGAAAAATCGTCACCGAGGGCGATCCGGTGCTTCGCCGCCGAGCCGCCAACATCCCGACCGCCGAACTGGGCAGCGCCAAGCTGCGCCGGCTGGTTGAGGACATGGCCGAAACGATGGTTGCCGCCAGCGGCGTCGGCTTGGCCGCGCCACAGGTGGGCGAAGGCATCCGCCTGTTTGTCGCCGCGACGGCCGACGGCACGGTTGCCCTGGCCAACCCGACCATCACCAAGCGCTCGCGCAAGACGGCGAGCGAAGAGGAAGGCTGCCTCTCCGTGCCCGGCACTTGGGGCGTGGTCGAGCGCGCCGCGACCGTCACCGTGAACGCACAGACGATGAACGGCGCCAAGGTCACCTTCGTCGCCGAAGGCATGCTCGGCCGCGTCTGCCAACACGAAATCGATCACCTTGACGGCATTCTGTTTATCGACCGCGCCAAAGGCGAAGTGAAACGCCGCCGCTGACGGTCGCCCATGTTCTGCCCCGAGCTTGTCGAGGGGCGAAACGAGTGAGGTGCCTGCCCCTCCACAGGGTCGGGGCAGAAAAAGCTTTATTATGAACCAACCCTTGCACATCATCTATTTCGGCACGGCTGACTTCGCGGTCGCTCCGCTCGAGCGCCTCGTGTCTGACCCGCGCCGTTTTGAGGTCGTCGCGGTCGTGAGCCAGCCCGACAAGCCAGCGGGGCGCTCCGCCGCGCCGCAGAAATCGCCGATCGCGCTCGCGGCCGACCAGCGCCATTTGACATTAATGCAACCGGAGCGCCTGCGCGGCAACGACGAATTCCGCTCGGCCATCACCGCCCTCAACTCGGATTTCATCATCGTCGCCGCTTACGGGAAAATCCTGCCGCCGGAACTTTTGGCGATCGCGAAACACGGCACGCTCAACCTCCACGGGTCGCTCCTGCCGAAATACCGCGGTGCCTCCCCTATCCAGGCCGCCATCCTCGCGGGCGAAACCGAAACCGGCGTCTCGCTCATGCTCATGGACGCCGAGCTCGACCACGGCCCGGTCTATGCCGAGGCGCGGCTTTCGATCGGCGGTGCCGACTCGTACGGCTCGCTGGCCACGCGGCTGTCGCATGCCGCGGCTGACCTGCTCGCTGACCATCTCGAAAAAATCGCCGAGGGCCAACTCGCACCGCAGGAGCAGGATCATGACGCCGCGACTTACACGCGCATCATCGCCAAGGAAGATGGCCGCGCCGATTGGGAACACGCTACGGCGGTTGAGTTGGAACGCCGCCTGCGCGCCTATGCGCCGTGGCCGGGGCTGTTCACTTTTTGGACTCGAAACGGGCGCGTCCTTCGCCTCAAGATCATCGCCGCCCAGACCGTGACGGACAGCGTCGGCCACCGCGTGGGCGAGGTCTTCTCGACGCCGGACGGTTCCCCGGCCGTGGCCGCCGCCGAAGGTGCCCTCGCCCTCACCGAACTGCAAATCGAGGGCAAGGCCGCCCAGAACGGGCGGGAATTCCTCCGCGGCTACAAGGATTTCGTCGGGTCGGTGCTGGAATCGCCAAATGCAGAATAGATAACTCCGTGCCAATTTGCTATAAAAGAGTTAATTAAAGTTTCATTTTTTTCTACCATTCCCGCGAAAGCGGGAATCCAGTCCGAGCCGACTCCTTCACTTTGCTATTTGGATTCTGGATCCCCCCGCAGTACTGCGGGGGGATGGTAGCTTATTTGTGTCACGGCATCAGTGCTTTTACCAAAACGAAACTTTAATTAACTCCAATATAAAGAAAAGCCGCAGCCTCAAGGGCCGCGGCTTTTGCTCGTGCCGTTTTGCGTGTAATTGCTAACGTCGGTTCGCTTCTCGCGCCTTCTTGTCGGCCACTGACCTCGCCTTCTCCCCGACCTCCGCCGCCTTGGCGGACCATTTCGGGGCGAGCTTGCTGACGCGGGTGCGGACGCCCTTCTCTATCCCCGCCTCCATGCGGCTGCGCATGCCCTCGAGCGTGGCGTTGACCCTGGTCGGCGCCTTGCCGGGGTGGCTGGCGGTGAGCGTGAGGCCGAAGTCGGGCTCCGGGCTGCCGACGTCCACGGCGCGGAAGAGGAAGACCTTGGACTCGTTGCGGAGCACGGTGCTGACGCAGCTTTCCGTCGTGACGACGTCGCCGTTCTCGTCGAGCACTCCCGCTATCTCGTACCCCGCCGGCACCTCGAGGCAGGCGTCAACCGTCCAGTCGTTGTCATCGGCCGTGAGCACGAAGGGGTACAGCTCCTCCTCGCCGCTCCAGACCACGTAGTCCGGCTGGAGGACGTCGAGGCGCGAGCCGGTCACGACCGTCAGCTTCCCGCCGTCGAGCTTCACTTCCCCGTTCTTCTTGATGTGCTTGATGATATGGAGGTTCTTGGTGAGCATGAGCCAGTTCGGGTTGACGTCCTCGAACACGTCATCGTCGTCGTCCTCGGCGTCGAAAGCGTTGCGGACGGACTTCCTGAACTCCTTGAGCTTGCCGGTGTACACGGACTGCGCGCCTTCCGTGTGCTTCACGACGACCAGGAAGCGGCCGGGGTGGTCCTCGCCCGCGAGGCAGGTCCCGGCGGCGTCCGTCACGCACGCGCCGACGAGGCCGACGCCGGACTCGTACACGTCGTCCATAAGGTGCTTGGCCGGCCTCCGGCCGCCGAAGGCCGAGATGAAGTCGGCGTCGTCGCGGTCGAAGACCTTGACCGTGACTCCCGCGAGGGGCCTGGTGCATTCGACGATTGGCTTGCCGTCGGGGCGGTACCCGCACTCGCCGGTCTTCGCGGAGTCGATTATCCTCATGTCCACGTTCGTCCGGTCGGCGAAGGGGCAGCCGTTCCTCTCGGGCGCGCCGGGGACCGCCGGGCAGTCGTCGTCGGCGTCGAGGACGCCGTCGCCGTCAGCGTCGGGGCTCACGACCGTCCAAGCCCACGTCGCGAGGGTGGTATCGGGGTTGCCGGCGGGGTCGGAGGCATAGACGGAGAAGGAGTGGGCGCCGAGGGCTAGGCCGGAATACTCTTTGGGGCTCGCGCACGGCTCCGCAGTGACCCCGTCGAGCGAGCAGGAGAAGACACTCCCCTCCTCGGTCGCGGCGAAGGCGAACGCCGCGGACGTCTCCGTCGTGGTCGCCGCCGGGCCGGAATCGATCGTCGTGTCGGGCGCAATCGTATCAAGGGTGACGGTGACGATGGCCGTCGCGGGGTTTCCGGCGGCGTCGGTCGCCGTCGCGGTGAGCGCGTTCGCGCCCTCTACGAGCGGCAGGTCGGCGCACATCCAAGCGCCTTCAACGTTTTCGCAATTCGCGCCGTTCACGCTCACGGACGCGAGGCCGGAGCCGGAATCTGACGCCGTGCCGGAAACCGTCACGGTCGGCTGGTTCGTGAGCAGGCCGTCGTTCGGGGCCGAGATGGCGACGGCCGGGGCAACGGTGTCAACCGTCCATTCAATCGTCGCCGGGGTCGGGTCGTCGTTGCCTGCGGCATCCGTGGCGCGGACGGCGAAGGAGTGCGGCCCGTCGGCGAGTCCGGCGAGGCTCGCGGGGCTCGCGCACGTCGAGAATACCGCGCCGTCGAGCGAGCAGGCGAAGGCGACGCCGTCCTCCGTGGCGTGGAACGCAACGGTTGCGTCAGCGGAGCTGACAAGTTCTGCTGGACCGGAATCGATGACGGAGTCTGGCGGAACCGTGTCGAGGGTGACGGAGACGGAGGCGATGGCTGAATTGCCCGCGAGGTCGGTCGCCGTCGCCGTGAGCGCATTGGACCCTTCGGCAGAAAGCGGGACAGCCGGGCACGACCAGTCATTTCCGGAAATGCCGCAGGCGGTACCGTTAACCGAAACGGCGGCCAAGCCCGATTCGGCGTCGCTGGCGGTCCCAAAAACGGCAATCGTGGGCTGTTTGGTCAACAAGTCTTCGGCCGGGAAGACGATCGCAACACTCGGCGAAGCCGCGTCGGTCGCCTGGAACGTTATGGTCGGACCGTCGCCGACGTTCCCGGCGGCGTCCGCACATCGAACGAAGACGTCATGTCCGCCGTACACGGCAAATGAATGAGCAAGTGTCGCTATTCCGGTCACACCGCTCGGAGCCGACAGACTCATGATTCCCTGTTCGTCGCCGTCGACAAGCAGAGTGCAGGCCGTCACGCCGGTGTCGTCGGAATATGCGGCGGATAGAGTCACCGTTTCGCCCATTGGCGCGGACAACGGCGAGACTTCACCGACGACCGGAGGGCTCGCGTCAACGACCGTCACCGGCTCGTCCGGGTTCGTCGGGTCGAAGTTGGCGTCATACGCCAGGACCTGGCCGGGCTGAATATTTCCGCCCACGACAGACAAGCCTTCTGAGCCGCCGCTCGAGACGGCCATGTGGTATTCGCCCCCTTCGGCCACGCCAGTGAGCTCGACATGATACTGGCCCGGTAGTGGGTCGGGTATGAACACGACCTTGACCCCAGCCGGGTCGCTCTCGCCGGAGTACTCGGCACCGGGGATGCCGTTTGAGTCGCTCGTTATCACCCTGCCCTGCGGGTCGGTGATCCTGACCGAGACGGGCGAGGCGAACCAGTAGCTGATGAAGTCGGCGTAGCTCGGGCTGGGGACATAAGTCTGCGGCAGGGCGCCGAGGATGCGCGCCACCACCGGTTCGGAGGAGTCGAGGATGCCCGTGTGTGTGGCCGGGATAACAGTCTCCGAGTCAACACCCTCGATTGTTGCGGAAGCCCTCAAGACCGTTCCGTCACCCAACAGACTGTTCGCCACTGGATCAATCGGATCCGGCCTGCCGTCAACCCACAGCGGCGCATCATCCTCGCTTCTGGTCACGACGGGGATGGAATCGACCGTGGGCTCGCCTGTGCCTATTATCGTATGAACGTGTGCCCTAGACAGGAGAGTCGAAAGATTCGAGTTCATGGACGGCAGTAACTGGTTCCTTTCGATCAACGACGCGCTGGGCACCGTCTCCCCATCCCTGACGACGTAGTCGTAGGTGGGGAGAAACTCCTGAACTGAATTAACGTTGCTATGAATTGTGAGATATCTACCTTCGTCAGTTAAGCCAAACAATTTATTGTCTGACAACGACCACAGGTAACCAGCCATAAATGACTTTGTCTTTGCATCCCAACTTTTCGGTATCCTCCCGCCCTCCCAAAGTCCATATGATGTCGACGAGCCCTGGTTGGGCACAGCGACAAGCACAAGCTGGTGAACATCCTCGCGCCCGACATAGCGATCGCTCTCGATGTAGCTGCGGGAAAGGAGCCCGCCCATGCTGTGCGCCACGACGTCAACCTGTCCGCAGTTGCAGGCCGCCTTCGCCCTGTCTATCATGGGGATGAGGTAACTGTCCACCGAGTTCCCGGCTTGGTTCACATCGTTGGATTTGCGCCAGTCGTAGAACGCGACGAACAGGTCCGTGTCCATCTCGTATCCAGCCTCCTCGAACGTACCGATCAGACCGTCATAATATTCGTTGCCGGGAGAAAAGCTCCAGCTGTCTGGCAATGAGTCGTGAAGCATGACGTTCCAGTTCCAAGAACCCATGATGCCCGGCACAATTACGACGGGATGCCTAAGCGTCACGCGTGTGTCGACGGTGGCCTCGTTGCCCGAGTTGTCGCGAGCCATTACGTGAAGGGTATTCTCACCGTCCTCGAGTTCCACACCGGGACACGCCCATTGGCTGCCGGCGATTGCACAGTCGGAGCCGTTGACGCTGACGGAGGCGATGCCGGAGCCGACACCGTCGTCAGCCGTCCCCGATACGTTGACTGTTGTCGTCGCCGTCCTGCCGCCTTCCTGCGGCGTTATGACGGCCAGCGACGATACCATTGTGTCGATTGTCCATGAAGCCGAGGCCGGAGAAAGGTCCGCGTTTCCGAATGGGCCGATGGCATAGACCTCGAATGAATGTTGACCTTCCGCGAGGCCGGAGTACGTCTTCGGGCTCTGACAAGCCTCCCAAGACCCTCCATCGAGGCGGCACTGGAAGGACCTGCCGAATATCGACCGGAACGACACCGAGGCATCGCCTGTCTTCACAAACCCAGTAGGGGCGAAGGAAATGGCCGTCTCGGGGACAATCGGGTCGTAGTCGAGCCAGGGCGAGTAGGTGACGTTGGCGGAGACCTTCTGCCCCGAGCACGGCGGGACGATGGTGTCGAGGCATAGGCCGCCCCCACCCCACCAGTTGTTCTGGGCCTCGACGACGGTTGAGCCGGCGTTTCTTATGGCATAAGCGTTGTCGTGGACGCTGGAGCCCGTGACCGAGGCCGAGCCGGACTCGACCCTGACGCCGGCGTCCTGGTGGTCGATCTCGGATCCGGAGACGGAGAGCGAGCCGCCCCTGACCCTCACGCCGGCGTCGGCGACGTAGCCGGAGCCGGTCTTGCAGGCCGTGACGCGGGAGCCGGACAGGGAGAGGGAGCCGCCGGCCTCGGCGAGGAGGCAGGCGCGGGGGTCGCCCGAGTAGACGGAGTAGCCGCCGTAGCGGACGACGGCGCCGTCGATGGAGACGGACGAGCCGGACTTGGCGACGACGGCGTTCCAGTCGCCGGGGGCCGGGGAGGTGGCGGCGCCGTCGCCGTTGGTGTCGCCGCCCGCGGAGTCGTCCTTGAGGCTGGTGAAGTAGACCGGGGCCTCGGGGGTGCCGTTCACGTCGAGCGTCCCGCTGACGTTCAGGCCGTGGTAGCCGCCCGTCCGGGACTTGACCACGGCGCCGGGGCCGACGGTGAGCGTGGCGCCGGCGGGGACCGCGACCGCGCCGGAGACTACGTACGGCAGGTCGGCGTTCCAGAGGGCGCTCGCGGCTAGGGTGCCGGAGACGAGGAAGCCGGCGGACGCCCCGCCCGTGGCGGAGTTCCCTGAATGGGTCAGGGAGACGGCGGCACTGACGTTGGCCGCGGCCAGGGCGTTCGCGTCGAGCGAGGTGCCGGTCACGGAGAGCGTCCCGGCGTCGGCGCTGATCCCGTAGGAGAGGTTGTCGTGGACGCTGGAGCCCGTGACCGAGGCCGAGCCGGACTCGACCCTGACGCCGGCGTCCTGGTGGTCGATCTCGGATCCGGAGACGGAGAGCGAGCCGCCCCTGACCCTCACGCCGGCGTCG
>JAQTNC010000002.1:129634-144055 GCA_028714475.1 Patescibacteria group bacterium
TGGCGGCGCCGTCGCCGTTGGTGTCGCCGCCCGCGGAGTCGTCCTTGAGGCTGGTGAAGTAGACCGGGGCCTCGGGGGTGCCGTTCACGTCGAGCGTCCCGCTGACGTTCAGGCCGTGGTAGCCGCCGGACATCATTTTGATTATTGTGCCTTGTTCCACGGTTAGGGTGACGCCGGCGGGAACCACGACGATGCCGGAAACGACGTACGGGCCGTTCTCCGCCGACCATGTGGTGTCAGCAGTTATCGTCCCGCTGACATACGTAGCGGCGCTGACCATACGGGTCGGGATAATCAGCGAGGAACAGACTACCAAGAGAATTGCCAAAAAACCCTGAAGAAACCCCCGTTTTGTTCTTGAATTTGATTTCATGCTCATAGCCTTTCTGGTTACGGAAATGAATGTGTTCATAATTGTGGCTGGACGCCCCCCCCCAGATAAAGGATGGCGACGAATTCAGTGACCCAAGCCGCAATCAGCCCGGCGGCAAGACAGCAGGCCAGCAATACTCTCCGCCAGCTATATTTACGATAGACGAGCCAAACGGAAACAAATGCAGAGAGAGAGAGAGCCAGCGGAACCAGGACAAAAAAGGAGAGCAACAGATATTCATCGAACGGCACAGCTACAAGATTGCCGTTCCCGATATTCAGCCGTCCCACCAAACGAGTAACGGCATCACCGATCAACCAATAAAATGCCGAAAACGCGACAAACGACACTGCCGTCGCGACGGCCACGTGCCGCCACTTGGCTGGCTTGTATTTCCTCGCCACGTACCAGAAAGGCGACAGACTTATGGCGATGGTTAGGAGGTGGTAAACGACCACAACGGTGGTATAGAGCGGCGCTAGATTGCGCGGGAGAACGAAGATGGGGGCGGACATAATTGGGAATGCGTTAACTCGGTATAAATAATTACTTTTTACATCACCAAACCCACGGTTTTGGCCGTCGGTTTGGGCATGATTCGTATAGGTTGGGGCATTTTTCCAAAACAAACCCTCGGCGAGGCCGGGGGCTTGCTGTGGCTGGTTGGACTCACGGTAGCTGGCTCCGCCGAAGCGCGGGGCGAATATGCGAAAATCACGAGCGGGCGGTTATTTGCTAACTGCAAACAGTATACGTCACTCGCGCAGGCCACAACAGAGGCAAAATGTGGATAAACCCAGCTTCTCCGCCGCGGCTATATTTCCCCTCAACACCTTGACGAAACAACGGATATTTGCTAACGTTCCCAAAACTCAAAAGGAGCCGAAAGGTGACCGATAGACAACGTTTCTGGAGCTGGTTGGTATTCGTTTTCAGCGTTGGGGCATACGCGCCCCTCGCCGTCGGCGGGTGGCAACACCCCCGGGAGATCAACGTTGCCGCGTTCGCCATCTGGGCATTCCTCGCGGCCACGTTCCTGTACGCTTCGAAGACCCAGGGCTTTGCCGGGTGGCGCCTGCCGTTCGGCTGGCTCATCGGCAACGTCGCCATGGTCATCCTTGGCCTGGTCCGCGGAGGATACACCTTCAACCTCGGACCGGCGGAATACGTGGCCCTCTACGGATTCACCGGAACCGTTGGCCTCTGGGTGCTCATCGGTCAGCTGACCGGCCGGTGGGACGCGCGCGTGCTGTATCTCGGCAGTATCGCCTCCGACATCGCCTCGTTCTATCCCCAAATCAAGCAGTACGTCCTGCCGCATGAGCCGCCGACAACCTGGATGCTCGTCGGGTGGCTCATGTTCCTCATCGGAGCCGCGGTCAATCTCCTGGCAGTCGAGAGGTTCGTCGCCAAGCTGATGGCCGGCGCGTCGGGCTACCAAGCAAGGTACGGGGTGCGGAAAAAGGTGGCGTCGATTTTCGAGGAGTCGGCGCTGTCCCTCGAAAACGGCGCTTTCATCCTGGTCACGATCCTGGTCATGACTCTGACGTGAGTCGGCCAACAACGCTTTCTTCAGGCAAGCCCCGGCAACGACTGCTGGGGCTTCGTAGTATATTTGGGAGCAAATCTACCTGTATTTTCTTCCCCGAGCGAGCGAAGCGAGTCGAGGGGGCAGAGCCAATCTCAAACGTCCGGCCGTCGGGGTCGCCCTTACGGCACGTTCGGCCGCTCCAGCGGCGGCCTTCACTCACGTCGCCGACCCGCGTCGCCCCTCGACGGGCTCGGGGACCAAGCCGACGCGGGCGTCGAGTGGCCTTAAAGGGCGACCCCGCCCGGCCTCATCTAGAAATCAAACATTCCCCCACTAATAATGTATAGCGCTCGGCCTGCGGAGCCCTGTACCATTACGGTACAGGGTGGCCTCGCGAGATGAAGTCATCTAGTCCGCAAAGTGTGCTCCGCACGTTTTATGCGGACGTAAAAATATAATCGATATGTCTCACACGAATACTTCAGCCGCTTCGCGGAGGCGGCGGGCGACGAGGGCATTGAAGCGGTGGCCGGGCTTGCGGAACTTCAGGTGTCCGGCGATGCGGCAGCCGGCCAGCATCAGGTCGCCGAGGCAATCAACCAGCTTGTGCCGAGCTGGCTCGTCCGGCGAGCGGAGGGGCGTGATGGGGCCGTTCGCATCAAAAACAATCAAAGGCGATAGTTTGGGGTCGGCGGGCAGAATCGGAAATCTCTCCCGCACCCGTTCCCACCGGGCACCGTCCGCCTCAAGCGGCCGCGGCACGAAACTGCGCGCCCAGCCCAAGTCCCGCCGAAAATCGGTTTCGCCTTCATAATAACAGGCCGTCATCTCACCAATTGGCGAACCGAACGAAGCCTTAACATCAATTTTCAGCCCCTCACCATTCGACGGCGCAACCTCACAGTATTGCCCATCGCCGTCGTCAGCATCAATCCGAAACGCCTCACGGATTTTTAAGATCCGCCGCGGCGCATCCAAATCCACAACTCCTGCCAAATCCATAACTTCCGCAAACGCATCGGCGGAAAAATCCGCCTGCGGCAATCCGGCTGGGCCGAGGCGGACGAGCAGGTTGTCAATCCCCAAGGCGTTCACGGCCGCAAGAAAATGCTCGACAGTCAGAATCTTGGCATTCCCGACCGCGAGCGTCGTCGTGTGCGTCGGCCCTTCGGCAAAATGATTATCCGGCGCCACGGCCACCCGCACACCGTCTTTCTCAAAAACAATTCCGTGACCAGACGGCGCCGGCGCGATTAATGCCGTGCACGGACGGAAATCCGTCACCGAAAACCCGCCAAACACGATCGGTTGGGCAATGGTGGTCTGGGGGCGGCTTGATTCAACGAATTCGACTCTCATGATTCGTTTTTTTCTTGAGCATCAGCTCCGGCTTGCCGGCGTTCATCTCCGCTCCGACCTCAATGCCCAGCGAAGCGACGAACCGGCGGATCCGCACTTTTTCCTTGGCTGCCGCACTGGCCGGAACCGCCCGCCGGCTCTCGATCTCGATGAAGGCGCCCAGCCCGTCCACCTGTTCTAGGGCGATTTCATAATCGGGCGTGTGATACAGCGTCTTCACCATCCTGACCGTCACCAGTTCGCGCAGGCCGAGGTGCCCGGCAATGCGCCGCATCGCCTCGGCATCGCCGACCGGCGTCTCGTGCTCGTCGGAATAGAGCCACTTGTCCCTGCGGAACTTGTCAACCTTGTACGCCAAGGTCGCTCGCCCGTCCTGGACGCGCAAACGAAAACACCGCTTGAGGCGTCCGCCGACGGGCTGGAGGTCGGGCCGCAAGGGATCGATGTAATAAGTGTCCACGGTCGCCCGCCGGCCAACGGCCTTCAGGCGGCGCAAGGCCGCTGCCGCCGCTCCAACCGGCGTCTTGAGTTCGTAGAGAACCTCGATTTCCGCCGCCATATCATTTCTGCTTAAGAATCCGCGTTAGGCTGCTCTTGGTGTCGAAGGTGATGCCCATCGAGACCGTCCACTCGGACTTGTTGCGCCTCACTGCGAAACTCGCGGCGTCGCGCCCGAACAGCGCCCCCATGACCGCGGCCGCTTCCTTGACCGTGCTGAACTGGAGCGGCACCACGAGGCCGCGCTTGAACCAGGTGAGCCCGCAGTTGCGCGCGCCCTCCGTCGCCTCGGCCCGCTTCACGCGCCACTCCTCGAAGTCCTTGGCCTCGATGTCGTCCGGGATGAAGCGGAACCACATCTCGCTCAACTCGTCGTTGTAGGTCTCGTCCCAGCCGATGGTCACGAAGACGCCATCGTCGGCGAGCAAGTTGTGGACGGCCTCCAGTTCCGCGCGGGACGCCGCCGAATTGGCCCCGCAGCTCGGGAAACCGAATGAGCTCACGACGAAACTCGACTTGGCGCGCGCGTTGCGGCCGAAATCAGCGATTGAGGACTGGACAACCTCAATTGGGTTCGTGTAGCGCCGCTCGCGACTCAAGCGACGGGAGATGCAGTCGCACATATCCTTGCTGATGTCCACGGCGAAAAGCTTGCCGTCGAACTTCAACTTGTCCATGATTTGCCAGGCGGTGCGGCCGTTGCCGGTCGCGAGGTCAACGGGATTGCGGATTTTCCTTTTGCCAAGCCGCTTGCGCACGAGATCGAAACAGATGTTTTCCGGGTCTTCGGCATCGGCGAAACGGCCGTAGATGTACGGGTCGCCGTACCAACGATCCGACTTGTCAGTGATGAGGCCATTCTCGTTCTTGGCGGACTGGTGCTCGGTCAACAGGCGATCGCGATCGGTCGGGTTCCTAAGCTGGTAAATCGCCTTTGTCATCTCCGCGATGACCAGCGCTTCCTTTTCAGCGAACAGGGCGCTCTCCAAGAGGTTCAGCGACTCATGGCTGCCCACGCTGACCAAGCCGCGCACGGCCATCTTGCGGATGAGAGGGTCAGAGTCAGCGACCGCCAACTCAAGGAGCGGCCGCAGCCGCTCGTTGGCGTTCCTTTGGAGGGCAAAAAACGTGTAGTACCGCAGCTCGTAATCGTCCGCCTTCATGAGGGCTTCCAGCTTCTCCAGGATATCCTCGTCAATCAGCCCAAGTCGCCCGATCAACCAGCAGCAGCCGATGATGGTCGCCGTGTCCTTGCTTTTCATGAGCAACCCCTTGACCTTCGGGTAGACGACGGTGCGGATGCTCTGCGAATCGCTCAAGACAAGCACGGCGATGAGCGCCCGCTTGTCATGCAATTTTTCCAGCTGTCGCTCCAGCGTTTCAAGCGACGACGGCTTAAGCGAGCGCTTGAGCAGGTTAACGGCGTCCTCGAAGCCCATCTGCTCGAGCGAGAAGGCGGCCCGCCACCAAGCGTCGGCATCCGTCGCGATCCGAATCACCTCGTAAAGGTATTCGGCCGCGAAGCGGTCGTTGGTGCGGAATTCGCCGAGCACCCAAGCTAGGCCGATGGAATTGTAGTGCCCCCGCAGGTCGCCGACGTGCTTCAGGGCGTCAAGGACCAGGCTCGCCTCGAAGTGCTGTAGGATGCTCCCGACGTTCCAGTCGTAGTTCCGGCCGTAACGCGGCAGGCTGTCGAGCATCAAAAAAACCGACCCAAAAGCGGCGGTTCGCTTGATGCGTTCGGCGATGTTTCTGAGTTCAGCCTCGGACAGGGTGGCCTCGTCGAGCACGCTTAACCCCCCCCCAGCCACTTCCCGCCATACCCGCTCCAGCCGTTCGCGGGGCTTTTCGGTAGTCTTACGTGATATCGTTTTTGGCATAATCATCTGCTTAATCGTTCTTTCTGTGTCTATTTTTAGCGCAAACCACGAATATTGTCAAGGGGCTGACATGTGCCTAAATATCCTGAAATATGGGGTCAAATCAGCCCGCATGGGCTTGCCGACGCTGCGGTGGCTGGCAATCATCAGGTCGCCGAGGCTATCAACCCAGTGCAGAAGCTCCTTGTAGGCCGTGATGATATACGGGTCAAACCACATCGTTCGCGAACGACGTGACGAAGCAACTAGCCGAGTAAATTCCAAGAAAATACGTGCGCAGCACACTTTGCGGACTAGATGACTTCATTTCGCGAGGCCGGGCCGCCATGATTGGCGCCCCCCGGCTCGTCCCCCGTAGCTACGGCGTAGGGGGAAGGCCGAGCGCATACACAAATTTAGTGATAAAAGCCCAATTTTTGTCGAGGCCGTGCGGGGTCGCCCTTTAAGGCCACTCGACGCCCGCGTCGGCTTGGTCCCCGAGCTCGTCGAGGGGCGACGCGGGTCGGCGACGTGAGTGAAGGCCGCCGCTGGAGCGGCCGAGCGTGCCGTAAGGGCGACCCCGACGGCCGGACGTTTGAGATTGGCTCTGCCCCCTCGACTCGCCTGCGGGCTCACTCGGGGAAGAAATTCGAATGGGTCCTCCGGTCAAGCCGGAGGATGACATTAATTTTTGGGAATGCCCTTCGCCCCGGCTCCCGGGCCGGGGCGGCGGCGCAATATTACGTTATTGCGCGCCGACTGTATTTCGCTCAGGGGATATTTTGAATGGATCCTCCGGCTTGACCGGAGGATGACATTTTATACAGCCAAAGGTGGGGCAGGGGCAAGCCCTGCCGCTACGTTTATATTTCCGCTTGCGATGATTCCTGATACCACCCCCATGCGCCGACGAACAGCAGGAAACCGATGCCGAGCGGATGGTTGAGATACGGACTGAAAACGTTGGTGGCTAGGAGGGCGATGACGCCGGTGAGCAGGCCGGCGGTGAATATCGGTACCTCTTCGACCCTTCGACTCCGCTGCGCTCCGCTCAGGGCAGACGCCTCCGCTTGCTCAGGGGATATTTTTTTATTATTCCGTGTGCGCCAAACCGCCAAGCACATCGGCTTGAGCAGCCGCCAGAGGAACCAGGCGTAGGCCGCGAGGCCGATGAGACCGAGCTTCAACCACAGATCCTGATAACCCCACTCAAAGGCGAACGTCGTGTACTCCCCTGTTCCGCTCGCGGCCTTTTGCCGCGGGTCTTCCGTCTTGTACGTAACCGTTTTCCCGAAACCGGAACCCAGGACCGGATGGTCCATCGCCGCGCCGTTTAACACCGGCAGGAGCGCCCAGCGGCTCTTGGCCGCCTCATCGTCGAGCGAGAGGGCACGGTCGCCCAAGAGCGACGCGAGCGACACGCCCGCGCCCTTCTGCGGATACGGCAGAGCGAAGGCCGTGAAGATGATGAGGCACGCCGCAATCAACCCAACCACCGAAAGCGTCACGAGCCGCCGCCAGACGCGGCCGGGCGCGCGACCCCAAACCAACATGGCCGCGAGCGCGACGATCCCGCCCGCCAAGCCGAACCAGAAGCTCCGCGACATCCCCATGAGCACGCCCGCGAGCGACCAGATGAAGACGCCGGCAGCCGCAAGGGCGCGTCGGTCGCGCCACGATGCCGCATAAGCGGCCACGAGCGCCGCCACGAAGATCGCCATCATCGCGAAGAGGTGCGACTGGAAGAAGACGCGGTAGAAATCGTTGAGCACGATGGTGATCTCGCCCACGCGCGTGTCGCGAACCCAGAGGTAGAGGCCGACCATGATGTCGCGCATCCGGTGGCTGAAGGCGTAGAGGACGTAGAGGGCCTTCAGGACCGAGATGGCGATGGCGGCGAGGGTGACGGCGGCGGCACGGTAGAAGAAATCTGCGGGTGCCCTTCGACTTCGCCCCGTCTCCGACGGGGCTTCGCTCAGGGAGTAATTGCGGCCGTGACCTGCCGCAATTACTGCTGGCAGAAGGGCAAAATAGGCGTAGCCGTTCGCATCGAAGAAGACGTTACCGAAGCCGTTGCCGAGCCGCAACCCGTTGAGTGCCGACCACGCGAAGGCGGCCAGCAGGACCACGTACGGCCACAGTATCCCCCACCGGCGCATGGCGAAAAACCAAGCCAATCCCGACCCAGACCAGTCGCGGCGCACGACGGCCACTGCCGTCCGTCCGGCCCAAACGGCAAACAGCGCAAGAAAAAGCCCCATGCGGAGCGAAAGCCGCGCTCCGTCTTCCGGCCCGATGGCGAAGAGATACCCGCCCTGCGAACCGAGCGCCAGCTCGCCGACCACGAGCAGCATGGCCGTGGGGTACGAATACAGGGCCAGCCCCGCTGCCGCAGCCACGGTCACGACGAAACCGATGGCCGAAACCAGTGAATAGTTGTGGCCGATGAGCGAGAGGAGCTCAACCGCTAGCATGAGGAGCGCGGTGACTACAAAAGTCCGTTCTGCTGGCGACCGGAGCCAGGCACCGGTCGCGGTGCCAGGCACCGGTCGCACACCGTTCGACACGTCCAGATACAACGTCCGCTCGGGAGTGAAATTTTCTGTTTGCTCATTCATACTTTTAACCCGTGCCAGCCGAATTTTTTCGGCAGGATGGCAAGCCACGCGAACGCCGCGGAAAAAGGCCGCAACGCGAGCAGAACCAACCATGGTCGGCGGCCGTGATGCTTGAGGAAATAATACCGGGCCGCGCGGTCGAACATCTCCTGTTTCTTCGGCCCGAATACCTGGTTGAAGCTCTGGCCGCTGTAATGAACGATGGTCGCCGTCGGCGTGTACCAGGTCGGCAACCCCATCTTGGCCGCCATCTTGCAATAATCCACCTCCTCGAACCAGATCCAATAATTCTCGTCGAGCAGACCGACCGTCTCCAGCGTCTTGCGCCGAATCATGAAGGCCGCGCCCATGACCATGTCGCACGGCTGCTCCAGATCATAGTCGAAATCCCTCGCCAGCCGCTTCTTAAACGGCGGCGCCGACGGCCACAGTGCCTGCACCTTGAGCATGAGCAGGGCCTGGGACAGCAGGTCCGGAAAGCGCTTGACCGACGGCTGGAGCGTGCCGTCCGGATTATTGATCCTGGGCCCGACAATCGCCACGTCCGGATGGGTGGTCATGAAACGCACGAGCGCGGTCAAGGCGTCCTCGATGAAGATTTCCGTATCCGGATTGAGCAGGATGACGTTCTTCCCTCGCGCCGTGCGAATGCCCTGGTTGTTGCCCGCCGCAAAACCGAGGTTGCGCCGGTTGGCCACCACGTGAACCAACGGGTATTTCTCCTTGATCATCGCCACACTGCCGTCGCCGGAAGCGTTGTCCACGACGATGACCTCGAAAACGATGCCTTTGGTGAGCCGAAAAATCGAGGCCAGACAGCGGTCGAGCAAGTCACGCACGTTCCAGTTGACGATGATGATGCTTAGGTCCATAAGGTAACCCTTCGACTCGCGGTGCGGGGACAGTCCCCTACCGCTCGCTCAGGGGATATCAAGACAAACGGTGTTTCTTTTTGATGACCGCCTCCGCGTCCAGATACCGCCGCACGCGGCGCGGCATGAAACCAATCCTCGACCATGGCAGGCGATAGGCGAACTTCGGCAGCCAGGCGCTGATGCCGCCGCGATGCGGGATGATGCGAAACAGCACCTCCGGGATCGCCACGCCGACCCGACCCTGTTCCAACATCGTGAGCCAGAGATCCCAGTCCTGCAGGCGCCGAATGGCCTCGTCGAACCGCGGGAAACGCGCCCGCCGGATGAGCGAGGTGGTCATGATGTAGTTGTTCTTTCGGAGCGCCGCCGCGTCGAAAGGCCGCGCCACGAAAGTCGTCCAGCCGTAGTGGAACGACGAGTAGGCATACGACGCTTCCGGATGCTTGTTCAGCGCGTCGAGCATTTGGACCAGCATGTCCGGCCGCATCACGACGTCAGCATCGCAGAAAATCACGTACTCGCCGCGGCTCAAGTCAAACCCGTGGTTGCGCGTCGCGTTACCGCCCCGATGTTCCTGCTTGACGTAGTTGACGCGCTCCAGGTACGGGCGCACCGCTTCGTCAGTGTCGTCCGTGGAACCGTCGTTCACGACGATGACCTCAAAATCACGAAAATCCGAAGCGAGAACGCTCGCGAGGCATTTCCCAATTTCCCCGGCGTGCTGATAGGTCGGGATGATGACGCTCACTGAAGGAAGCCCCTCGACCCGACTCGGGGAAGAAATATATTCTGGCCCGACCCGAGTGGAGGGCATGCCCCTCGACTCGCCTGCGGGCTCACTCGGGGAAGAAAATTTTGTTGTCGCTTCAGTCATAATTATTGCTTCGCCAGCTCGTCGAGCCGCGCGAGCACCGGCCGCAATTGCCTTTTCCAGCCGAACTCGTCCACGACGCGCCGCCGACCGTTCTCCCCTAGCTTCGCCGCATACTCGCGGTCATACCGCAGGCGACAGATTTTCGCCGCGAGTTCCGCGGGCTTGAGCGGATCGACCAAGATGCCGGTCTCGCCGTCGAGGACCGCTTCCGGCACGCCGCCGGAACGCGAACCGATGACCGGCTTGCCGAAGACCGCCGCCTCGAGATAAACGATGCCGAAACCCTCGACGTCCGGACCGACGCTGCGCGGAACCATCACGAAGACGTCGCACGAGGCGAACAGCGCCGGCAGATCCTCCTGCGGCACGGCGCCCAGGAACGTCACGAGGTCGGCAATGCCCAGGTCGTGAGCCATCCGCGTGAGCCGCTCACGGTCCGGGCCTTCGCCCACGATGACATAACGCACCGAATGGCGCCCGCAGTTGAGGTCGGCCACGGCCTGCAGGCAGGTGTCGAAACCCTTACGCTTGACGAGACGGCCCACGGAGAGCAGCAGGAAATCCTCCGGTCCGGCAAAACGCGCTCGCGTGGCGGCCATGAGCGCCGGCTCAACGACATGATATGGCGGGATGTTCGGCGACGGTTTGGCGATCATCAGCCGCTCCGGCGCGGCGCCGAGCGCCTCGGCCAGCTTGGAGGTGTAGCCGCTGTTGGCCACGACCAGGTCGGCCTTGCCCAAGATCCTCTTGGCGAGAAGCCGCTTGCGCCCGCCGGCGTGCGCGGCCAGCGCCAAGTCATAGCCGTGCACGAAAACGACATACGGCAACCCGCGCCGTTTCTTCATGAGATACGCGATCTCGCCGATGGGCAAGAGATGGCTGACGATGAGGCCGGCCGGCGGCTCCTTGCGGCAAAGCCAATCGGTCCAGATGAACGCCGGCAGCCAACCGGGCCGGAACCACCGCCAAACCAATTTCCTCCGATAGATCGGCACCGGCGAAATGACGTCAACGGCGTGGGTGTCCCCTTCTTCCGGCGCGAGAACAATCAGCCGATCCGGACGGAACAGCTCCGCGAACCGCGCCAGGTAATTCGCGACCCCGCCCAGGCGAGGCGGGTAATCGAGGGTGATGAGCAGAAAGGCTTTCATGACATCAAATCGGAAACGCCGCGTCCGCGCCGCAAAAATACGTTCGCGGCCGCCTTGGCTTCGGCGACGGTGAAGGCGCGAGTGACGAACAGGGCCGTGGCGTACGTAAGCGCGCCAAGCGGGATAAGGATGAAAACGCTCACCGAGTTCCGCCAAGGCCAAAGCACGAGCGCCATGAGGAAGGCCGACCCGAAGACCTTGGCGAAGACGCTCACCACGGCGCGGCCGTCAATCCGCACCACGCGCGTCGCGGCCACGAAGGCGCCGACGAACAGCAGGGTGTTGCCGACGAGAGCCGCGGCCGCCGCCCCGACCGGCCCGAACCGCGGAATGAGAAAGGCATTCAAGACCACGTTCGTGAGCATCGTCACGCCCATCACGACGGTGTTGTGGGCCTGCCGGTCGCAGGCGTTGAGCAGAGACCCCGCGGGCCAGTACAGGAAAGCCGGCGCGAGCGACAGGATGAGGATCTGCAGCGGCAGAACGGCCTCGGCATAGGCCGGCCCGTAAACGAGGCGGATGAGCGCCCCGGCCAGAACGAAGATGCCCGCCGTCACCGGCGCGGCGGCGGCGGCCAGGTATTTGAGCGCAATCACGAAAATCCGAGCCAAGCGCTCGTGATCCTTGACGTAGGCCTCGCTCATGGCCGGATAGACGGCGGCCGCGAAAGCCATCGGCAGGAACTGGAAGGCGAAGGTCAACTTGTAGGCCACGGCGTAATAACCGACCGCCTTGACGGTGGCCAGGCGCGACAGCATGACCGTGTCTATATATGAATAGACGCGGGAGAAGATGCCGGCCAAGGCGAACGGTATCGTCACCCCCCAGAAGAAGCGGATGAGCGCCGGTTCAAGCCGCAAGGCAAACGGCACGTGAAAACGCCGACGAACCGACCAGCCGGCAAACAGCACGTTCCAGCTGCTGCCGCAGAACAGGGCCACGACCAGGAAAACCAGCGGCAGGCGCATGAGCAGGAAGATCGTGCCGGTGACGATGGTCACAGCCTGGCCGGTGACGACGCCGATGGCTTCGTAGCGCAGGTTCTGGAGACCGCGCATCGTCGCGTAAAGCACGAGATGGATGGAATCCAGCACCATCACGGCCGAGGCCATGGCAATCATCATCTGGATGTCCGCGCCGTAACCCAGGAGCCGCGCCGTCACGAGCGCGGCCGCCACGGTCACGGACGCCAGAACCGCTTTCATGCCCAGCACGTTCGAGAGCAGCTTGCCAGCGTTCTCCGGACATTTCGCCACCTCCCGCACCAGGACATTCGAGAGACCCAAATCAATGAAGACGGAAAAGATGGTGGTGAAGGAAACGGCGATGAAATACTTCCCTGTCCCCTCGGCGCCGATAAGCCGCGCCACGAGGATGAAATACGCGAACGCCAAAACCTTCTGGCCGACAAAGGCAGACAATAAATACGCCGTGTTTTTCGCGACCCGGCCTTCAGCCATACGCGAGAATTGTAGCTTTTCGCGACGCTCTCCGCAACGCTCGAAGACGCCGGGCGGTGGATAAGCAGTGTCCAACAAAGCCGATGGTTTAGCCAAAAACTAGATAGCCAGATTTACCCGATAAAACAATAGCTACGACCAACAAAAGTGCCGGCCGTAGCAAGGGTCGCGAAACGCGACGAAAAGAAGTTGTCGGACGCCGAGCGTCCAGTTGCTTCATCGGACAAGCCGGGGAATCGTCAGTGGGCTAGCCTGATGTCGGTCGCGGACCGTACGTGAATCGTCACGATGCGGCTGTAGCTGCCCCTGGTTTGCGGATCGTCGTTGCGACGCTGCTCCGCCCAGGCCGGCTTGCGGCCGCGAGCCACGTCCTCGTCCGTAATGACGCTGACGGCCTCGTCCGGCCCGCCGAACACCTCGCTGGCTGTGACGGTTGAATTCGCCGACGGGCGGTAAACAATCCTGACGCATCCGCCGGCAATGTCGTTGACGCGCTCGATCCGCCAGAAAACTACCGCGTCGTGACGGCCGCCAACCGTTTCAGCCCCCATGGAGCTAGGACCGCGCACCGCGGAAACGCTGACCGCCGCGAGGGCGATCATCAGGGTGGATGCCACCCTGAATCTCTTCAAGATAGACATTCTTCACCTGACCTTTCCGTTGAAACAACTTGTGAGCTGAAAATACCACTTCGCGAAACCTTTGTCAAGGCTTCTCGCCCGACGTTTATCATACGAAGCGCGGGGACGAATTATTTCAGGTTTTAAACGGTTCAAAAATGCCAAACCCGCCTTTCGGAGATATCCTACTCGGCGGGCGACGTTCACGAGGCGTTTTGGCTGACGCCTCAAGCGGTGGTTGGAGGCGGGTCCTCGACGTAGGCAAAGAGCACTTCGTGGGTGCCTTCGCCGCCGCCGTCGTGATGGCGGCGATACATGCCCAGGACGGAGTTGCCACAGTCGTCAGCGACCATGAACATCCCCTCCCTCATGAAAACGGCCGTGTAGACGATGGCACCCAACTTGAGACTCTCCGGCACGCGCGGTCCAACCCAGCACACCAGGAAGCAACGGCAGTCTCCGCAACCCTCGGGCGCGGTTTCCCTGTTCAGTTCGACAGAATTCATGAAGTCCTCCTTCTGCCGAAAACATAGCAAAAAAAAGGAAGGTTTGTCAACCCCCTGCTGACTCGGCCGCGAGCCCGATAAATTGTGCGGAGCACACTTTGCGGAAAAGATGTCTTCATTGCGCGAGGCCGGGCGGCAATGCTTTGCCGCCTCCGCAGGCCGAGCGCGATATTATATGGTTTTGAGACCGAGACATCAAGGTTTCCTCGGCACCTGTCTGGAGGCGACTCCGCGACTGCGCCGGCTTGGTCCCCGAGCTTGCCCTGAACCATTACGGTTCAGGGCTTGTCGAGGGGCGGCGCAGTCGCGGCGTCAGTGAGGCCGCCGCAGGAGCGGCCGAACGGCCGACAGGCAGGCGCCGAGGAAACCGGCGTCCGTTTGTCCTCCGCGGGATTGCTTCGTCGTCCTTCGGCCTCCTCGCAATGACATTTGATGATGCCCGGGGCGGCGGCTGAAGCGCGCCGGTTTATTTCTGGATCCCCGCATTCGCGGGGATGGTAATTGATAATCGGATATCCAAAACAGCCGCCTGGCGGCGGCTGTTGTCTGCTTTTGTAAACCTAGCGCTTTGCCCATTGCGGGCCCTTGCGCGCCTTCTTCAAGCCGTATTTCTTGCGTTCCTTCTCGCGCGGGTCGCGGGTCATGAGGCCCATCTTCTTGAGCGTCGGGCGATACTCCTCGTTGTCCTTGACCAAGG
>JAQTNC010000003.1 GCA_028714475.1 Patescibacteria group bacterium
TCAAACATGGCCGCGATGGCGATCGGCGTCGCCATGGCGCACGCCGAGGCCGCCAAGGCCGCGAGACAGAATGTCGCGACCAACCGACCCAGTCCGGGCCCGACCAGGACGCGCCAGACCCGACGATATGAATGAACCGTCTGAAAGAGCTCTTTAACGTAACCCCGCCAATCCGTGGCGAGAACGGTCTTCTGCTGTTCTTCTTCCATAACCATCTCCCCTCCGTTGGAAGGAGTCGTTAGGCGTGCGGCGTGAGCCGTGCCTCAAGCTGCGCGCATAATTAAAATTCCTGCCTTTTCGGCAGGACAGCGCGCGCGATTTGCGATGAGTTAATTACTCACGCAGTCCTGCCGAAAATATGCCCGCGGCGTTGAGGCCGCAAGCCTTATCATTGCCCGTAGTGCGGGCAACGAGACGGAGAAGCAGTTTTTTCCAGATATTCGACATATCCGTCTTCGGACAGGAATTAGTTTTGTCATGATACAGGAGGCACTGGCGGGCGTCAAGCCCCGACCGCTTTCTTCAACCGCGCCTGATTTCTTCGCGATACTCCGGATAATACCGGCTGATGTCCTTCAAGTCGAATTCCTCCAGGATGGACGAGTCCGGCTCACGTTCGAGCAGAAACTCGAACGACCGGCGGACGAGGTCGGCCGCGTCTCCGCCCGCGCCGAAATCGCGCAAATCTTCCGGACTGACGGTCACGCGGTGGGGGCGACCAGCGCCGACCTTAACCTCAAAAATCAGGTTCATTTCCTGCGGCGGCAACTCGATGATGTGGAGATCAGACATCATGATTCAGGCAAGCGGATAACGAGCGCGCTCGGTGTAGACCGGACCACCGGGAAGAAGTTCGGACTCGAAGAGAACGATCTCTCTTGCCGTGAATGGGGCCAGGGCGGCCGGTTGAGGCGGTTCAGGCAACGGCCGCGCGTCGCGAAAACGGACCAGCGTGACGTGAGCCAGCGCTTCTTTCTCCGGCGGCATGGCGGGCGCGAACGGCGCGGCGGCGGCACGAATGGCGGCGGCGAGCCCGGCAAATCCGGCTCCGTCATAATTTCCCCAGACCATCGTCGGCAAACGGCGCGGCGGCGCGTTCGTCACGTCGCGGAAGGACAATTCAAACGGCTTCACCCGCGAAGCCGTCGTGCGCAAGACGTCATCCAGCTTGCCCAAAGACGCCTCGTCCACGTCACCGAGAAAACAGGCGGTGACATGAAGATTGCGCGGCGCGGTAGGGCGGCAGTCACTGGCAGTAGCCGCCTGTCGCCCGACGGACGCAAGTGCAACGACGTGCTCCGGCGGCAACTCAATGGCAACGAAGAGGCGCATGGACATAGGGAGTGCTGGAGTGCTGGAGTGCTGGAGTGCTGGAGTGCTGGAGTGCTGGAGTGCTGGAGTGCTGGAGTGCTGGAGTGCTGGAGTGCTGGAGTGCTGGAGGAATTGTCGGGGTTCCTCCTTGTTGGTCAAATATTTTCTTCAGCACTTCCCCGCTTCAGTACTTCTCACCGGTACATCCCGACAAGACCGGCCTTATCAAGAATGTGTCCGTTCATGGCCCGCGCCAAACCAGCAACGTCAGTCCCGGCGGGCAAGTCCAGGACAGCGTCAAGAGCGAACGCCTGGAAGAAATATCGATGCGAGCCGCTCGGCGGACAGGGGCCGCCATAACCAACGCGACCGAAATCAGTCCGCCCCTCAACCGCGCCCGCAGGCACAACGCCCGCCGCGATATCAGTTGCCGAAACCGGGATGTTCCAAACGACCCAATGAATGAACGTTCCGCCGACGGCATCCGGGTCCTCACAGACAAGCGCCAGGGACTTGGTTCCCTCGGGCAGCTTCTCGAACTTGAGCGGCGGACTGATGTTTCGACCGTCGCACGTATACTCGGCCGGAAGACGATCGTTCTGCTCGAAAGCTGGGCTGGTGATTCTCATAAGCGCGGGGGTTGACGTGTTTTCTGACAGACTGGCTAACTCGCGGGTCGTCGCGGCACGTCGCCACCAAAGAGCCGCACCGGCGGCGGCGACGAGCAGAACCATGATCATCAGTCCGATGACGACTTTGCGACTCATACCACTTTCATTATGGCGAATGGGCGGCCGGACATCAACTCACAGGACGCGAAAGCCGACGTGGCCGACCGGTGACGCTTCTTCATATTGTACACCCTTGACCAAGGCCACCTCCGGGCCAGCGCCGCACCAATCAAGATATTTCTTCAGTGCCGTCAAATCGCCCTCGGCCTCAATAAGCACGCTGCCGTCCGGCTCGTTGCGCGCAAAGCCAGCGAGACGCAGGCGCAATGCCTCCTCTTTCGCGGCCATCCTATAGAATACCCCCTGCACCCGACCGGTGATGCGAATCCGATATAGTGATTTCGGCATATCAAACCATCGCCTTCTCGCGCCGCAACAGCACTCGTTTGCGGGCAGCGCCACGATTGTATCCGCCGAGCGTGCCGTCCGAACGTATGACGCGGTGACACGGCACGGCCGGATCATGATTGCGATGCAGGATATTTCCGACAGCGCGGGCGGCGTGCGGTCGGCCGGCGGCGACGGCCACTTCGCGGTACGTCATCGTGCGGCCGACGGGGATGCGCCGGACGACAGTATAGACCTTGTCGATAAAAGACGGGGCATCAGCAAACGAACGTTTGGGCTGGCGCACGATCGTGTTCATTATTTTAGCCGCGCTTCGCCGCGGCGGCCAAAAAACTCGCCGTCTCGACCACGGCGACGTTTGGCCAGCGACGCATCGACTTCCGCAACGGCAAGGTGTCCGAGAAGACGATTCCATCAAAACGCGCTGACCGCAACCTAGCTAAGGCCCCATTCGACAAGACGGCATGGACAGCGCACAGGTAGAGATGACGGAAGCCGGCCTCACGAGCCAGCTGCGCCGTCTGGACGATGGTCGCGCCGGTATCAACCATGTCATCAACGATTAGGCAGGTGTCGCCGTGTCTCCGACCGAACAGGCGTCCCGACACGACCTGGCCGACGCGATCGCGGCATTTCTCAATCCACATCGTGTCCGGACAGCCCAATTCCTGGGCAATCTTCTCGGCGGATTCCGCGGCCCCGCGATCCGGCGCCAAGACCGTAAATTCGCTGCGCTGTCCCCATTTGTCACGCCAAGCGCGGGCCAAAGCAGACAACACGCAGACGCTCTCGATGAGAATCGGCGTCGTATCGGCCAACCGCTTTGTGTGCAGGTTGGCGGTCAGAATGCTGTCGGCGCCAGCGGCGGCGGCCGCGCGAGTAACAAAATCCGCGCTGACCGGATCGCCCGAAGCCAAGGCGCGATCCTGCCGCGCATAACCGAAATAAGGCAGAATCAGCTTGATTTGTCGCGCCCCGTTGCGGCGCAAGGTATCTATGAGCAGGTTGGTCTGGAAAAAATTGTCCGCCGGCGGATGGTATCGGCCGATGACAGTGACTTTGACGGACATTTCCTTGAGGCGAACAAACCATTCGCCGGAAGAAAACTGCCGCCACTCGGCCAGTCGCCGGTCATGGCTCATGAGGATTTTGGCCAAACGCTTTTCCAAAGGCGTCGGGTCAGGCAACAAATACGTGCACATACGATTTCGCCGTCACGAACGGCGCATAAGGGCGACGACGGTTTCGTCGTCAACCTGATTGAAAAGCGAGTAATGAGCGCCAATGGCGAAGAAAAGCGTGGGCGTTTCCAAGACGACGATTTCGTCGCCCAGGCCGCGCAGGGTCTCGATGGAATCCGCCGGGGCGACCGGCACGGCCACGATGACGCGGCGCGGCTTCATCGACCGCACGGTTTCGATCGCGGCGCGCATGGTGTAGCCGGTGGCGATGCCGTCATCCACGACAATGACCGTGCGATCGTGCCAGTCACGAGGCGGACGGCCAGCGCGGTAAATGTCTAGGCGGCGTTGCGCTTCCGCGCGCTCTTCGGCCACCGTCCGCTCGGCATAATCGTCATCGAGCCGGGCTCGCTCGGCCTCGTTCCAGACCACGTGTCCGGACTCGGTCACCGCGCCGACGGCATACTCCTCGTTGCCGGGCGCGCCGATCTTGCGCGGCACGACGATGTCGAGCGGGGCATTCAGGGCATCGGCAACGATGCGTCCGAGCACGACGCCGCCGCGCGGCAAGGCCACGACGGTCACGTCGTTTCGGCCTCGATAAGCATCCAGTTTTTCCGCCAAGCGTCGCCCAGCGTCTTCACGGTCAGCGAACATAATCAGTCTTTCCAACTGTCATTGCTTCGTCGTCACCCTATGGGTGACTCCTCGCAACGACAATTCATGATTCTTTAAGAAAAATCGATATTTTTTCCTTGCCCACTCCCCCGCATAATCGACCCCAATGCGCGGGGAGCGACCGATCAAGCGGGACGAAACGATAAAACCCCGGTCTTCAACCCAGAGTCCGGAACGGAGAACCGCTGGCTTGTCGTTCTGCGTTCGGTTGATGGATAGCCGTTTCGTGACTCGTGCCGGACCGTTCACCCCCTCGACACCGCGGATAAGGACAGCCGCCGGATAACCCGACGGACCGGTGACGACGTTCAGCATCCAATGCATGCCGTAACACAAGTAGATGTACCACCGGCCAGCCGAACGGAACATCGGCGCGTTGCGTTCCGTCTCGCCACGATGCGCGTGCGAAGCCCGGTCATGCCAGCCGTCATAGGCCTCGACCTCGGTGATGAGGAACGCTTCCGTTTTCCCGCCTTTCCGCCGCACCAGATATTTGCCCAGCAGATCACGCGCCACCGCGAGCGTCGGTCTTTCGAAGAAATCATTTTTCAATGCTCGCCGCATGTTAAATCATTATGGTGTTCAAACCAAACCGAACGCCGATCATCATTATACGCCGCCGTTGCCAACAAAAACAGCCGAGCCTCATGAGCCCGGTCGTCACCCACCACCTCCGCTTGCGCTGAAGCGATAACATTTCTTCTCTTGCGTTTACGTTTCGAATTCAACAACCGTCTCCCATTGCCCGTCGGCATTGCGTTCCACCTTGGCGTCAGTTTTTCTGGCGGTCTTGATGGGCGTGCCAAAACCGCGCACGGCCCGACCGACAAATTCGCCCTCGACTTTGGTGTCAGTGACGAAAGCCAACGACAGGTCTTCGTAAGATTCGCGGTTCGCGGCGGCAGCCGACAGGGCCTCGTTGAGCAAGCGGACGACGAGCGTCGAGAAATCCTCGGCCGTCACGGAAAAACGCCGTCGGTTGGTCTGATCCTCGACCGGATCCTCCTTCACCCACTTCGGTTTGGCGGCCGTAAACATGCCCTGCATGGCCGCGCTCAAGAGGCCGGCCTTGGTTGAGGCGGTGACGCGGGCCACGAAATCCGGCTGAAGCTCAAACTTTTTCATGCGTTTATTATATCAATTTCCAAAGCGGTTTTGAAGGGGCTTGGCCAAGCCCGGCGGCGCCTGCCCGACGATTTTTTCGGCCGTCCAATGTCGATTATTGAGCCAAACCAAGGCTAATAAATGACGCCCGTTCATCTTGACAAAGGGCATAATTTGTGCTATGATTTACATCAAGTTCTCGAACAATCTGCAAACAACGTCAGCCAACGGCAACATCCGGCTAGGCACAGAAAGAAGAGGCTTTCCATGTATTTTAGCTCTCCGTATTGGCTAGAAGATCGCCCCCAACCCGACCCATACGCCAACCGTTGCGACGACCCCGAGGACGACGACCTCCGCCCCGTGACCCACACGGAGTTCCCGGAAATCGAGGCCCCTCCGGCCAGCGAAGCGAACGGCCGCAGCTATCTAATCGCGAGCGTCCGCCTGCACGGCGAAGCCCGCTCGAAGGTCGTGCTGTGGGTCGGCAACCAAGGCGAAAGTAGCCGAGACTTGCTGACGCGCATGAAGGCGCATCCCGGCGTCGCCGTGAACCACGATCACCGGACCGGCGTTGGCTCGCCGGTGGTCCACGCCATCGACGGCGGGGGTCTCGCGGTGGGCGCCAAGCTCATCTTCGCCTCCTGCGGCGGACTCCTCTGGCTTCGCGGCAACGCGAGCATGGAAGCGGTTGCGGAGGCCCTCGGAAAGGCCTATCCGAACCACGAGGTGCGAGCCGTGCCGGCCACACCCCAACACCAGCGGTACACGAGGGAACCGACACTGCGGGCGAGCAAAACCCGCAGCCGCTGACCGACAACCCGTCTTCACAGACGCACCCAACGAGGAGCGCACTCGCGCCGACCGTTCGGGTGCGTCTCTTCATTATATATGCTATGATTTTGCCAGATTCACCCTAACCCCTGTCATCATATGGTCATCAAGGTCATCGAACTCATCGGCGTCTCGGAGAAGAGCTTCGAGGAGGCCGTGCGCGAGGCGGTTCGCCGCGCCACCAAGACCGTCAAGAACATCACCGGCGTGGATATCGTCGGCCAGACGTGCCACGTCGAGAAAGGCGAAGTGACCGAATTCCGGGTCAACGTCAAGATCGCGTTCGTGGTGGAGGAGTGATTCTGGTGAAACGAGTTGTGAAAAAGCCGCCCCGATTAATTGGGGCGGTTTGAAATTTCATCGCAAATGCCGGCGGAACCATGACGCCGCCAGGCGGGCGACCTCCTCCAGCGCGCCCGGCTCCTCGAAAAGATGCGTCGCCTCCGGCACAATTTCCATTTTTTTCTCACCGGCCAAGCGAACCAACGCCGACTCGTTCAGGGTGATGACCTCCTCGTCCGCGCCGCCGACGATGAGCAGGGTTGGCGACGCAACGCGTTCGAGCGCCGCGTCGGCCAGATCCGGCCGGCCGCCGCGCGAGACCACGGTCTTCACCTCATCCGGCAGTTCCGCTGCCGCGATGAGCGCCGCCGCCGCGCCGGTGCTAGCGCCAAAATACCCGATGGGCAGAGTGGCAGTTTCCTCTAGCCGCCGCACCCACGCCGTCGCCGCCATGAGCCGCCGCGTCAGGAGGTCGATGTCAAACCGGTTTTCGTAAATCTCGTCCTCCTTCTCGGTCAGCAGATCGAACAGCAGGGTCGCGAAGCCAGCTTGTTGGAGGATATCGGCTACGTACCGATTACGCGGGCTCAATCGGCTGCTGCCGCTGCCGTGCACGAAGATGACTAGACCCGCCGCGCCTGACGGCAACGCCAAATCGCCGACCAACGTCGCGCCGCCGGCGGGGATGCTCATCGATTTAACGGTGACCTCGTCCATAATCCTCACGACGGTGAATAGACGCAAGTGCTGGTGGTGCAGCCGCCGGCGTATTCGCTCTCCGCGCCGATGAGGTCGCGTCGGCCAGCGGCCTCCTCCGCGCCGACGGTCAACACCTGTTGTGCCTTGCTGCCGTAACGATAAATGGTCACGCCCTTGCACTTCTGGCGCCACGCCCGAAGATAGGCCTCACGCACGTCTTCGGGCTTCGCAGCCGCCGGCAGGTTGATGGTTTTTGAAACAGCATTGTCCACGTGCTTCTGAAAGGCGGCCTGCATCTCAATGTGTCGGCGAACCGGAATCTCCAAAGCCGTCCGAAACAGCCGCTTCTCCCCTTCCGTCAGGCCCTTGAGCCGCTGGACCGAACCGGACGCGGCCACCTCGGCTTCGGCTTCCGGCGTCCAGATTTTCTTATGTCGAGCTAGCTCAAGGAAGACGGGAATCGTCTCGATGAGGTGTCGCCCATCAAGCACGTGCCGCACAAAGGAGATGGCGAAGAATGGCTCGATGCCGGAGGAACAGCCGGCGATGACCGAGATGGAACCAGTCGGCGCAATGGTCGTGACGGTGGCGTTGCGCATGGCGCGCGCGCCGCGCTTCTGCCAGAGCGAGCCGCGGAAGTTTGGGAAACTGCCGCGTCGCGCCGCCAGTCTGGCCGACGCCGCGTGGCCCTCGCGTTCGATGACGGCCATGACCCGAGACCCGAACTTCACGGCCTCGTCGGAATCATACGCCAAGCCGAGACGCGCCAATGCCTCGGCGAACCCCATCACGCCGAGGCCGATGCGCCGGTTGGCGTGGGCGGCGGCCGCGCATTCCGCGATTGGGTAACGGTTCACTTCAATGATGTCGTCGAGGAAGGTCACGGCGTCGCGCGTCAGGTCGCGCAGTTTCGGCCAGTCAAACCGGCCGCGGAGCGGCGGCCCGCTGACGCAGGTCGCCAGGTTGATCGAGCCGAGATTACAGGATTCGTACGGATGAAGCGGCACCTCGCCGCATGGGTTGGTCGAGGCGATTCGGCCCAGGTGCCGCGTTGGGTTCCGGCGGTTGATCTCGTCGATGAACAGCACGCCTGGGTCGCCGGTTCGCCATGCCGCCTGGACGATGCTGTAGAAGACCTGACTCGCGTTAAGCTTGCCGACATGACGTTTGGTATGCGGATCCACGAGGTCATACTTCTTGTTCGCCATAGCCGCGCGCATGAAGCTGTCGGTGACCGCGACCGAGACGTTGAAATTCTGCAGACACTCCTCGGTCAACTTGGCCGTGATGAAGGCCATGATGTCGGGATGGTCCACTCGGAGAACGCCCATGTTCGCGCCGCGCCGCTTGCCGCCCTGACGGATGACGTCCGTCACCATGTCGAAAATGTGCATGAAGCTGACCGGCCCGGACGAGGTGCCGCCGGTCGAGGAGACGATAGAGCCGGCCGGACGCAAGTCCGAGAAATCAAAGCCCGTGCCGCCGCCGCTCTTGTGAATTTGTGCGGCGTGCTTGAGCGCGTCAAAAATCCCTTCCACCGAATCCGGCACCGGCAGGACGAAGCAGGCCGAGAGCTGGCCGAGCCGCGTGCCCGCGTTCATGAGTGTCGGCGTATTCGGCAAGAACTCGCCGCGGGCCATCATGACATAGAACTTGTCCCCCCAGGCGCGAACTTCCGCCGGCCGGGCGCCGTGTCGCCGCTCCGCCGTCGCCACCGCGTGCGCCACCCGCCGGAACAGCCGGGCCGGCGTCTCGACGACGACCTGACCGTTCTCGTCGCGCAACAAATACCGCGCCTTGAGCACCTGCTCGGCGTTTTCGGTCAATTTGGGCTGGATGGATTCGGGACGAGAATGGAAGGGCATACGTATTTATTTTACCATATTTAAAAGAGTGCCGGAGAATTTTCAGCTCTTCGGCACTCCAGCTCTTTCAAAAACCCCGCCGCGAGACGGGGTCGGATTTCTCCTATACTTTTGGCGTCATCGGCGGTGTCACTGGCGGCGCGGCTGGCGGCGGTGCTTTCATCCGCCGCAACGACACGAGCGCGTGGACAAAAACGATGATGAAGAAGACCAAGCCGTAGGCGCAGGTGGAGAGGCCGAGATAGCCGTATGATTTGTAGCCTTCGGTGAACCAAACAGCTATTTCCTTCACCACGAACTGCCCGGCAAACAGGATGCCGAGCGCGGAAATGACGGCGTTCGCCTTGGCGGGCCAGAAGGACGTCACCTTGGCGAGCAGGGCGTACAGCGTCACGATGAACAGCGAGAAGAACAGTGTGAACCCGAAATAGCAGGCCGGCTGGCCGAGGAAAATCGGACACGACTCGCCGAGCGCGCAGGTGCCGCTGAACAGCTTGGTACCGGCCAGATAGCCGGAGAATAACGTTCCGGCTAAGGCGAGCCAGATGGCGACTTTGAGGTATTTAGGCATAAGGGTTAGATTATAAGGTAATAGACGTTAGATGGTAGTACTTACAAAGAAATTATGCCGAATAAATTGGAAATTATCAATAAACACATAACGAGGCCTCCGCAGTTGCGGGGCCTCGTCAGGACAAAGGTCTAAGGTTCAAAGGGCCAAGGTCGAGTTTCAGAGGGGACTTGCGGGGACCGCGACGAAGCCGTTGGAATCCACCCTGCCGTTGTGCCAGCCATAGTGCCAGTACCAGCCCTGGCCGTCCCAGCACACGAAGCGGACACAGGCGCTGCCGTCCGAAGCGAACTCCGTCTCGGGGAAGAAAACGACCTTGCCCTTCCAGTCAGCCGGAATCTTGTCCGGGTTCTGGCGGTAGAAATCGTAAGCCCCGCGCAGACAGCCGTAACGCTTCGCGTCGTCCAGCATCTCACGCAGGGTGACCGTTCCGCCTCCGGCTTGAACCGGCGTCTGGACGAGGCACGCGGTAGGGACTGCCCAAGGGTTCTCCTTGCGGAGGAACGCCGTGAACCTTGCGCCTGACCCGATGGGATCGTCGATAATCGCCTGCCCCACTTCACTGGGGATGCTGCCCCAGTCCGCGTTTTGGGCGAGAACGCCCATGATAGTGTGCGACTGTTTCAGGCCGACCGGTTTTGGTTGATGTTTCATTGTACTTCTCCTGTGCACGCTGGCCGCAACCTCACCCCTTGTGAGAAAAGCGGTTGACATGCACAGCAAAAAAATAGCGTAATCCAGCATTTTTGTCAATAACCTGCCGTCCTCGCCATTAGGGGGAAAAAATGCTAAAGTCAGCGTAACAATATCTCTTCATGATATGTCCAACCGCACATCAGCCATTACCTTAGCCCTCATCGCCGCCGCCGTTTCCGGCGTCAGCAACTTCGTGAACAAGCCCGCCGTCGCCGCCGCGCATGACGCCGTCGCCTTCACGACCGTGAAAAACGCGGTTGTCGCCTTGGCACTCGTTGGCCTTGTGCTCGCTTGCGGCCGGTTCCGGGAAATCCGCGGTCTCGACCGCCGCGGCCGTTTGGCGCTCATTGTGGTCGGACTTGTCGGCGGAGCCCTGCCTTTTGCCCTGTTCTTCACCGGCCTCGCCCACACCTCGGCCGTAACTGCCGCGCTCATCCATAAGACCCTTTTCGTTTGGGTCGCCATTCTGGCCTTGCCGTTTCTCAAGGAACGCCTGACGGCTTGGCAATGGGCCGGTGCCGCTGCCGTCTTCGCCGCCAACCTCGTCGTCGGCGGATTCCAGGGTTTTCGCTTCGATTCGGCTGAACTGATGATCCTGGCCGCGACCTTGCTCTGGGCCGTCGAGAATATCGTCGCCAAGCGCGTTCTGGTTTCCGTTTCCGCCCTGACTCTCGCCGCCGCGCGGATGGCGATCGGTTCGGCCGTTCTCATCCCCTTCCTGGCCTGGCGCGGCGGGTTCGCTCACGTCGCCACTTGGGGGACGAATGAATGGGGCTGGGTGGTGCTCACGGCGGCACTGCTGCTCGCGTATGTCGCGAGCTGGTACGGCGCGCTGAAGCTCGCTCCCGCGACCCTGGTGGCCGCCTTGCTCATCCCCGCGACGCTCGTCACGAATTCTCTGACCGCCGTTTTCGTCACTCATCAGCTGACCGTGAGCCAGTTGGTTTCCGCCCTGTTGTTCATCGCGGGCACGGCACTACTTGTTGGCGCCAGCCGCCGCGTCGCCGCTCCGGCTGTCTCGGCCGCCTAACACGGAAATTGTGGACGGCCTGCTCCGTTGCACCCGCTACGCCTTCGGCCCGAACCGATTGCACTATTGTGGTCCTGACGCCAATCAGGAAATCTTTGAGCATTACCGCTATGGCGCGGCTGACGCCGGGCTTTTGGCGTTGCTCAAGGACTTCAAGACGATGTTCCCCTACCTGCGGCTCATCGCGGAAGCGAACGACATCCGCGACCCGTTCGACGAGCGCGTGGTGGAAGCATACTGGATCGGCAATGAGTTGCTGGACAGGGTTGATATTGCCCGCTTCTACCGCAGCCTTGTCGACGACCACGAACTGAAACGAAAATTTGACCTCAAGACCTTCGAGGTCGTCGCCGAGAAGCTCCGTCACGCCGCCGTGCCGCACCATTCCTTCCACGTCTTCGACATCTGGAAGCGCACCGGCAACCTGGAAACCGAGCACACGCTTGATAGCCTGGACTCCTGCCGCATCGGCTGGGGCCGCGTTATCGAGGTGGACGGGCCGAAAATAATCGTCGAGACGGAACCGGTCGTTCTCGAAAACGGCAAGCTGGCGCTTGGAAAACCGATTCGAAGGCGATTGACTCGCGGTCTCGAGTCGTTGTCGGATATCGAGCAACTTCAACTGGGTGATCTGGTGACGTATCATTGGGGCGTGCCGTGCGAGACGGTGACGGAGGAGCAGGTGGCGAGGTTGAGGAAATACACGATGAGGCATCTAGACTTAGCCAATCAGACCCTCTGATGTCATTCCCGCGAAAGCGGGAATCTAGCCCAACCTGCCGCGGGTCCTGCCGCTGCGCACCCCGGACGTGCTCCGGCCCGCCGTTTCCACGGCGTTATACGCGGGCAGAAACGGCGGGCCGTGCGCGCGACCGGGGTCCCCGCTCCGCGTCACCCGCGGCTTCTCCTTACGACCCTTAAATTAGTATTCGCTCGGCCTGCCCCCTCCGCTCGCGAGCGGAGGGGTGCGGGGATGGCCTCGCGTAAGGACGACAAGTCTTCCGCAAGGTGTGCTCCGCACGATATATTTACGTCATGGATAAGAAGACCACCATATATATATTTGGTAATCCAGACCTACAACTGGATTCCCTCCCGCTCCACCTCCTCCCCGACCTCTGCGCGGCTCGGCCGGATATTGAGTTCGTCGAAAAGGACCCGAATGAAGAGTGGGGTGACCTGCCGGCGGACCTCACCGTCATCGACACCGTCGTCGGCATCAGCGAGCCGCGCGTCTTCGATGGCCTCGACGATTTCCTCGCCGCCCCTCGCCTCTCCATGCACGACTTCGACGCCTACACTAATTTGCGTTTGCTCCAGAAACTCGGCCATCTGAAATCCGTGCGCGTACTAGGCTTGCCAACGGAAATGGATGAAAATGCGGCTTTAGAATTTATCACCAGAGCCGTGTCGCCAGTCACACATCAATAAAACTTTCCTTGCGGACAACTCATCGTCCTTTCGCTCGGCCGGCTGGCGCTGAATGCGCCGCCCCCGCAGGCCGAGCGCTGGTTTTAATTAGGTGGGGATTTCAATCTAGAGCGCGGCTCGGGGGCCGGCTAAGGCGACCGTTTCTCGCAGGTCGCCGTGCCGGCGCCCGAGACGCGCCGGTGGGGCATGGGCACGCGCTCCGCGGGAGAAAATAGGAATGGGTCCTCGGGTCCAGGCCCGAGGATGACATTACCGCCGAACGGGGTCAAGACAAGACATGAAACTAGGCCCAAAAATGAGCGTAGGAAGAAAAAGGCGTTACTCACCTCGAATTTTTTCCCACTGACGAGCGACGTCTTCAGACGGCGCGAAGGTTTTAATTATTTCACGCACTGTTTCTTTGTGACCAAACTCCTTATTTTTATGGCCAAGCCGTAATTGTGTCCGAATCTCTTTTATGATTAATTCTCGCATTTCCGGCGAATCAACGTCTGCGGGCTTGAAGCCAAAAAGTCTAAATAATTTCATTGCGGTGACAGATTGCCCTTCATCAATTAGATTCCCCAAAGCAGACAGCGCCAAAATTCGATTTTCTATATTTACGGTATCCACTCCCGGTATATTAAAGATTTCAGATATTTCAATAGCCGTCACTATATCTCCTTGCTCGATTTTTTCTTTCTGAACAACACCCGCAACCTTAACTTCGTCGGCTGCTGTTACAAACATCGTCTTGACCATGCTCTTGGCAAATTTATAATCTCCTTTTCTTATATCCTCCTTAACCCTGTACAGAACCGCATCGTTAAGGCTGTCTGACGTTAACGTTTTTCTCCCTACATGCAATTCCTTAATCAAGGACTCAAAATTACTGCCATTAAAAGCATCTCCTAATAGATAGCTAGCGATTTCATTTTCTATTAATCGCGTCACCTTCGCGTGTGGAAACTTAAATATTTTCTTGATGCACGTCGCGGTATATGAACGGCCCGATAAAAGCGCTTTAATGTACGCCTTCGCGGCCAAATTTTGCACGTAATCATCAGAGAGTCGTAATTTCCTTGCCAAACGTAGTAACAACCCTAGATTATGACAAGTCCATATCTCATCGTCATTAAATGCTTCTGTCGGTTTTGGGCGCGCCAACCGTTGGATGAAACCCTCAAAAGTATTTGAGAAAAAAGCAACCAGATTGGACTTAATTTCAGGAATGGATAAATCGCTGTCCGTGATATGATGCTCCTCAATTAGGCCCAAACATGAATCTATGCTGAGACCCGTAAGGTCAAGCCTTTCAAAAATGTCTAATGCAAGATTTTTCTTATTTCGCTGCATATCTTATTAAGCAAATAGGCAACCATGACTAAAAAAATGATACCAATTAAGGCGGTGGTGGTCAATCGAACACGAAACAAAATTTTTCACCCTCAATCTGCAATATGTTAGGAATGAGTTTTCGGGCAGCGGGGATGATATTCTTTACGCTGGCAGCACCCTAAATACAGAACCTCGAGGCCTGACGCTGTCAAATTCGGTTGTGTGGAGACAAGTCCCGCCGCTACGATTCGATTTTCCTTGCGAAAAACTCGTCGTCCTTTCGCTCGGACACGTCGTTAGTGAACGACGTGCCGAGGCCAGGCCGCCATGCTTGGCGGCTTCCGCCCTGTCTCCCGTAGCCCGAAGGGTGTAGGGAGAAGGCCGAGCGCATGCGTTAATTGTTTGTTGGGTCACAGAGCGGAGGCCGCCGGACCCAGCGACACCTTGGGGATTCCGTAGGAGCCGCCCGCGCGAAGCGACAGCCGGATCGCGCGAGCCCGCAGGCGCAGCGGGGCCGGCGGAGCGGGAGCGCGCAGGCGGCGACACAGGAATCCCCTGGTGACGCGGTCCGGCGGGCGGAGCGCGTGTATACAAAACGCCGGGCTGTGAGGCTCGGCGCTTTGCGTGTTTACTGGATTCCCGCCTTCGCGGGAATGACGTTGAAGGTTATGCTTTCTCCCACTTCACCTTCATGAAATGCGCGGCGCAGGACATGCAGGGGTCGTAGGCGCGGACAAGTTTTTCCATCTCGTGGATGATTTCCTCCTTGGTCGCGTTCGGCAACATCTTATCGACGATCTGCGCGATGTCGTGCTCCATGTTCACCTGGTTCTGGTTGGTCGGCACGATGACCTCGCCGTGCACCACATTCCCCTTCTCGTCGGTCTCGACTCGATGATAAAGCGTGCCGCGCGGCGCCTCGACCACGCCGATGCCGACGCCCGCGCGTGGCGGCGCCTTCACGAGCGGCTCGGCCTTGAACTCGCGCATCGAGAGAATCTCCACCGCTTCGTCGAGGCAGTGCAGTATCTCGATGGCCTGGGCAAGGTTGTTATAGAAAATGTCGGTTGACGGGAACAGCTTGAGTACCTCAACCAACGACTCCTTCGTCTTCAGATGCAACAAGTCCTTGGCGAGATTCAACCGCGCGAGCGAACCCACCATGTACGGCTGACCCTGATACTTGTATGCCGACGCCTGCGAATACGGCAGGACGGTGTGCTCCAGGTGGTCGCGGAACTTGTCCTCGGTGATGACTTCGCCGGCGCTCGTATGGATGTCGCCGTCAAGGAAACCGAACCGCCCATCCTTCGGCACCAGCGCCATGAAGGTGGTCTGGCGGTCGAAATGCATCGGCGCCTCGGCAAAAATCTTGATGGTGCGGAGCACGGCCGGACGAACCGCTTCCAGCTTCTTTACCGCCTCGGCCGTGCCCTCCTTAGTAGGAAACTTCAGGAACCCGCCGACGGTCGGATAAACAGCGTGAATCGAGCGCCCGGCCACGAGCTCGGCCAAGTAATTGCCGGCGGCCTTGATGTCAAAGGCATCGTGCAGCATCTGATGCTGGGCCGGATCGTTCTCGTCGAGCGCGAGGAAATTATCCTTGCCGACGATGTCCGGCAGGACGAACAGGTATAGATGAAGGGCGTGATCGCGGACATTCAAACCGTCCATGGTGAGCCGCCGCAGTTCCAGCGTCTGCTCGGACGGCGTAATGCCGGCCGCGCGTTCGCAGGCCTCGATGGCGCACATCTGATGGGCGTTTGAGCAGGTGCCGCAGATGCGCGACAGGAGTTGCGGCACGGCCATGAGCGGCTTGCCTTCGATGCCCTTGGTATAGAAACGCTTGGCCTCGGCGATGACGTAATGGACGTATTCAACCTTGCCGGCGTCGTTAATGCGAACCGTGACGTCGGCGTTGCCTTCGACCTTGGTCACGTGCTCCAGGGAGATATCTACATTGTGCATATGGGTGGTGCAGGGATAAACCCTGCCGCTACGGTTTCATGTGGTTCAGTTACCGGCCTGAATCTGGGCGATCAGCTTCGTGGCGGCCGCGACGAAGGCCTTGGGATCCATCGGGCAACCGCCGACTTCGGCGTCCACCTTGATGACCTCGGAGAGCTTCTGAACCTTTGGGAAGGACTTGAAACGCGTCACCAAGAATTCGATCTCCTTCTTCTGCGCCTCCGAGAAGTTGTTGCGCTGGGCCGACGGCATGCCGGTACAGGCGCAGGAACCGATGGCCACGACGATCTTGGCCAAGCCGCGGATTTTCTTCACCTCCTCGGCATGGTGGTCATTGGCGATGGCCCCCTCGATGAAGGCGATGTCCATCGGCTCCCAGCGGTTGTTCGTCTGCAGGACGCGGGCGTGCACGAACTCAAGCAGGTTCTTCCAGTCCTGCCAATGGTCATTCAGGATTTCGGTGAAGACGATGGTGCTGTCCTCGCAGCAGGAGTACGAGAACCAGCCGACGCGGATTTTCTTGGCCGGCGCGACGGCCGGATTCGGAGTGTCAGTCATGGTCGTGACGGTAATTGTTCTTTCTTTAAAGAAGGGATTTGAGATCCACTGCCGGGTCGCCCAATTCCTTTAGCCGGCCGGACAGGTCCACCTTGTTCTCGATGAGCTTCACGAGACAGCCGATTTCCGGCGTGCGGTTCAGAAGTGTCGCGCCCACGACGCGGTTGTCCTTGAGGATGACGCGGCCGTAGGCGTTCGCTTCGGCGGAGCCGCGCGGAACGACCTGGCGGCCGGGCACCGGCGCGACGTTGCCGACGAAGGCGATGTTGATGCCGAGCCCGGAAACCGCGTAGAAGGTGACGAGCTTGTACGGCTTCTTCTCCCCGGTCATGTTGGCGCCGGCCAGCTTGCCCTGCTGTTGGGCGTTGCTCCAGCTGCCGAATTGCACCGTCTCATCGAAAATCAGGTCGTGATATTCCGCCGCATCGCCCGCCGCCCAGACGTCCGGGACGCTGGTCTCCAGATATTCGTTTACGACCACGCCGCGGCTCACCTTGACGCCGCCGTCCGCCGCCCACTTGTGCGGGCAAACGCCGCCGATGCCGACCGCCGCGACCTGACACGGGATGCGCGTGCCGTCCTCGAGCGTCACGCCTTCCAGCCTTTCGCCGCCGGTCGCTTCCTTGACGTACTGGCCGCGATAGATCTTCACGCCGGCCTTTTCCAAAGCCGCCTCGATGATGTGGCCGGACGTCTCGTCAAGAACCGGATCCCAATAATGCGGTTCACGGATGGAAAGCGCGGTCTCAAGACCCGACAGCCGGAACTGCTCGCACATCTCGAAGCCGATGGCGCCGCCACCCACGACAATCGCCTGCTTGGCGCCCTTCATGTCCTCCTGGATGCCGCGGAAATCGTCCACCGTGCGCACGTAATGCACGCCGCGCTTGTCCGCGCCAGGGATGCCCCAGCGACGCGCGCAAATGCCGAGCGCGAGCAGCAGCTTGTCATAAGCCAAAACGGTCCCGTCATCAAGCGTGACGGACTTCGCGGTTGCATCAAGCTTCGCGGCGGTCCGCCCGGCAATGAGGCGGATGTTGTTCTCCGGATACCACGATTCCTTCTTCAGCCAAATCTGTTCGAACGGCACCTTCCCGAGGAAGAAATGCGTCTTGGAAATCATGATGCGCGAATAAAGCCGGTACGGTTCGTCGGAGATGATGGTTATCTCCCCGTCCGGATCAGCCTTGCGGATGGTGTCGGCCGCTGTCGTGCCGGTGATGCCGCCGCCGATGATCAGATATCTGGTCGCGGCCATAGTCGTGATTACGCTTCCGGGTAAACCTGCTTGCCCGTTTCGTCGTAGAGGAAAATCGCCTTGACCGGGCAGGACTGCGCGGCGATCAGCAGGGTGTCGTCGTCAACGGACGGATCCTCGAGCTGGGCGCGATCAACCGGACCGGAAGAGCGCACGCCGTCCTTGAGCTTGTAGACGGCCTTGTTCTCGGCGTCCAGTTCCATGGCGGCAGGTGCGGCGACGACGCACGGGGTGGCGCCGATGCAGATGTCGCGCTTGACTTCGACTTTAGCGATTTTGGCCATATTTTGGCGGGTTATTGTTGATAAATCAGCTTTAATAGTATAGCACGCCTCCCGCGTATTTGACAGCCAAGAACGGCAGGATTGCCGCTCCAATTATTTGATTTATTGCTTGGTGCCCTTGACAAAATCCTCTTAATCTGGCATAATGCGCCCAAACCGCGTTGCCGAAAAAACGGTGGACGCCACAAAAGAAAACGAGGCAAGAATGCCGAACCCGCGACCCACGAGACGAGAACGACAAGAAAGTCTGGCCAGCGGCCTCGAAGCGACCGCGCTAAACCGCACGGCGGTGAGCGAGCACCACGCGACCGCAAAGGAAGCCCGACGACGCCCCTCGAAAATTGATCGCCAACGAAGTTTGGGCCGACGTCTCAACCGTGACATGTCGCCGCTCGAGATGAGCCGGCGCCTGGCCGAAGGCGAAAAGGAGCCCCTCCTCGTCTGCGAACGCCTCATCCGCCTAGCCCAGCTTCTGGGCGAAAACCAGGCGGAACACGGACAAAGATGCGTCCTCATGGCGCTCGAGGAACTGGAAATCTACGGTCCGGCCATCGACGACTTCTATCGCCGACTGTGCGGCCAAAACATCGTCCTGACCTATGCCATCCTGCGAGCCTGTTCCAAGTCCGTGCCCGGCTTCACGATTCGGAAGCTGAAGGCCATGGTGCAGACAGCGCCGCCCGGCAGTCAGCTTTTCTACGACCAGACCCTCGCGGAACTGAAACGGATGTCCCCCCGTCTCATCGACTGGCAGCGGGCCGAAACGGAGTCACTGGCCTTGCTGAACGTCGTGGAACACCTCAATCCCGACCAGACCCTGGGCGAGATGATTGATATCTTGGCGGGCGACGACGAACTGGCGCGGATAACGCTCGATCTGCTCCTTGGCCTGCCGGCCCTGCTCCGTGACGCGCCGTACGTTGCCGCCCAGCGCGCCATCCTTGCGGCCATCGATGCCCTCGGCCTCATGGGCGAAGCCATCCATCGTTTCCACGCGCGTACCTGCGGCCGCAACGAACTTCTGACCTACGCGGTCCTGCGAGCAGTCTCGATGCGCATGCCTGGCTACGACGCCATTGTCGTCAGACGTTACTTTACGCCGGGTTCGGAACTGAAGCTCGACCAAACGGCTGTCCTTGCCGAACTTCAAGGCAAGATGCTGCGCTTCGATTGGGAGCGCGCCGCCGAAGCCTTGGTCTGACGCCGACCGCAACGCCCTCCCCCGGAGCTTTCTGGGAGAGGGCGGTTTTGTTCACCTCCGCCGAATACCCCGGGCGTCAGCCCGGGGTTCCTGACGCGTGAATCCCCCGAAGCCCCGCAGTACTGCGGGGCGTAGGGGGCAGTGGGCTACGGTGAATGAAACAGGATGGGGCGTTAGATACCCCGGGCGTGAGCCCGGGGAGTCTTCATATCAGGAAACAAATTCGTAGATTCGCTCCGTTTAAGTGCCTTGTATCTTTCTCCTTTTGGACTTCGGCTCCCCTCTTTACCTCCGCGGCAAACACTCCTCGCAGAGGCCGAGTTCCTTGAGGCGCTTGAGATAATCCACCATGGTCTGGACGAAGGCGGCGTGGCTCCAGGTGAGCGGCGTGGCCGAGCACTGATCGCCAGTGACGGCATTGAGCTGTTCGGAGAGGACACCCGACGGCAGGGCGTGAGACGAAACCCAGGTCAGAATCTCCCGCGCGTCCGCCAAGCCGGCCTCGTCCTTGGCGCGGCGGATAAGGTACTGCGCGTACCAAAGCGTGCAGATGAACCACGGATTGCTCGGCGCGCCTTCGTGATCGCGGAAATAAACGTCACCGACATAGCGCGCGAGGCCCCCCGCCGGGCCCGGCGCCCACAAGGCGCTTTTCGTCGCCTCCCAAGCGCTCGCGAGCCGCGGATCGCCGCTGTCCAGGACGCCGAACTCCATCACGCCGAACACGGACGAAGCGTCAAGGGTGGCGTCGCGAACCATTTGACCATCTTCGGTCCAGCGCACGGACTTGAGGAACGCCCCAGACGCCTCGTCATACAGGTATTTTATGATGCCTTCCTTCACCTCGGCCGCAGCCTTCTCGTACCTCTCCTCGCGCAGATCCTTGCCGAGGATGCGCGAGAATTCCGCCGCCGCCTTGAGTCCGCCGTATACGGAAGCACAGGTGAAGGTATGCACGGCCCGTCGCTCTTCCCAGAGATCATACGACGGCCGCGGCAACAGCGTCTTTTCGTGCCGGTACTCAACCAGGAAATTCGCCGCTGGCCTGATGAACGAGTTATAGATGGACTCGATGAATTCCAAGTCGTGCTTCTGCTGATAGTGGTTGAGCAGCGACATCAGGACGAGTGCCGTTTCGTCCTCCTGGATCGGCAAGTGGGCATGGCCCTCGCCGATCCACGGATGCCATGACGAGCCGAGTGACTGGTCGCAGTTGTACTTGTGCATGAGATAGCCGCCCGGCATGACGACGCTGTTGCAGAAACGGAAGAATTCCGGCGTGCTCTCAAAGTAGCCGCAAGAATCAAGTGCCTTGGCCACGAAGGCGCCGTCGCGCGGCCACATGTAGGCGTAGGTATCGCGGCCGTGCTGAAGAAAGTCGGAATCGGCGGCGGCGATGACCGCCCCGCGGTTGTCCACGTGCGTCCGGATGACGAGGAGCGAGGTGCGGAACAGGTCGGCGAGACTTTGGGGCAAACCCTGAAAATCAAAATGATAGACGTCGAGCCAGGCGCGCCAGAAATCCCCCGTGGTCTTGAGCAGGTGGTCCGGGGTTCGCTCGATGCAGTACTGATTGATTTCGCGCGCCTCGACCAGGCTGTGGCCGGCGGCAATCCAGTAATGGACGACTGACTCCCCCTTGGCCGGCAGGCGGAAGGAGACGCCGATGACCGAATCCACCGAACCGTGATCAACGGGATTCTTGGAGAGCACACCGTCCTCCGCGTCGCGCCAGGTACCCTCCAAGCCGCGATGGTGCGCCGTCCCGATGGCATAGTCGCTGATGGCGCCATTGCAGCACCGGGCATTGATGAGGAAAACGCGCCGGCCCTTGTATTGGACAACGACGTTGTCCGTCGGGTCGTAGAAGGCGCTGTTGGCCGTCGTGGTCTCGGAAACCTGAAATTCCTGCGCGAAGAACAAGCGAGCCTCGCGGTCGTTGTCGCGACGATTGCGCACGGCCACGCGGCGGATGAACAGGTCCTTCTCGTTGTAGACGATGTCGCGGAACTCCAGCTCCACGCCCAATTCGTCGTTCACCGCCGTGACGAGTCCGACCATGGTGCCGGTCTCGTAGCGAACCGTCCGCCGCCAACTCGGGTCGTCCAGCCAGCGAAACGCGCCGTCCACCCACAATCCGACATGGTGCCGGTGACCGCCGACGTGGTTTTCCTGTCCGACGTGGTCGTAAAAAAGGTCTCGCACTATGCCTTGCGCGTCGAGACAGACGAGAAGCTGGCCGTTGCCGAGGACGATGGAGCGAGACATGGGGGTAGTTGGTAGTTTGTAGTTTTTAGTTTGTAGTCGGCATAACGCCCTACAAACTACAAACTCAACATATTAATTATACCACAAAAAACCGCCCTGGCGGGCGGCTTTTTTGTTGGTCATTTCTTCTTAGCGACGCGCTTAGCGGATTTTTTCGGCGCCGCGACCCGATCCAACTCAAGCAGGCGTTTCTCCAGCACCGCGACCGCGTCCGACATGGTGCGCGTTTTTTCCAAGCGCTCCGCTAGCGTCCGGTCGCCGATGACCTCGCGCACCCAGGCGGCCAGGTCGTTCTTGACGGCGTTCACGTGATGCTCGAAAACCTCGCGCGAGAAACGCGGCAGGACCGAGGCCATCTCCTTCAGGCTCCGCACCACCGGCCCCTGGCTCACCCAGAAGGCGCGGTAATCCGGCTCGACAATCGCGAGCCATTGGCGCGCCTCCTCCGGCGCCGGTTTTTTACCAGTGGCAGGCTTGGTTTTAGAAACGATTTTTTTTGTTGCCATAGGCTATGCTGTTGGTGCGGCTTGAACCCGCAGCCGTAAATCCTCGACGACGTTCATATAACTCACGAACGCGTCGTAGGGTGATTCGTAAGGATTGAAGTAAGCGTGTACGTCGCCGTCCGCGAACCATTTGGTGCACATGTAGTAGAAATGATCCGAGGTCTGCAAACGGCGCCAATCGTCGATGACGGCGGCATTGCCGGACTCGAGCACTGGCCGTTCCAGGGAATAGACGGTGTGAAGCGCGTCCTGCTGAAGGCGGTTGCCGCGCCACGCGGTCAGGTCCCGCTCGATGTCGGCCCAGGAAACGTAGTCCGGCGCGTCAATCGCGCCGACCGGAGCGAAACGCTCGGCGATTTCCGACGGCGTCGCGAAGGTGTTGTCCGGATGCTTCAGGATTTCCGCGGGCATCGCTCGAAGGAAATCGAAGATGCCCGTGTCCTCCCACTGGTGCTCGCCGACGGTCTCGTAGTCCATGAAAAGGTTGACGTTGGTGCCGTTGCCGTTGATCTCGCCCACCCACTTGGCGAACTTCTCGGCCGTCAGCGGCCAGTCGTTCCACTGCCGAGACGAGAACCGGAAGGCGATGTCGTCGGACAGGCGATAGTTCTTGAGGAGCAGGGCGATTTTCCCGCAGCCGGCCGGGCGGTAAACGAAATCCGGGCTGCGCCAGCCGAGCAGGCGCTCCGCGCCCTCGGCGAGGACCGCCTTGAAGCCGAGCCGTTCGGCTTCGGCCGCCACCTCGTTCGAATAGATGAGCTCGGTATTGCGGAAGACCTGCGGCGTGACGCCGAAGAGCCTCTCCACCTTGGCGGTGTGCATGGCCACCTGTCGGCGAAACTCGTCGCGCGAATACAGGAACGACAGCGAGTGATGGAAGGTCTCGGCCAGGATTTCCACGCGGCCGGTCGCGACCAAGTCGCGGAAGGAATCCAGCACGTCGGGCGCAAAACGCTCGAACTGCTCCAAGGCCACGCCGGAAAAGGAATAAGCCAGCCGGAATTCGGGATGACGCGTCAACAATTCGAGCATCAGCCGGTTGGCCGGCAAATAACACTTGCGCGCCACCCGTTCGAGGATGAAACGGTTGTTGAGCGACGACGGCGCCTCGTCATTGAAGTAGTCGTGATCGCGGCCGATGCCGAAATGCGCGTACTTCTTGACGCGGAACGGCTGGTGCACCTGAAAATATAGGCAAATGGCGGGCATGATTTTAGGTTCTAGGTTCTAGGTGCTAGGTTCTAGTGGCCAGACAACAAATTTTCATAAACCTTCTTGCAGCGGGCGCCGGCTTCGGCCCAACTGCGGCGGGCCACCTCGCGGGGCGCCTCGACGGCCAAGGTCTCGCGCAAGGCCGGATAACGCAGGATGGCGATGATCTTCGCGGCCATGTCATCAACATCCCAGAAGTCGGTTTTCAGGCAATGCCGTGCCACCTCGCTCACGCCGGACTGCCGGGAAATCACCGACGGCAAGCCATATGACTGTGCTTCGAGACAGGTCAGCCCGAACGGCTCGGACACGGACGGCATCACGAAAACGTCGGCGTTCGCGTACGCCGCGGTCAATTCCGCGCCGCGCAGGAAACCGAGGAAATAAAAACGGTCGGCCACGCCCATCTCTTGGGTCAGTGCTTTCAGCTCGCCTTCCATCTCTCCGGAACCGGAGATGACGAACGCGGCTTCGGGAATGGCTTCGCTCACGCGGCGGGCGGCCCGCACGAGATAATCCACGCCTTTCTGGATGGTCAACCGACCGACGAAGAGCACGATTTTTCGACCCTGCCGCTTCAGTTCTGCGATGGCGGCCGGCGGCACGCCGGGCTCGCCAAGCGAATCGCTGGCGTTATGAACGACGGCGATCTTGTCCTCCGGCACGCCGTAACGCTCGACGAGAATGCGTTTCGTAAAGCCGCTGATGGCAACGACGGCGTCAGCCGCCTCGAAACCGAGCCGTTCGATGTCGTAAACGTCTTGGTTGGGCAAACCGCCGCCGGTACGGTCGAACTCGGTGGCATGGACATGCACGACGAGCGGCTTGCCGCTCACGCGCTTGGCCTCAAGGCCGGCCAGGTACGTCAACCAGTCATGGGCGTGAATGACGTCGTGCGGCTCCTCGGCGGCGATGCGTCCGGCCTGCCGCGCGTACCAGAGAACCTTTTCATATAGGCTGCCGCCGCCGAATCCGCTGCGACCGACAAAACGCAAACGCCCGCGGAAACGCGCCGCGGGTCCGTATGGGTTGTACAATTCCTCGAATGGACGGCCGTTGGGTCGTCCGGTCGGGTCAGCAAAGCGAATGCGCGCCGTCGCGCCTTCGGTGTCCATCTTTTCGGGTAACACGAAAGTCACGTCCACACCGACCTCGTGCAAGCCGCGCACAAGACCCTTGCAGGCGATGCCCAAACCGCCAGCATAATGAGGCGGGAATTCCCACCCAAACATCAGGACGCGCATATCTCTTTTCTTCCGCCTTACCCTGTGGATAAGTACGGTTTATTCCTGCCGCAATTATAGCAGAAATACGCCAAAAATACTCAACTTATTTCAATATTGGGCTAAAAGGCCGTTTGGTTCAGGTTTCTATATTATAAGCATCCCGTCACCGAAGGAAAACAAGCGGTAGCCTAGGCGGACAGCGTGGCGGTAGAGCCGCCTGACCGGTTCCCGTCCGGCAAAGGCGGCGACCAGCATGAGCAGGCTGGATTTGGGCACATGGAAATTGGTGATAAGGCCGTTCACGAAGGCGAAGCGGTAGCCTTCGCGGATAAAGAGGTCGGTTTCGCCCGTGAGCCGCGTGAGCCGAGCCTGGCCGGCGGCGGCTGATTCGAGCGTGCGCATCACGGTCGTGCCGACGGCGATGATGGGGCGGCCCGCCTGCTTGGCGGCGTTCAGCCGGGCGGCCGTCTTCTGGTCGATCCCGTAGCGCTCGACGTGCAACCGGCCGGTTCGCAGTTGCTCCTCGGAGAGCGGCGCGAAAGTGCCGAGGTTGACATGCAGCGTCACGAAAGCCGTCTCGAAACCTCGCCGCCGCAACTTCGCGAGCAACCGCTTGGTGAAATGCAGCGACGCCGTGGGCGCGGCCACGGAACCGGGCTCACGGGCAAAGACGGCCTGGTACTCCCGCTTGAGTTCGCTCGGCGTGAGCGGCGAGTGCTTGATGTATGGCGGCAGGGGCGCTCGCCCACGTTTCTCGAGCAAAGCGATGAACCTCTTCGCGGAAAACTGCGGCCGCAAGAACCAGAAGCGGCCGTCGTGCTTCTCGACCGCCAGCTTCTCTCCCCCATCAGCCGCGAGTATCGCTCCGAGTTCCAGCTTGCGATCAGCCATGACTTGAATCAATCCTTTGGCTTCTCCTATATATAGAACGTTCACCCGTCCGCCGGTCGGCTTACGCAATTCCAGACGAGCCGGCAAGACTTTCGTTTCGTTGAACACCAGCAAGGTACCGGGCGGCAGAAAATCCGGCAAATCAGCGAACGTCCCTTCAGCGGTTTTTCCGGTTTTTCTGTCGAACGCCAAAAGCCGCGCCGCGTCGCGCGGTTTCGCCGGCCGCTGAGCGATGAGGCTCGGCGGAAAAGCGTAATCGTAGGGGGCGAGGGTTTGGTCGAAGGTGGGCATGGTGGTGGTTGGAGAAATAGAGAAACAGAGAGACAGAGTTAGCAAGAAAAATATCTTACTCTGTCACTATGTCTCTTTTCTATAACTCTCCCCTTTTAATCTTCCCCCTCATCTCCGCCACGAGCGCGTTGAACCAATACAGGTTGTGGAACGTGAGCAGGGCGAGGCCGGTGATTTCCTTGGCGCGGACGAGGTGAGACAAGTAAGCGCGGCTGTGTTCCTGACAGACGAAACACGAGCAACGGGCGTCGAGGGGCTTTCGGTCAGTCAGGAAAACGCTCTTGGTCAGGTCAAGCCGACCGCGCGAGGTGAAGGCAACGCCATGACGAGCGTACTGCGTCGGCACAGTGCAATCGAAAGTGTCAACGCCCTCGCGGATGATGTGCCTGATGTCCTCGGGGTGTCCGATGCCCAGCAAGTGTCGCGGCTTGTCGTCAGGCAATTCCTTGACGACCCAGCTGATCATCCGGCTCATGAGCGACTTGTCATCACCGAACTCGCCGCCGATGCCGAAACCCTCGAAGTCCATGGAGGCCAAGGTGCGCGCGCTGGCGCGGCGAAGGACGGAAAATCGGCCGCCCTGCACGACGCCGTACATAGCCTGGTCGCCGCGCGTCCTCGCCTTGAGGCAACGCTCGGCCCAACGGTGCGTGCGCTCCATGGACAGCCGCGTATATTTCGCGTCGGCCACCGGGGACGTGCACTCGTCGAACGCCACGACGATGTCGGCGCCCAGCGCCTCCTGGATGCGAATCGAGTCTTCGGGCGACATGAACAAGCGTCGGCCATCAACGTATGACGTGAAGTGCACGCCCTCTTCGGTAATCTTGAGCCAGGAGGGCTGCTCGCCGCTCTTCACCCGCGCCTTGGTCTTGCTCTTGAGCACCTTGCCGATGCCGTGATCACGCCCGAAACCCAACGAAAAAACCTGGTAACCGCCGGAGTCGGTCATGAGCGGCCCATCCCAACCCATGAAACGATGAAGGCCACCGGCTTTCCTGATGACCTGCTCCCCCGGACGAAGATGAAGGTGCAGGGTGTTGTTGATGAGCAGCCGCGAACCGGCCGCCCGCGCCTGTTCGTTCGTGAGCGTCTTGACCGAGGCTTGTGTTGCCACCGTCACCAAGGCAGGCGTCTCCACCTCACCGTGAGGCGTGACGATCCGGCCGAGTCGGGCACGACTGCGCTTTGATTTTTTCAGAATCTTGAATTCCATAGGGGCAGAGACCGAGTATTACGCCAAATCTCTATGTCTCTTCCAAGGACTCTACCTTAAACGCCGGGCCGTTTCAATGGCCCGGGTTCAATGAATGATTAGCCTTTCAACGGCAAATCAAACCAGAAGACGCTGCCTTTCCCCTCCTCGCTCGTGAAGCCGATGCGCCCGCCGTGCTGTTCGATATAATGCTTGGCGATGGACAAGCCAAGTCCTGAAGCGTCTGGCCTCGCGAGCAGGGCGTTGGTGGCGCGATAGAAACGGCCGAAGACGCGCGGCTGTTCGACGGCCGGGATGCCGATGCCGGTGTCCGCCGCCTCAAACCGAACCCGATCACCCACGATTCCCAACTTGGCCTTGACCGTGCCGCCGGCCGGCGTGTACGTGATGGCGTTATCAAGAATGACCCGCAGCGCTTCGCGGATCTTTTCCGCGTCAATCAGCAATGACGGCATCTCGACGGTCGGCGGCTGGTACTCGACATGCACGTTCTTGGCTTGGCCGGCCCGCACCACCTCCGACATGACGGAAGTGCAGAGGTCGCCCAGGCCGGTTTCCTCCTTGTTGAGATTAAAGCGGCCCTCCTCGATATCCAAGGCCGCCACCATTTCGCGGATGCGGGCGATGATGGCCGTGTCCGCGTCCAAGACGACCTGGACGAAATTCTTCTGTTCGGGCTTGAGCTCACCAACCTCGCCTGACAGAAGCGATTCCAGACTCCAACGCATGGAGGTGAGCGGCATGCGCAGCTGATGTGATACGACCTGGATGAACTTGTGCCGCAGCCGATCGGTCTCGCGCAGGTGCTCCTCAACCTGATGTTTTTCGGTGATGTCCTCGATCAGGCCGTCCACGACTGCCTCGCCGCTTTCGCTGGTTTTCCCGAACAGCGTCAGCTTGGCCCAAAGCTCCTTGCCCCGACTGGTCCGCATTCTTGTCTCCGCGTTGCGCAGTTCCCCGGCCTGCTTGACGTCGCCGAGCAGCCGCCGGTATTCCGCGCCGTCGACGAAATACGACTCGACCGATGTCGGCGACAGCTGTTCAAACGAAGGGACGTCCAAAATGCGGTAAAGCGCCGCGTTGGCAAGCGTGAACCGGTTCGGCGCCGCAACGGTCACGCGGAAAACGCCGGCATTGAGGTTGTCGAGCAGATACTCGTAGCGACGCCGGGCTTCGGACAGGCGCGCTTCCGCCAGCCGACGCTCGGTGATGTCCTCAATGATACCGTCGTAAAAAACCTGGCCGTCCTTTTTCAGGCGGACGGAACTCACGCTGACCCAGATTTCTCGCCCCTTGAGCGTCTTGAGCGGCATCTCGAAATTGCGGATCAAGCCCTTTTCGGCCATTACCTTCTCAAAGCGCTCGTTGTCCGCGGCATCGCGATAGATGGCGGCGGCCGGCAAGCCTTCGGCCTGCCGGCGGTCGGTGCCGTCAAAAATCCGCACGAAAGCGTCGTTACATTCGACCAGCTTGCCGTCGAGACCGGGTGTGCGACGATAAATGCCGACCGTCAGGCTGTCCACGAGCGAGACGTAACGGGACTGCGATTCGGCCAAGGCGGTTTGGGTCTGCTTGAGGTCCGTGACGTCCACGTCCAAACACACGGCTTGTTGCTGCCCCCCTTCGCCGACGCTGAAGACGGTGGACAAGACGTTTCTCATGGCGCCGTTACGGGTTCGCAACTCGCGCTCCGTCGGCCCGGCCGTCTGGCCGGTTTTCATGACGCCCAACAAGGTTCGGCTGAAAACGGACGCCGTCTTCGCTTCGAAACCCAACTGTTCCACGGTCTTGCCAGCGACTTCCCCGGTCGCGTAACCGTAAAGGCTTTCCGCCGCCCGATTCCAGAAAACCAGCCGTCCCTGCCGGTCAAACAGGCTGATGGCTATTTGCGGCGTATTGCTGATGATGTTGCGGAACCCTGCCTCGCTCTGCCGCAAGCCTTCTTCCGTGCGCACGCGATCGGAGATGTCGCGCAGAACGCTGATGATGCCAGTGGTCTGTCCGCTCTCGTCGCGCTGCACGCGACTCGAAGCCTCGACCCACAACACTTCGCCGCGGTCGTTGATGATGCGGAAGCGCGACGGCGTTTCATCGCCCTCCATGACGGAGCGGAAGTGTCCGGTCTCAATTCGCTGGCGATCGTCGGGATGAACGTAGTTGAAGATCGATTGGTTCGTCATCGCCGAATCGATGCCGAAATTCCTCTGGAGGGCCGGGCTGAAATAAGTCACCGTGCCTTTCGGATCAATCTCCAGAATCGCGTCGCGCGACGTCTCGATGATTGATCGGTAGCGCTTTTCGCCGGCCGCCAGCTTTTCCCGGATTCCCCGCCAGTCAGTGACGTCGTGAGCCACGCCTTGCCCGCCCGTCATGACGCCATCCTGGCCACGGAAAGGGCTGGTCACGAATTCCAGCCAAACGTCACGCCCAGCCCGATCGCGAAAGCTGAACTCGGCCTTGCCCTCCCGGCCAGTTTTCATGATCTCGTCGAGGTAAGCCACGGCCTGCTCCTGATCGTCAGGCCGAAAGAGTTCCTTGACCGGGCGACCGACCAGGCGCTGGGCATCCAGGCCGTAACGGGCCGCACCGGGACCGATAAAGGTCAGGTTCTTTTCCTGATCGAACGAATAAACCAATTCCGTGGCATTCTCGATGATCTGGCGGTAACGGCGTTCGCTCTCCGAGGCCGCCAAGACCGCCCGCTTGCGGTCCGTGACGTCCCGGATGGTCCAAAGAACGATGTTCTGGCCGCCCAACTGCAAGGGAACGGTGATTATTTCCGCCGGTACGGTGGATCCGTCCTGCTTAGTCAGCATGAGATCGAAAGGCCCGGCGGCCTGACCCACGACGGACTTGGTCAGGATTTGCGTCGTCACGGCCGTCCCCAGCTTTTCCAAGACGCGTATCTTGAAGATGCTGACGCCAACCGTCTCGCCGTGGGTGTAGCCGGTCAGGAGCTCCGCCAAACGATTGGTGTCCTGGATGAAACCGTGCGCATCCGTCAGCACCAGCCCTTCCGGGGAAACCTCGAAAAAGGCCTTGAAGCGCTCTTCGGAAAGCTGCAGTTCCTCGGCCGCCTTTTTCCGATCGCTGATGTCATGGGCGATGCCGGCCAAACCGCGTACCGTGCCGTCGGCATCATGAATCGCCGAGACGACTACCTCGAACCACTTGTCCGAATCGGCAGCCGACCATTGGACTTCCAGTTCGGCACTGGGACGAACGCCGGAGAGCACCTCGTCAACCGCCTTGGTCAGCGCCTGGCGATCCGCCTCGGCCACGACGGCCGCCATCGGCTGACCTATCATCGCCGAGGCGTCCAGACCGTGCCGCCCCGCTTGCGGACTCACGTAATCGAAACGTCCGTCCTTACCCAAGGAAAAGATTATGTCCCGCTGGTTCTCAACGTAGGCGCGGTAACGGCGTTCGCTGGCCGCCAGGTCAGCGGCCTTCTTTTCCACCTCGCGCTCCAAGTGATCGTGAACCGCCGCCAGGCGTTCAGCCATGTCATTGAAGGATTCGGACAAGGTGCCGATCTCGTCGCTGCCCGGCACCGAAACGCGCGTCGAGAAATCTCCGCCGCCGAACCGTCGCACGCCGGAGGTCAAAGCCACGATCGGCGCGGTCAACTGCCGCAGAATCAGGAATAACAGCAAGGCCAAGGCGCCGAGTACCGACAGCAGGACGATGACATCAGCGGCCATGATGGTGTATCGGAAGCCCTGCAATTCCTTAAGGCTAAAACCCATCACGACCTGCCAGGTCTCGGCGCCCACGGTCACCGGCGCGACATACAGGCCGAAGGCCTGGCCCGTTTCCAGCCGAATCTGTTCCCCGGCGGGTGCAACATCCAAGCCCGGAAAATAATCGACCGCCCGCGTGCCCATGAAATCCGTCCGGTCAGCCAAGCTGATGGTGCCGCTGTCGTTAATAAGCCACCAGAACAGCAGATCCTCCCGTTCCTTTAGCCGCTCCAGGCTCTCGAACGGCCACTGGCCGCTTCTTGCGCCAGCCGTCAATTCGCTGGTCAGAAAATCCCCGGCCAAGCGCACCTCGCGCAAATAGTAGGTTTCCGCCTGATTGGCTTGCCAAGAATAAACCGCCGCCATGACGATAACCGTGACCGCCATGACCGTTACGAGAACGGCAAAAAAGATTTTTGTGAGGAGTTTCACGGAAGTGCTGTCAGTGGTTTTGGGGTTGCATGACGACGTCAGTCAAGGGCCGGTGTTGGGCCGAATCAACCGGCAACTCGAACCAGAAAGTGCTGCCTTCGCCTTCAGTGCTTTCGAAACCAAGTCGGCCCCCATGGCGTTCAGCGAAATAACGGGCGACGTACAGCCCGAGTCCCGATGAATCCGGTTTCATGAGCGGCGCGTTGGTGGCGCGATAGAACCTTTCGCCGATGCGGTGCTGTTCGGCCCGCGGGATGCCAATGCCTCGGTCGGCCACCTCAAAACGGATGGCTTGAGGCGAAAACGACAGCTTGACGGTGATGTGACCGTTTGACGGCGAATAATCGACGGCGTTTTCGAACAGGGCGGTCATGGCCAGCCGCACCTTGTCCGGATCGGCGTAAACGACGGGCAACGGCCCGGTCGGTTTCACCAAATCCACCGTCAGGATCTTGGCCGCACATCGGCTAGCCAGGGAACGGTGAACCGCTTCCCACAGGCTGTCCGCCGAAAACTCCTCTCGATTCAGGACGGTGCGCCCTTCCTGGATGTCCACCGCCGTCAGCATTTCGCCGATATTCCTGATGACGTCATTGGTCTCGTCACGAACCACCCGCAGGAATTCCTTCTGCGCCGACGGCAGTTCGCCTATTTGACCCTCAAGCATGGCCTGGATATTCCAGTTCACTGACGCGAGCGGCATCCGCAACTGTTGGGAAACGAACTGATTAAGCTTGTTCTGCAGCCGCTCGGCGTCGCGCAGCCGCCCTTCAGCCTGCCGGCTGGCGGTGATGTCCTGAACCAAACCATCCAGATAGGCGTGGCCAGCCGCGTCGGTCTGCCGACTGACCGATAACCTTACCCAGATCTTCCGCCCCTTGAAGGTCTTCACCATGATTTCCTCGTTCTTGAGTTGGCCTATATCGTTCAGCCTGGCTAGCATCTGGCCCCAAGCGGACTCGTCGACCCTCAAGTCGTTAAGCGGCAAGGTCAACAGATGTTCCAGCGAATCGACCTCGAGCAGGCTGACGGCCGCCGGATTGGCGTATAGGAACTTCCCCTCTGGGTCGGCCAAACACCGGAAAACGCCGACCGGCAAGCCGGACAACAACGTCTGACTGCGCTCGCGCTCCTCGGCCAATTGCGTTTCCGTCTGCCGCCGCTCGGTGATATCCTCGACGATGCAGTCGAAATAACCGCCGCTCGGCCCGCGCCGATACACGGCCGTAACCTCGCACAAAATTGGGCGACCCTTCAGTGTCCTTAGCTGCAAAGGGTAGTCGCGCAATGTCCCCTTTTCCTGCAAATCCTTCTCAAAAGCCTCACGGTCACGGTCGTTGACATACAGGTCGGCAATGGGATGACTGTTCAACTCATCCCGCGAGGCCGCCTCGAACATGACGGCGGCGGCGTCATTCAGATCGACGAACCGGCCTTGCGGCCCGGGCGTCCGGCGATAGACGGCGACCGCGAGGTTGTCGAGCAGGGAGGCATACCTCTGTTGCGATTCCGCGAGTGCCTCCTCGGCGACACGCCTTTCGGTGACGTCACGCAAGGCCCCGATGACCCCGTGCGGCTGGCCGTGCTCGTCCAAACGCTGTCGGACGACGGCCTCAAGCCAAACCGCCCGCTCACCGTCGCGCTTCAGGCGCACGATGACGGGCTGGCCGGACGGATGGCCGCCGTGAGCCATCTCGTCCCGCATCTGCTTTTCCACCCTTGGCCGGTCCTCGTCGGCGACGAAATCCATCAGGGGACGACCGACGGCCTTTTCCGGCATCAAGCCCAAGCGGCTGGCCTGGGGACTGACGTAATCCAGGATGCCTTTCGGGTCAACACTGAAAACCACGTCATAAACGTTCTCGGCCAACAGGCGATAGCGCCGTTCGCTCTCCGCGAGTGCCTTCTCCGCCTCGTGTCGTTCGGTGATGTCGCGCACGAGCGAGATGACGCCGACCGGACGACCCTGCTCGTCGCGCTGGACGCGCCCAATCTCCTCGACCCAGAAAATCTTTCCTTGAGGGCTGACGATGCGCATCTGCATCGGGTGCTGTTCGCCGGTGGTCAGCGTCATCTGGAGTTCCGCCGCGACCCGCTCCCGATCATCCGGATGGATGACTTCCAGGATGTTCCTCCCGATGTCGCCCGGCCCGTAACCGAACCGGCTGGCTTGCGGACTCAAGAAGGTGATGCGGCCGGTGCCGTCCACCACGTTCACCACGTCACTGGAGCCTTCGACGATGGCGCGATAACGCGCCTCGCTTTCCATGAGCGCCCCCTCCGCCAGCTTGCGTTCGGTGATGTCGTGAAGAACGCCGGTCAAGCCGATGATTTTCCCTGCCGGGTCGCGCTGGACGTGGTCCGACTCTTCCATCCAATGAACGTTGCCGGACCGGTCACGCACGCGGAACTCAATACGCACCTCCTCGCCGGTCTCCATCTCTCTCGTGAACATCGCCGCGACATTTTCTGCGTCCTCCGCGACAATCAAGCCAATCTCCATGAACGACCGGCCCACGATCTCCTCCGGCGCCCGGCCTAACCGTCGGCATTGGGGGCTGACGTAGGTGACCTTGCCGTCGCGATCAAGCGTAAAGATGATGTCCGGGCTGTTCTCGGCAAAGGCGCGGTAGCGAGCCTCGTTTTCGGCAAGTGCCTTCCCGGCCTTGACGCGGTCGGTGATGTCGCGGGCTATGCCCAACATCATCCGCCGACCCTGCGCCTCAACGGGATAAGCCGTGATCTCGATGCTGATGATGTCGGCGTGATTCGGCACCTTCGCGCTGAAAACCGTCGGCGGAACCGGCTGGCCGGACGCAACCATTTGGTTGATGCCTTGCAGGATTTTTTCGTCCTCGGGCGTAGCCGGATCGGTCTTGGCTGCCACCTGGCCGATCAAATCCTCACGGCTCACGCCGTTCAGGGCCGCCATCTGATAATTAACGTCCACGAAGGCGCCTGTTTCCACGTCAATCAAATACATCGCGTCCGGCGCCTTTTCGAAAATGACGCGGAAACGCTCCTCAGAAGTGCGCAAGTGTTCCTCCGCCATCCGGCGCCGGGTTACGTCGCGCATCACGCCGACAAATCCGGACGCCTGACCGGCGGCGTCGCGCTGAATGGCGACGGACGACTCAACCCAACGGGTGACACCGCTCTTGTCTCGGACGCGGAAGATGACCGGCGCGGCCGATGGCCCGAGCTCCGGCAAGGAACGCCAATACTCCTCGGCCACCTCGCGATCCTCCGGCAGGATGAGGTCGAGGAAGCGCTTGCCCAGGCACTCCTTCGCTTCATAACCCAATTGCCGCACTTGCGAAGAGCAATAGGTGAGCCATCCGTCAGGGGCGGCGGAAAAGACGATCTCGTTGGAGTTGTCGATGATGGTGCGGAGCCGCTGTTCGTTTTCGGCGACGCGTTCCTCGGTCTGCAGGCGCGCGACGACCCCGCCGAAATTCGCCACGTAAGCTTCCAAGGCGGCACGGCTCACGGGCGGGATCGTTTCCGCCTGATGGGATGCGAAAAGACAAACGGCCACCAAGCGCTCGGCGTGCCGCACCGGCAAGACCGCCGCGCAACGCAACCCCTCCTTCTTCATGACCGGACCAGAGGAACCGGCCGACAAGACGGTCGCCTTCAGGTAGGTCGGCGTTCCTTTGGCAACCACGGCCAGCAAATCTGAACCTGCCGAATACTGGTAGACTGCCTGGACAAAGCTGTCGCTAAAGTTCCGATGAACGGTGAGCTTGAGCGAACCGTCCGGTTCGACCAGATAGACCCCGCCGCAATCCACTCCCTCTGCCTGAACAGCGGCCTCAAGCATGATGATGCCGGCTTCGGCCACGGAAGGCGCCAAGGCCAGGCGCTGGGCGAGCTCGCGCTCCATGTTGACGAGCCCCTCGACGCGCCGGCGTTCGCTGATGTCGCGCAAGGTGCCGATGATGCCGACCATCTGACCCGTCGGGCTGAAGCGCGCCTTGACCGTCGCCTCCACCCAAATCGGCTCGCCCTGCTCGTTCACGGCTTGGCCAGTCACGACCACCGGTTTCCGCACTTCGGCCACACGGGCCGGATCGGACACGGACGCGGCCTGTTCCCGGTCCTCCGGCACCAGAATCTCGACGAACGGCCGTCCGACGAACTTTTCCGCCTCCTTGCCGAAGTGCCGAATCTGCGGGCTGACGTATTCGACGCAACCGTCGGTTCCCGCGACAAAAACGGCGTCACTGATGTTTTCCGAATACTCGCGGTACCGCTGTTCCTCGTCAGCGATCCGCCTTTCCGCGCGCTTCAGTTCAGTGATGTCAGCGGCATAGACGCGGATGGCATCGGGTTCCGCCAAAACCGTCACCGCTTGCCAATAACAGGCGTCGCCCACACATACTTCGCGAGCCGCCTGCCCGCTCGACGGCAACCCCTTGACGAAGGCCTCGATGCCCACGAGGAAAGGATGCCCCGAACCGCGCGCCGCGAGGTCAGGGAAAAGCGCCTTGGCCGCCGGGTTGGCATAGGTGATCTCAAAATGACGATTACATTCGAGCACCGGGTGCGGATTGCGTTCGGGAAAAGACGACAGCCGTTCCGTCTCCGCCTCCAGGCGCTTGAATTCCGTCATGTCCACGGCCACGCCGCTCATGCCCACGATCTGATCGCCGCGACGCAAGGGGGTCGTATAGAGGGCGGCCGTGATGACGTGGCCGTCCTTGCCGACCAACCGGTACTCGTTGGCGTGGTGAGTTTCGCCAGCCAACACCTTGGCGATGTTGGCGGCGGCACGGGCACGATCTTCCGGCGCCACCAAATCCGTGAGCCTGACGCCGGACCGAAAATCCTCGTCCGTGTAGCCGGACAATTCCTTGGCGCCGCGGTTCCAAAAGACCACCCGCCCCTCCAAATCCGCCGCGAAGACGATTTGCGGCAGGACGTCCATGGATTCGCGGAAGCGCTGTTCGGTTTCGCGCACGGCCGACTCGGACTGCCGTTTGGCCTCGCGCAGGCGCAGGATCGCGATGCCGTAGGCCAAATCGTCTGTCAAAGCCATTAGCAAGCCCTCGCTTTCCTTGTCAAAGGCGTCAACCTCAGATGAAAAAAACTCGATGACGCCGATCGTGCCTTCGGCCAGACGAAGCGGCAAGGTCAGGCTCGATCGCAGGCCTTGCGCCAAGGCTGCCTGCCGCCACGGCTGGAACGTCGGCTCGGTAGCCAGGTCTTTCGCCAAGACCGGCAAGCCGGTGCGGATGCACGCCCCGGTCGGGCCGCGACCGCGCTGCGTGTCCGACCAAACCACCTGCAGCTCCTTCAGGAAATCGCCATGGGTGCCCGCGGAGGCGACTGGCCGTACGGTCTTGACCTCGTCTTGCTCGGCCAGGCCGACCCAAACCAGTCCGTAATCCCCGAAACGCGCGATGATGCTGCAGACGTCGTTCAGAAGAGCCGGCTCGCTGTCCGCCCTGGCCACGGCCTCATTGACCGCGACCAGGATGCGCAAGGACTTTTCGTGGCCTTTCGCTTGCCGTTCGAGCAGGCGCCGGTTGGTGATGTCGGAGAAAACCGTCACTACCCCGACGGTCTTGCCGGCCGCATCGCGCAAGGGGGCGGCGTTGACCGACAACATCTTTCGTTTTTCCGCCACGCGAACGGCGAACTCTACGCCCAGGACCGCTCGGCCGGTGGTCCGAACGACATTGAAAGGCAAGTGTTCTTCCGGGAACGGCCCGCCAGCCACGTCCTCTATCTGCCATCGGAGGTCATTTTGGGGCCGGCCAATGAATTCGCTGCGGCTGATGCCCAAGACGCCTTCGCCGGCCTCATTCACGAAGGTGAATCGTCCGGCTTCGTCGATCAGCGCCACACCTTCCGGCACCGCCTCGATGATGGTCTTCAGCCGATCCGTCTGCTCGCGATTCAGGCGCTCGATTTCCTGCCGCGCGGCCGCGTCATGGATGATGCCGATGATGAGCGAACGCCCCCCTTCCTCAACGGCCGCCAAATCCACTTCTGCCGGCATGTCCGGCTGGTCGCGGCGGCGATAAGCACTCTCGAAGGAAACGCGGCGCTTTTTCAACGCCTCCTTCAGGCGCGCGCCGACCAGCTTGTCGAACGGCGCGGCGACGATGTCCTGAAGGTTCATTTCCATGAGTTCGCCGCGCTCGCGGCCGACCGTCTTGGTCAGGGCACTGTTCACGAAAACGAACCGGCCGTTCTCGTCCACGACATAAATGGCGTCCGCCGTTGAATCCAACAGCCGCGCCTTCAGTGCCAATTCATCAACCAGCCGCTGGCGTTCAGTGACGTCCAAACCGGAACTCAAGATGCCAACGACCTGACCTTGGGCATCCCGCAGAATCGTATTGCGCCAAACCAACAGCCGCTCCTCGCCGCCATGCGTCACCACCGGGTTCTCGAATGACGGCTGATTCTCGTCTTTCTCCGGCGGCACGGCCATAAGGCGCCGAAACTCCTTCGTCACGCGCGGCCGAATCGCCGCCGGCAGAAAACTTTCGAACCAGTCCCGACCGACCGCCTCGGCCTTGCTGACGCCCAGGATGTCCGCGCCCGTCTGGTTGATGGCCGTGACGCGCCCGCTCGCGTCCAAGGCGACCAGCATGGCGTTCGCCGTATCGAAATAGCGTTCGGCCCTGGTCTTCTCGAGGCTGATGGTTTCCTCGACTTGCCACCGGTCGGTGATGTCCCTTGAGACGACGCAGGCAAATTCCTGTTCGCCGGCCACGACGTAGCTCATGGTGGATTCGACCGGATAAATCGTTCCGTCATGACGGCGATGAAACGATTCCATCACCCGGGACTGCCGATTCCTGATGTCGCCCCAGAACTGCTCCCACGTCTCCTTGGTTGCCCCTTCGCAGAAATCCGTGAGCCGCATCTTCAAAAGGCGGCTGCGGCCGTAACCGAGCGCCTTGACTGCCGCCTCGTTCACATAGTGGATTTCCGCTGACGCACCGACCCAATAAACCTCGTCCGCCGAGGCCTCCAAAGTGGCGAGAGCCAACAAACAATCCTGGGCGGCCGTTCCAGCCGTCTTGTTGGCATTTGGAGCCTCTTTTTCCTGGACCATAGGGTGTCTTGCTCTTGCTGCCGCGGCCTTACATATATCATTAACAGTTTAGCACAAGCTGGCCGCCACCCAAAACGGGATGTCAGGGAAAGTAAAAAGGTGGAGTTTAGAGTTGAAAGTTAAGGGTGTTTTTGACTTTTTACCCTGCCCTTCTCGCGGCGTCACGGCGCCAATACATCACCGCAAAAACACCAGCGCCGCCTGACCGTCCGTGAAGAAAAGGTCGCCGGTCTCGTTCTTGCCCAGGGTCGGGTCAACGACGCCCATGAGATTTGTCTTCTCCACGTTCCCGGTCGCCGCCAGGTCATTCGTCGTTTTTTCGCGCTCCTTATCCACGGCCGGGTCGATGGAATGTGCCGGCACGAACAGCGAGGATTTCAGCTTCAGCCCCTTGTCGTAATGAGCCGTACCGACCCAGACGCGGCGTTCGCCGGTCGTCACGAAGGGCGTGCTCCAAAAATGGACGTGATGCCGCTCGCGGATGGTCTGGCGCAGGGTGGACTGCTCGTAGGCGAAGTCGTTTGGCCGCCCGTTCCAGAAGGCCGGGATGCCCGGTCCGGTCGGGTACGGTCCGTTGGTCAAGCCGGCCGCGAGCATCCGGCAGAAGCTTTTCGGGTTGATCCGGTCGGTCAACATCCAGCCGGCGTCGGTAAAGGCCTTGTTCACCTGTTCGCGCGTTCCCACCATGATGACGTTAATCGGCTCCTTCGTGGCGCCGGTGATGCTTTCGCTCTGCCGCGGCAACTCCGTGAAGAGCCGCGTCGAGATTTCCTCGGGCGCCAGGTAGAAACTTGCGGCTTGTTCCTCATCCGTCACGGCCTGCAACGGATGGCTGACGAAATACGCCAGGAAAAATCCTGACCAGAGCGCTCCGGCGACAGCGGCATAGGCCATGAGTCGGCGGCGGCTCAAGATCGGCGCCGGGTCGCGGTGCCGATAGCGCCGGCGGATTTCCAAAGTCGTGATGAGCGCCGTGAGCCAGGCGGCGCCGGCGGCGTAGCTCGCGAAAACGTCGGACGGCCAATGGGCGCCGAGATAGACGCGCGAGAAGCCGATGGTCATGACCAACGCCGCGCCGGCCACGACCGTCAGCCAGCGGAGAAGGCGGTGTCGGATCTTGCGGAACAGGAAATAGGTCAACAGCCCGTAAAAGGCCACGGAAACCAGGGTGTGACTGCTCGGGAAGCTTGACCCATGGGTGTGGACGAGGACATTCACCAGTTCCGGCCGCGGCCGCTGGATGATCCAGCCGACCAGCCAGGCAAACACCTCGGCGCCGGCGACCGACACGATGAGCGCCATCAGGGCATACCGGCGGCGGTCGAGTGCCAGAACCGCGCCGACCGCCGCCACGCCCGCGAAAACCACCGGCCATTCGCCAAGGTCAGTGACGAGCAGCATGACGCGATTGAAAGCCGGCCCGCGCAGAACCTGTAGGAGGTTGATGATGTTAAGGTCGGACTGCAGGATTGGCTGCGGCCCGATGAAATCCACCGTCACGCCGAAGAACAAATAAACGAAAAACGCGGCCACCACGGTGCCGATCGTCAGATACAGGCCAAATTCCTCGTCCGACGTCAGCCGACGACGGATGAACTTGACGAGCCGCGGATGACGCGCCAAGAAATGGCGCCACTCGGCGTCATGGGCCACGCCGCGGCTGGCGCCGCGCCAAGCCGATTGGCAAACGGATTTGATTAGGCGGAACATGGGTGGGGGGTTGTGGAGAGACAGAGAGACAAAGAGACAGAGAATCAGGGGTGCCTTACCACTATGTCTCTATGTCACTATATCACTATGTCACCATGTCTCTATGTCACTTCAATTCCCGTTTGGCGAATCATCCGGCGGCGCAACGACCGGTTCGGGTTGTCGGAAAATCGCGGCGAATCGCCTCATGTCTTCGGTCGCCGACACGGACTGCAGGTGAAAGACGGTCTCGTCAGAATTGTTGACGCCGCCGGGGAAAGCGCGCGCCGCTCGGTAGCCAGCCGCCTTGACTGCCGCCTCCTCCTCGGGCGACGTCACGCCGAACGGATAAGCGAACAGATCCACGATCACACCCAATTCTCGCTCGAGCGCCGTCTTGCTGCCGGACACTTCGGCAGCCATGGTTTTCTCGTCCTTGACCTTATGAAGGAACGGGTGCGTCTTTGAATGACAACCGATGGTCATGCCGCGGTCAAGAAGATCGCGCAACTGATCCCAAGTCATGAAGCGCTTGTCGCGGCCAATGGGGTTCGTGAAGACGAAGAAAGTGGCGTTGTAACCGTATTTCTCCAGGATGGGGGCGGCGTTCGCATACTGGTTTTCCCAGCCGTCGTCGAGCGTGATGACCACGGCCTTGGGCGGCAACACCTTGGCACCGCTCGTGGCCGCGACAAAGTCAGTGAGCGAAATGACCGCGTAGCCGTTATCGTGCAGAAAACGCATCTGCGTCTCGAAGGCGGTGACCGTAACGTCATAAACGGATTTCGGCTTGTCCTCGACCACCTTGTGATAAACCAAAATTGGCGCGGTCACGGCGGTGCCGGACTTGATAGCCGCGACCAGCTCCACTACTGAAGGCGTCACCGTCACGGTCTCGCTCACCGGCGGTGGCATTTTGGCTTGATATGACTGGATCCTCTCGACGGCATCCTGCGGATCGGCGGCCGGCCAAAGGATGATGGCCGAGAGTGCCGCCACCGCGAAGCTGCCAACGGCGATGACGTAAATCAAGTACCTGGGCATAGGGGTAATGGAGTGCTGGAGTGCTGGAGTGCTGGAGTGCTGGAGTGCTGGAGTGCTGGAGTGCTGGAGTGCTGGCTAATTATGGTGGGTAAATTTTTTGTCAAGTAATTTTTTCTTCAGCACTTCAGTACTTTTGCACTTATGCACTGACTTCTTCAGCACTTCAGTACTCCCCAACTTCAGCACTACCATGCTTCACCGCCGTCGCCGACCGTGGTATCGGCTTTGGCCGCGACCCTGACTCTGGTTCTGGTCGCGCGGCGGACGTTCGAATTTAGGCAATCCCTCAAGGAAGGTGAATTCGCCAGTCGCGGAGGGGATGATGGGCGGTGGCTTGCGAATCTCGTAGTCACGACGGTCGCGGCCACGATCTCGGTAGGCGCGTTCGTCGCGCGGGCCGGAACTCGGTCGCGGCGCTGGCGGGCCGCTCGGCGTCGGGCTGCCTTGGGGTGCGGTTGTTCCACGCTCACGGACAACAGGGCGTTCCTGTCGTCGCGGCCAATCACGGCGATCGCGGCCTTGGCGGAAACGGTCGTCGCGTCCGCCTCGTCCGCCGCGGTCGCTGCCCGGCGGCGGCCGGCGATCCGGCGGCAATTCCGGCAACGGGGTGATGGGCAACAGCAACCGCGTCAACATCTCGATCTGCTGGACCTCCTCGCCCTGGTCCGGCATGGCGAAGGTGATGGCCCGGCCCTTCTGCCCGGCGCGGCCGGTGCGGCCGATGCGGTGCACGTAATCCTCCGGGTTCTCCGGCACGTCGTAGTTGATGACGAAACCGATGTCGGAAACGTCGATGCCGCGCGCGGCGATGTCGGTCGCGACGAGCACGCGATACTTGCCGGCCTTGAAGCCATCGAGAGCCTCGCGCCGCTGGGCGAGCGACCGGTCGGAATGGATTTCCGCGGCCCGGTGGCCCATGGCGTTCACGGCGCGGCAGATGCGGCGTGCGCCGAACTTGGTGCGCGAGAAGACGAGCACGCTGCCGGGATTATCGGTCAGGATCCTTTCCAACAGGCGGTTCTTCTGGTCCTTCTGGCAGACGAAAAGCTCGTGCTCGACGAGTTCCGCCGGCGTACCGGCCCGCGCCACTTCGACGCGCACCGGGGATTTCATCTGTTTGGCGGCGATGGTCATGACCTCGTCGGGCATGGTCGCCGAAAAAAGCATGGTCTGGCGTTCGCGCGGCACCACGGACAGGATGCGGCGGATCTGCGGCAGGAAACCCATGTCGAGCATGCGGTCGGCCTCGTCGAGGACGAGGACACTGACGTCGCTCAAATCAAGCGTGCGCTGTTCCAGGTGATCGATGATGCGTCCCGGCGTGCCGATGACGATGTGCGGCTTGGCGGCGATAGCCTGCTTCTGCGGTTCTATGGACGCGCCACCGATGATGACAGCGGTGCGCAAGCCGAGGCGCTTGGCCACGGCCAAGAGCATTTCGTCCACCTGCAGGGCCAGTTCGCGGGTAGGCAAAACCACCAGGCCCTTGCCGCCCTTCTTGCCGATGCGCTGGATCATCGGCAGGCCGAACGCCAGCGTCTTGCCGGTGCCGGTCTGGGCGATGCCGACCACGTCCTGGCCGTCGAGCGCCGCCGGGATGGCCTGAAACTGGATGGGCGTGGGGTATTCGAACTTGAGGATTTTCAGCGACTCGAGCAGCTTGGGCGAAAGGCCCAGCCCATCGAAGGTTGGTCGGTCGGGCTCTTCGGTTTCTTCGCTGTCGTCTCCGTCCACCTCTTCGTCTTTTCGTCCTTCCGGCACTCCGTCACTCTGCACCTCCGGCACTCCGGCCAAGATGTCGTTGTCTTCCATATTAATAAATGCGACCCGACGCCAGCCGGGCCGCTTCCTTCCCTGCGGCGGAAACAGTGGCTCGAGTCCGTTAAAAGCCCTGATAGCAGGACTATAAGCAAGGCTTAATATACGCTAATCGCCACCTGGCGTCAATGCTCCACGGACGGGTCTTTCCTTAGCCAACAAAAAACGACGGATCCGAGAGCGGTTCCGTCGCTTGGCGCCAAAGGCGCGAGAGGGGCACAGGGTGGCGTTCAGTCGCTGCCGGTAAGTTCGTCGTCGTCCGGCTCGACCGCGCGCGAGGGCATCACCTCGACCCCAGGCCGGAGCTTCCAGCGATTGGTCTTGGCTCCCTCCGGCGAAGGCTCGATGAAGTGGCCCTCGATGAGCGGCGTTGTCACGGCCGTGGCGACGTCGTAATGGCTCTCTCGACCGTTCGCGTCCACGACGACGGCTTCGGACCGCCCCCGTCCGCCGATGAGCAGGAGGTTGCGTTCACGTTGACCCGAGGCCAACAGGGACAGAACTGCGGATGGGCTGCTAATCATTGCGAATTCTCCTTTGTGACCTACCATTCAAGGCTTACGGGCACCTCGAAAAGACCACAACCTGACTTTTAACCATTTTATTCAATTTGTCAAGCCCGCCTGAACTTCTAAGGGTTTTCCCTGTCGGGATAGACCCTAAGTCGCGTCCACCCCCATCTCGATGGCGCGGCGGATCTGCGGCAGGTCCTCCGGCGCGATTTTCGCCAAGGCGTTGCCGGGATATTGCTGGATGATGCGCACGCCTTCCTTATCAAGGTCAATGCGGTTCGTACCGGCGAGAATCAAATTTGGTTCGCGGACCTCGCCGGAAAACGGCCCGCCGGTGATGAAACAGCGCCGCGCGTCCATGATGACAAGATGCGGCCGTATGACCGAAGCGAGCTCGCCAATCTTTTCCTGCAGATGACCCGCGTGCAGGGCGAGACGCTCCCCTTTCTTCATGAACCCGATTGCCAGCTTGAGCGCGCCGGTGTATTGGGCATACTTGTGCGTCTTGAGGCAGGGCAAGAAAATCACCTTCTCGAAATCGTCGAGAGCGGCGGGAACGGAAATGCATTTCAAATATTTTCCGCCGACCACGTCGCGCTGAACCCAACGGCCGCTGTCGAAGGGACTGACGCGCAGCCACGGCCTGGTCTCGGCCAAATACGTTAACCCCGTCTGCTCCATCACGCGACGCGTGTCCGCCACCAAGGTCGAGGAGTCCGCAATCGTGACTTCCGCGGCGCCAGCGGCTTGGCAGGCATCGGCCACGGCGGCCACGAAGGCCGCGTCGCTTGATGCCGGAAAAGCGTCGGCCGTGTTGCAGTTCACCTTCAGCAGGACGCGGTCTCCGAGCGCGATGAACCGGCCGAAACCGCCCAATTGCCCGACCGCTTCGGCAACCGACGCCGCCAAATCACCGCTGAATGTTGCTTGCCCGATTTTTTCATGATTCATATGGATAACGCTAAAATGCTGGAGTTCTGGATTGCTGAAGAATCTTCAGCGCTTCAGAGCTTCCCCGCTCCAGCACTGACATCTTCAGCACTCTTACATAATACCACTTCGACACCTTGAAAGAGCAGCGCGCGTCCGCTAGAATTCAAGCCATGTTCGACGCCCTCGCCAGCTTCATCACCGTGAACATCGCCGCGTTCGGCTACGCGGCCGTCGTTTTTCTCATGGGCGTGGAGTCGGCCAACCTGCCGGTGCCAAGCGAGATTGTCCTTCCATACGCCGGTTTTCTCGTCGCGCAGGGCCAGATGAACTTTCACGCGGCTGCCTTGGCCGGTGCCGTCGGCTGCCTCTGGGGCTCGCTCGTTTCCTATTGGCTCGGCGTCCGTTTCGGCCGGCCTTTCATCGAGAAACACGGCCGTTGGTTCATGCTCGGGCCAAAGGAGCTCGCCCACGGCGACCGCCTGTTCGCCCGTTACGGGCAGACGGCCGCCTTCATCGCCCGCCTTCTGCCGGTCGTGCGCACTTTCATCTCTCTCATCGCCGGCATCTGGCGCATCCGGCTCCTGCCTTTTGCGATCATGACCTTCATCGGCTCCTGGGCCTGGTCTTACCTGCTCGTCTATGTCGGCTGGAAGCTTGGGCAGAACTGGGAAATGTTGCGCCCGCTCTGGCACCGCTTTGACGCCATCATCATTTCCCTTGGTCTGGCCGCCGTGCTCGGCTATGTCATCCATCACGTGCGTCCGTGGCAACGGCCGAAAAGATAGGACACAAAGATATTTTGTGCGAAGCACACTTTGCGGAATAGATGACTTCATTTCGCGAGGCCGCCCCTCCCGTCGTGACGGGAGGGGCCCGCAGGCCGAGCGCATACGATTATTTAGTTGGTGAATGTTTGGTTTCTAGAAGAGGCCGGGCGGGGTCGCCCTTTAAGGCCACTCGACGCCCGCGTCGGCTCGGTCCCCGAGCTTGCCCTGAACCATTACGGTTCAGGGCTTGTCGAGGGGCGACGCGGGTCGGCGACGTGAGCGACGGCCGCCGCTGGAGCGGCCGAGCGTGCCGTAAGGCACCGGACAGAACCTCGCCTCGCTCGGTTCGTCCGATGGTGTGCCTTTCGGCGATCGGTTGCGGCCTTGGCCGCGCCTTTCGGTGTCCGCCCGCGCGCGGGCGGACTTCGCCGTAAGGGCGACCCCGACGGCCGGACGCCTGTTACTTGTTCTGCCCCTCGACTTCGCTCGGGGAAGAACAGGTATCGCGGGGCGGTGGTCGAAGTGCACACTATAAAATAAAATGCCGGCTACCCGCCGGCGTTTTCGTTTTTTATGTCGGGTTCTGTGGCGATCTATTCTGTCGCCGGTATTCGCGATAGCTGAAAACAACGATGACGGTAATCGCTATCAATATGCCGAACATCATCACCAGAAACGGCACCGGCGCCGGCAAGCAGGCGCTCAAGGCGATGGCACCCGCGAGCCAACGGAAAACCAGGCCGCCAAAATGATGCGTCGTCTCCCAAACGGCATCGGACTCAAGCGTCCAAGGCAAGCGCAAGCCGATGGAATAATTGCGTCGCGTCTGCGGCAAGAGCCAGGCGACTTCCCAAAGGAGCGCGGCCATGGCGACGCTGATGACCGGCACCATCGGCACGGCCACGCCAGCGCCAGCGAGCAGGGTAGCGGCCTGAAGAAACGCCATGAACAGGACGAACGCCAATCGGAAACGGGCGTAGGCGTTCGCGAACACGGCGATGTTGACGCGGAGCGGATCGAACCGCGGCACGAACGCGAGCAGTATCGCCAAACCGGCCGTGAAAAGCGGCAGAAACAGCACCGCCGCCGTCCGGCTCCACCAGCCGTCCGGCTGGCCATTCACCCCCCAGTGCGCAGGCACGACCGCCGGCAGAAAATTCCAAGCCGCCGCGCTGGCGAGCGCGGTCACGACCAAGACGACAACGGAAAGCCAATCGTAGCGGGACAGTCGTAGGTTCATATTTATTGGTCGTCTCCATGATAAGCCGAGAAAGACAAACCGGCAAACGCCCTCCCCTTGACAACCCGACAATAACATGCTAAGACGAGGGCAAGCTTCATTTGAAGCCAACCACACACCGAGGAGAACAGTTCCATGAGATTAGCGCTATTCTGCGTCGCTGCAGTCCTGTCTGCCTGTGCCGCGGCCCCGACGGTCAAGCCGACCACGCCGGCCGATGACGCGGTCTCCGCCGCCTACGATGACAACCTGCCGCCCGGCGAAGACGTCACCTTCAACGAGACCGGCGTACCGTACACCCAGACGGAGCGCGTGGTTCCACCCACGGACGCCACTCCTAACGATCTGCGCAACCATCGCGAGTTGCGCAACCGACGGGCGCGGTAGCCGAAGTCTCGTCGCCCCCTTGAGCCAAGACCGGCTCCGAAGCCCCCAGCATGCTGATGGGGCTTTTTTTGTTCACCTCCGCCAAATACCCCGGGCGTCAGCCCGGGATTTATGACGCGTGAATCCCCCGAAGTCGCCCGAAGGGTGACGAAGGGGGCATCGGGCTACGGTGAATGAAGTATGAAGGGGTCCTAGATACCCCGGGCATGCGCCCGGGGAGTCTTCATATTTTAAGCGTAATTTCTGGTATCAACGCGTCCCTCCACCCTTGACAAAAGGCTGTTTTTGTGCTATATTATCTACAGCAAAAGTCGCGAGGCTGATGCAAAAACCACCGAAAGAGGTAGCCGTGAAGTTTCTCAAGACCCTGGCTCTTTCCTCCCTGCTGACCCTTTCCGCTGCCTGTGCCTCCACCTCCCCGCCCCCGGCGGCTGCCCCGGAGCCTCCCCAGACCGAGGCGGAGCGCGTCTGCGAGCAGACCGGCGAATGTGGCGAGGTCACCTGGACGGAGCGCGAGCGCCCTGAGCGGCCGCGAAGCGAGGTCGCCATCCCGTACGAGCGGCCGAAAGACCCCTCGGACGCCGATCGCATCCGGTGAGGCAGGACAACTAAGAATCTTCTTCACATGAGGTTGGGCCACTCCCGACCCATGGCCAAAGAACCGCTGTCACACGCGACTGGCGGTTCTTTCAATTTCAGGCCAGTGTCGGACACCGAACGATCGCGCTACCCTCTCCCCTTTTCCTCCAACCGATACGCGTCATCCTCGCCGAATCCGAGATGATGCGCCACTTCGTGCCAAACCGTCTCGCGGACGACGACGGCGATTTCCGCCGCATCGCCGCCGGCCTCGTCCTCGATGGCCTCGCGGAAAAGGGTGATTTTCCCAGGCAACAACCCGCTGATTTCTATCCCCTGTTCCAGCATCGGCACGCCTTCGTACAGGCCAAGCAGGTCGTCGTCCTCGCTCCACAGCCCGTCATCCGTCGCCGCCTGTTGCGGCGTCGGGCAATCCTCCACGACGATATCCAAATTGACCAGCCGTTCCCGAAACCGCTCGGGGATGGATTTGACCGCCTCGGCGACCAACTGTTCGAACTCATTTTCTGTCATAAAAACAGGCCTTTCAAAAACTACCCGGCAGTTTTGACCCCAAATCTACCCGGCAGTTTTTCACTACGGCGACCAACTGTTCGAATTCGGCGAGATTCACAGGTTGAAATTGCCGACGCTGCCCATGGACTGCAGGAAGGTCGGGATGGCGAACAAGAGGCCGATGACCGGCAAAATAAGCGTCACCAGCGCCAAAATGACCGTCCAAAGGAAATACAGCCGCAGCTTGTCCACGGATCGGGCGGCCGCGTCCACGCGTTCCTGCAGGTTGTCGAGGCGCTTGATGAGTTCTTTGTCTTCCATATTATTGGTAGCGGCAGGGCTTGTCCCTGCGCCACCATAAACGAACGGCTGGATTGACGTTGCCGAGGCGTTAAGGTGGTGGCGGGGTAAACCCGCCCGCTACTGGTTATATTTATAGGCAGAATTTGCCTCTGTGCCACTTTATTATACCGCAAATCACCCTGCCGACCACTGGCCACCGCCAAACGACAACCAAAACGGCGCCCCGTCGGGACGCCGCTGTTCACTAAAATTATTCATCATTTAAGCGCCACTGTTTGGGTGGCCGCCTGCTTGGGCGCCGGCTCCATCTCGTTCCAGAGACGTTCGCCAAGACGCGTGACGGAAGCCGCGTAGCCGTTAGCGATGCCGCAACCGTTATGACACTGGATGGCGTAGCGCGGGTATTTCGGGTAGCCGTTGCTTTCCATGTATGAAATCGTCCAGTTGGCCGAACAGCGCCAGTCCTGGGCGCAGGACAGGGAAACCCTATGGGTCTTGATGTGAATCTGGAAACAGCCTTGGGCCAAGCCGTGGTCGCCGACGGCCGTGCAGTCGAAAACCGACTCGCGCCGGGCCATGCCGAGGAGCGCCTTGGCGCAAGCTTCGCCGTAGCCGCGGTCTCGGCAGACGTCGAGCAGAACCTCCTTGAGAGGTGGCGGTTTCTCCGGTCCGAGAACGGGTCGCTTCGGGTCGAGCAAGCCGGCATTGACGCCTTGGGTATTGAGAAGAGGACCGATGTAGTCCTGCCCAAGACCCGCCGCCACGACCGGTTTGGCCAGGGCGACGAACAACAGGGCATAAACGGCCCAAGCGAGGGTCTGGTTAATCCAGGGCCTTTCCCGGTACCAGGCACGTGATTTTCTGACAGATTGTTTCATATCAAAGCGACCGCTTTCGCGGCCGACGGCTTACCTTACACCATCTGCCGAAAAATGTCAACCCCCCGAGCAGCCAATAATGACAAAAAATGGCTTAAATAAGCCATTTAACCTAAGCGTGTTTTTCAAAAAATCACTCCAAACGACACTGAAAGCGCAGGCTAGCCATATCGCCGGCCGACAGGCTGGAAACCCCGCCTTCATTGAGACGGTACATGATGTCTTCTGGGGCATCGGTGTGCTCAAGACCCAAAGCATGACCGAATTCGTGGATGAGAACCCTCACGAGCTGGGTCTGGTTCTGGAATTCGTAGATATCGATGCTTTCCACCCCTCCCTCGTTCCGGTAACGCCCCTCCTCGAACTCCCGACCCCGGGAATCAGCCACGTCGCCGTACTCGTCGGCCTTCAGGTTCAGCTCCTTGGCCAAGCCATTCAGGGTCGTAACCATGGCGTTTATCTGAACAGCTGTTTTGTTCATCTCGTCAGCCTCGGCATTGAGGCGCGAAATGTCGGCATTGAGCTGATCCTTCGTCTGGTTAAGGCGCTGCGCCTCGCCGGGCGTCGCGCCGCCTCGGCTATTCCAATATTCCACCTGCCCCTGCAAATCAGCCCGCCTCGCCTCAATGCTTTTCGCGTCGGCCTCATGAGCGGTTTTCTTGGCGTCAAAATCCGCCTTCGTCTGCTCGTACTTTGCATGCAGGGCGTCATAACCCTGGCGATTCCGCTGGATGTCAATGCCCATCTCGCCCAAACGGTCAGTGGCCTGTTGGCGGTAATCGTAAAGCAGGTTGACCGTAACCTCCCCTCCGGCACCCTCGGCAAAGACCGGCCGGCCGACGGCTTTGTCCCAAACCGCCGCCGCATCGCCCACAGCCAACTCAAACTGTTCGCGGCTCATGCCGAACCGATCGTCAACCTGGCCGATTGAATATTCAATTGGCTGGCGGCAAGGAAAATATTCTCGCCAAAACAGGCGGTAGGCCTCCTTCAAGTCGGCTCGATATAACCAAAAGGCGCCACCTAAAAACACCAAAAGCAACAAGTCCAAGATAATAATCAGGGGGCGTCGCATATCATTCGGTGGCCTCAATACAACCGTCCGCCGCGCTTCTTCCAGTCACGGAAAACGGCTTCACTGTCCGCCGGAGTCGCCGGATGCTTGACCGTGACTAACTTGCGCCGACTGCCGGGCAGGGCTAATTCGCGGTACAGGAACGCGTCCCGGAAACCGAATTTCGCCGCCACGCGCCGCGACAGGCCGTAATAGACGACCGCCACGCCGGACCAATAGGCAGCCGCGAGGCACATCGGGCACGGCTCGGACGAGGCGATGAGCACACAACCGATAAGATGCGGCGATTTCAGGCGGCGTCCGGCGGCCGTCAAGGCGTTCATCTCGGCGTGACGCGTCGGGTCAGAGTCGCGCAGGACCGTGTTGTGACCACGGCCAATCACCTTGCCGTCCTTGATGACGACCGCGCCAAACGGGCCACCGTGGCCGGCCTGACTGCCTAGGCGAGCCTCAAGAAGCGCGTCCCGAATGGCCGCCGCTCCCCCGTCGCCAGGTAGGCCCTTTATCATGATTTTTTTCATATATCCTTAGCTATGCCAGCACCCGTGGCGCGACACGTTGGCCGCCAGCAAAATTTACCTTATGGATGACGTCCTTACGCTCGATGACCACGGTCCAGCCGGCCCTCTTGGCGTACCGGTAAAGCCGTTGGTTCGGGTTGAAGCAAACGGGGCGGTCAACGAGCTTGAGGAAGCGGATGTCGCTTTCCGTGTCGCCCACGCCGACTGACCCAGCCAGGGTCAGGTTTTCGAGGCGCACGGCGCGCTTCAGGATTTTCGCCTTGTCGGAGATGATGTCCAGATACTCCGTCCGGCCGGTACAGCGTCCGTCGGCGTCGGTTTCGTAGATGCGGCCGTAAACCTTGTCGAAACCGAGGCGGGTGCAAAACGGCATGACGACATCGTGCGGCGAATGGGAGATGGCGACGAGGAAATAGCCGCGCTTCTTCAGGTCGCGCACCAAATCGCGGGTGTATCGATAGACGCGGTTCTGACGAAAGGCCACCACCTGCCGGGCCACGTGGAGAAAGTCCGCCCGGCGCAATCCCTTAAGGTGGCTGTCAAAAGCCGTCACCACGTCATGAATGTACTCGTCGTACGACCCCTCACGATCCAGCCATCGGCGGAACGAACGGGAATAGCTTCGGCGCAGCCGCTCGCCGTTCGGACCGAACAGCCCGGCCTGGATCATGGCCTCCGTCACCTCGATGAGCAGGCTGGAACGGAAAATCGTGCCATCAATGTCGAAGAAGGCCGCTTTTCGTTTTTTCCGACTGGACGGGCGCGGGATGACCATAACAGGCCGGTGACCGGCATCAGTTCCCGCTGATGCGCGTCGCGACCGTGTTCATGGTGCCGGCCGCGTCGGTGGTCTTGACGAGGCCGATGCCCGCCACCCACCACTGATACGTCACGGACTTCGACGGCTGTGGCGGCGTCGGCATGCCGGGAACGGTGGCGGTCGAGGTCGTCTCACTCTCCACCTTGAGCGCGCGGAATTTTCCGGCCGGCACCTCGACATCCTCTTCCGCCGTCACCTTGTTCTTCGCCGTGACCTTCCCGGCAACCTGCCCCTTAAGCCCGGGGACATTCATGCCGGAATAATCCATCACCGTCTCGTAGGTCGTCGTCCATTCGGAGCCGACCGCGAGCGACTTGGGCATCATGTCGCCGACCACGTTTTTCGTTTCCGTCTTGACCGTGCCGGTCATGGCGCCGCCGAGATCGAGATAGCCGTCCGTGCGGATGTTGCCCTTGTCGCAAATGATGTTTTGCGTGGCGGTGAAGCTCTTCGGATACGTGAAGGCGAAGGACAGCTTGGCCGAGGCGTCCGTCACGTCGCTCTGCTTCATGACGTAATCGAACGAGCGGCCGGCGGCATCCACGCGATAGGCGATCTCGTAGCCGTTCTTGAGCGGGAAATACGGATGGCGGCAGAGGTTGCTTTCGGGCGTAACGGCGGTCGGGGCGGCGGGCGCCGCGGCCGATGGCGCTTGAGCCGAAGGCGCCGCGGGTTTTGGCGCGGGCGGGGTGGCGGACTTATTGCCGCAGCCGGCACCCAACAAGGCAAGTGCCAAGAGGGGCGCTGTCAATGCGACGACAGACAATTTTTTCATACAGATAAAAAATATTTGAATATCGTTGATTAACGCGGCTCTGGATTTTGCCGCCCATATAGAATACCAACCGCCGACCGCGTCGGCAAACGATGCCAAGCGGCCGACGTTCCTCAAACCAAGCATTTTCCTTTTGCTGCCCCGCCTCTTGACAAAAAGCGGCATTCCTGCTAATTTTGCCGCGACCGAAAATGGGTGGTGGTAAAACACCCCACAGAACACACAGGAGATTCAGCATGAAACGTTTTCCGTATGTGACCGCGCTTCTTTCGGCCTTGTTCCTTGCCCATTCCGCGTTCGCACTCGACGAGCAACCGGCGGCCACCGAGGCCGCTCCCGCGGATTCGGCTCCGGCATCCGCCGAGGCCGCTCCGGCTCCGGCTCCCGTAGAGCCAGCGCCTGCCGAGGCTACTCCCGCTGCGGCCCCGGCACCTGCTGCCGAGCCCAAGGCTGCCGAGGCCGCTCCGGCCGCTGCTCCGGCTCCGGCTCCCGCCGACGACGCCGAGAAGGTGGCCTTGCTGGCCAAGCTGAACGCGCAAGAGGCGCTGCTGCGAAAGCAGAGTCTCCAACTCAGCCAGCAGTCCGGGTTGATCAGCAACATGGGGAGGTCGCACGAGTCGCTACAAGAGCAGAACACCGCCCTGACCAAGGAGCTCAACCGGCCGTGGCACTTCAACTACATCGAGTTGGGTGTCACCACGGATTCGGGAATGAAACCCAACGGCGTCTCGTTCAGCTACTCGCACGCCTTCCCGCTCTTCCCCAAGACCTTGAGCGACCGGCTGGGACTCCTGCTCACGCTCCAACTGCCACCCCTGCTGCCGAACGTGCAGTATGGGCAAGCGGACGGCCAAACGGTGCTCGACGTCTACTACGGCGCCAGCCTCGGACCGGTCGTGGAGGTCGTCCGTGACTTCCTGAACGTGAGCGTCCAGGCCGGCGCCTTCGTGGACGTGCAGGCCAGGGCCTACAGCAACGCCTCGACGCCGGAGCTGGAGAAGCTGCTGACAGCCAGCGGCAGTATCGACGCCAACGGCGCCGTGCTCCCGACTTGGGGGTACATGATTACGCCCAAGGCGCGCATCACCCTGAAGGCCCTCACCCTGGGATTCGGGATGGAGTTCTACCGTCTCGACCAAGAGATCGGCAAGCTCACGCCTGGAATCCTGGTGAACAACCCCGTGGTGGGGTTCGACCCGAACTCGGTCAACCAGAACACGACTGTCGCCCAAGGCCAAAGCATGGTGAACGACGCCGTGAACCACACCGTCAACACCGACAATCTCGGCAAGGGGCAGTCGGTGCCCGGCCAGTGGCGCCAGCGATTCGTGTTCTCGTTCGGTCTCAACTTCTAGAGCACGTCAGCCCTCTCGGTCGCCGTCTCCACGGCCACCGAGCGGCGACTCGCCAGCGAGCCTCGTCCCACCCTCGGGACAGGCTCGCTATTGTTTTTGCGGGAATGAGAGCGTTGAAAAAATCAACAAATTCTTGTCATTGCGAGGAGGCCCGCAGGCCGACGAAGCAATCCCGAGCTTAACCTGGACGGGATTGCTTCGGCCTCCGGCCTCGCAATGACAGCAAATGGAGTTTTTCAACGCTCTCGGAACGAGGCTTGACTTTCGCCGTCCGCGGTGCTAGTTTCCATCCAAACCGTCGAACCAGGAGGCTGACGATGGAACTCGCTGTTATCTTGAGCGGGGCGGCCATTGTTGCCCACCTGCTCGCGTACGCCCTTTACCTGTGGCTCGTCTGCCGCCGTCCGCCCGAGCGCGCGGAGGCCGCTGGACGCTGGTCGGTCTTCAACGTCCGACCGGACCCCAAAGCCGCGTCATGGCTGCCGTGGATTTACATTGCCGCGCTCAACTCCACGAGCTTCCACAGCATGACGAATGACTGGCTCAAGGCCATGCCGATGTTCACGCCGGTGCTTGGCTGCCTGGCCGTCACTGTCGCAACCGCCTGGCTGAAGCGTTGGGGCACAATGCCGCTCACCGATCTGACTTCGTTCGCCGTGGCCATCGCCGCCACTACGGTCTGGGCCGTGAGCCGCGAGGCGCAGTACGCCAACCTCTCGCTCCAGCTCGCGGCCATCATCTCGTTCGCCCCGATCATTCTCGGCCTGCTCCGACGAACCGACCGGGAGAATCCTCTGCCGTGGCTCGTCTTCTCGGCCGCGTACCTGCTGAACGGCTCCGTGGTCGTTCTCCGCTGGTCCGGCCATTGGCAGGACGCCGTGGCGTTATCCGTGGATTTCTCCGGCCATCTCCTCATCGGCCTCCTGGCCCTGCGCGCGCCGCGCGCCGCGAAGCCAGCGCTCCGACCCCTCTCGGCCTAAAGCCTGGAGGGGGTTTTGTTTGCCTACCAAAAAGCCTGCCGGATGAAATCCAGGCAGGCCGGGGGCGCGTCAGCATTCGAAACTGACTGCGGGAGAAGGGAGCGGCAGGGCGTAGAGGGTCAGGTCGTTGCCAACGATGACCAACGCGTAGAATCTCCCCTCCGGCGGCGGCTGGCGCAACTGGGCAACGGCGGCCGGGGAACATTCTGCGATGCTTATGGCCGTATCAGGCCCGACTGCACGGCAGGCGACCCGGCGAGCGCCAGGATTTACCGCGCGGTCGTTTGGCTGTCCGCCAGACTGGCCTGCCTCAACGACATCCGTCACCACGTCAGCCAATATGGCGAACATCCGAGGGTCAGTCACATCGAGAGCCAAGACCACGAAATCCGTAGGCGAGTAACCTTGGGCTAACGCTTCGCTGGCCAGCCCATCCAATTTGGCGCGCACCTGACTGAAAACGGAAGCACATGGTTGTGAAATCGGCATCATTGTTCGACCTCCTATGAAGCGAAATCTTCGGCTGTTGCGCCCATTTAATCAGAAATCATACATTTTGTCAACCGGCATGCCTAACGAACAGGCTTTCAGGGCAACAACCGGAGAATCCCCGGTCTGCCAAACTAAAAGGGGCGTGAGCGGTAACCAGCCGGTTACCCTCACGCCCGCGTTTGACGAATCGTCCTCAGCTCGCGGCGAGGATCGCCTTGAGCAGTCTCCAGAACCGTTTCACCGACGCTGTCTCAACGTACTCGTCCGGCGAGTGAACATTGCACATCGTCGGGCCGAAGGAGACGATCTTGGCGCTCGGCAGACTCTGGGCGAGGAGGGCACACTCGAGTCCGGCATGCATCGTCTGAACGTCCGGCATCACGCCTAACGTCTCAAGGTGAATTTGCTTCACATTCCGAAGCAGGCCGAAATCGTATTTCGGTGGCCAGGCCGGAAAAACGTTACCGACTGTCATTCGTCCGCCCGCCAAGGCGAACAGCGCTTCCATGGACCGCGCCACGGCGTCCATTTCCGGCATGACCGAGCTTCGGAACATGCTCGTGATGCAGGCTTGGCGCCCGTCGAACCGCAGGAGTCCGACGTTGTTCGATGTCTGGACGACCAAGGATTCGGCGTTCGGATCGACCGCGAGAACGCCATTCGGCAGGGCGGACAGAACGCGAAGCAGCTTGAATTCGCTCAAACTGGACGCCACCCGTTCCGCTGGCAAACGACGAACCCGCACGAAACAGATGCGAAGTTTCGGTTTTCGAAGGCCATATTCCTTGGCGATGGCGGCCGCTTCACGCGCTACCGCGTCAGATACCGTCTTGAAATCGCTGCCGTGACCGAGGATGAGCCGCGCCGACGCGTCGCGAGGGATGGCATTGGCCGCCTCGCCGCCCTGCATGGAAAGCAGGTGAAACGAGCTTGGCGGGAGCGACAGCAAAATCCGCGCGAGCAGCTTGATGGCGTTGCCACGGCCGCGATGGATATCGTCACCGGAATGTCCGCCCGCGAGATTGCTCACCGACAGACAGCAGGCCTTGTTCGACTCCACGGCTCGGAGAGTGCTGAACCTGCAAGGCAGGACGCCCTCGGCCTGTCCACCGCCCGCACACCCCACGTAAACGATGTTTTCGCTTTCAGAATCGAGGTTGATGACGCGACGACTCTTGAGACGGCTGAAATCGAAACCCTTGATGCCGCCAAAACCGACTTCCTCGTCGGCGGTGAACAGCAACTCCAACGGCCCATGCTTCAAGCCACGGTCCGACATGATGGCGAGCATGGCCGCCACACCGATGCCGTTGTCCGCACCGAGGCTCGTGCCGTCGGCGTACAGTCGCTTGCCTTTGCGTACGAGCCCGATGGCGTCAGTCGCGAAGTTGTGACGGACACCCTTCCTTTTCACGCACACCATGTCAAGATGACACTGCACGCAAAGCGGCGCCCAACGCTCGCAGCCACGACTGGCTGGAACGAGGACAAGGACGTTGCCCGCGTCGTCGAGCGATGCAGACAAATTGTTCACATCTGCCTTTTCCATCACCAGATGCGCGGCCGGCCCTTCGTGACCAGACCGTCGTGGCCTTTCACAGAGCTCCGCGAAATTTCTCCACAATGCTACCGGCTTCAAGCCGGCCACAACTCGAAGATTCCTTCTTAGTTTTCCCACGGTCCTTCTCCCTCGTTGATAGAAACGATTCAATTGGCAAAAGACCAACGATATCTTCCCGAACCTTAGTGGAAAACGACCCGACCGTCAACATGCCGCGCACGCATATCTTGTTGACAGGAAACCGCCCCGTGTTAAGCTGTGGCCAGCTCATTAAGGAGGCCATCAGTGGCTAAAATCATCGTTACGCCCGAACGTCTTGCTGCCATCCTGCCGTACGTCTGCGACCACGAAACCAGCAGCGACCCTGATGGTTGGACGCCGGAAAACCCTCTCCACGGCCACTGCGCCGTGGTCGCTCTCGTCGCGCAGAGTCTGTTCGGCGGGGAGCTCGTGCGGGGTTCGCTCGCCGGATACCCAAAATGGGCCCACCTGCGGTCGCATTACTGGAACCGGTTGGGGTCAGACCAGGAAGTCCGATTCGCGGATTTCACCGCCGCCCAGTTCGGCAACGACCGTCCGGATTTCGGCCTCGACGTGGAGTTGAGGCCCCGCGACTACGTCATCGGGTATCCGGAGACGGCGCGGCGCTACGAAATCCTGACCTGGCGCATAGCGTCCGAACTCCTCGAGCCGGGTCCGCTCGCGGACGACGGCATCCACCGTCTCTGCCTGAAAACGGCCGTGCGGTCACCATGCCAGAAGATGCGCTTCGGCGCCGTCCTCACGCGCGCGGGACGAATCGTCAACGCCGACTGCAACCGGACCATCACGGCCCTCTTCTCGCTGTGCAAACCGCAATGCATCCGGCTCGGCATCCAGTCTCGGACCGAGTCCATGATCGGCGCCTGCGCTCACGCGGAGGAAGGAGCCGTGTGGGGAGCAATCCACGAGGGCATTCCGCCCAGTGAGTGCGAACTCTACGTGGCTGGCCTCGACATGCGCGGCGTGCCGATCTTGAGGGATGAGCCAGAGTACACTTGCCTGCGCTGCGCGGTCATGATGCACCACGCCCGCCTTGGCGCCATCTACGTTCCGATGGCAACCGGCTGGGCTCGCCTCTCGGCGGATGATGCCCTCGTCACCGCCAAGCGCTACGCTCTCGGCGAAAAGAAGCTCGACCCCGACCATGTCGCGGCCGCCCTAAAGCAACTAGGAATACCCTGACTTCTCGCCCACCTTCAACAGCCGCCCCAGCGGCTGTTTCTAGTTGGAAAATATTCAGCATAACTAAAGACGCCGTCGGGAGTATCCCAACCGCGTCGTGAGCCCGCGCTGACACCACTCAACGAGGAACGGTGTTGTTCAGCCGGTCGCCGGCATCGCCCAGACCGGGCAAAATGAAGCCCCTATCGTCGAGGCCGTCATCAACAGCGGCCACGTAGATGTCCACGTCAGGGTGAGCGTCAGACAGGCGCTGCACGCCTTCCGGAGCCGCTATCAACCCGACGAAGACAACACGCGATGCCCCGCGTTGCTTGAGTAGATCCACGGCCACCACGGCCGAACCGCCCGTGGCCAGCATCGGATCCAGGACAAAACAGGTTCTGCCTTCCAGGCTCTCCGGCAAGTAGCGGTCACTGTCGAGCACTGGCTGACAGGTCCGCTCGTCCCGATGAAGCCCGAGGGGGCGGAGTTCCGTGTCCGGCAGAAGTTCCTGAAAACCCTTGAGCAGACCCTCACCCGCCCGCAGAACCGGAACCAGAACGACTGACTCCAGGGTTATTCCATCGGCCATTTCGCCGAGCGGCGTAACCACCTGGGTCGGATAGAAGTCCAAACCCTGCGTTGCCGCGCTGGCCAAAGGACCCGAAATCGCCCCCATCAGTCTCCTGAACTCGTCCGGCGGCGTTTTCTCGTCGCGCAGCCTCGTCAACAGAGCCGCTGCCGCGTTGTGATGCAAAATGTGCAATCTTTCGTTCATGGTCGGTGCCTCCAAATACTGATGACCACCCCTTTTATAACAGCGCCGATGTGTTGCGTCAAGCGGCAAGAAATGCAAAAAAGAGGGCCGACGCCCCTTCTTTCCCCTCCCCCTTTTCACCTTTTCACTCGCGGCAAAAACGGCCAGTTCGGCGTCGCGACGAGCGTGACTGGCTCGTCGCCGACCACCTTACTAAAGGTGAGCGAACGGGCGAAGAGGGCGATGGTGCGGTCGAGCCGTTCGCGGGAGCCGTACTTCACGTCGCCGAGAATCGGGCAGCCGAGTGTGCTCATGGCGAGGCGGATTTGGTGCGAGCGGCCGGTTTCCGGCTCGATTTCCACGAGCGAACGGCCGTTTTCCGTGGCGAGCACGCGATAGGTCAGCTTGGCATATTGCGCGCCGGGTTTTTCATAAGCGTAGCCGCGGGCCACGTTCGTCTTCTTGTTTTTCTCAATCCACTGGATAACTTCGCCGGATTTTTCCTTCGGCTCCCCTTCCACGACCGCCCAGTAGATTTTTTTCGTCTCGCGCTCGCGAAACTGCTCCGAAAGCCGCGCCGCGCCCTTGCTGGTCTTCGCGAACACGACGATGCCGCCGACCGGACGATCTAGGCGATGAACCAGGCCGACATACGCCTCGCCCGGCTTGTTGTATTTTTCCTTCAGATATTTCTTCACCTCATCCAAAAGCGACGGGTCGCCGGTCAAATCGCCCTGCACCGGCATCCCGGCGGGCTTCACGACGGCGATGCTGTGGTTGTCCTCGTACAAAATTTCCATGCTGATGATATAAATTGTAGCGGCCGGGCTTGTCCCGGCACCACCTTAGACGAACTAATGAATTTATAAGCGGTGATGCGTTTTTGGTGGGGCAGGGATAAACCCTGCCGCTACAATTTTAGATGACCGCGCGGACGGTGATGCCAGCCGGCAGAAGGAAGCCGCGTGGGGATTTTTCCTGCAGGACCAATTCTACGCTTTCAATGCTCGCGGCATCAGGAAAAACGTCGCGCACGGCCTGCTCGACGGCGATGGCCGGAAAACCCATGGAGTAGGCGTTGAGCAGAAGCAGGCCGCCGGGTTTCAAGATTATCCGGCACGAATGCAATAGCGGCAGGAGGTCAGACTCAAAACGCCACAGCTCCTTATTCGGTCCGCGCCCAAACGCGGGTGGATCCATGATGATGGCGTCATAGATTCGTTCACGCCGTGCCTCGCGCATCACGAATGTCGCGGCGTCGTCCTCAATCCACCGGACCGGACGGTCGGCAAATCCGGAAAGCTCGGCGTTGTGTTTCGCCGCCGCAATGGCCGGCCGGCTCGCGTCCAGGTGCACGACCGACGCGCCAGCGCTCAAGGCCGCGAGCGTCGCTCCACCGGTATAGCCGAAAAGATTCAACACCTGCGCCTCCGGCTTCAACCAACCGCGTAGGTACGCCCAGTTCGCCGCCTGTTCAGGAAAAACGCCGGTGTGCTTGAAGGACGAGAGGCGCAAGCCGAACTTGAGATTCTCCCAGCGCACGCTCCAGTCATCCGGCGGATTATTGCGCACCTGCCAGGAGCCTTCCTCGCCGCGCTGTTCGAATCGCGCCACCGCCCGTTCCCAAACTTCCGGCAAACCCGGCGACCACAAAGCATGCGGCTCCGGCCGCGCCACCACGACCGCGCCGAACCGTTCGCATTTCATCTGGTCGCCGCTGTCGAGGAGCTCATAGTCCTGCCAGACGGCGATTTCCCTGTTTAATGTCTCACCGGCCATAGGTCAATTTATGCAAATTTATCAGAAGTGGTGGTTTCTTTCAACGTTACAACACGAGCCGCATGGAAGCCCATGCGGCTCAAGGTGCGTCTACTGCTTGGTCTCTGCTGGCGCCAGCTCTGGCGCGACGGCCGTGATGGCCATCAATTCCTGCCGCAGTTTGGCAAGCGCCGCCTGGTAAAGGCGGACGTATTGTTCTTCTACCTCGGCGGTCTGTCGGTCGCACGCCTGATGTGCCTCGAGACAACGAACGTACTCGGGCGTGGCCATGACCAGGCTTCTGAAAGACGGGTACAGCCCGTCCCAGATGCGCCGGCCAAACAGGCATTCCAAGGCGTGGAACGAGTAAGTGACGCCCTCCTTCATTTCGGCAGCCATTTGCCGAATGAAGTCCGGTTGGGTCGAGACGAATTCCCTGGCCACCCGGGCATCGACATCATCCTTGGCAGGAAAATGATAATGAACGTTTTCGCCGAGCTGGGCGACCAGCTTCTGCTCGCAGAACCTCCGGGCCTCGTCCACCAAGTGCGGAGGAATCGGTTCCGCGCCCGCGTTGGGCTCGGTCGCCTCGGCAGATTCGGCAGTCATCCGGGAAACGGCGGCGGAAACATCAGCAGACCCCAAATCATGTGTTTTCATTTGAACCTCACCCAGGCGTTGGTTTTACTCAATGATCTCACGCACACCGACAGGATATAGGCAGTTGCCGCCATCGTCAATAGCACCCCTGGTTTCGTCCGGTATGTCCGAGCGCCGTAATTCACCCAATCGCCTCGTGCCTACCCTTCAGTGCGCGCGACGGCAAGGTTTTTTCCGTCCGCCCAACTCGCTTCATGTCGAACACAAAACCAGCCGAAGCCGGTAGTTGATTACTGGTCAGAAAAGCCGCCCAGGAAGGCCCGAGCGGCTCAATCAAATAGAAAGAGAACCAGAAAGCCACTCAGGAGAAATCCAGAGTGGCCCCATAAGAAAGTCGAGCTAGTCGACCTTGACCGCGGTGTAGTCGCCGTCCGGCGAGCACATCGATTCGAGCTGATAGCGACAAAGGTCTTGATAGACGACATCGTCCCAGGTTCGGCTCAGCGTTCTGGCGTCGATGTCCGGCCAGATGCCGCGCGCGACCCGGAGCATGAACTCCAAGTGTTCGTTCAGGACCTGTCCGGCCATGCGTCGGTCAACGGCCTCGCGGTCTTCCGTCCGGCACACCAGCCTGGCGCGAAAGATCTCGATGAGCCGCTTGGCGCAGTAAGTCCTGGCCATGTTGACGCGCACGAAAGCCGGATCAGAGAGGGACATGACCAGACCCGGCAGCATCTCCCAGCGAAGGCGGCTGCCGAAAGCGTTCTCGAGTCCGACCTCGTCGTGGTTGTGCCAGCCTTCTGTCTCGAGGACCAGACCCGCCACGTAGTCAGAGTGAAGGTCGACGCATGCTTCGGCCGCAAACCAATCCGGTATGTCGCGCCGCGCCGACTCGCATGGCACATTACTGTTGAAAAGTAGCCAAGCCAGCCTCTTCGTGCAGTATCTTTTGACCTGCGCTGCCCAATCAGTTTCCTGTTCCATCGATTCCTCCTCCTTGACGGCCGGATGCCGAGAAAGGACGTTGACTGCCAACACCCTACTCTTTGGCCGCGATTATGTCAACAAAGGCAGATGAACGCCTTGACCGCCGCTCCCCTTACCAGTCGAAAACGCCCTATTTCATCGTTTCGGAATCAAAAAAGCTGGTTCGGAATAAACCAACATTAATAAATCGCTCGAATTGCCCGACACCTTCACCACCCGTTTTGAGGAGGTCTCCGCAGCTTCTTTTGCTCGCTTTGACGGCGCTTGTCGTCTAGGCGTTTCTGCTTCTGCGCGCGGCTTATTTTCGTGGGCCGCCGCGTTTTTTTCGGCGTAAGCGCACGGGCGACCAAATCCTGAAGCCGTCTCACTGCCTCATCACGATTTTGATACTGTGACCGCTCGGCGTCGGCGACAATGATGATCTCGTCGTCCGCGTTCAACCGATGTCCGGCCGCCTTGCGGATGAGAGCCTTCTGCTCTTCCGCAAAAACACCCGACTCCCCCACTCGCCACCGCAACTGAACCTTGCTCGATGTCTTGTTCACCTTCTGCCCTCCGGGACCAGAAGAACGGACGAAGTCGAGGTGGAGTTCGTGCGCGGGAATCGAATTCATGTCGCGGTTCATAACGGAAAACGGCTACTTCAATTTCTTGACCATCCTCACGGAGTAATCCTCGTAGCCGTGCCGTTCGTAAAACCGGTGCGCGTCCCCGTTGGCCGCCATGCAGGTGAGAGCGATGTAATCGCACTTCTGCGACCGGAAATATTCCTCCATCGCGGCCATGAGCCGTTCGCCGACCCCCTTGCCGCGGTGCGCCTCGGCCACTAACAGATCCGAAACGTAAGCCCGCCGGCGCCGGTAACACTCGACCTGTTCGTCGCAATCCTCGTTCTTGAAAAATCCGGCAATCGCGCCGACCACCGCGCCGTCGCTTTCAGCCACCAAAATCCGGCCGGACTTTTCCTGAACCGTCTTGAACTGCATCTGGAAGTACTTTTCCTTGTCAAACTCTTCATACGGAACGTACTGCTTGAGCTGGTCGATCTGCGCGATAAAATCCTGTAACCGCGCCAGCAACTCCGCCACCGCCGCCGCGTCGCGGTCCTCGTATTCACGGATGGAAACTTCGCTGTTTGTTGTTGTCGTCATAATGATGGTGGTTTTATGCATTATACAACAAAGCGCCCCGAGCAGAATATGCCAAGGGCGCGAATGTCTCGAAAAACAAAAAGGGCGGCGACGCCGTTACGACCACGGCGACTTCAGGGCCGCCCACCGCGCGATAGACGAGGCGGCTTCCTGCACCTCCGGGCTCTCATGACCCGTGCCGCGCCCGGTCAACCGCAGCGCAATCTCTTTCGCGACAGGACCTATTTGATCGATTTGTGCCTGAACATCCGGGGCGTCCGGATATTCAGCCAAATACGCCAGAACCGTCGCTTCGGTGCCAGAAAGAACAATCACGTTTCAGCTCCTCAATGTCTGGTTGGGCTAACCTGGGGCAAGCTTGCCGCAAACACGTCAAAATGTCAACGATTGTTGCCGCATACAAAAACCCGAGACGCTTTAGGTCTCAGGCTTTTGGCGGGGGTGTAAGGCGCGGCCATGCGCCTTTCGGCGATAGGTGGCGCCCGTAGGCGCTTACTCCATGGTCCGGTCGGCTCCGCCGATCGGCCGCGCCGCAGGAGTCGAAAGTCGACTCCTTTCGCGCCCCATACACAAATTCCCCCGCCCAAAACGGGAGGGGGAATTTGTGGCGGGGGCTGTAGGAGTCGAACCTACCACAGCGGTTTTGGAGACCGCAGTTATACCGATTAACTAAACCCCCATGAATAACTGGCTGACTGTCGTTAATTTCCAAAGGGTGAAGCTGGGTCGCCTTAATGCTACGGAACGTAGAATACTTTAGCCACTATCCCAAGGCTTGGCAATACCAAACGAAAGAGAGCCACCATCACCACTCCCGATATGTCGTATCCGAGCGCCTCTCAATGGCCAACACCCGCCATCCGTCGGCCTTCCGCAAAAAGATTATCCGCAACTCGCCATGGCGTACCCGATAGACGTCGTCGCTTCCATGCAGTTTCTTGATATCCAGGCCGGCCAAGTGCCCGGCCTCAACAGCCTCGATAATTCTAGCAACAGAAACAACCTCCTTGGCGCTCATCTTGCGAATCGCCTTTTGGATGCGGTCAACCATAGCGTGGCTAGCGCCGTTTGAGCCGCGTGAGCAGCTCCTTGGCCGAGATGCCGTTCTTGCGGAAAGACGTGAAGTCAACGACGGTTTCCCAGCCGTCCTGCTCCACCGGTCCAACGGCAAAAATGGGCTTGGATCGCCTCATAACCATGAACGACTTGCCCGCCGCCACTTGGCGCACGTACGTTGCCATGTTTTCACGAAATTCCCTTAATCCAACGGCTGCTACCATATAATCCCATGTTAATCTTTAGATTAACCTTATTGTAACCCCCTGTCGCCCTCCAAGTCAACACCGCGATACGTACAATAAATAAATCGTGCGAAGCACACTATGCGGAAAAATGACTTCTTATCGCGAGGTCTGGCGACGCCCAGCGTCGCCGCCGCAGGCCGAGCGCGCATACGATTTTTTTTGGGGAGGTGGCGCGGAGGCCGCCGCCCCTAGCGTCATCTTAGAGCTTCCGTAGGAGCCGTTCGTCTGGAGGCCGCAGGCCGCGACCGGAATGAGGGAGCGGCGCGGCCGCAAGGCGGAGGCGGCGACACAGGAAGCGACCTGATGACGCGGGGCGGCGGCCGGAAGCGCCCGGCGACCTTCTGGATTCCCCCGCAAAGCGGGACTTCACATCATATTACATTAAGGTTGGTCGCGGTTTTCGCCGGAATGACGGCATGCGACCACAACGCCAAACCCCCCGCAGTATTGCGGGGGGTTTAAACTCTACTTCGTCTCCTTGTGCGGCGCGTGGCCCTTGCAGTGCTTACAGAACTTCGAGAGCTCCAGGCGATCCTTGGTGTTCTTCTTGTTCTTCCGCGAGTTGTAGTTGACGCGATGGCACTTGGTGCACTCGATCTTGATGATATTTTCCTGGGACATAATTGTATGGTTACTTGCGGACGTTATCAGTCTTCGATGATTTTGTCCAGACACCGTTATTTCGGCGGAGCCCACCCAAGGCGAGCCCATGTTATCTTTTTGCTGGAGCCGACGGAGGGATTCGAACCCACGACCCGCACTTTACAAAAGTGCCGCTCTGCCAGCTGAGCTACGTCGGCGTGGTGGGCAGTCTAGGATTCGAACCTAGGAAGGCGAAGCCAGCAGATTTACAGTCTGCCCCGTTTGACCGCTCCGGAAACTGCCCATGGGGGGATATGTTGACAGTTATTAGTTGTTGGTTGTTGGTTACAACTAACAACTAACAACCAAGAACCAATAACCGCGTCTTTCCACCCGCCGCCGAATTTCGGGTTTGTGCCCCGAATTTCAGCGACGGGTGGACCCCACTTCGCCTAGGCTTCGTGGGGTTGTACCACTCTTCGATGAATCTTCTAAATGACGAGTCCGTTTGGCTCGCCACCCGAAGCTTTAGCGAAGGGTGGAGCCGACGACCGGGTTCGAACCGGTGACCTCCCCGCATTTTTCCTGGAGCCGACGACCGGGTTCGAACCGGTGACCTTCTCCTTACCATGGAGATGCTCTACCAGCTGAGCTACGTCGGCACGAGGAAATATGCGGGGAAAGAACTGACTTAGCCCTCGGTCGTCGGCTCCCTGCGGAAAAATGCGGGGTGCTCTACCAGCTGAGCTACGTCGGCGTGATCGATTTTTTTTACTATGTGCAAGGACCTGGGCTGAACCGGTGACCTCCCCGCGTTGCCGCGGGGTGCTCTACCAGCTGAGCTACGTCGGCACGAGGAAATATGCGGGGAAAGAACTGACTTAGCCCTCGGTCGTCGGCTCCCTGCGGAAAAATGCGGGGTGCTCTACCAGCTGAGCTACGTCGGCGTGATCGATTTTTTTTACTATGTGCAAGGACCTGGGCTGAACCGGTGACCTCCCCGCGTTGCCGCGGGGTGCTCTACCAACTGAGCTACGTCGGCACGCTCACTTGCCGCCTGCGCTATCGTTCGGGCTCGCCCATTTTGAAGGCTCGCCCTCACTGGTGCACAGGCGCCGCTCGCTCCTGGCCGGCGCTGCGCGCCGTGCCAAGTTACATATAGGTGTCGCCCATCGCAGGGGCGCGCTGGGCGACTTTTTTAATACGCCAATCTACCCGACTTATTCTAACCTCTTCCAGAAAAAAAACAACCCTGCCTTATTCGCTGGAAAAAGGCTGAATCCGAACTAACTGACGCCGGGGCCTTCTGTCGGGCTAGGGGAAACGTCCGCCACGGAAGGCGTTTCGATCGGTTTTTCCGCCGGTTTATGTGCCACCACCGGCGCTGGCAAGGCCGCAATGCGCTCCTCCAAGGCACCCAGCTTCTGGTTGTCCGGATTTGCGGCCTTTAGTCGCCCCAAAACCTCCTCGGCCCGCGCCTTGTCGCCTACCAGTATACACGCTTCGAGCAGCAAATCAAGGGTCCGGGGGTTGGCCGGCTCATGTGCCGCCGCCATCTCCAAAGCCGCCTTGGCCTTCTCCCCCTCCCCCAACTGCCGACAAGCCGCCGCCAGACTCGCGTAATTCTTGGAGACGAAAGCCGCCTGCGCCGCCGGAGCGTCACAGGGATACTCCAAAGACACGTGCCGCGGCTGTTGCCCGCGCCCGCGTCGCCCGCAACACTCCCTGATGCTGGATCTGGCGAGAAAATCGTACGCCTCCCGCGCCTGAAGGTAATTCTTCTGCCCAAAATAGAGATCGCCCAACACGCGATAAGCGTCGAGGTTCTTGGGGTCGAGACCGATGGCCTCGACCAGCAGTTTTTCCGCTTCGCCCTCTTTCCCCGCCTGATCAACCAAGGCCGCCGCCCGCTCGATGAGTCTGGCCGCTTTCAGCCGTTTCTCGAAAGCGGTGGGCTGTTTGCCCGGACGCTGGTACATCTTATCGAGCGACAGGAGCCGACCATACGCGACGCGGAAACCGTCACGCAGGCGTTCCCAAACGGGCTTCAGCGCCGCCCCCAACAAGCGCGTCCGCTCCGCGGCCACGCGCCGGACCCGGGACTCGATGATTTCCTTCTTCTTTTTCGTTTCCCGTTCCTTGGGCAGGGCTTCGGCGTCGATCATCGTGAGCTGCGGAAACTTGCGCGCCACAATCACGCCGATGCCGACGAGACAAAGAGCGATGACGATGAGGATGGCGATGTAGAACAGCATGGAGTGGGTGATGTCCACCTTGGGCGGACCGCTACGGTTTAATTGAATCAGCGGCGATCTCCGCCAGCCGCACGAACTCGTCGGCCTTGAGCGCCGCGCCGCCGACGAGCGCGCCGTGAATGACGTCGAAGGAGAGGAAGCCGGCCAGGTTGGTCGAATCAACCGAACCGCCGTAAATCACGGAGAACTGCCGCTCGACGATGTCGTTCGGGTAGAGATCAAACAGCGTTTGAATAATGAGATTGTGCATGGAAGCGGCGTCCTCCGGCGCGACCGCCTGGCCGGTGCCGATGACCCAACGCGGTTCGTAAGCGATGACGATGCGTTGCGTCCCAACCGGGCGGATGTTCGCGAGCGCGGCTCGCACCTGCCCGATGACGACGGCATCGCGCCTTCCGGCCGTGCGCTCCTCGCGCGTTTCGCCGACGCAGACGATGGGGTTAATGCCGCTGCGCATGAGCGCCGCGACCTTGCGGTTCACCATCTCGTCGGTCTCGTTCAGGAATCCCCGCCGTTCCGAATGCCCGACGATGCACCATTCGCAGCCGAGCTGCTTGAGCGTGACCGGGGAGACTTCGCCGGTGTAGGCGCCCTTGTCCTCCCAGAAGCAGTCCTGCGCCCCGAGCCACACCGCTGTCCCTTTCACGACCGGATGCACGCGCTCCAAGGCGACGTGCGACGGGCACAGCACCACGGTCACGTCCGAGCGCGTCGCTCCCTGGCCGGCCCAGCGCCGCACGACTTCCTGCGCTAGCGCCTCGCTCGCCGCGTCATCGAGCTGCATCTTCCAGTTGGCGATGATGAAAACGTTCTTCATAGGGATTTGGCATGCGCCAGAAACTTGTCGCCCTTGTCATACGGGCCGATGAGCGCGAGGGTCATCCGCTCGCGGCGGAAGATGTCGTGCGCCACGCGCTGAACCTGCGCCGGCGTCACCGCAAAAATCTTCTTCAGCTTCTCTTCCGGCGACTCGGTCTTGCGGATGAGGAGTTCCTGCTTGGCGTACCAGTCAGCGAGCCGGCTCGAATCCTCAAGCGCCAGCGTCAGACGCCCTTTGATGTTCTCCTTAGCGCGACTCAACTCGGCCGCCGCGACCGGCTTCTCGCTGATGCGCTTCAGCTCGCGGACGATGAGCTGAAGCCCCTTCTCGAACTTGTCCTTGGCCAGGCCGGCCTGAACCATCAGGTTGCCGATGTCCTGATACGGGTTGACCGAGGAGTGGACGAAATATGCCAAGCCCGCCTTCTCGCGCACGGTCGTGAAGAGGCGCGAACTCATCGTGCCGCCGAGGATGTTGCTCATGACGTTGAGCGCCGCCATGCGCTCGTCGCCGTAGGCGTACGCCGGAAAGCCGAGGGCCATCTGGACCTGCTCGGTTTCGCGGGTGCGCAACTTGACGCGCGGGGCGCGGTAGCCGGCTTTCTTTAGCTCGAAACGCCGGTAATTCGCGCCGGAGCGCCGCGCGGGACGGGTGCCGAAATGCTTCTCCAGCAATTCCGTGACTGCGGCCTCGTCGAACCGCCCGGCCACGGCAATGACCGTCCGTTCCGGCACGTAATATTCGTCGCGGTACTTGAGCAGGGGCTTGCGGTCAATGCCGTTCATGGTCTCGACCGAGCCGGCGATGCTGCGCCCGAGCGGCGACCCGCGATACAGCTCCTCCTCCATGAGCGTGTCCACGAGCATCATCGGGTTGTCCTCGTACATGCGGATCTCCTCGATGATGACGTTGCGCTCGGACCGCAAGTCCGTCTCGCGGTAAAGCGAGCCGTGGAGCATGTCGGAAAGCATGTCCGCCGCGAGCCCGAATTGATCCGCCGGCAGCTTGATGTAATAGCCGGTATAATCCTTGCCAGTGAAGGCGTTGTACTCCGCGCCGACTGAATCGAGATCGCGCGAGATGTCCATGGTCGTCGGGCGGCGCTCGGTGCCCTTGAACATCATGTGCTCGATGTAGTGCGAGGCGCCGTTCAGCTTGAGAGTCTCGTAGCGCGAGCCGATCTCGTACTGGACGAGCAGGGTCACGGCCTGGGTGTCGTGGCTCGGCACCAACACGACGCGCGTGCCGTTTTTGAGTTTAATCAATTTGAACATAATTTGGTTAGCCCCTCGACTCCCCCGGGTCGCGGCCCGGGGTCGCTCAGGGTCCGCTCGGGGAAAAATATATTCTGGCCCGACCTTGCTTGCCCCGTGGACGCGAAGCGTCTTTACGGGGTGGAGGGCCTTCTGGAGACGACTACTCGCCTAGCCTCTCCGCAATCATCGTCGGCAACTCCGCGATGGCGACGCGCTCCTGTTTCATCGTGTCACGGTCGCGCACGGTCACGGTCTGGTCGTCGAGCGTCTCGAAATCCACGGTCACGCACCACGGCGTGCCGATTTCGTCGTGACGGCGATACGACTTGCCGATGTTGCCGCCACTCTCCCGCTCGGTCATGAAGCGGCCACGCAGGAGGTTGTGCACCTCGTCAGCCTTGGCCGTCAGCTCCGGCTTGTTCTTCGCGAGTTGACAAATGGCGACCTTCACCGGCGCGAGCCGCGGGTCGAGCCTTAGCACCGTGCGCGTCTCGCCCTCCTTCACCTCTTCTTCCGTATAGGCCTGATCGAGGAACATCAGGAACAGCCGGTTCAAACCGACCGAAGTCTCGACGATGTGCGGGATGTAACGCTCCTTGGTCGCCTCGTCGAAGTAGCTCAAGTCCACGCCGGAGAATTTCGAATGCTGGGACAAATCCCAATCGCCACGGGCATGGATGCCCTCGACCTCCTTGAATCCGCCGAGCGCGTTGAAGCTGTACTCGATGTCATACGCGGCCGAGGCGTAATGCGCCAGCTTCTCGTGCTTGTACCAGCGGATCTGCTCCGGCTTGATGCCGTACTTCAGGAACCACGCCCAGCGCACCTCGCGCCACATTTCGTATGCCTTGTCGGTCATCGACGGATGGATGAAATACTGCATCTCCATCTGTTCGAACTCGCGCGTACGGAAGATAAACTGCCGCGCCACGATCTCGTTCCTAAACGCCTTGCCGACCTGCGCGATGCCGAACGGAATCTTCGGATGCAGGCTGTCGAGCGTGTTCTTGTATTCCAAATAGATGCCGCCGCAGGTTTCCGGCCGCAGATAGACGACGTTCTCCTCGGTCAGTGCCTCGGTCGGCGAGCCGAGGTTGGATTTCACCATGAGCGAGAAGACTTTCGCCTCGGTCAAATCCTTCGAGCCGCAGGACGGACACTTGAGCTTGCCTTCGGCGCGCAAGCCGTCGAGATACCCGTTGATGACCTCGATGGTCTGCTTGTCAGCGTTGATGCCGTAGTCCTCAAGCAGATGGTCGGCGCGGAAGCGATTCTTACACTCACGACAATCCACCATCGGGTCATTGAACCCACCGACGTGCCCGGACGCGACCCAAGTCTGCGGATGCATGAAAATGGCGCTGTCGAGCCCGATTACGTCGTCGCGCAGCTGGATCATCTCCTTCCACCAAGCGTCGCGAATGTTGTTCTTGAGGAGCGCGCCGTAGTGACCATAGTCGTAAATGGCGCCGAGACCGCCGTAAATCTCCGAAGACGGGAAGACGAAGCCGCGCCGCTTGCAGAGGGCGACCAGTTTCTCCATTGTCTGTTCATTAGCCATAGTCAAAAAAGATGATATTTGCGCTGAATAAAAATATCATGCCGACGCGGTTGGGGCAAGCGGCGGTTATGCCTGGGGGAAGCTAAAAAACAGGTGCCATTCTTGACAGAAAGGGTAATTTATGCTATTATTTCTTTCAAGAAGCTAACGCCCGAACCAAAAAATGGGCAGAAAATCGGAGCAGGAAGATGAACGAGTCCAAAAAGGCAGATCCTCGTAGCTGGAAAAAATGGCTACAGAATGGCGCGGTGGGCATCCCTGGTGTAGAAATTCAACGCGTAAGAGGACAATTCGCACTCATGCGAACCACCAAGTCAATGAGTGTCCGAAACCTGCTAGATGCCGTTGAGGGTTTGGGCCTGCGCCAAGCAACAGTGGAGGAGTTGGTAGCCTACTCGGGCGACACAATTCCCTACCTACCAAATCGGTTCGTTGGGCCGTCTACCCGTTTCTTGGCTGTCAGGAAATAGCACCCTGAGGAAAACATTCGCGACCGACGAAGGCGCTTCTCCGCTTGGAGAGGCGCCGCGTTGTTTTATGGCGCGGTTTGGGCAAGCGGGATAGCGCCATCACACTTGACGGGTGGTGATAAATAAGTAAAAATTGCGGTGCGGGCGGGTTTCCGGCCGTACTTCTAGGAGGGACCTATGAGTTTCACAAAACGACAAGTCGCGATGGCTATTGACCATACGGCTCTCAAGCAGGTGGTTGGCCCGGAGCAAATCCGGCAGCTTTGCGCGGAGGCCAAGCAACATGGCTTTGGGACAGTATGCGTAAACCCGGCCTGGGTCAGCCTGTGCGATTCGTTGCTGGCAGACTCGGCCGTTCGCATCTGCTCCGTCGTGGGTTTCCCGCTGGGCGAAAACCACACCGACACCAAGGTCTTCGAGGCTCTCAAAGCCATGCAAGAAGGTGCCGATGAAGTGGACATGGTCATCGCCATTGGCCAACTCATCGCCGGTGACGACGCCTACGTGCGCGATGACATCGCCGCGGTCGCGAGAGCCGTCAAGTCGCGCGGGAAAACCCTGAAGGTCATCATCGAAACGTGCCTGTTGAGCGATGACCAGAAGAAGCTCGCCTGCCGACTCATCGCCGAAGCCGCTGCGGAAGTGGAGCTCGTCAACATCTTCGCCAAGACCAGTACTGGTTTCGGCGCAAGCGGCGCTACAGTCGCGGACGTCACGCTCATGCGCGAGGCCCTCGTCGGCACGCCTGTCCAAATCAAGGCGGCGGGCGGTTGCAAGACGTGGGAAGACGCGGTCGCCCTCATGGAAGCCGGCGCCACGCGCCTCGGCACCTCGTCCGGAGTCGCCATCGTCACCGGCGCCCCGGCGGACGCGGGCAGCTACTGACGCCGCGCCCGACAACTCTCCCTGAGCCACCCTCGGCTCCCCGACCGCGCCCGTTCTACGACGACGCGGTTTTGTTTTCCTTCAACCGCCGACAATTCTACCGGTGCCTGTCCCCCTTATCCACAGGGACAGTCCCTTTGGGGACTGTCCCCTTAACATAAAAACCCGTGGCCAAAACGCCACGGGCCTCCTCCTGAAAAAATATTCCTGAAAAACGATCTGGAGAGGAACCCGGGCTTTGCCGAAGCTGCCTAGGCAATGGTGCCTCGTTCGGCTGCTGCCAGTCGGAACCGGCGGCGGCCGAGTCGGCGCCTCCCCTGAACCGTTATGGTTCAGGGGTCCCTCCTCCATGTCGCTTGTCAGGAACGCTGTTATGTTGCGAATCACCACCCGGAAAACAAGATGGAGATGGAACCTAGGCTTTGCCGAAGCTGCCTAGGCAATGGTGCCTCGTTCGGCTGCTGCCAGTCGGAACCGGCGGCGGCCGAGTCGGCGCCTCCTCAACCCACCGAGGCGGATTAAGGCTCCCCCCTCCATTTCGCTTTCAAGGTGTTCATTTTCGAACAGATAACCATAGCACAAAAAACCCTTCTTGTCAAGGGTCGGCGGCATTATTTGAACACGGATTTTATTCAGCAAAATCGCGTCAAATACAGACGAAAATTAATCAACAACTGGGCCATATTTGACATTCACTCTCCCCACAGATAATCTTCAGCCGGTCGGCCGGTCCAACCAACCCACCGATCCGCAACTAGAACAGCAAAGGAGCCTCCATGGCCGTCTATCATGGCTGTGTAAGTCCGGCTACGAAACACCAACGCCAATTGAGGAACAAGCGGGTAGCAGGCGTTACGCTGATGGTCTTTGGCGTGCTGATGCTGGTCATCGGCGTGCTCATCCTCTTCATCTAAACCGGAGTCGAGCCTCTCTCGCCGCCGACTGCCGCATCACCCACCCTTGGGTCGCGCCGGTCGGTTTTTGTATACTCGAATTGGAATGAATTCGTGGATACCCTCCTTCGCCTGACGGCTACGGAGGGTAGGTCGACCCGGCGGAGCCGCCAGCGGGGGCTGGCGCGGAGGGCCGTCCCGAGGGCGCGGGCGGAACGCGCCCGGCCCGGAGCGCCTGCCCGCGCGGGCGGCGGAGCGGGTCGCGAGCGGCCCGGACCCGCCCGGTCTCCACACTAAACGACGAAGAACCGTTTATTTAGAAAACCGTCAACCACTAAAAACGCCCCGTTGCCGGGGCGTCTTACCAACTAATACCTAAATCGTCATTATCTCTTTCTCTTTCTCCTCCCCCATCTCCTTGATCTTCTCATTCCACCCGGCGGCGGTCTTGTCGAGCGCTTCGAGCAGACGGTACTTCTCGTCCTCGCCGATCTCCTTGCTCTTCTCGGCCTCGACAATCTCCGACTTCGCGGCCTCGCGCACGCCGCGGACGCCGATGCGTGCCTGCTCGAGCTTCTCGCCCATGATCTTGATGAGATCGCGGCGCGATTCCTCGGTGAGCGGTTGGAGCGAGATGCGGATGAGCTTGCCCTGGACGTTCGGGGTCAGGCCAACATTGGCGTCGGCGATGGCCCGCTCGATGTCCTTGACCACGTTCTTGTCCCACGGGTCGATGTTGATGGTACGGCTGTCCGGCGTCGAGATCGACGCCAAGCCCTTGATCTGCGTCCGCGAGCCGTACGCCTCGACCATGATGTTCTCGACGAGCGCCGGCGTGGCGCGGCCGGTCCGGAGCCCGCCGAGCTCGAGCTTGAGGAAATCGATGGCGTCCTGGAATTCCTGCTGATGAGCGGAGATGATGTCGCTTGGCATATTATTTCTTGAATTTGGTCGTACCCATATAGAGGATGGCCGAGTTGGCGCGATCCACCAGCAGCTGCGTCGCGGCGCGCGTGGTCACGAGCTTCTTCGGCACCCAGTTGAGGCCGCCGTCGCTCGTGCGATGAAAGGTCGTCGCCGTGCCGTAGTAGATGACGTTCGCGTCACGCGGATCGAGGGCGAGCGAATAGATGGCCGAGCCGCCCGGCGGCGTGAGCAGGTTGATGGCCTCCCAATTCTCGCCGTTGTCCTTGGAGCGGATGAGGCCGTACTTCGAGGCCAGGATGATCGTCTTCGGATCCGCCACGCTGACGGCGAAATCGCGGAATTCCTTGGCCCCATCGAAATCCTTGTACTTCTCGCTCAAGTCCAACCAGGTCGGGGTCATGCCGCCGTCGTCCGTGCGCCAGACACCGTGCTTCAGACTGCAGACGTACATCTGCCTCGAATCAATCGGGTTGAAGGCAATCTTCACGACCTCGGTGCCGAAATTGTCCACCTTCTCCCAGGACTTGCCGCCGTCGGTGCTGCGGAGCAGGTCGCCGGCGTCCTCGCCAAGCCAGACGATATCCGGATTGAACCAGTCAACGGTCACGGCGGACGTCTTGCGCTCAGGTCGGGCATCAACGAAAACGGCGGTCCAGGTGCGCGAACAGTCGTCGGTCTTCATCAGGCGGTTGCCGCTCGTCGCATAGATCGTGCACTTATTCTTCGGATGAACGGCGATGCCCGCGACCATGCCGCTCTTGAGCCCGGGCGCCTGTGCCCAGGATTCGCCGCCGTCGTAGGAGTAAAGGATGCCGGCGTCAGCCGTGCCGACGTAGAGCGCGTTCGGGTCCTGCGGATCCTGCGCCAGTGCGGACACGGACAGGCCGCTGAAGCTCTTCTTTTCCCCGGTCGCGGTCAGGATGGCGGTTTTCTGCACCCAAGTCTCGCCGCGGTCGCCGGATTTGAAGACGCCGCCGTCCGAGCCGGAATTATCCGAACCGGAACCGCCGACGGTGACGCAGCCCGCGCCCATAAGCGCCAAGGTCGCCAAAACGCAGACCAAAATTTTATATCTCGTGTTCATAACAAATGATAGATTGACCTCGACGCCGACGATTTCGTCTGCCGTCCAGGCATGAGGCATTAACGGGAAAATCTTATCATGGCTGATATTTAAGCGGAAGACCTGACAAAAAATACAGAGATGCGGGGTGGCTTTTTTGCGTCCAGTCACTTAGCTGTTGCCGCCGCGAGACAGCCGAGGGCGACGCGGCCAGCGACGTTCTCCGACAGCATCCGGCGGCTTTCCTCCAAGGCTTCCAACGTCGCCGCAATGCGGCTCGACCCAACTCGGCTGGCCCAGGCGGCGATGCGTTCGCGCACGTCAAGATGCGTCACGAGTTCAGGACACCCGTTCGCCGCGAAAAGCGCGTCCTGCAGGAGTTCGGCGAGCAGGGCCAGCGTTTCGCGAGCGCGGTCGGTCGCTTCGTTGAACGGCAATTTCTCCGGCACGTTCGACTCCAGCGCGAGCCAACGGTCGGCGAGCCCGGCTTCCAGCGCGTCGAGCAAGCGGTTGCGCTGATCCAACATGGCGGCCAGCCTATCCGGTTCGTTGAAATAGGTCAGGGCCCGGCCAGGACAGCCGGACGACAATCTGGCGAGGAGTTGCGCATCTTCATCCGTCGCTCCGGCCGCGCGCATCGCTTCGGCAATTGCCTCCTCCGGCACGCGGCCCAGCGCCACAATCTGACAGCGCGATCGCACTGTCGGCAAGACGCTATCCGCCGAATCCGCCGTGAGCAGGAGCACGGTCTTTTCCTTCGGCTCCTCCAGACTCTTCAGAAGCGCGTTGCCGGACTCCTTGTTGAGATGTTGGGCGCCTTCGAGCACGACCGCTTTCCATCCGCTGCCCATCGCGCCGAGCGACAGCCATCCGACCAGATGCTGAACCTGTTCAAGCGCGATGTCCTTGCGTGGCTTGCCGGTCTTGGGATCATCGCCGCGTTCAACGAGCAGGAAGTCAGGATGAATCTCCGGTCGTTCGGCGCCGAGCACGCGTCCGACAAACCACCGCGCGAGCGTCGCCTTGCCCACGCCATCCGGACCGGTCAACAGATACGCATGCGCCAACTTTCCGTTCGTCCACGCGCGGTCGAGAAAACTCGTGATCTGCCCGTGGCCAATCACGTTCCGGTTCACGGCGATCTTCCGCCTTTGGGTCGCGCCTTTCGACCCTGCGTCAGGTCCAGCTGATCTCGTTTTCCTCACCGGCATAGCAGGAAAAGGATAACAAATCTGCCTTGATGCGTTAAATGACGCTTCAAGTCTTGTGACGCAGATATTCGAGCCATTGAAATGTAGCGACCGCCTTGAGCGGTGCCCGCCCAAGGCAAAAGAAATCTTTTTCGAAATCCTCTGTGGATAACTTTTTACTTAAAAATAATAACGATGTGAATATTTGCTTCTATTTAGCCATTTTTTTGAAATGTTTCCGTATCATGTCAATTATTTGACACTTTCTAATCTGGTCGGTAATGTCTCCGCAACCCATGGGTTCCTTTCATTCCCCTAGCCGCCATTATGGGCAAAGACAAAACCCCTTCCGCCGCCAGCACGTCGGTGGAAACGGCTCCGAACAGCGAGCAGCAAGCGGCCGTCGCGGCCGCCATCGCCAGCTTTCGGGGGCTTGGTTCGCTGCGCCTCACTTTCTGTGACCGCTCGCCCAATCCTTACGCCGACGAAACAAAATCCTTAATCGACATCTATGTTGACGACAAAGGCCACGAATACTGGTTCGACCCTACCGCTGACCGGCTGGTCCAAGTTGGTCCGCACGCGGGTCGCCATCAAAAGGCACTTCAAGTTAAATCAGCCGATCGCCTGCCGGTCGCGCGCCTCCGCGAGCTAGCGCTGGAACTCGCCGGCAAGGCCGTGGAGAATTTCCAGACGCGCCGCGAGAACCTTCATCCGCTCGAGGACAACCGCAAGGGGCAGATCTATTTCTTCCGGTGGGACGATTTCTCACAGCCCGTGAAGGAATCCGAGATGCCGCCGTTCCTGCAGGTCGCGCTCTACGCCGACGGCCGCTTGGCCAGCTTCACCGATACTCTGCGACATTAGAATAGACACCGGCACGGAGATTGACTGCCGGCCGGAATAAAACAAAAAGAGGCCTCGTCGCATCCTCCCGCTGGGTGCAAGCGGAAAACCAATACAGAAACCCGAAATCGTCCGCCTTTTCGGCAAATCGCTCCTTTCGAAGCATGACAAGACACGCAAAACCGGTCCGTTTCGTGGGAGAGGGACCGGTTTGCGTTTGCGACAATAAATAATTACCCATCTATTGCCACCACCCCCGCGAAAGCGGGGGCCCAGAAACAACACGTGCGCTCCGGCCGCCGCCCCGCGGCATAATGTTCTTCCACGAGCGGAGCGAAGCGGAGTCGAGGGGCAGAACACGAACAACGTCCGGCCGGTCGGGGCCGCCCTTACGGCACGCTCGCCGCTCCGGCGGCGGCTTCGCTCGACTTCGCTCGCGATGTCCCCCCGCAGTACTGCGGGGGGCACCAAGCCATCGCTCGCTCGAACGGCCTTAAAGGGCGGCCCCGCCCGACCTCATCCAGAAACTCACCTCAACCTATAATAGATAAGCGCTCGGCCTGCGGGGGCCGCCAAGCATGGCGGCCCGGCCTCGCGTAATGAAGACATCTTTTCCGCAAGGTGTGCTACGCACGTTTAAAAAAGGACAAATCCAAAAGATTTTCTAATCGCTGAAAATGCTAACAACAATTAGCGAAAAAAAGTTCGTCATCTTCGGCAATCGGCATCCACGGTCCCAACATTCTCACATCGCCATCTTTAAATGAGACTTCAACATCGATGCCCTGCTTTCTAGTTTTATAAACCAATTTGTCAATCGAAAATATATCCTTTTCATTTGAACGAATTTCAAGAGGTATATCACTAATGTGCTTTAACAGCCATTCTTGAAAATCAAACCATTTCGGCAATCTAACGATATCATCAGGCAATTTATTCAATTTCAATACCGCACATAATTCCCTTCGCAGAGAATATAGGAGCGCGAAATCGGATAATTCTTTTCTTAAGGTCGCGTTTGGCTGCGTTAAATATTGTTCAAACTTATCTAGCCAATATCTTGCACAAGACCAACGCAACGCATTATGTACTGACCAATTCCGAAATAGTGTTACTTGTCTAAATTGATCATCGTCTGATATTCCATCTCTTTCAAACAATCGGCCCAACTGCACCAGTATATATACTACGTCACTTTCACTATCAATATTGCCATGAATCTTTTTAGACAACTTTTCCAATATTTCATCTGTCATACAATATTGCATCTTATGCTTAACACCCTCGCGTACTTCAATAATATTTCATACTTTCCTTGCGGACGACTTGTCATCCTTACGCGAGGCCAAGCGGCGCCTAATGCGCCGCTCCCGCAGGCCGAGCGCATACATTTTAAAGGGGTTGGGGTTGTTTTCAAGGCGAGGCCGGGCGGGGTCGCCCTTTAAGGCCACTCGACGCCCGCGTCGGCTCGGTTCCCCCGCAGTACTGCGGGGGACGACGCGGGTCGGCGACGTGAGCGAAGGCCGCCGCTGGAGCGGCCGAGCGTGCCGTAAGGGCGACCCCGCCCGGCCGGACGTCCGTTATTTGTTCTTCCCCTCGACTTAGCTCGGGGCAGAACGCTTGCCGCGGGGCGGCGGCCGGAAGCGCCGGCTGTTCCTGGATTCCCACCTTCGCGGGAATGGCGTTCATTTTTTCCCCTTCACCCCACGCACAAACTGCTCCCCCCGATCAAATTCGTTGATGAACATTCCAAAACTCGCGCAGCCGGGCGAGAGCAAGACGATGTCGCCGCGGGAGGCGCAGACGCGGGCGGCAGCGAGGGCATCGTTCATTGAGCCCGCGACCAAATATGGCGTCTTGGCGCGCACGGCGTTCAAAGCCGCAACCATTTTCGGTGTCGCGGTGCCGTCAAAGAAAACGATCGCCTTGGCATAACGCTTGGCTTCCTTGGCCCAATCGTCGAAACGCAGGGCCTTGTCCGCGCCGCCGGCGAGCAAGATGATTCTTTTCTTTTTCCCGCCGAGCGCCTTGAGCGCCGCGATAGCGGCATCCGGCGCGGTCGCGGTCGTGTCGTTAATATATGTAACCCCGCCCTTCACGGCGATTTCTTCCAGCCGATTCGGCACACCGCGAAAAGCGCGCACCGTAGCCGCAATGGTTTTGGCTGGCACGTCGAGCGCCATCGCTGCCGCCGTCGCCGCCAAAACGTTGGCAACATTATGCTGACCGAGCAGTTTGATGGAGCTAACCGGAAAAATCCGACGCAGCTTGCCGCCGACGGAAAAGACGACGAACCCGGCAACCACGGAACACCCTTCGCCGCTGCGCATCGGATGCCCCGAAAACCAGATGACTTTCGGTCCAGCGGCCCTTTTCTCCAACAATCTCTCCCCCATCGCCCGGACCCGCGCGTCGTCGTGGTTGAGAACGGCGACGTCGCCGGTTTTTTGTGAAGTGACAATCAATTCCTTTGCCCGCGCGTAATCATCAATGTCGCGATAGGTGTTTAGATGGTCCTCCTTGATGTTGGTGATGACCGCGACGTGAGGGCTCAAGCGATGCTGTTCCAGTCCTTCAACCTGCCAAGAGGAAAGCTCCAATACTACCGGTGGCGGAATCAGGCGCCGGCGACGGGACATGGCAAGAAGGTGATCTAGGGAATCAAGAACGGAAACGCGGATATTGCCGCCAACGACTGTCCGCTGGTCATGCCGTCGGCAGATGTCCGCGAGTAAGGTTGTGGTCGTGGTCTTCCCTTTGGTGCCGGTGACGGCCGCGACCGGAAAGGGGCAAAGTCGGAAAAACAGGCCGACATCCGTATCCACGGGCACATTTTTCACGAAAGCCAACGAAAGGAAACGGTTGTCGCGCCGCACGCCGGGGTTCTTGATGACGAGGTCGGTGCTGATGAAATCGGCCTCATGATGGCCGCCCAAATGGAAAATGGGCCGGTGCGGCCTAAATCCAGTGCGCTTCAGCCGCGCGTATTCGCGCGTGAGTGCCGCCACGGACGGTGCCAATTCCGCCGCCGTCTTCATGTCCGTAACAATAATCCGCGCCCCGTGCTTCAAGAGCCATTTTGCCACGCCCAAACCGCCTCCGTGCAAGCCGAGGCCCATGACCGTGACGCGTTTGTTGCGGAACCATTTAATGTCCATATAAATCGTGCGGAGCACACTTTGCGGACAAGATGACCTCACCTCGCGAGGGTGAGTCGCGAGCCGGCGAGCGACTCACGGGTCGCAAGGGCGACCCGGGCTCCGGCGAGACAATTCAGATTCTCGTCGAGCCGGAGGGCGGCAATGCTTTGCCGCCCCCGCAGGCCGAGCGCAATCCACTTTTGAACCACGCGGCGTCGGCGCGAAGGCCGCCGCCCCTAGCGTCATCTTAGAGCTTCCGTAGGAGCCGCCCGCCCGAAGCGACAGCCGGACCGCGCGCTTGCTCGCGCGGCCGGCGGAGCGGGAGGGCGCAGGGCACGTCGCTCGCGAGCGACGTGCCAGGCGGCGACACAGGAAGCGACCTGATGACGCGGGGCGGCGGCCGAAGTGCCTTTTATTGTCGGGGTTGCTTTTTGTGACGTCAGCTACCCCTTTCTCCTCAACGACACCTCATACAACACATCCTCGGCGCGACGCAGGTTGTTCTTGGCCTGGTCGAACTTCGTCCGCAGATACCCGCCGAGATCCATCTCCAACAGCTCGGCGATGACTTCCTCAATGTCTTCCTTGATCTTGCGCACCTCCTCAACCCGACCCTCGGTCGCGAGCCGCACCTGCCGCCGCTGCATCTCGCCGGTCAAATCGGACAAGGCGCCGATATAAGCATCCTCGTCAACCGTAACGTTCGCAATCGCGCCAATCTGGCCGCTCTCGACATATTGCCGATACAAATCAGCCTCAACATACTCCTCGAGCGCGGCACGATACGATCCTTCATCGTCCAAACCCGGACGTTCCGCAGCGGTCGCCTTCACGCGACCGAGCACCTCCCGTGCCTCGGCGAGTAGCCGATCGGCACCGGCCCGATCGTCACGATGCAACGCGAAAATCGCCCGTTTGGATGCCGACAGGGCATCGCCGGTAATCTTGATGGTTTCCCGACGGGCGGACTGGTAGGCAGAGAGCCGCTCCCGCATTTCAGCAAGCAATTTTTTGTCCAACATATAAGCACATTATCAGGCGACGCAAACCGCCGTCCGTCTAACAGATTAGCCTGAATATGTGACGAAAGCAAACGGAGCCTAAGTGCTGGAGATGGGGAGTGCTGAAGTGCTGAAAATTCTTCAGTGCTTCAGCACTTCTGTACTCCAGCACTCGAGCACCCTACACCACCTCCCGAATCTCGCCGGTTTCCGAAACGAATTCCCTCAAGGAGACGCGCAGACCGCCATCCGTAAAATGCTTGACGAGGGCGAAGGTCAGACGGCGTAGCGGCACGACGTTGGGCTTGGTCACAAACAGGCTGATGAACGCCGCCAGGATTAGGAGCACCATCAGAATCACGGCCGGCAGCTCCAGCACGCCAAAATGAATGAGAAAACCGGCCGCCACGACGAACGCCACCCAAAACAAGATATAGCTCAACTGGATGCTCCTCGGCACTTCATGAGCGCGGAAGAAACGCTGGGTCTTCCGCCACGCCTGCTCCACGAAACGGAAGCGGCCCCAGATCAACTCCATCTTCGGATATTCCAAACCGAACAGCATCATCCAGGTGCCGGTGTTGATGTAGGTTCCGTGCGACCCGCTGACCCGGCGCCAGTTATGCGAATGGCCCAAGAGAACCGCTTTCACCTCCGGCCGTTCGCCAAGCAGCCGCGCCGCGTAGCGATCCACCTCCACGACATCGCAGGTGAGAGCCTGCGTGATGGTATTTGCGAGCAGAGACAAACCGATACCGCGCTGTGCGGACGGATCCCGGAAGAACAGCTGTTTGACGTAACCGCTGCTCACGATGCACGCCGTGTATAAGGTCCAGCCCCAACGCCGCAGGGCGGCTTCGGCCACGAAATCACGATAATTGGTCAGTCGACCAACCAAAGGGTTATTCATCTTGATGCGGTTGATGACGCTGGCGTAAACACGCGAACCGAATGGGATATTCAGCACCGGCAGGCGCAACGGACGTCCAAATCGATGGGTGACGATGGTATTCTCGGGACGCGGCGAATTTTGCACCTGTGATTCCATACCGTGGGAATACAGCACGCCGCGATGAAAATCCATGAAACCCTGATGTTGGTCAACAAACCGGATGCGCGCGGCAATGTCATCGTCTTCGCCGGCAATCCGGCCGATCAGGCACCGCTGGACGGCCGGCCAAGCCAAGATCAAGTCATGATTGCCCACAAAAAAATCCACGCGCCTCTTCGGCTCGCGTAGGAATTCCGCCACCGCGTCGAAAAACGCCGGATGACCCGCGATGATCTTCTCCATTTTTACAAGGGCGGCCTGCTCAAAAGGCGGCTCGACGTAATCGCCCTCCCAGGTCACGACCAAGGAATCAAACGTGTCGCCCAGGAAACGCAACACCAGCTGGCCAGCCGTCTCATAACGCTCGGCAATGCGGTTCAAGAATTTCACGAAGATGCCATCGTCCGGAAAATCTTCCAAAGGGTTGTTGGGGTTGACGCAGGGATTGGTCTCACGACCAAAGATGTAACATTTCACCTTTTCCATCAGCCGTCCCCATGGCGACGTGGCGCAGGCAATCGGCCGAAGCACACCTTCCGACATGTGCAGGTCGCTCACGACCACGTGCACCTCCTCCGGCGGGTTCCGCAAAAACGCCCCCTGGCCCTGGCCGGCGGTTGACGTTTTTTCCGTGATGAATGGCTTGTCCGTTTCCATACGGAATCATGGTTGCGACTTGGCCGGCCGCGACTGGCGACTGTCGTAACCAGCGAAAGCGGGCCGAACGCCGCTTAACTCAACACTTCGCCGTAGCGTTTTTTGATAACGCCGCGGGTGTGCCTGATGAGATTGCCGAGGATTCTCGCCTCGCGCGAATCGGCGAAGCCGCCGCTCTGCAGGCTCTGCATCGTCTTTTCCATGGTGGCCAATGACCCGGCGGCCTGCTCCGCTTTCATGCGCATCGCGACACCCCCGCCCGCCGCCTGTATTTTCTGGATGTAGTCCGGCCGCAGGACCGAATGGAAATCCGCCTTGGCCGCGAGCGTCGTGCGGAAGCCGGTGACGTTGCCGTGCGAGTCGTAATTGAACCTGACGGGCGCGTCGCCGACGGCGGGACGTGCTTCCGGATAAGCCTGGTGTTCGGGCGCGACTTTAGGGCCGGCCTCGGCCGTAACGACACGAGAGGTGTCCGCGGCCGACGCCACATCATGACGGAAAACGTCCACCTTGCCGGTCAGCTGCGCCAACCGCATGTTGTGCTGTTCCAGCGCGCTCCGCAAATAGGCGGCTTCCGGCGACTGGCCGTCCCCCGCCGCTTCCAGCAACGCCAAAGATTTCCTTCCCGCCGCGACCTCCTTGGCTACCCGACCGGCCTCCTCCACCCGTTCCCAAGGAACGTTCGCGGCGCGCAAGTCAGCTGTCCAACGCGGCTTGAGCATGGCGTACGGATCGAATTTGTCGGCTGGGCTGAAGCTGGTCACGCGCCCATGGCCGTCATAACTGAATCGCCCGCCCGCGTGATGAGCGACATCGGAACGCATGGCGTTCAGTTCTCGCAAGGCCGCGGCCCGCGCCTCAACCTGGCTGCCGTCAACGCTGAACTGCCGCCCGCCGGCGTCGGTCAAGGTGACCGGCCCATGCTGGTCGCCGTACGCCAGCTGTTCGAGCGAGCCGCGCGTCACGCCTCTCGTGTCGAAGGTGTCCGCGTAACGGCTGATGGCGTCATATTGCGCGTTGTTGTAGTCCGCGCCGCTGTGATCCAAACCGTCCGGCATCCGGAAACTCACCGCCTTGCCGGAAGTCATGCGCTCGATGACCGCCAGCTTGTCCGAAATCTCCGCCCGCAACTTACCGGCCAATGGGCTGTCGCCGTAACCGCGGCCGTCCATCTCGTCGAGCAAGCGCTGTCTTTCATAAACGTTAGCCAAGGCCTTCCTGACGCCGGCACCCTGCTTACCGCTGGTCAACTCATCGAGATTGCGGCTGGCGACCAAATGCCGGGCCTGTTCGTTATGATCGGCTAGATAATGGCTAGCGACCTGATGATCAGGCAAACGAACGGCATCGATGGCGTAACCGCTCGGTTGGCCGCGGCTGTCCAGAATGACACTCGCCTGCCACTGGCCTTCCGCACCTTGCCCGCGCTCCAGAACAACGGAACGCAACGCCTTGCCCGCGCCTTTGGCAGCGGTTGCCGTCGTAGATGCCGTTTCCGCCGCCGCCTGGTCATGGCCAACCTCGGCCGCCGCCGTCGCTTCGGCCGTCGTATCGCCTTGAGCCGCTTCGGCCGCCAGTCTCGCCTCCTCGTATTCGGGAAGCGGCTTTATCTCGGTAATAGGTGGTGCGGTTGCGGGAGCCGGAGGCGGCTCATGAACAATGGCCGCGTGTTCCGGGGCCGACGGCTGACCGTGAATCGGTTCCGCCGAATGGTCAATCAAGCCGACTTTTTCCCCGGCCGCCACAGTGCCAGCATGCGCTACCCGCGCGAAGAGGCCGGAACCGACGAACGCGCCGATGCCCACCGCCACCTTCTTCATCCGGTCATCGCTCAACTGATAACGCGACCGCACCTTTTCCATCCTGAAATCAGCCACGTGCATGGCGTCGTTAAGGTAATTGTCGACGCCGTCCGGGAAGACCGACAGAACCTTCTCGCCCTCAAGCTGTTCCAACCGCTGGCGCAACGCCTGATATTCGTCGTTGCCGACCAGACTCCGTCCATCCACCAAAGCCGTCGCCTCATGGTGCTCCATGAGTTCAACTATCTGTTCGCGCGATAAAACCGAGACGTCCTTGCCTTCCATTTTCTTCCGGCGTCGCGCTTCGGATATCCTCTTCATCACGTCATATGAACCGACGCCAGCGCCGAAACCAGCCATGCCGCGGCGCATCAAAATCGCGCCTCCGCCGACAGCTGACATGGCGCCCAAGCCGAAGCCAACGCCGAGCAAACCGGCCGTGATGGCGTTGCGAACCGAGACGCTGCGCATGGCAAACTTCCCGATGCGGCTCTTTGGTTCCCAACCAAATTTCTTTCCGAGGTTGAGGGCGTTCCAGTCACCGAGTTTCTGATGCCAGCCATACAGCTTCTCACCCAGCTTCTTTTCCCAACCCTTCTTCTTGAGCCACGCCTCACGACGCGCTTCCACTTGGCGTTCGCGCTCATCGAGCATGCGCGTGACGTTGTCGCCGACAAATTCGGCCCGCGCCTCGCGGTACTCGCGTTTCGCCCTCTCCGACTCCTCCGTGAGCCACATCTTCATCACCCGTCCGCCCGTACCCAAACCGCGCATCCAACCGACAACGCCGTGATACCGACGCAGGGACGCCTCCAAGTCCGCCACGCGGTCGCCGGCTTCAGCCAAGCGATCCGACGGCGGCGTCACCGCGCGTCCGGTGTCCGGTGGCGTTGGTGACGCCCCAAAATCAAATCGCGTTCGCGGACCGGCATCCGGGCCGGCCGGCGCTACGTCAGGCCTCGCCGCGGCTACCGCCTCCAACTGCCTCGAAAGTTCGTCAAACCGCCGATTCATCTCGGCAAGCTGTCGCTTCAGTTCTTCAATTTCCGGGCTGGCTGGCGCGGCCTCGCTTTTCGCGGCCTCGGCTCCTTCCATTCGCTCCAAAATTGCCGACAGACGATCAAACACCGCCTCGACGCTCGGACCAGGCGCACCTTCGCGGCCAATTTCCGGACCGCCGGACTCTTTCTCGGTCGGAACCGGAGCCGCACCGGCCGTTTCCGAACCACCCGGAACCGGAGCCGCGCCGCGCGCCGCCTCACGGGCTGCCGCAACCAAAGCGTCTGTTTCTCCCCTCTCGGCACCGGGCATGCCCGCCGCCCCTAGGCGCGCCTCGTCAATCGCCGTTCTTTCCACAGGCAGCAAATCAACGTTTAGTTCGCGAACCACCTCCTCAACGCGATCCGCCGTTGACAAGACAGCCGCCGCGGCCGCGCCGGATTCAGTTTCATCGTGACCCTGCTCCGCCATCACTTCCAACAAAGCCGCTTCCAAATCGGGCAGCCTTTCCTCTCCTTCCGGCCCGTGTTCAGCGCCCCGACCGGGTTCCCTCGTCGCATCTGGCCGTTGTCTCCTATGATGTTTATCCGTCATAAGTTCATTTGGCCTCGGCCGTTAAGCTAGCGGAAAGGCGTTTGGCCTTTTCCGCGTCCGCCCGCTCCATGACGCTTTTCAGGATCTGCGTCTGTCGCCGCTGCAAATCGGCATAGCGCCGCATGTATTCGGCATGCAGGTCACGCATCTCGTCCCTGATCTGTTGAATGATGACGGCCGCGGCCGCCTCTCTTTCCTTGGCGTCCATAATCGAATCAGGCCTGTTCCGCCTCGCCGGTCACCGCTTCCGCGACCAGTTCGTTGCGCAAGGCCTCGGTTTCCTGCTGAACGATCGCGCCGATGTCGAAGCGTTCGCCGAGCAAGGCCATCAGCTCATCCGGCTTGTCCGCCAGCTCCTGCACGCGTGCTGTGTCGCTCTCCGGCAGATTCTCAAGCAGTCGCAGCATGACCCGCTTCAAAACCAAGTCCGACATGCGCGCGACCATGGCGAGGCGCTGTTCCTCCGGCAAGTCGTTAAGACCGAGCTGATTGATGATGTTGCTGTCGATGCTGAACGGTTCATTGGCCATATGATTGCAGCTTAATTTCAAATAAATTATGGCATATTTTCGGGGTTTTGTCAATTGAAAAAAGCTCACCAATAAAGCCATATATTTGGTGGGGTGGCCGGGGATTGCACTCGCCCGACGCGCGCAGAAAAAATTTCCAGTCGGCCGGGGCCTCCGCGGCCCGCTGTCGAATACAGCGGGCCTTGTCCAGGGTCGCGCCGGACACTGGCCGCGCCACGTGAACACCGGCGTTCGTTTTGGGAAGGCCCCGTAAAATGAACTGCTTCGCAGTTCATCACGGGGCACCACGTAAAAACACCGGGCAAGCTTAATCCGAAAAGACTTTGGCTGCGCCACGTGAACACCGGCGTTCGTCTAAGGAATGTCCCGTAAAACGGCTCGCGCGGCGAGCCGCACGGGACACCACGTAAAAACACCGGGCAAGCCGGTGTTTTTACGTGGTGGGTCGGCCGGGGCTCGAACCCGGGACCATCAGCTTAAAAGGCTGTTGCTCTACCAGCTGAGCTACCGACCCGAGCTTTGTTATTAGTTTTTGGTTATTGGTTGTTGGTTAGCTTGCTAATCAACTAACAACAAACAACTAATAACCAATAACTAATCCGGCGCTGTTCAGCTTAACAGCGCCGGCCAACTCTTTCAAGACCCAATTAGAACTCCTCCACTTCCTCCTCCGCCTCCTCAAACCGCGCCTTCAACGCCTCGGAGATTTCCATGATATCGTCGTCGTCACTCATCTCTCCGGCCCCGCGCTTCTCTTCAAGCAATTCGTCCACGAGATTGTCCCATTCCTCGCGGCTGAACGCGCCTTCGGCTTCGGCTTTGTCTTTGATTGCCGTATACAACTCTTCGAGATCTAAATCCAGGTTTTCCATAAGATAAATGGAGTTATGATTTTGTAGGATAACACGCTGTCCATATGCTGAAAAGTGGCCTGTGGAAAAGTCAACATCCCCGGATTTCATGCTTAAAAAGATTGACAGAAACCGCGCCTCGTGTCATGATTTAAGGTGAAAATTCTAACTGACCGCATGTTATGCGCGAAAATCTTGCCCGTCGCTTTGAAGAGACGCCTGAGACAGGTGATAGGCCGAGCCACCCGCCGCTTTCGTCAGTCCGAAAGCCAGCCGACAGCGAGCCTGCTCGGAATCTCTCCTCCGCTTACGAAAACGAAAACGAACTCCCCTTGAATGCGCGCGACACAAGATTTGACGAGGTTTCGGACGGCGTCGCCGAAATGATCGAACCTCTGGTCTTTCCGGAAACGAAAGATGCGGGGGCCGCGGAACAAGAAACGGTGACAAACCAGCTGGAAGTCGCGATGGCCCAAGAAGACGAGGAGGCGCGGTTTGCCCTGGCTTGCGAAGCTATCAACATCTTGGTCGGGCGCGCGGTGGAGAGAGCGCCGGCCAAATACGGGAGCCTAATCATCGATTCGGCCGGCGAGGAAAACTCCGGTGCCAACCTCTTCGAGGCCGGCCTCGCCAACCTCCAGATGCGAATCGCCGACATGCTGCGAGTTCGTCTCGACGAGATGTTCCAGAAGGGCCTCGCCGCGAATGAAATCGGCTCACGGCTCGAGACCTTGGTCACCCAAAAGCTTGACTCATTTGCGGGGATGCAAAAAAGGGCAAAGGATCGCTTCGCCCCTCCGGAACAAACCGACCCGCGAAAGATGGAGATTGTTTCTGAACCGGCTGTTGCCGAAGTGCCCATCGCCCCCGAGGCCAAAAAGCCAAGTGAGGTGGAACCAGTCGTCCAACCGGGAGACCAGAACAACCCGGACGAAACAACTAGCATTGAGTTAAGCGACGGCGCTCCGGGCGATTTCAGACCGACCGAAGCCCCAAAAAACCGACGCCAACCCGAACCAACCCAACATCTCGGTCTGTCGCTTAAGACCCTGGCTAGGGAGGTGCTGCAAAAATTTGGTAGGTCGCAAGACGGCAACATCACCAAGGGCGCCAAGAAGCCGGGACCACGAATCTAAGAGCGTAATCAAAAGGCCGCCGAGTGGGCGGCTTTTGGTATCCGGTAAAAAATTGCCGCCGCCGAGCGTCGCCGCGCGGAACCGCCCCGCCTTAAGGCTGGCGGTAGGCCTCGTCAACGCCGCGCTTCCCTTCGACGATTCTCCGGCGGTCCTCGTGCGCGGCCTCGAGTCTGGCCTTCAAGGACTGCATCTGCTCGTGTAATCCGCCGATTTCCTGCTGCTGCGTCTCGGTCACCCTCTGCAACCGATGGATTTCCAACTCCAGATTCTGGATGCGCGCGTGCGCCTCGATGATGCGGTTCTTCAGCTCGCTGCGATTGGCCGAGGCCTCGTGCTTTTCCTTCAGCGTTCGCGCGACGTATTGCCGCACTTCCGCCTCAAGCGCCGAACCCTCCAGATCACGCCTAGCGACCGTCGCCATGAGGTAATCGCGCCCGCCCATGTCAGCCAAGAGGGCCTTGGCCGAAGCCTCCAAGCGCGCGTCGATTTGCGCCCGCTCGGTGGCATCGCCCGCCGCCGGACTGCGCAGCTCACCGATCATTTGCAGGAAACGACCGACGCATTTCTCCTCTTCCATACCCAAATCCGCCGTGTGCGTCATGACTTCAGCTTGCAGGTTCAATAGCGCTTCGGGGTCGTTGAGAACTTCATCGGAAACGACGCCGGCCTCGATCAAATCCTTCATGACCGCGTCAAGGGTGCGTTTTTCACAGACGCCCACGTTGAAAACGAGTTCGGTCGGGCCGTATTCTTCCTTCGAGCGCGGGCCGGCTGGTACGGCCCCCGCCGCCTTACGCAACTCGTCGATTTTCGCCACGACGCGATCCGCGACCGTCACGCCGCCTTCGCGGACCAGAACGGCGTACTCGTCGCCGCCGTAGCGGTAAATCTCGACATCCATTTCCTCTTCGGCAGGCACCTCCTCGCGCACCTGCGCGACGGCCTGTTCCATGACATGCGCCGTGAGTCTGGCCGCGTCGTTGCCGACCGAGCGTCCGCCCTTGACGTCAAAATACTTCATGAACCCCATATCCACGAACACCAAGGTCGGGTCCTTGCCTTCCTTCAGGTCAGCCTGCAGATTTCCGTAGTACTCGCCACGATTGTAGAGGCCGGTGCCAGCGTCTCGCCTGGCCACGACCAGCTGATGCTCACGCTGGGCCTCGCGCAAGGCCGCCGAACGGTCGCCGGAGCCCATCTTTCCGGCAATCTTTTCCAGCTCCCGCTGACTAGCCGCGAGCACCTCCTGGCCCTTGGTTTGCTTCGGGATTTCCGCGAGCTTGACCGGGCCTTCGCTCGGAGCGGGCGGAAAAAACGATCTGCATCGCCGCGCGTCACGATGAGCGGCGATGATTCTCTGTTCAGCCGTCTCGAAACGGGCGTCCAAATCCAAACGCTGATTAGCGGCGTCCTCGGCCAGCTCATCCAGCCTCGTCAGCCGACTCTCATCGCGGAAATCATCAAGCGAATCAAAACCCTTCCCGCTCAACTGCTTGTGCAGGTAGGCCTGATAAAATGCCTCGGCCTCGGCCGGCGTCCGGCTATCCATGACTTCCAGGACGCGATTCACCCGAGCCTTGAACTTGGCCTGCTCCAACCGATGGTCCGCCAGTTGGCTGGTGAGCGTAATCAACTCGCGCGCCGCCTCAAAATCTCCCAAGGGATGTTCATCGGGATATAGGTCGAGTTTAGCCTCGTTGAGCAAATCCAAGCCTTCCTTGACCCTGATGCCGACCGCCGTGAGCGGCACCGATTCGGACATGCCCTCGACTTTCGGGCGCTCGCGGTTGAGTTCCTCGACCAGCTGGCTGAAAGGCGTTTCCTCCATGTCATCGAGACTGACCATGTAGCTGCTGTTTCCGAAACGGAAAATCTCGTAGCCCGGTCCCTTGCCCGACGGCCGTCCCAGCGTCTCTCGGACCAGCTTCTCTACGAGCGTGGTTGACGCGGCCAGCGCCGCATCGCCGCCTGCCTGTCCGCCTTCCTTGTTGAAACGATCAAGCTCGCCGACGTCAACGAACAGCAGGCGACGGTTTTCCTGCCCGTCGGCCAGCCGAAAATCTCCATTGGCCTCTCGCCGAATGATGGCCGTTTCGTCCTCGGCGCTGAACCAGCCTTGAGCCTCGCGGCCGAACTTGTTGAACTTGAAGGCGCCGGCCCGATCGTGTTCGGCAAAAAAAAGCTCCAGGGACTTCTCGGCGATGCGCAACTCCTGGGCGGCTTCTTGGTCGTCGGAATCCGCCTCCACGGCTTTCTGCCACCGCTCACGCTCATCCTGCAGCCGCCTCATCTCTTCCGCGCCGGGCAAGCCGAAATCGCGCTCCAGTCGAGACTGTTTGGCGCTCTCGGGAACCTGCTCCTCGCGAACTGCCCTGAAGGCCGCGGTTGAATCTGCCATATTGCCTTAATTTTCCCATAAAATGCCGCTTTTGTCAAAAGAGACGGGGGGGGGTAGAGACAGAGAGACAGAGTGACAGAGTGAAGGAGCGGCAAGCGCATCTCTGTCTCTATGTCTCTATGTATCTATGTCTCTATTTGCATCTGCCAGCAGAAGGTCAGCTAGTCGTTCCGCCGCATCCGCTCGGTTCAAGGCCAAGGCGGCGGTCGCGAGCGCTTGGCGTTTCGCCGAATCGTTCAACAAGGCCAACACCTCGTCCGCGAAGGCCTTGGAGAAGGTTATCTTCTCGTTCAGGACGACAGCCGCGCCAGCCGCCGCGAAATACGCCGCGTTTTCCTCCTGATGCGTGCCGGGCATGGGCACGATGATCATCGCCTTGCCGAGCGCGGCGAGTTCGGTCAGAAAACCGATGCCAGCGCGCGTCACCACGACGTCCGCTGCGGCGAAGGCGTGCTTGAGGTCATCGGTCAGCAATTCCACTTGGCGATAATGTGGGTGAGTGAAAGACACCTCCGCCTTGCCCGCGCCGGTGACATGGAGGATTTCCACCCGTTCGGCGAGAAACGGCGTGGCGCGGCGCGCGAGTTCGTTCAGGCCGCTCGCTCCTGTCCCGCCGCCGACCACCAGTACCACCGGACGGCCTGGCTCCAATCCCCACAAACGTTCCGCGTCAGCACGGACGCCACCGAAAATCTCCGACCGCACCGGGCTGCCGGTCCAAACCGGATGAGCCCGCCGGTAATCGCGCAACGATTTATCGTAGGTAACGGAAACGCTGGCGGCAAAAGGCGCGGTCAGACGATTGGCCAAACCGGGCCGCAAATCCAACTGATGAATATGAATCGGAATCCGCAACGTCGCCGCCGCCCAAACCACCGGCACGGCCACGAAGCCGCCGGCACTCACGACCAAATCTGGATGCAGCTCGGTCAGCAACCGCCGCGCCTCAAAGAAGCCGCGGGTGATACGCCATAAATCGACAAAATTTTTCCAGGAAAAATACCGGCGCAGCTTGCCGGAAGAAAGCGCGTGAAACGCCAAACCAGCCGCCTCGACAAACGGCCGTTCCGGGCCGGTCGCCGTGCCGAACCAATGCAGGGAGATTTTCGGGTCGCGCCGCTTCAGTTCCGCCGCGACCGCCAGCAAGGGCGTGACCGAACCGAGCGTGCCGCCGCCGGTGAAGAGGATGAGCATAGTGGTGGGGCAGGGACAAGCCCTGCCGCTACCATAAATTCAATGTCGTTCGTGTGCCGAAACGTTAACCATTATCCCGATGGCCGCGAGCAAGGCAACCGTGGATGTGCCGCCATAGCTCATGAACGGCAACGGCAAGCCGGTAATCGGCATGAGCCCGACCATGGAGGCGATGTTGAAGGCGGCTTGGGCGCAGATCCAGGCGACGATGCCGCCCACGAGCAGCCGGCCAAACCGATCCGGAGCCGCTTGGGCGACCTGCCAGCCGCGCCACAGGAACGCAACGATGATGGCCAGCACGGCAACGGTCATGATGAAACCGAACTCCTCGGCGAGCACGGCGAAAACCGAGTCGCCGACCGCTTCCGGCAGGAAGAGCTGCTTCTGCCGCGAATGCATGAGGCCGAGGCCAAAAAGGCCGCCGGAACCAATGGCCAAATACGCCTGGTTGATGTGATAGCCGATGCCTTGGGGATCGAGTTCGGGGTGCAGGAAGGTCATGAGGCGGCTGGCGCGGTAAGAGGACGTCTTCACCAGCGCGAAAAGCGCCACGCCGGCGAGGCCGATGAGTCCCGCCATGTGCCGCCAGGGGGCGCCAGCCAGGAAATAGACGGCGGTCGCGGCCGTGCCGACCACGAGCAGACTGCCGACATCCGGCTGAAGCAGCAGCAGGACGGCGATGAGGCCGAAGGCGGCCAGGAACGGCAGGAGTCCCCCGTCCGCGTCCCGGGCGTCACCGCGCTCATCGAACCATTTGGCCAGAAAAACGATCAGCGCGATCTTGGCGACCTCGACCGGCTGGAACGAGAAGCCGCCGAAATTCAGCCAGCTTTTCGACGTGCCCCACGACGCGGCCAGGCCCGGCACGAAGACAAGCAGGAGAAGAACAACGGCGAGGGCGAAAAACGGCGTCGCCCAGCGCCGCCAGGTGCGGTAATCAACGCTGGCGGTAACGGCAAAAGCAACCAAGCCCGGCAGGATGCCGACGAGCAGCTGGTGGCGGACGTAATAATAGGCGTCCTGAAATTTCTGGATGGCAGTCGGGCCGGAAGCGGAAGTCAGGACGACCAAACCGATCAGGAGCCAAGCGGCCGCGAGCGCCATGAAGACATAATCGGGCTGATGGCGGGCCTTCGTCGCGAACATATAAACGGCTGCCTATCGTCGCGTCGCGCGGCGATGGCCAGTTGTCTTCCGGATTTTCGAGCCGTGCTTGGCGGGAACGCCGCGCCCACCCCCTTGGCGAGGCCGGACGATACCCAGCGCCTGCGGCCGGTCGAGAGCGGCGGTCAGCACGTCATCCGCGCTCGTGGCAAAAACGAATTTCAAATCGCGCCGCGCCGCCTCCGGCACGTCCACGATGTCCTTGCGGTTCGTGGTCGGCATAATGACCGTATCGAGGCCCGCTCGCCGCGCCGCCAGGACCTTTTCCTTGACGCCGCCGATCTCCAGCACCCGGCCGCGCAGCGTTATTTCGCCGGTCATGCCGACGTTGCGCCGCACCTTCGTGCCCGTGAGCAACGACACCAGCGCCGTCGCCATCGCCACGCCGGCCGATGGGCCGTCCTTCGGCGTAGCGCCGGACGGCACGTGCAGATGGATGTCCGATTCCTTGAACGTCTCCGGCTTGATCCCGAAACGTTCGGCACTCGCGCGCACGTACGACAGCGCCGCCTGCGCCGACTCCTGCATGACCTGACCGAGATGACCCGTGAGCGTCAGCTTGCCCGTGCCAGCCATCCGCGTCGCCTCGATCTGCAGGACCACGCCGCCGGCTTCGGTCCAAGCCAGGCCGGTGGCGGCGCCGGTCAAATCCTCTTTTTCCGCCAAGTCCAACGAATATTTTTCCGGCCCAAGCAGTTTCGGAACATCCGCGGCGTGCACTACTTTCGCCGACCGCCGGCCCTCGGCCAGCGCCCGCGCCAGCTTGCGGCAGACGGCCGCGAGACAACGTTCGAGATTGCGCACGCCGGCCTCGGAAGTATATCGGCGAATGATGACCTGCAGGGCCGCGTCGTCAAACCGCACGCTCGCCGGCTTGAGACCGCTCGCCGCGAGTGTCTTCTTGAGCAGGTGCCGTTTGGCGATGTCCGCCTTCTCCTCTTCCGTGTAACCCGGGAACTCAATGACTTCCAAGCGGTCACGCAGGGCCGGCGGAATGGTATCGAGATTGTTGGCCGTCGTGATGAACATGACGTCCGACAGGTCGTAAGGAACCTCGAGATAATGGTCGGAGAAAGCGCTGTTCTGTTCCGAATCCAGCGCCTCAAGCAGGGCGGCCGATGGATCGCCGCGGAAATCCGCGCCGACCTTGTCGATCTCGTCGAGCATAAAGACCGGATTGCGCGTCTTCACGCTGGCGAGCCCCTGGATGATGCGACCGGGCAACGCGCCGACGTAAGTGCGCCGATGCCCGCGGATTTCCGCCTCGTCGCGGATGCCGCCCAGGCTGACGCGGTGAAACTTGCGCCCGAGCGCGCGGGCGATGGACTGGCCGAGCGAGGTCTTGCCCGTGCCCGGCGGCCCGACGAAACACAGAATGGGCCCGCGAATCTTGCCGGCCAGCTTATGCACGGCCAAGTATTCGAGAATGCGCTCCTTCACCTTGGCCAAGCCGTAGTGATCCTCCTCGAGCACACGCGCGGCGCGCTTGAGATCCACCGAAGGCTCGTCCGCCTTGGCCCACGGCAGGTCCGCAAGCCATTCCAAATACGTCCGAACGTAGGAAATCTCCGGGCTGTAAGGCGGCATTCCCTTGAAGCGCTCGTATTCCTTGTTCGCCTTCTCGCGCACGATCGGCGGCAGGGCGGCTGCGTCGAGTTTTGTCTTCAAATCGTCGTTTTCCGGCCGCGCCCCAAGCGTTTCCAGTTCCTTCTCCACGGCCTTGAGTTGTTCGCGCAGGAACACCTCGCGCTGCATCTTGTCGAGTTCCTTGCCCGTATCGGCCTGGATTTTCGAGGCCATCTGCAGGAGCCGGATCTGCCGGCCCAACAGACGACCGACCGCGTCGAGCTTGGCCTCGATATCCGCGGCTTCCAAAATCTCCTGCTTGTCGGCAACTTTCAGGTCGAGATTGGCGGCGATGAGATCGCCCAGGAGCCACGGATCGGTCACGTTCAGGATGACGAGCAGGACGTCGAAAGGCACGGCCGCGCCCATGTTGACGAGCCGGCGGAACTGGTTAAGGGCGCTGTACATGAGCGCTTCCAGGCGCTCGTTCTTCGGCACGGCCGGTTCGGGAAACGGCGAGATGCGCGCGAGCAGACACGGCTCGACGCTCGGGAAATCGCGAACGCGGACACGCGCCACGCCATCCGCGACGAGCCGTACGCTGCCGTCCGGCTGTTTCGCCGATTCGCGGACACGCACCAAGGCGCCGACGTGATAGACGTCGTCCGGACCGACATCCTCGGTCGCCTCGTTCTTCTGCGCCACGAGCACGAGCAGGCGATTTTTTTTCAGGGCCGATTCGAGCGCGGCGAGCGACTTGGCCCTCTTCACGATGATGGGCAGGGCGACGCGCGGAAAAACCACCGTGTCCCGGAGCGCGATGAGCGGCACTTCGGCGCTCTCGGCCCCGCCGAACAACTCGCGATAAACCTCGGCGGCCTGGTTGATCTGATCGTTATCGGCCATAAGTCGTCAGGGGAACATGGAGAAGTCCACAAGCGCCAGCACCAAGCCGAAGACCGAGGAGACGGTCGCCACCACCCAGAAACGCATCACGACTTTCGGTTCCGGCCAACCCTTGGCCTCAAGATGGTGATGAATCGGCGTGGAAAGGAAAACCTTCCGCTTCAGAAACCGCTTCGACAGCATCTGGATGATGACGGACAGCGACTCGATGACGAGCGTAATGCCGATGATCGGCAGGAGGAGCGCGGCGTTCGTGAGCATCGCCACGATGCCGAGCGTCACGCCGAGAGACATGGCACCGGTGTCGCCCATGAAGAAACGCGCCGGATTGATGTTGAACCAGAGGAAAGCCAGGAGCGCCCCGACGATGACACCGCAGAAGGCCGCGAGGTCGGTCTTGCCCTGCACGAAAGCGATGGTGCCGTAGGCGGCGAAACAGGTGAGCAGGATGCCGCCCGCCAACCCGTCGAGCCCGTCCGCCCCGTTGACCGAGAAGGACGTGGCCACGATGACCAGGACAAAAAACGGCATGTACCACCAACCGATGTTGAAATTGCCCACGAATGGGACGTGCAGGAGATCCCAGTCCAGCTTGAAATAGAACCAGAGGGCACCAATGAGGGCGATGCCGGTGTAGAGCAGGAGGCGATGGCGCATGCGCAACCCGCCGCCTTTCGGGCCGATGTGCCGGACGCCGAAGTAATCGTCCACCAATCCCACCAAGGCTGCGGCCAAGAGCGCGCCCGCCGGCAACAGCGTCTGTTCGCGCGAGAAGAAATCAAAAGCCGCGAACGGTCCGAGAACCTTGCCGCCGAAATGCAAAAGGAGGAGCATGACGAGCGTCGTGCCCCAAACGAGCACGCCGCCCATAGTCGGCGTGCCGCTTTTCGCGGCGTGCAGCTTGGCCATGATCGGCGCCGAGGCCTCGTCGCGAATCTGTTTGCCGAGCCGATACCGATACAGGAAATGCGTGAGAAGCGGCGTCCAAGCCACGGTTGTCACGAAGGCGACGGACGTCAGGAAGAACACCTTGATGATGCCGGCCAAATCATTCGTCATAGGATTCATCGATTGAGGATCACAACAAGAACGGACGCGGCGGCCACGAGCGTCTCATTGGCCGCTGTCGCCGCATAAACCAGGAACGCGAGCGCCCGATGCTGGCGCGCCAGGCGACCGGCCAGCCAACCGTTAATGAGGAGGATCACGCCGCCCACCGCAGGAAAAACGGCGATATTCCACCACTCGGCCACCCAATCCACGCCCCATCTGGCGGTATAATGAAGACGCAGGAAATCCGTCTGGCCCCATCGTGGCAGCACGAAACCGGCCACGGCGGCCAAACTGACAAGCCAAGCGGCGGCGGCTAAGGCGGCCATGACGGCCGTCAGCCGATCCGTCAGGCCAAAGCGGGTTTCGAAACGGGTTTTGCCTAACATATATCGCCACAAGCGTAACATTATTAGGTTCAAGGTGCTAGGTTCTAGATTCTAGGCCTAGAACCTAGTGACTAGAACCCAGAGCCTTCCAACTAGCCCACCCTCCCCAATTTGTGATAAAATATAATAAGTATGCTCAATGATGACCTACTCAAAAAAATCCTTCGGGAAACCGGCACTTTCGACGCCAAGGGCCTGGCCTCCCTGCTTGGGGAGCTCAAGGCCAAAGACCCGAAAATGACGCTCGAAGCCTATCTTCTCAAGGAGAAGAAAATGCCGGAGGAGATGCTTTACCGCATCGCCGCCCAGTATTACAAGCTGCCGTTCATCGGCCTGCGCGAGATTCCGGTTCGCCAGGACATCCTTTTCCTCATCCCGGAAGCCATCGCCACCTCGCACAAGATCGTCGCCTACGAGAAGACCCCGGACGAGCTGCGCGTGGCGACCCTTGACCCGACTGACCTGCAGACCTTCGAGTTCATCAAGCGCAAGACCGGCCTGCGCCTCCGCGTCTTCTACACCAACCCGTCATCCCTTGAGGACGCGCTCAAACAATATCGGCAAAGCCTTTCCGCCGAGCTTGGCGCGCTCACCAAGACGCCGTCCAAAGGCGAGGAGGGCGAGGAAGGCGACGAAAAGGAGCTGTCAAAGCTGGCCGAGGACATCCCGATCGTTCGTGTCGTGGACTCCATCATGGAACACGCCATCCTCGATGGCGCCTCCGACATCCACATTGAGCCGACCGAAGCCGACGTCACGGTCCGTTTCCGCGTGGACGGCGTCCTGCGGCCGGTCATGAATTTCCCCAAGGCCGTCGCGCCCGGCATCGTCGCCCGCCTCAAGATCCTCTCCAACCTCAAGCTCGACGAGCATCGCATGCCGCAGGATGGCCGCTTCAAGATCGAGGCCAGCAACTACAAGTTCTCGGTCCGCGTTTCCGTCCTGCCGGTCATCGACGGCGAGAAGATCGTCATGCGCCTGCTCGCGGAAACGGCCACGGCCCTCTCCCTCGATCAGCTCGGCTTCCAGCCCAAGGCCAAGAACACCGTGGCCCGCAACATCAAGAAACCGCACGGCATCATCATGGTCACCGGCCCGACCGGTTCCGGAAAATCCACGACCCTATATTCCATCCTCGGCATCCTCAACACGCCGAAAGTCAACATCTCCACCATCGAGGATCCGGTCGAGTACCGCATGAGGGGAGTCAACCAAAGCCAGGTCAACCCGCGCATCGGCTTCACCTTCGCCGCCGGCCTGCGCTCGCTCCTGCGCCAGGACCCGAACGTCATCATGGTCGGCGAAATCCGCGACCAGGAAACCGCCGAGATCGCCGTGCAGGCGGCCATGACCGGCCACTTGGTGCTCGGGACGCTCCACACCAACGACGCCGCCACCGCCCTCCCCCGCCTCCTCGACATGGGCGTGCCGCCGTTCCTCATCGCCTTCACCGCCAACATCATCGTCGGCCAACGTCTCGTCCGCAAGATCTGCCCGAACTGCGTCCGCTCCTACAAGATGCCGACCCACATGGTGGAACAGCTCCGCGAGCAGATTGACATCGACGGCATCTGGAAGACCCTTCAGCGGGAGGAGATTGTCGGCAAAGATCAGACCATCGAGGACACCACCTTCTGGCGCGGTTCCGGCTGCGCCCAATGCAACCATGAGGGTTACAAGGGGCGTCTCGGCATCTATGAGGTGCTGGAGGTGACGCCGGAAATGAGCAAGCTCATCGTGGACAAGGCCGATTCCGACGCCATCAAGAAGCAGGCCTTCGATGAGGGCATGATGACGATGATCGAGGACGGCTTCGCCAAGGCCGTGAAAGCCCTCACCACCATCGAGGAAATTCTGCGCGTAACCAAGGACTGACATGTCGTCATTCACCGAGTCAATCGACCGTTGGCTGCTCACGCATTCGTCAATACCGCTGTCGCAGAAGGTCTTCTTCACGGAAAACCTTCGCGTCATGGTCAAGGCCGGTCTCTCGCTCGGCGAGGCACTCAACACCTTGGCCCTGCAGGCCGAATCCAAGTTTTTCCGGCGCGTCATCACCTCCGTCAAGGATGACGTCGAGTCGGGCAAGCTGATGTCACAAAGCCTCGGAAAATTCCCGAAGGTCTTCCCCAACATCTTCATCAACATGATCCAGATCGGCGAGGTGTCCGGCACGCTGGAACAGACCCTTGAGGAGCTGACTCAACAGATGAAGAAGGATTACACCCTCCGCTCCAAGGTCAAGGGCGCCATGACCTACCCGATCGTCATCATGGTGGCAATGCTCGGCATCACGGCCGGTCTCTTCGCCTTCGTCCTGCCGAAACTCATCGATGTTTTCAAGGAGGCCGGCAACATCCAACTGCCGTTGCCCACGCGCATCCTCATTGCCACGAGCGATTTCGTCCAAGCGAACGGCATCCTGGTCATCGTCGGCTTCATCGCCGTCATCTTCGCCGTCATCCTTTTCTACCGGACTCCGGTCGGCCGACGGCTGACGGATACCTGCATCCTCTTGGCCCCTCTGCTCGGCCCCATCGCCAAGAAGGTCAACCTGGCGCGCTTTTCCCGCACCCTTTCCGGTTTACTCCGCACGGACATCCCGGTCGTCCAGGCGCTTACCGTCACCTCGGACGTGCTCGGCAACACCCTCTACAACCGCGCCGCCAAGGACGCGGCCGAGTACGTCAAACGCGGCGAAAACATATCCCGCGCCCTCGGCGCTTACCCGAAACTCTTCCCGCCGCTCGTCATCCAGATGGTCATGGTCGGCGAGCGCTCCGGCAACGTGGATTCCCTGCTCGGTGACGTCGCCGATTTCTACGAACAGCAGGTGGACCAGGTGGTCAGCAACCTCTCCTCCATCATCGAGCCAATCCTCATCCTCTTCCTCGGCGGCGCGGTGGGCGGCATCGCCCTCGCCGTCATGATGCCGATGTACTCGCTGGGGCAGGCGATATCCGAGCAATAAAGCGCGGTATGCGACAACGGGCAAGATACGAAGATGCGGAGATGCGGAGATGCGGAGTAATAAACTCTCCGAATCTCCGAATCTTTGAATCTCCGCATTTTGTTTTTCTGGGTCCCGGGTCTCGCGGAAAGCATTCCGCTTCGCCCGGGACGGCGCGCAAGCGCGCCGGCTTTACCCTCGCCGAAGTCCTCGTCACCATCGGCCTCACGGCGGTCCTTTTGGTCGTCTATTCGGTCATGCTGACCAGCACCTTTTTCCTGCGACGCGCGTCAGCCAACGTCCAAGCCGCCAACTTCATCCAGGAAGAGCTGGACACCCTGCACACCCTTCCCTTTGCCGAACTCACCAACCGCACGGAAGGCAATTTCCTCGGCCTGCCCATCCAACGCGGAACATGGTCAGTGGCTGATGACCTGACGGACGGTCAAGGACATCGTCTGGCCATCACCACCACGGCCGCCGCCATCGTGAACGAGACCGGCCTAGTCGTCGTTCCCGGCAACTACCGCGACGACTTCACGTTTTCCGCCAAGGTCAAGCCCGGGTCCTCCTCCCCCAGCGGTTGGGGCGTGGTCTTGGCCTTCCGCTACCGCGATGCCGAGAACCACTACCGCATCCGCTTCACGGCCGCCGGCTACGCCCTAGAAAAGGTCTACCACGGCGTGAAGACGACGCTCTGGTCCAACACGAGCTCCTGCTCCACCGGGCCAGGCGGAAGCTGTTGGGATTGGCGGACGATCGAGGTCAGCGCCAGCAACAACGTCATCACTGTCAAGATGAATGGCTCGACGCTCACCACCTACACCGACACGTCAAACGTTTTCCTGACCGGCGACCTCGTCCTCATGTCGGTGGCCTCGGCTAAAATCGCCTTTGACGACGTTGCCGTCACCGAAGCCAGCGGCACCACCACCTGGAACTTCACCGCTGACGCCGTCGGCCCCCTGCCGGCAACCTGGCAACGATTAAGCTGGGCCGACCTGACCGGCGGACAGGGACTCCTGACCATCGAGAACTACCTAAGCGAGACCAGCATGAAAAAAGCGACCGTCACTATCCGCTGGACGGACGGCGACAAGATACGCTCCGTCTCCAGTTCGACCGTGCTCGGCAACTGATATGACTGACCGACGCCTAAAAACCAAACGGTCCGGCGGAGTTTCCCTGATGGAAACGATCGTGGTCATCAGCGTCATGGCGTCCATCATGCTCATCCTGACGCAAATCTTCATCCTGAACTACCAGATCTACGCCAGCCAGTCCAAGCGGGCCGACAATGACACCGGTGCCATCCTCGCCGCCAAAGCCCTCGCCCAGTATGCCCGCGGCGCGAGCAACGTGGAATCGTCTCACATCTTCGACGGAACGACCCGCACCTCGTCGGACAGCGTTCTCGTGCTCAAGATGCCGTCCGTGGACGCGACCGGCAACATCGTCGCCGCCGCCTACGACTACATCGCCTTTTACCGCGACGCGACGGTCACGACGAAAATCATGGTGCAAACGGACGCCAACGCCTCAAGCTACCGCAAAAGCGGCGCGCGGCTCATCACCGCCTTCAACCAGAACCTGATTTTCCGTTACAACGCGGCGGACATCACGCAGGCCAACCGCGTGTCGGTTTTCCTCATCAACAGCCAGGTCAACCGCAACGCGACCCTCCAAACGAAAGCCTGGACCGCCATTTTCCTGCGCAATTATGACTAACCCCCTTGCTGGCCTGATTAGAGCCTATCCCAACAGGTCTTCCCGGCCCGTAACCGGCCATTTTTCGTCCGGCACCGCGAGAAACCTCGTCAGAATATCTCGATATTCCTCCTCGGTTTTCGCGTCGCCGGCCAAAAAATCATCCGATTCCGACTCGGAAATCCCTGTTGGGATAGGCTCTAAAAGGGTGTTCCGTCGCGACGGGTTTGCCTTGCTGTCCGCCGCCGTCCTCATGGGCGTCATCCTGGCGACCGGCGTCGTCATGCTCAACTACGCCTTTTCCTCGCGTCAAGCCGCCAAGACCTTCGAGTCCGAGGTTTTTGCCACGCAAACCGCCGAAGCCGGCATCTACAAGGCCCTCTTCTGCATGAACACCTCGAGCGGCGGAAACTGCGGCGGCCAGTACGGAGAAAACTATGCCGGTGAGAGCGACATCGCCATCGGCAACGGGAAAGTCACGACCACGGTCACGACGAATGGAACGGAAAAGACCGTCACCGCCGTCGGCTACACCGGCGCCGGCAAGCAGGAGACCGTCAAGGTCACGGTTTCCGCGAGCCCGCCGACCGCCGATGCCGCATTCGATTACGCCCTGGAGGTCGGCGACGGCGGGGTTTTCATCAGCAACAACGCCGAGGTCAGGAGCGGACCGATTTATTCCCACTCCAGCATCAACTGCGGCAACAACGCCAAGCTGGACGGGCCGGTGTACGTTTCCGCCGCGAACGGCCTCGTGGACAACTGCACCCTGTACGGCGACATCCATGCCGACCGCATCACCAACAACAAGATGAACAGCCATGACGTCTACTGGAAAACGACGAGCTCGGGGAACAACAACGTCGGCCACAGCTACAGCAGCCAAAACACGCCGCCCCAGCAGGGGTTGCCGTCCGTTGACCTGCCTTTCTGGCATGCGGCGGCCGAAGCCGGCGGCACCATCGCCGGAGACTACACGGCGCCGACCGGCTCGCACCTTGGCCCGAAAGTCATCACCGGCAACCTGACGCTGACCAACAACGCCATCGTGACCCTCGACGGCCCGGTCTGGGTACAGGGCACCATCACCTTGAGCAACAATGCCCAGCTCAACCTCAACCCGTCCTACGGCGTGAACAGCACGGTCGTCATGGCCGACGGCGTCATCTCCATCTCCAACAACGCCCAGATCAACGGCTCCGGCCATCTCAAGAGTTTCATCCTAGTCCATTCCTCGAGCGACAACACGGACGCCGCCATCGACATCAGCAACAACGCCGCCGGCGCCATCTTCTACGCGCCTTACGGCGGCATCAGCATCAGCAACAACGCCACGGTCACGGCCGTCGCCGCCAGGAAGGTCTCCTTGTCCAACAACTGCATCATTGACTACAGCACGACTTATCATGACGCCTCGGACATCCGCCTTGCCGCCACGCCCAGCGGCGACTGGCGTTTCGTTCCGAATGGCTGGCGCTCCATCCCCTAGCCGCATTCATATGAATAACCATCCTTGCCGACATCGCTCATCCGGCTTTTCCCTGATTTCCGCCTCCTTGCTCACGGCCGTCATCCTGGTTTTCGGCTATCTCATCGCCAACTCCGCGCTTTCCTCGCGCCAAGCGGCCAAAAGCCTGGAAACGTCCGTGAACGCCACGCAAATCGCCGAGGCCGGCATCCAAAAAGCCATCTTCTGCCTGAACGCCACGAGCGGCACCAAATGCGGCGGCACCTACGGCGTCAACTACCTCGGCGAGAGCGAAGCCGTTTTCGGCAATGGCAAATTCACGACGACTGTTGTCGGCTCCGGCGCCGACCGTTTCATCGTCTCGACCGGATACACCGGTGGCGGCCAGTCGCGCGTCATCCGGACTGACGCCACGACCGTTCCGCCGGCCGACAGCACGGCGTTTGGCTACGCGCTCCAGTCCGGCGACGGTGGCGCCCACCTGGAGAACAACGCCGTCATCGAGGGCACCCTTTATGCGAACGGCGACGTGACTTGCCAAAGCACCCAGGCCAAGACAGAAGGCGACATCTGGGTGGCCAAATCCGGCGGTTCCATCACAGCCTGCCGCACGTATTACCACGCCCACGCCGACAAGATATTCAACTCTCATATTGACGGCGACGCCTACTACAAGAATGACCCGGCCGACATCGCCGGAACGACCGTTGACGGCACGAAATACCCGAACAGCGACACGCCGACCACTGCGGATATGCCATCCATGGACTTGGAATTCTGGCATAACTCGGCGGTTGCGGGGGGCACGATATACGGCGACTACCATCCGCCGGATGACCCTTCCTGTCTCAACCCAATCGGTCCGAAAAAAATCGAAGGCAACCTCATCCTCGACAACAACATCGACGTTTGCCTTTACGGCCCGCTCTGGGTGGTCGGTAATATCACCACCTACAACAACTCCTCGTTTAGCCTTGACCCCTCGTTCGGCGCCGGTAGCACGGTTATCCTGGCCGATGACCCCAGCGACATGGTCAACAAGGGCAAGATTACCATCGTCAACGGCACGGACATCCACGGTTCTGGCAATCTCTTGAGCCATATCCTGATCGTCAGCACCAATTCCTCCTTGAGCGACACCAGCCCGGCTCTCTCCGTCGCCAATAACGCAAGTGGCGCCATCTTCATGGCTTTGAACGGCACCATGCGTCTGCAAAGCAATGGCGGCGCCAAATCACTCGCGGCCAAACGTCTCTATCTTGACCAGAATGCCGTCGTCACCTACGTGGAGTCCCAGCTGAAAGACGTCAGGTTCTCGAATTCTCCGGGCGGCACCTGGCGCATCAAGGAGGGCACTTGGCGGGAAGCGGCGAATTAGCTAGTAGCTAAAAGGTCTCGATGTTTCAACCGGTCGGCAAATGATGTAAAATGCCAGTATAGCTATGGCGCTCTTCAATCCCCTGTCCAATGCCTTCGGACTCGACATCGGCGACCGTTCCTTCAAGGTCGTCCAGGTTTCGCGTCTCGGCAAACACGACTACCGGCTTAACGCTTGGGGAAGCGTCAGCGTGCCGGAAGGGGTGATGGATCGCGGCGAAATCACCGACCAGGCCGTCGCGACGGCCAGCGTCCAGAAACTCCTGGCCTCGGTGAGCGGTCACCTCAAGGGCCGTGCCGTGGTGGCCTGCCTGCCGGAAGCCAAATCCTTCGTGAAGATTCTGGAAATCGAGAAAGGCGCCTCCACCGACGAGCTGCGCAAGGCCGTGCTCAAGGAAATCGAGCAGAACATCCCCTTGCCGCTTGAGGAGATATATTATGACTGGCAGGTCCTGCCGCCACTGACCCCGCCGCCGGTCGCCGCCGTTCCCGTCGAGGCCGAATCGGCCGACCAAAAGGCTGCCCCGCCAGACGAAAAAAAGTCGGCCGACGAGAAGAAGGCCAAAGAGGAAGCGGAGGCGGCGGAGGCCGAACCCGAGACGAAAAAACGCCAAGAAGGGACGCGCATCCTGCTCGGCGCCGCGCCCAAACGCATCGTGGACAGCTACACCCAACTGCTGGAAGCGGCCGGTCTCGCGCCCCTCGCCTTCGAAATCGAGGGCGTAGCCATCGCCCGCGCCGTCGTGCCGGCTACGGAAATGTTCGAGGAACCGCTCGGCATCCTGGACATCGGCGCCACGCGCTCCAGCCTCGTCATCCTGGATGAGGACACGGTCCAGATGTCCGTGAGCATCCCTCTCTCCGGCAACGAGCTGACGCAAATCATCAGCGAGAAGCTGTCCGTCAGCCTCGACGACGCCGAACTCGTCAAGATCGAATGTGGCCTGGATTCCCACCGGTGCGAGGATCGGATGTGGAAGATCCTCCTGCCCATCGTTGACGACATGTGCTCGAAGATCCGGAACGCCTTGCGCTTCTACAAGATTGGCTTCCCGCTCGGCAAGAAAATCGAGCGGCTGCTCCTCTGCGGCGGCGGCGCCCATTTCCGCGAGATTGATTCCGTCCTCTCGCACAAGCTGACCATCAAGGTCAATCGCGGCGACGCCTTGGCCAACATCGGCAAGGTGCCGAAACGCTTCCCCCTTGAGAACGCGCTGTCCTACACCACGGCCATCGGCCTCGCGCTCCGCGCCGCCGAAGACGTGCGCCGATACCACAGTGCCTTCCGCGCCTGACGGCCTATGAACATCACCCTCAACATCCTGCCCCCGGAAAAGAAAAAAGCCCTGCGCTCGGGCTTGGTGATGGCTTACGTGCAGACGATGACCATCCTGCTTTTCCTGTCGGCGCTGTTCGTTTCCGGGGTGCTTGTCTCCGCCCGACTGATGATGGCTGACGAGCTGAAACAGATCGAGCAGCAGGCGAGCGGCGGCGCCGGCACCGACGAGTCCGCCGACATCATCAATAACATCAAGCAGGTCAATTCCTACCTCACCACCGTCCAGATGATGCAGACGGGTTTCGTGTCCTGGTCGGAGGTACTGGAAGACATCGCGACGATGATGCCGAAAAACACCCGGCTGGAAAGGATCAGCCTCGACCAAGGCGGCCACATCAAGATTTCCGGCGTTGCCACGACGCGCGACGAGGCGCTGGCCTTCCTCAAGAACCTCAAGGAGGCGCCGTACCTGACCGATATCGTCAGCCCCCTTTCCAACATCCTGCAGAAAACCCAGGTCAGTTTCGACTTCGACATGAAATTCGTCCCTGAAGCCATACGCTGAAGTATGCAAGTTAACAAGCGCATCGCCATCACCTCCGCCGTTCTCGGCGGCATCACCCTGCTCCTGCTGGGTGCCTTGGTCGTGCCGACCGTCCTGGCCATGAAAGAAGCCAAGGCGAAAATCGCCGAGGCGCGTCACGAAATCGAGACCCGCTATGCCCTCCGCCGCGAGACCCGGGAGTCGGTCAGCCAGCTGGAGGACGTCAAGAAACGCCTCGCCGAAATGCCGCCGGTAGCCATTCGGGAGGGTCAGGAGCTGGATTTCATCAACGCCTTGGAAGTGGCGGCGGCCTCGAGCGGCGTCGAGCAGGAGTTGGCGTTGGAAACCGTCAATCAGAAACAGCTTTCGCCTTGGGAAACCGACATCCCCGTGCGCCTCCAGGCCACCGGCGAATACCGCAAGGTGATGGCTTACTTGCGCCGCGTCGAGAAGATGTCTTATTACGTCCGGACGTCTTCCTTGAGCATTTCGATACCGCAAGCGCGGGAAGCCGCGGCGGAAGGTACCGTTTACATACGGATCGATGGCTACATCCGTTGGCTAGCCAAGGACCTGCCGATGTTCCAGAAACTGAACATCACCCCGGAACCGCCGAAGCCCTGAACCAATTAAATTATGAAGAAAGAAAAAAAGGCCGGCGGCTTTCCCATCACTTCCCTCATCACGGTCGTAGTTCTCCTCATCATTTTGACAATGCTGGGCGGGACGGGATGGTTCGTGTCGCAAACGATTCTCGCAACCGACCAGACCGGGCAAGACAACAACCTCGACGTGGAGGCGGAACGGCTGAACACGGCGTTGCTCAATCAGGTTGATCAGAACCTGAAGACAAAGACCGAGCAACCCATGCCGGACAGTAATTCGTTGCGCAACCCTTTCCTTATAGAAACGCCGCCGCCAGCCCCGACTCCGACCCCGGAACCGCCGCCGACCGAAGAAGCCGTGCCGCCGACAACGCCGGAGATCCCGCCAGACGGCAATGCCGGGGCAGAAATTCCGCCGCCGGAGCCTACGCCATAAAACGGAAGGCCACCCTCACATCGGGGTGGCCTTTTGGATTATGACGCGACACAAAAAACGTCAGGTGCGTTAATTAAGCGCGGCCATGAGAACGTCCAGGTCCGTCTCCGTCGTGAACCGACCGAAGGAGATGCGGGTGCCGCCTTGCGTCGCCGCGCGATCGCCGAAAACGGCGCGGATGGCCGCTGACGGTTGGCGGTGACCGGCATCGCAGGCCGAACCGGAAGAGACGGCGACGCCGGCGGCATCAAGCTTGACGGCGAGCGTTTCGCCGTCTTCGCGATCGTGCTGGATGAAGACGATGTTGGGGACGGCCTTCTCCTCCGGCGTGAGGACGCGCCAGCCGCTTCGGTTCTTGACTCCATCAAGCAGCCGCCGACGCAATTCGGCCGCTCTGGCTGAATCCTTTGTCATTTCCGCTTGCGCGATTTCCGCCGCCGCGCCGAAACCGACGATGCCAGCGGCGTTTTCCGTGCCTGAACGTCGGGTTTCCTCCTGTCCCCCGCCGACGAGCAGGGGCTTCACGGCCAAGCCGCGCCGGAGCCACAGCGCGCCGACGCCTTTCGGGCCGTAAATCTTATGAGCGGACAAGGACAGCGAGTCGCAGCCGGCGGCCTTCACGTCTATCGGCAACCGCCCGGCTGCCTGCACGGCGTCACAATGGAAAAACAGCGGCAGACCAAGTCGTCCTCGCGCCGCCCGCGCCTCCGCGACGGCTTGGCCGACTTCCTCAATCGGCTGAATTGTACCCAGAATGTTGTTTACCCACATGACGGCTACGACCGCCGTCTCCGGCGTGATGAGCCGCGCCACGTCCGCTGCACTTATTAGTCCATCGCGTCCGACCGGCAACAGGTCCACGACCGCTCCTTTCTCCTCAACCAGTCGCCGCACCGCCGCACTCACGGAAGCGTGTTCGAAGGGCGAAATCAGGATCCGACCGGGCTTGCCCGTGCCGACCGCCAAATCATACAATCCGGCGACCGCGTGGTTGTTCGCCTCGGTCGCGCCGGAGGTGAAGATGATTTCCCCGGTCTCGCCGCCGATAAGCGCCGCGACCTGTTTCCGGGCAACGTCAATTCGCCGCCGCAACTCGCGGCCCGGCGCGTGCACTGAAGACGGGTTTCCCGGCAATCGGGCGACCTTATCCATGACTTCGGCGACCCGCGGATCAAGCGGCGCCGACGCAGCATAGTCGAAATATATATTCTCACTCATAATACTTAAACTGGTGCTAATCGTTCTTCCCCGAGCGGAGCGCAGCGGAGTCGAGGGGCAAATGGTTAGTTGCATCCTGTCCCTCGATCCCGCAAAGACGCTCCGCGTCAACGGGACAAGCAGGCTCGGGACAGAATTGTTTTACTCAACCGCTACTACCCTTTTCACCCCCGGCACCTTGGCAACCAGATACCGCTCCACGGTATCGCGGAGCGTCATCGCCGCCATCGGACAGCCGCTGCACGCTCCTTGCAGGCGAACCTTGACCGTGCCGCGGCTGAACGAAACTAGTTCGACATCCCCGCCGTGCGTCGCAAGGGCCTTCTTCAAGGCCGCGATGGCAATTTTCAGGGTCACGCTGCCACCCGCCACGCGGCTCTTCTTAGCCGTTGGTTTCTTGATAACGACGGCTTTCTTGATTGTTTTTGGGTTCTTCATAACGTCCTTTAGCTTATCCGCCGCTCGCCTGCCGGTCAACCCATCTCAATACAGTGCCATGCGCTGCGCTTTCATCAGGCACGACCGTTTGACCTTTGCCCGTCCCTTTGGTAAAAAACACTCGCGGTCTTTACATTTTCAAACCGCAGAAAGGCTGTCATGGCCAATCCTCAAGCTGACTGGGAAGACGTCATCGAAGAAGGTTTCGTGCCGCCGGACGTTTCGCAAATGACCTTGGCGGACGCGGTGCAGGCCGTCGCTGATGCCGTGAATCACCATGTTCACGAATCCGCCGGCGTGCGCCAGTATCTCGAAGCCCTGCCGAAGGGTGCGGACACGAACTGCCCGGCGTCGCCGGTTGACCAGATCGCCCAGTTTCTCGGTTACCGCCGGGCGAATGTTGACCAGGGCGATCCGGTCCTGTGGGCCCGCTTCTTGAGCGAACTGATGTTCCCGGTCTTCGCCTTCCGTCGCCGCCAAATCGAGGCGGCTTTGGACAGCCGCGAAGAGTGGGCTGACCAACTTGCCGTCGTCTGGCAGGGAAATCGCGTCGCCGAAGCCATGGACCAGCTCTATCTGGCCTGGTTCCGCCGCCACGTCACCCCGTACCTGCTCCTGCCCGACACGGAACGCGAACGGCTGGCCAAACTCTGGGCCAAATCTTTGCCGATGTTCGACTACACGGTCCATGACCCGAATGACGAGTGCAGCAACCGTCATGCCTGGGCCGTCGCCTTCCCCGACGAGGTCTGGGAGGTTCAAGGGGCCCTGCTCGGCCTGCTCGAACTGATCAAAGAGGACTCGCCGGAAACCGCGACTTGCCTAGACCGGCTGGTTGATGCGTACGGCATAACCGAAATTGACCAGCTCGAGGCGGTTTGGGTCGCGGTCGATCAGGCTTGGATCACCATTCCGCCCACCGAAGCCCTCGTGCCTGTCTATGGGTTCGAGAACTACGAGCACCCGAACGGCGTTTCCCCGGAATTCGTCCTGGCACTACGCGTCACAACGGAAGCACAGGCCAAGCAAATCGCGGCCTATCGGGAAAAGGCCATCGGTTTGGCTAGCCACCCCAACGCCTCCGAAGAATCCGGGACGGCGGCCGAGGCAAAGTTGAGCCGATTCGATGTCGGGGCATTCTTCCCGGTCACGGAAGGCGGCGTTCGCCTAAGCTGTACGATAGCGGGTCAGGTCATGCCCAATCGTCAGGACATCCTGGCGCAAGGGGGCCGTGTCTTCCTCTCGGAAGCCGCGAATCTCCGGCAATACCTCAACCTTTATCGGCAGGAAATCCGCCGGCACTGTACGGCTCAAGCTGCGGCCTTGCTGGAGGCGGTCATCACCGATCATGGGGAAGAAGGCCTGACCACCGGCCATGAATTCAGCCATCCGATTGGCCGCACGGCCGCAAGCGACCAGCGGCTAGGAGAGGCCTTGAGTCTTCTCGAGGAAGGCAAGGCCACGGTCGGCGGGATCATCGTGAGCCGGCTCATTGACCAGTCGCCTGAACGCGCCCGGGAAATCGTGGCCGTGTCCACGGGCAGGGTGTGCCGCTTCCTGCAACAGGGACAGCTTTCCGATGCCAGCAACGCGCCGTACGTCAGGGAGTGCCTGGTGGTCCTCACGGTCATGCTCCAATCGGGCGTGATCGTTCTCGACGCCGGCGGCCTCGACGTTGACCTCGACCCGGCCAAGCTCAAGGCCTTCTTCGAAGGGCTAGATGCCTTCTTTGGCCGCGTCCTCGCCGCCTACCGCGACGGCAACCAGGAAGCCCTCGCCCAGATGCGGCGCGAATACTGCGGTGCTGACGATCGCGGCGGCCTGCCAGCCATCCGAGACATCATCGGCTGGATCAACCGACCCATCGTCAAGTAAACCGCCCTTTCCGCCCGAACCGGCTTGCGCCCCTGCGCTGGCCGGTTTTATTGTAGCGGCGCGACCCTGTCGCGCTCCACCTATAATCGCCCCAACCCCCTCTCTTGACGCCAAACGCCGCCTGGCTTATACTCTTTATGCGAAGAAATCGATAAACCACCCTAGATATGGCCCATAAAAAAGCCGGCGGCTCTACATCATACGGCCGAGATTCCGTTTCCAAGCGCCTCGGCGTCAAGCTTTACGAAGGACAATACGCCAAATCCGGCGCGATCCTGATTCGACAGCGCGGCACCAAGTTCCGCCCGGGCAAGAACGTCTCCAAGGGCAGCGACGATACCCTGTTCGCCACGGCGGCCGGCATCGTCAGCTTTACCAGGAAGAAGGTTCGCCGGTTCAATAACGACCTGACGGACGCGCGGTTCGTGCACGTCATGCCGGTCGAAGCGAAGGCATAAGGAGTTGTAAAGTCGTAAAGTAGTAAAGTTGTAAAGATGAAAAAGACCCGCCCGATAAGGGCGGGTTTTGC
>JAQTNC010000004.1:0-31483 GCA_028714475.1 Patescibacteria group bacterium
TAGCCGCAATCGCACCAGTGCCAGTATCAAGCACATCTTCTCGACCCACGGTGGCAATCTGGCCGGCTCCGGTGCCGTGCAGTGGATGTTCGAGAAGAAGGGCGTGAATCGTCTCTCTCGTGGCGGCGCGTTGTCGCAGACAGCGAGCCGTGTCGAGCTGCCTGAAGATGTGGAAATGGCCCTTATCGACGCCGGCGCCGATGACATTGCTGTCGAAGAAGAGGAGACTATCGTCACGTCACCGGTGGAAGCCGTGACCAAGATCCGCGACGCCGCCCTCAAGGCCGGCTTGCCGGTTGCGGCCACGGACATCGAATGGGTCTTCAAGGAACAGGCGCCGGACTTGTCGGAGGAGGTCATGAATCAGGTGGGCGAATTGTTGGAGGCGCTTGATGCGGACGATGATGTGCAGAGCGTTTATTCAGCAGTCGGAACAGTATAGTTATTAGTTATTGGTTATTAGTTGTTAGTTATGCCAAACCAACAACTAATAACTAACAACAACCATGCGCATCCTCCTCGGCATCGACCCAGGCTTCGCTGACGCCGGCTATGGTGTCATCGAAACGGACGGTTTTCGCGACCGTTGTTTGGCGTACGGCAGCTTGAAGACGTCGGCTGGTCAGCCGCACGAGATTCGTCTGCAAAAAATTTACGATGACTTGAGCAAGCTGATTGAGAATCATCGTCCGGCCGCCGCAGCCATTGAGAAGCTGTATTTCTCGAAGAATGTGAAGACGGCCATTGCCGTGGCCGAGGCGCGTGGCGTGATTCGTCTTTGCCTGATCCAGCACGGCGTGCCGTGCCGCGAGTTCGGCCCGGGCGAGGTCAAGACCGCCGTTTCCGGTTATGGCCTTGCCGACAAGTCGCAGATGCAGAGGATGATCAAGGCGCTTCTTGGGCTCAAGGAAACGCCCAAACCCGACGATGCCGCCGACGCCCTTGCCCTCGCCATCGCGCTCGCCCACGAGGGGCCGATGAAACGTTGACAGATAAAAAAAAGGCCGCCTGACGGCGGCTTATTTTATTTCACGGCGATAGGTCTCGATGATTTCTCCGTGATCGAAGGCCAGCGGCGGCAGTTCCGTGAGCGGTGCCCATTGAAATTCCGTCGCGTCATCGCCGACGACGACCTCGCCATCGACCTCCACGGTGTAGGCCGCACTCACGGCCTGTTTGGGGTGTCGGCTCGGCGAACTGAAGAGGCCGATCAATTTCAGGTTCTTGACGGCCAAGCCGGTTTCCTCGGTCACCTCCCGCCGCACCGCGTCTTCGACGGTTTCGTTTTGTTCAACATATCCGCCTGGCAAGGCCCAGAAATCCTTGTACGGCTTCGCGGCGCGCTTGATGAGCAGGATTTTTCCGTCGCGAACCATGACCGCGTCAATGGTCAGAGCGCGGTTCTGGTACCGCCCGCAGTCCGGGCAGGGTTCGTTTGGTTTCAGGTCGGAGGGCATAAGATAGGGCTTTTTTGCCAAGACAATCATAATATTTTCCGCAGTTTTTGTCATTTTTTGATGTATTCTCAGCCTTGACAATATCTGCTCCAACTGGTTAGGTTATCTAAACGTTAGGTCCTTACATCAAATAGGAGGCACCGTGTCCTACACCAGAATTTCGTCCGTTGCTGACGTTGCTAGGTTTAGCGAGGTTGTTCCGGAACGGGAGTTCGGGTTGCACACCCAGCCCCTTTTCGACTTCATGTGCGGCAGGGTCATCGGTCAGGAACGCGCGGTCCGGCGCGTCTGTCGTCATGCCACGCGTTTCATCTCTGGTCTCAATCGGCCGGACGCGCCATTGGGCGTCCTGGTCTGCGTCGGCCCAACTGGCTGGGGCAAGACCTTGACCGCTCAGGAAGCCGCCCGCGCCTTGATCGCCGATGTGCCGGAAGCTCCGCTCACGCTCATCGACTGCTCGGAATACACGGAAAGACACACGATTTCCGCCCTCATCGGGACCACGGCCGGCTACATCGGTTACGGTCAAAGGCCACTCCTCTCGCAGGAGGCAATTGACGATCCGCATTTTCAAGCCATCATAAAGCGCGATCCGTCCGTGGTCGCGGTTCTCGAAGAGGCACGCCGCGAGTCGATTGCGAGAAAGAAGAAGATCGCCAGGGGAGACGCGCCACCAGACACATCATGCGATCCCTACGATCAGATGATGGATGACATGCGGCTTGTGCACTCGCCGTACTATTCGGTGATTGTCTTCGACGAATGGGAAAAGGCGTGCCTTGAGGTGCAGAGGCTGATGCTCGGCATCATCGGCAATGGCGAACTGCGGATGGGCAACGGGTCCATAACGCGGTTCCGTCGTTCGCTCATCTTCCTCACCAGCAACATCGCGGGCGAGGACTTGCAGCGGGCCATGAGGGGTATCACCGGCAGCCTAGGTTTCCAGGCCTCGCGTGAGGGGCAGGAGATGCTCGATGACGGCGAGAAGATGGAGCGGGCGATGTATGACATCGCCTCTCGCTCGCTCAAGAAGCTGCTTCCGCCGGAAATGGTCGGACGCTTTGGGCAGGACGTCGTGGCTTTCCGCCCCCTTTCCAGGGCTCAATGTCAACCGGCTGTCCATAAGATGCTCAATGCCGTCGGCGACGCGTTGGTCGAGCGCAATTTTCCGCGTCACGACCAGATCTGTCCGCCGGGATGTCCGTCGTTTGAGAAGGCCATCAATCCCACCAAATCCGGTGGTCAGGCCGTCCGCCTGTTCGTTACCCCCGCCTTCGAGTCACTGCTTCTTGACGAGGGATACAGCTCGGAGTACGGGTTGCGGCACCTCCGCCAGAAGGTGGAGTGGTTGGTCATGAACCGGTTGGCCATCGCCCTCGAGTCCGGCGACCTGGTGGACGGAGACAGCGCCCTGTTCGACAGTCGAGAGGGCCAGGTTGTCCTATGCCGACGGCCGCGCAAGGAGACCGACAGCATCTCGAACGGCGAAGATGTGGGATCCGAACCCATCACCCTCCGGCCGGAGCCGAAAGATGAGACGCCGAGCCTTGATGAGATAGACAGGGCTTGGGAGGCCGACTGGCCGCCTAAGAAATGACGGTTCGGCACCGAGGCTGCGGAATCTCCAAGACCATCGAAGTTCGACCAAGGGCAACCCAACTGGGCTGCCCTTTCTAGTTACGAAAAAACCCGGCGTGGAGCCGGGTCTTTTCGTGGAGCGGGTTTGGATGCACGGCTTCTCATCATTTAGTCAAATAGCCTTGCGTAGTCGCGGTACAGGTATTTCCTGTCTCGTTTGCGACCGGTTATTTCCGTGACTATGCCAGCCTTGACGAATTTGCCAATCAACGCGTTCACCGAGGCTTTCGAGGCTAGTCCCGTGGCCGTAGCTACGCGCTTGGCATCGACAATCGGATTTGCATATAGGTAATCGAGAAGGACGACAGCGTTCGGAGAGATTTTTCCGAATGAATACGCGGTCTTCAGATGCTTTTCGCGTAGATCGGTGATTTTTTTTGCGGTCTCGACAGCCTCGTTCGCCACAGTCTTTACGCCTTCAAGGAAAAATTTCAGCCACTCCTCCGGCCCGTTTTCCGAGAAACGGTACCCATTGAGTTTGTCGTAGTAATTGGTGCGATGACGCTTGAAGTATGCGGAGAGATAGAGTAAGGGTTTTTGTAGAACCCCGGCATGGCAGAGATAAAGCGTAATCAGAAGCCTGCCGGTGCGCCCGTTGCCATCCAGAAACGGGTGAATCGTCTCGAATTGAGCGTGGAGCAGGCCGGCCTTAACCAGTACCGGCAGACGCTCCTTATCATGGATGAATTTTTCCACGTCGCCCAATGCTCGCTTCATCTCCGGCACGGATGGTGGGACAAAATTCGCCGTTTCGATGCTCGGGCCGCCTATCCAGTTTTGTGTTGAACGGAATTCGCCCGGCGAACGGAATTTGCCGCGTACACCTCGAAGCAGCTTTTCGTGTATATCTTTGATGAGTCGGAGGGAGAGGGGCAGTTCGTTCAGGCGCGACAGTCCGAAGTTCGTTGCCTTGATGTAGTTTCGGATTTCATCGACATCTGAAGGTGCGTTATCATTCATGTCTGCTTCGGCTTTCATGTAATCTATTAGTGTTGCCTGGGTTCCTTCGATTTGACTGGAAAGAGCCGCTTCCTTGTTGACGTACATGAAAATGAAGAAGTCCACGTCTGGCACGAGACGCGTGATATCCTTTAGGCCGCCGATGGCTATGTCGGCCTCTGACAGCAGAAATAGCAGATCCTGATCCCAGTGAATCAGTTCTTTTGGCGGAAAATCCGCTGGAACGAACGCTCGGAAACCGGCAGGTTGTTTGATATAGGCACCTAATTTCGGCATAAGTAAGTTGAACTAGTCTTATTGTTAAGTTCAGTTTAAAGCATTAACCTGAATTAGTCAAATTCCTTAGTTCAGGCCATAAAAGTGTCGCCGTTGGCGTGGTTAGTCACGTAGAGACCCGGCATTGAGCCGAGTCTTTTCGTGGCTGCGCCGCGTGAACGCCAGCGGCAGTGTATGGGGGAGCCCAGTAAAATTGGCCTGCTCCGCACGGCCAATCATGGGGCACGTAAAAAACCCAGACGAGCTGGGTTTTTTACGTGGAGCGGGTAGGGGGAATCGGACCCCCAACTACTCCTTGGAAGAGAGTCGTTTTACCATTAAACTATACCCGCGTTTTGTTGATGACCTTGAGCTTCCCTAAGTCGGGGCGGTGGCCCCGTAAAGCCGCTTCGCGGCCACGGAGCAAGGATTCGAACCCACAGTCTTTTTGTTCTTTGTCTGGTCGGGGTGGCGAGATTCGAACTCGCAACCCCCTGCTCCCAAAGCAGGTGCCCTAGCCGTTAGGCCACACCCCGACCAGGCAAAGGACTTTGAACTCGTACTAAGAAGACGCCTTACGGCGCGGCTGACCGGCACAGCCGGTCAGATTTGGGAGTAAGCGGCTAAGGCCGCCACCTATCGCCGAAAGCCGCACAACCGCGGCTTAGCCGTTAGGCCACGCCCCGAATTAGAGAACCTCGCGCTACTTTAGCCTAATTATCCTACTATATCGGCTGTTTTTGTCAAAGGCTTTAGGCCGAGATAATTTGACAATTGCTTTTTGAGAAAACGATAACCCGACCCGCTTTTTAGGAATTTTTCACGGCCGATTGCGTCCAGTTTGTTAAGATAAGCTTCGTAATATATTAGCCTGATATTTCCATAGTCAGCCGTCGATATGTTTTTGTGGCGCTTGTGCTCTTGAATTCGGCGACGCAGGTCGCTGGTGAAACCAATATACCAACGGCCACTTGTTGTGTCTCGGAGGAGATAGACGTAATACATGCCGATACATTTACGCTCGACAAGTTTTGGTGTCAAACGCACGAAAAAACCGCGATGCCGAGCTATGTATATGAGAAAACCTTCCTATAGGGCCGCGCCACGTGAAACCCAGCGTTCGTCTAGGGAAGGCCCCGTAAAGTGAACCGCTTCGCGGTTCACCACGGGGCACGTAAAAAACCCAGACGAGCTGGGTTTTTTACGTGGTGCCGAGGGCCAGGATTGAACTGGCGACACGAGGATTTTCCTCACATTTGTCTTGGGTTACCCCAAGGATCGGACTATATCTTCTCCGCATTTTTCATCGGAGCCAGGCGCTTCGGCCGCAATGCTGCGGCCTACTCCCATAAAGGGATAGTCTCTACACCTTCCATGAACCCGAGCCCTTATGGGCGAGTGGTTCATGGCTTGGCTCGGGATTGCCCTGTTTGTTGGCAGGGTTTCCCCGAATTCACCCGGTTATTGCCTCCACATTGCTGTGGAGCGGACCGAAAATCAGTCCTCTGCTCTACCACTGAGCTACCTCGGCGTGAGGTTGATGACTATTTGTTTTACGATCTTTTTATCTATTTCGGCTCGCGATTTTACTGCTCGCTCGAATCTACGTGCGGCTGGTTGACGTGTGTGACGTCCTCGTCAGGGTGGTGGTACATGTCGGGCGAATAATGCTTGGCATGCTGCCGGACGTAACCAACCAGCTGACTCAAGACCATGAAGGTGAAGAACACGAGTAGCGTGGTAACGATCGCCTCGTAGTACAGGCCCATGCCGACGGCGATACCCAATCCGGAAACAACCCAGAGCGTGGCGGCGGTCGTGAGGCCGATGACGTTGCTCTTGCCCGGCCGCAGGATGGCGCCGGCGCCGATGAAGCCGATGCCGGTGATGACTTGGGCGGCGATACGCGTCGGGTCAATGCTCAACAGGTGAGGAAACAGTTCCACCGCCTTTAAGCCGGAAATCGTCATGATGGTCGAGCCGAGGCCGACCATGACGTTGGTGCGCAGGCCGGCTGGCTTGGCGTGGTATTCGCGTTCAATGCCGACTGCCCCGGCCAAGACCGTGATGACCGCGAGCCGAATCAGGATGTCCAAGTCCGAAATGGGAGTCATAATTATTTTCAGCCAGCTTGGTGCTGGAGGCTATTGTCCCTCTGGTGGGCGTGACCCCGACATTTTGTCGGGGTGACCTTCCCTCACCTCATGATATTGGACGCTTGCTGGTGGGCGTGAGAGGAGTCGAACCTCTGACCTCAACATTATCAGTGTTGCGCTCTAACCGTCTGAGCTACACGCCCATTCATGCCCACCAGCAAGCTTTCAATTATAATGAGGTGAGGGGCGCTCCCTGTCCCCCGAAGCTTTAGCGAAGGGGGATAACCGTCTGCCACCCTACGGGTGGTCACCCGAAGGGTGAAGCTACACGCCCATTCATGCCCACCAGAGGAACAACAGGCCCGGCAAAACCGGGCGTTATTAGGTTAAGGCAACGGAAAAAATATATCAATACCCGGGGGTTTTGGCAAGGTGGCCATCGTTGTCAGAAAAACGCTGAAAATCGTCAAAATCAGGAATAAACAAGAAGCCCGACCAGGTTAGGGTCGGGCGTGAGCGGTGCTAGCGCAAGTCGCGCCTGGTCAAGCCAAGGTCGTTCAGGGCCCTAGCCAACTGGAGGAGGGCGTCATTCTCGTCCTTGTACCTGATAATCCGCCTGATGGCGGGACAACCCAGGAGCATGCGCGAGGCCTTCTTGCCTTCGGGAACGAGCAGGATGACCGGCACTTCCGGGCCGAAAATCAGGCGGCCCAGCCAGAGGCCCAAGGCATATCGGCAAAAGAACGGGCGGGTTGGCCTGGGTGCGACGAGTGCAATCTCGATGCCGCAACCCCAGGAAGGGCCGACGTAGACGGCGACGAGCACGCTCGACTTCTCGCAGACTATGGCCCGGTCCAGTTCATAGACCGCAGCCGGCACGATGTTCGCGTGCTTGACCGGGTCGGTGTGCAGGTGGGGGACATAGGCTTCGGAGCCCATGATGGACGTGCAGGCGTCGGCGAGCCTTTCGTAAAAGGCCTTCATTTGGTCCCGGGTGTCTTCAGGCAGGTCGGTGAGCGGGGCGCAAAGGTAGGCGGGCTTCGGATTTTTCACGGCATGCTCCTTTTCAGTGGGCCACTTGGTTTGGGGCAAGCATACCTGACCGCCACGCGCTTACAAGTTGTTCTCTGTGGATAAGTTTGGATAAATTCCCTAGCAGACATGCGGCAAACCATCGGTAGCCCTTCGACTCCGCTACGCTCCGCTCAGGGAATATATTTTATCTTTATGCCCTGAGCTTGTCGAAGGGCTACCTATAACCAAAACCCCCCGCAGTACTGCGGGGGGGTTCTTGAACATTTGACCACTTGAACGAGACAACCAGGAACCACATCTAGTAGTGACGACCGGCGAACCGGTCGGTCGACCTAGGAGCGCAACCATCTTGCGATGATTGGCCTATAGTCAAGGTGGCTTAAGCGCACCTCGACTAAGTTTATACTCCCTAGAAAGGAGGTGATCCATCCCCAGCTTCCGCTAGGGATGCCTTGTTACGACTTAGTCCCTATCATCGATCCCGCCTTCGGCACGCGGACGCGTACCTTCGGGCGTTACCGACTCTCTTGACTTGACGGGCGGTGAGTACAAGACCCGAGAACGTATTCAATGCGCCGTGGCTGATGCGCATTTACTAGCGATTCCAACTTCATGAGGTCGAGTTTCAGACCTCAATCCGAACTGAGAATGGTTTTGATGGGATTAGCTCCACCTTTCGGTTTGGCAACCCTCTGTACCATCCATTGTAACACGTGTGTCGCCCAAGGCGTAAGAGCCATGCTGATTTGACGTCATCCCCGCCTTCCTCCCCGTTATCCGAGGCAGTCTGTCGTGAAAAACAACACGACATAGGGGTTGCGCTCGTTACCCCACTTAAGGGTACACCTCACGGCACGAGCTGACGACAACCATGCAGCACCTGTGCAACACCCTCGAAGGAGTCTCCCTTTCAGGAGATTAGCAGTTGCATTTCAAGCCTTGGTGAGGTGCCTCGCTTACCGTCGAATTAAACCACATGTTCCACCGCTTGTGCGGGTCCCCGTCTATTCCTTTGAGTTTTAGCCTTGCGGCCGTACTCCCCAGGTGGAGTGCTTAACGCGTTAGCTTTTTTTGTCGACACTGGGAGGGTCGATACTCCCAATATCCAGCACTCATCGTTTAGGGCGTGGACTACGCGGGTATCTAATCCGCTTCGCTCCCCACGCTTTCGTCCCTTAACGTCAGGAATGTCCCAGTGAGCTGCTTTCGCCTTTGGTATTCTTGCCGATATTAACGCATTTTACTACTACACCGGCAATTCTGCTCACCTCTACCATCCTCTAGCTCGCCAGTTTTCCGCGCAGCCCCCAGGTTGAGCCTGAAGATTTGACGCGGAACTTAACGTGCCGTCTGCGGACGCTTTACACCCAATAAATCCGGATAACGCTCGGGGTCTCTGTATTACCGCTGCTGCTGGCACAGAGTTAGCAACCCCTTATTCCCTTGGTACCGTCAGCCGAAGCTTCGTCCCAAAGAAAAGCAGTTTACAAGCCAAAGCCCTTCATCCTGCACGCGGCGTCGCTCCATCAGGGTTTCCCCCATTGTGGAATATTCTCGACTGCAGCCACCCGTAGGTGTCTGGGCAGTGTCTCAGTCCCAGTGAGCCGGGTCATGCTCTCACACCCGGTATCCGTCATAGCCTTGGTGGTCTCTTACACCGCCAACTAGCTGATAGAACATAGGCCCCTCCCTTAGCGCCTTTTGGGCTTTAATCCACGGAATTAATCCGTGGGCCACATCCGGTATTAGCGATCCTTTCGGACCGTTATTCCGAACTATGGGGTAGGTTACCAATGTGTTACTCACCCGTTTGCCACTAACCAGTCATTACCTTGCGGTATTAACTGGTCCGTACGACTTGCATGCCTTAGACACGCCGCCAGCGTTCATCCTGAGCCAGGATCAAACTCTCAGAAGAAGTCATAGTCCTGGTGGGCTATGCTTCCATAGTTCCCGTGACCTTTCGGTCCCCGAGTACTCAACTGAATTTGACGTGGTTCTTTGTTGTCAGTCTTTCGACTGACTAGGTTGTCTCGTTCAAATTGTCAATGTTCCGGTGGCGGTTTTTAGCCGCTTCCGCAGTGTAAAGCTTGGCGCTTTTGGCGTCAAGTCTTATTCGGCGAAATAAAGAGAGCGCTTCGGCGGCCTCCCTTTTCAGGTGGGCCGAATGCTCTGGGAGGCAGTATAGGGTAAGACGGGAAGGTTGTCAAGAGGGGGAGCGGGCTTTGCGGCTTATTGGCATTTTTTGGCTATTTTTAGCTAAATATTTATCCGGCTTAATCTTGACAAAATTGGCTAAATATGCTATTGTTTCGGAAACAGATTTCGTTCGCGCACGCGAGCGCAGGAGGATTCATGACACGAGCAAAAGGTCTTTTGCCGGCGGCGCGTTGCCGAGGAGTTGCGGCGGCCGTTTCGATACCGTTCAGCGAGTTGACGCGGTTGGCGTCCCCGATGACGGTTGTCGGCCAGCCCGCTGCGGCCAGCGCGGCGGCAAATCCGCTGGCAGTCGCGGCTTACGTCCGCATGGCGGCCACGGCCAACGCGCGACCCGTCAGGTTCTCTCTCACGGTTTGAGCCGATTCCACGACAAGTCAGGCGCTGGCCCGTTTCCGACGGATCAGCGCCGATTGTTTTTAATGGTCATGGTGTGGATAAGGGGGACAGGCACCGTGCGTTACGGAAGTTCGTAAACCGTGATAGTGCCATCCGTGAAAACTGGCTTGGTGTCGGAGAAGAACGCCCGGAGGTATTTCTGGGCGTAGGCGCAGTTGGGCGTGTTGTGCAGGATGAGGTGGTGGATGATGGCGTAGCGCACGTTGGCGTCTCGGAGCTGCGCGAGCGTCGTGGCGCGGTCCGGCAGGACAATTTCGGCCGGGGTGTCGCTGCGGCAGACGGCATTGGCAAGAAGCGCGTTGTCGGTGATGAACGCGGTGGTTTGCGGCGAGTAGGCCGGATAGAAAAATTCGCCATCAACGATCGGCTTGCCGTGGACGGTCTGGTAGTAGTCGTATTCGCTGATGCCGGGATAGGTGATTGGCAAGTCGGCGATGGCGTAAACTTCCTGGTCTTGGGCGATGTTTTTGTAAAATTCGGAAACCTGATTGGCAAAAAGCGGGTAGGGGAAGATCGCGCGTTCCGCCACCATGAAAGCGAAAAGAGTTACGAACGCGACGATTAACCAGAAGCGTTTTTTGATGAGAGAACGCAGGTGCGCGACGGCGAACGACGCCAGGACGATCATGGCCAGAAGGGCGAAGATGAACATCCGGTTAGGGGAACGGACAAGGGAGAAGGGGAAAAGGCTTCTTAGGTAAAGCAGCGGCATGGGCAGGTGCCAGGAGTCCAGCCGCAGTTCCGTGCCGAAAGCCAGGATGAGAAAGACCGGGATGGCAGCCGCCCAGAGGCCGGCGGCCGGAACGGCCATGACCCGGCGCCGCCATAACCAGACGACAAAAAGCAGGAGCAGGGGCAGGCCGATATAGCTGGTGATTTCGAAGAGGTTATAGCCGCCCCAGAAAACCGGCGGCAGGCGGTCATAGGCGCCTTGCGTGAAGTGACCGAAAACATTGGTCAGGGGATGGGGCAGGAAGAAATTCAGCGGATCGGCACCCATGTTGGCGACGAAGGAAAGGGGGTGAGTCTTGAGTTCCGGCTGCCGATTGAGCAGGATGGGCAGGGCCGGCAGCGCGGCGGCCACGGCGACCAGGATGCCGGCGGACAGGGACGCGTTTTTGTTTCGGCGCAACCGCCTTTGGTAATAGACAGCGGCCACAGCCAGAAACACCAGCCCGCCGATATGGTAATAGAACGACGTCAAGCCGTTCAGCAAAACGGCGCCAGCCAGCCACCAGGCGTTTTTCGTGTTTGGGTTCTCGCCGAAGCGCCAGGCCGCCAGAAACAGCAGCGGGATGGCCATGGTCAGGCAGAGATTCGGATGCTGCAACCCCCGGACCAGCTGATAAGTGGAGAAGCCGTAGGCGAAACCCGCGAAGCCGGCGGCCAATGTCGATCGGCTAAGGGCCAGGACCAGGGCATAGGCCGCCATGGCCGCGGCCACGAAGGACACCAGAATGACCAGGTTGTAGGCCAGGATGGGGTTGCCGCTCACGAGAACGGCGGGCACGCCGACGATGGCCATGAGGATCCCGTCGTAACCGGCCCAAGGGTTGATGCCATTGGGATAGAACATCATCTTGGCCGGCGTGAGCGCCGTGTGCCCGGTCAGGCCCTTGGCCAGCCAGTCCAGATACCAGATGAATGTGTGAGGGTCGCCGCCATACCAGGGATCCGCCGAAGGGAAGGCGGTGCCGAGATGCAGGGCGAGCGGCCAGGTGAACAGGACGGCCAACGCCAAGTAAGCCAAGGCCACGCCGACGGTTGACAGCCGCGCCTTCGGGATGCGATGGCGTCGAAACAGTTGGTCAATGAGGCGATGCGGGGAGTGGAGCATACGGAGGCGGCGCTTGTTTGCCGCGCACTTCGTCATGCGCGCGCCGAAGTTCATGATTTGCCGCCGCTTTTTTGTCGGCGCCACTCGGCGATTTTTTTGTGGTCGCCGGAGAGGAGGCTGCTGGGATTGGCTGGCGGCAGGGTCATCTGGAAACGGTGCGTTAGGCGGTTATTTTTCCGCGGTACTGTTGCTTAATTTAGCCACTTCTTCTGACCAACGTTCGAGCGGTCGGTCGAAGAGAAGCAATACTGCTTGCCAATGATTGAAACCCAGCCTGGTCTTGAGGGCCTTCACGGCCTCAAGACCATCGCCGGTGAGACGCAACCGCGCTTGCTTGAATTCCAACCGCGCCGATTCAACAGTCTTGGCCACCTCGCTTTGGCTGCGCCCCCTCGACAGGTATTCGAGGAGCTCGGAACGCGCATTCTTCCAATAATCATAACCCTCGTCCTCGGCAGTCAAATATTTCAGCACTTTGGTGGGTGCGATATCAGACGTTCTGGTAAAAGCAAAAATCTCGTTTTTTATTCTATCTCCTTCGGCGGCCACGAGACGCTGTATGTAATCGGCCACGACCCGATGCTCGCCCTCATGGGGCGATCGGCGCACGATCTCACCGAGATTCGGTGTTGGGCGATTGAACAGGGACTTGCCGAGTTTTTTCTCGGCCTGCGTCCTAAGCAAATAGTAGATCGCGTGCTGTTCTTCGTGCAGCATGGTTCCCTCGCCCCGAAACGCCTCGGCGCATTCAAAGGTGAAATCTTTTAGTGAAGGCCGGAAAAAACCGCTGCTGTTGCCAGAGCCGCGAATCAGCCGATAGGCCCGGCCGTCCAACCTGACGTGGAGGCTGATTGGTCGAGGCGTTATGGCTACTGACCGGGCATCCTGGATTTGCGGTAAAAGCCGCCGAAGTCGGGAGAAGTCGTCCTCCTCCGCACCGTAAAGCCCCTTGACGAGTTCATGCTGGGTACAATAGGCGTTGATGATGTCCCTTGCCAGCGCTCGCTGGTAGTCGGCGAGTTTTAATTCTTCACGATACTCATCGAATATCCCTAGCAATTCTTGTTTCGGCGTTTCAGGGTTTGACAAGACGGTTTCGATCGCCAAGCCGCCAGCGGTGGCGATGCCAATTCGCTGTTCGCGACGCCGCCGTTCGAAATCGCGTTCACGCTCGATTTTATTATCGCGCGGCGCAATATTCAGCGCTTCGTATTCAAGTCTGGGATCAAACTCTTCGTACCGCATAGACATGATGAAACGGGGTTGGCTTAACCGCAACGCCGTTGCATATTCCGCCACTCGGCGATTTTTTTGTGGTCGCCGGACATGAGGACGTTCGGCACCGACCATTTCACCCCGCGCTTGGGGGAGAAGACTTCGGGGCGGGTGTATTGCGGGTATTCGGTGACGCCTTCCTCGGCGTGGGACTCTTCCTTTAGTGATTCTGCCTTGCCGAGGACGCCGGGGACATGGCGGGCGACGGCGTCCACGACGACCATGGCCGCGAGTTCGCCGCCCGTGAGCACGAAATCGCCGATGGAGATTTCCTCGTCGGCGAGGTGCTGCGCCACGCGTTCGTCAACGCCTTCGTATCGGCCGCAGAGCAGGACGACTCTTTTGTATTTCGCAAGGCGCACGGCATCGGCGTGGGTGAAGCGCTTGCCTTTTGCCGACATGAGGATGACGCGCGTCGAACGATTAGTTAGCGCCTTGAGGAACTTCAGCGCGCGGTAAAAGGGTCCGACCCCCATGACCATCCCTGGCCCGCCGCCGAACGGGCGGTCGTCCACCTTGCGGTGTTTGTCGGCCGACCACCGGCGCAGGTCATGGACGCGGATGTCGAGCTTCTTGCCGGCACGCGCCCGCTTGATGATGGATTCGCCGAAATACCCATCAAACATTTTCGGGAAGATTGTCAGGATGTCGAATCTCATAATTTTTGGATGCTTGCCCCGTGCCCTGTACCAGACCGGTACAGGGTTTACGGGTGCTTGCCCTGTACCCGAGCGTAGCGAGCGGTACAGGGTCGAATCTCATATCTATAATGCGGTTGTGCGATTAGTATCGCGCTTCCTCGTTTGAGACGCAATGGAGATTGGGCGGTCGATTTAAGTAGTATGGCAGATTCTGGGCGAGGCAGAAACACAGACCGGCCCCAGGATGGAGCCGGTTGTACAGATAGCGTTCAGATTTCTAGCGCGGCGTGATCGTAGCCGGCGCCGGTGAGGGCTTCGCGCATCTGGGCTTCAGCCGCTCTTCGAAGGAAGCTGATGTACTTATGGCTGACGGCCTCCCGATGCGCCACCTTTCTCTTTTCTGCTCGACCACCGAAGACGAGCCCGACCTCTACCCCGCTCATCCCCTGGAAATAGATCAGGTCAATCAGCTCCTGCTGTTTGGGTGAAAGCGCCCCCATGGCGAGGGCGATCACTTGAGCCTTATTGAGCAGGACGTCAGAACCGGGGCAGGCAGCATCGGCTTCTCGGCTAGCCTCTAGGGGCTGGACGTCGGATACCCGACACGCGACTTCGCCTTTGGCTCGCCGCTTTTCGTCGAGCGGCCTTTTCGTGGTTCCGCCAAAAGCCGTCTTTCGGGTGTCCGTGCCGGATTCTTCGGCGCTGACAGCGGCGTGCGCTTGGGACAATTCCTCTGACAGATGGACAAGTCGACCGTCCCTTACGTCATTGGCCATCGCCCTTAGCACGGCGCGCCAGGCGAAGGCGAACAAGCTCGCGCCGCTGGGGTGGTTGAGGTCGTACTCATGCACCTGCCGCGCTAGTCCGATTCGGCCGGCCTGCATCAGGTCGTCGACGTCGAGGTGCTGCGAACTGAACCTTCGCGTCAATTGCCAGAGGTCATGGTCGTGGCGGGCCACCAACACGTCTAGGGCCAGGCGGTCATCGGCTTGAGCGCGCTGAATCAATTCGGCTTCGCTTGCGTCCGGCAGCTTGGCGGCAGTACGAAGAACAATGGCGTTGGGGGCGTAAAATGCCCCGTGTTTGGAGCTGGGCATCATCGCCTCCTTTTCTGAAATGACCGTAGCATATTTACGGGAATTGTCAAGATGGTCCGCCGGGGTCGGCGAGGCGAAGAAAATCGCCGTAATAGAGAAAACCGAAAATTTTGCGGCATTCAAAAAAATTAACGCCGGCTTCCCGAAGGGGCCGGCGTGAAGGCGCGTGACTGGTTCGGCTATGGTTCGTATCCCGCCGCAGCCAGCAAAGTCTGTAGTCTTGCTAGGGCATCCACCTTTTTTTGGCGAACTCGCTCACGGCCTATATTTTTTTTGCTCAGGCCCAAGGTTGCGGCCCGTTTGCCGACCGCTTCCAGCGTCATGTTCTCTATGACGAGCAGTCGCAACAGCAGGCGGTCTTGGGCCGAGAGTCTCCAATAGGCCGCGTGGACCAGCTCTTGTTCCTGCGTTAGGGCCAAGGGCGCTTCTGGACCTTCGCCCTGATCTGGCACTAGGTTCTTGTAGGTCTGGCCGCCTTCACCGTTCACTCCACCGATCTTTTCATCGAGTGACGGCATGACGAGGAGCAAGCGCAAGGCTTGCAGACCCGCCCTCTCCTCAGCAGTTAGGTCATCGTCGGTTTTTCGGACCTCGCCATTTTCTGTGCGCGTGCGGCCTTCCTCGAGGGCAGTCCTTCTCGCGACGTCCGTTGAGAGATTCGCAGGGAGCCGCATCGGCCTGACATTATCCCTCATGTAAGCCCGCATGTAGTTGCGGATGTGCCAGCTGGCGAAGGTGGACAGCCGACCCTTTGCCCGGGAGAGGTCAAACTTTCCGACGGCCCAGGCTATCGCGAGACAGCCTTCCTGACACAGATCCATGATGGTTTCGGGGTCGTGCGAAAATCTCATGGCGATCCTGTAAATGAACAGGATTTGGCTCCGGTTGAGGCGATCCTGGGCTCGGACATCACCCGTCTTCGCCGCGGCGATGAGGGCTCGTTCTGTCCCGAAATCCAAACGCGGACCAGTCATTCGTGTAAGGTACTGCTGGAGCGGGGATTGGCCGCTCACGGTTTTCTTGCTAGCCATTTCCTCCGTCCTTTGTTTGAGCTTTGACCGAAGCCTAGCAAGAAAACCGGTTATTGTCAACGGTATCCATGCTCGCCCGCCAGACAGCTGCCCATAACCAAAAGCCCCCGCAGTACTGCGGGGGCTTTCTTGATGACAATTTATATTTCGAGGTCAACGGCGGAAGTGTCGATCTGTTCCTCCTGTTGGGCCGGAGCCTCATCGCGGCGGCGGTGGCGGCTGCCTTCCGGTTCGTACACCTTCAGGTTAACGCGCGCGTTGTTCTTGGCGCCGACGATTTTGAGCAGGGTACGGATGGAGCGGGCGGTCTGGCCCTGGCGGCCGATGACGTAACCCATGTCTTCCGGGTTGACGAACAGCGTGATGAGCACGCCGCGCTCATCGATGGTGCGCTCGGTCCGGACATCATCCGGATGGCCCACGATGGCTCTGACAACGTATTCGACAAATTCTTGATCTTGGAACCGTTCTTCCATATCGGGTTTCGGTCCGCTCGCCGATGGCGGAGTCGGACATGCCTAATTGTTATGAAGGTTTCCTTTGGCGTGAAAACCCTCCCGCCCCTTGGACAAAGGAGCCTACCGGTATGGTAGCAGATTGGGGCGAAAACGTCAATATTTGGCGGGTTTTAGGGGAAAATATCGCTCGCCCGTTGGGGCAGGCCCTCCGCGCCAACCCCAGCGGACGGCTCCGCTGGCCGCATGGCGCGTTGTCGAAAACTCCCCGGCAGTTTTGGGGTCAAAAGCAGCGGGTAGTTTTTTTTGCAGCTGGCGACCCGCTTCGCCGCCCGCTGGGGCAGGCGCTCCGGGCCGGGCGCGTTCCACCCGCGCCCCCGGAAGGCCCTCCGCGCCAACCCCAGCGGACGGCTCCGCTTTCCGGGTCGAAAACTCCCCGGCAGTTTTGTGGTGAAAAGTAGCGGGTAGTTTTTGTGGAACTAAAAACCCCGCTGGCAGAGTGCCAGGCGGGGCTGGGAACTGGAGGTCAGAGGTGGTTGACGAGGGCGGGTGTTTCGAGAGCGGGTGCCCTCTCCGACTCCGCTGGCCGATCCTCCTTCGTATCGTCGGTAGCGACGCGGACGAAGGCCGGTTTTGGCTCGACGAGCGTTGGGTCGATTTTCGCGAGGCGTGACAAGGCAAGAGCCAAGTCGAAATCCTCGAGGGTGGCGGTGTCCACCGAACCGGCTTCCAGCTTGGCGCGGACCGCCTCGCCGTGCGCGAGCATCTGCCGCTCGATTCGGTCGAACTCCATCCGCAGCTGGGTGAAGTCGTCGGCTTGTCTTCGGCGGGCGCGGACGAGAGTTTCGCGGGCGCGCGTCGAGAGCTTCGCCGACTCCTGCAGGAGAAGGACGCCTTCGGCTTCCGTTCGCCATTTGGATACGCAGCGCTTGAGGCAGGACTCGATGTTGGCCCGCTGTCTCGCATACAGGTTGCGAACGCTGCCTAACTCTTCGATTTCGCGGCGGTGTTCGGCGGCAGTTTCTCTCTGCTCCGGGGCGCTTCCGCCCGCGCCTTCGACTTCGCGGCAGTAGCTTTCAAGCTGACCCGCCTGAACAACGAGGGCGTGGATTTCCGCATCCAACTCGGCGATGGATTTCGCCGCGTGGCTCGCTTCACCCGCCAATCTCTCCCGCAACTCGTCGAGCTCGTGCCCAATGTAGTCGCGGACGATGGCGGTTTCTCTTTCTGGCATGAGTGCCGTTGTCGCTTCGGTTGATTCCGCTGGCGGCAAGGCGGCTCGCGCCCGGTCCTCGGCGTGGTTGAGCCAGATGCGGCGTTTGGTCAGGTAGCAGATGGTCAGTGCCAGCGGCCATGCGGTTAAGCAGTAGGCGATGACGTACCAAAACGCGGCCCAACGCATGACCGCTATGGTGCTGCCCGACAATACGGCGACGACAATCAGCAGCACAAAGATTGCGAAACCCGCTCGATTGGCCACCTCCACGCAGGATGGACAAAAGGAACCCGACTCAATTATGCCGCCGGCATCGGCGCAGGTGTATTGTATCTCTAGCCGATGCCACACCGGCTTGTGGATTGGCCGTTTGGCTAGGGCTGTCCCGGGCCGCATGCGCGGGTAGAACCAGATGGCCGCCTCGTGAGTTTCCCTATTGCCGTCCGGATTGAGCTTGCCTTTCCGGTTCTTGCGGACGACGTAGGCGCCGCCGGCAACGCAGAAGACGTCGGCATGATCTTCCGGCAAGGTCAGCAACATGCCACCGCCTTTTTCGTTTTGAGCCGGTTCTAGCCAAAGATCCTGACCGCGGCGATAAGCAATTCCGTTGGGATGGGCATACCAGTCGTCAGGTGGCGGACCACTTGGCAAACTGCGAGTGGCGTCGGCACAGTTAGAACCCCAATTGGGATGCCACCGGAGAACCTTGGTGGGCTCTCCGTAAGTCGCAAACAACAGTCCATTGTCTTGATCCACGACGACCTTGCCAAAATCGGATTTCAGGGCGGTTGTCGCCGTGGCGTTGGCGCCAAACCTCTTGAAAATCCACTGATTTTCTTGTGGTTCCTGGGTCCGATACCACAACCCGTCTGGTGAAACTAGTAATGCGTAGTTGTGTTCGCCGAGCGACAGCGGCTGGGGCGGCAGGTTGAGGATGTCGGCACGCAGCTGGTCACCCTCCTCCCAGAGGGAGACGAAGAGCGCGGGAGCGATTTCGTGTTTTGCGACCAGCACGATTCGGCCATCGGGTCGGACCGCGAAACCCCAGAATTGTTTGAAGCTCTTGATGCCGAGGACGCGGCGCGGTTCGGCGGGCGTAGTGGTGGAAATTGCCGCTTCGGCTTGTCCGCCGTGCCACGCTAGGGCCGCCGCGAGCAGTGACGCATAGTTTCCTGAATCGCAGAGCAGTTCGACTTCGTGGTTAGCCGCGGCTTGTTCCGTGTCGGGCGCGACCGCGAGGACCAGAGACGTGTCTTTCGTGTTATTGGCCATTTGACCTCCAAATTGTAATGACCTGAAGTTTTCCGGCACCTTGGCGCCGAGGGGTCAAGTTAGCAATATAGAGAGGAAAGGTCAAGGTCTTAATGTATTCGTTGGCCTGGCTTTGGGCAAAAAGAAAGAGGACGGTTTCCCGTCCTCTTGCGGCTGTTATGCGGCACGTGGCCGCAAGAGCCAGAGTACCAGGCTCACGGCGGCGAGCAGTCCGCCGCAGATGAGCCAGGTCGGTCCGATGACCGAGCTGTCGTTGGGTTGTCCGCCGAGTATGGTCCAGAGTGCGAACACGACAACGGCGTATCCGCCGCGGGCAATGAGCGATTGGAACGAGCCGTAGGTGGCGCGGAACTCGCTCGTTACATGGCGCTGGGTGAGAGCCGAGAGGAGTGGGCTAAACGCACCACGGCCGAATTCATGAATTATGGTGAGCAGTACCGGCAAGACAACGCCGGATGCTAGTCCCGCTCCGGCCAGACCGAGTCCGGCGAGGATGAGTGCGACGGTAACACCGTGCGCTTCGCGTCCGCGCCAGCCATTGCGTCTGCGGACGAACCAACCCGCCAGCATCGTGGAACCATAGATGGCGACCCAAACCCACGAGAGCCCGGCCAGTCCAGTGCGGTCGCCAAGCAGCGGCGTCCAGAAGTAGTTGAACGGCAGGACGAGCCCGTAGGCGGCGGCCGCGCACGCGGTCCAGACGAGGGCGCGATCGTTACCAAGGGCGGCCCGGCTTAGGCGGAAGGCCTCGAGTTCTCCCACGCGGTGCGTGGGTTCGCCTTGGCCGCGCATCCAGATGCAGCTGACGGCGAAGGCGGCGACGGCGAACGGCGCGCCCGTAAGCCACGGCAGGCGCAGGTCAGCGGCCCCAAGCCAGGCGCCGGCGAATCCACCGACGAGGAATGCGGTGGCATTCCAGATCGCCGTTGTGCCGAGCACCCGGCCGAGCGAATCCCGCTCGCCGCGTTCGGCGAGCGCGTCCGTGAGCCACGCCTGATCGGCGCCGGACATGAAGGCGAAACTGACGCCGACCAGCGCCTCGATGAAGACGGCGGACCAAAAGCCGCAGGCCAGGCCATAGGCGGGATGCCCCACGGCGTAGATGAGCAGGCCGATTCTCACGGACCAGGCGCGGCTGCGCCCGTCGGCCAGCATGCCGGTTGGGAGCTCCGCGAGCGCGATGGCCGCGAAAAAGACGGCGTTCACGAGCGGTATCTCCCGTAGGTCGAGGCCGATATGCAGGAGCCACGGCACATAGGTTGTGGCGGTGAACGCCATTCCGAGCGACATGAGGAAGTTGTAAAGGACGTAGATGCGGGCAGGGTGAGGGGTACCGGTCATTTTCCTTCCCTTTCTCGTTGACTGTCCCTTTGGTGCCAGGCACCGGAGGGACGGTCAGACGGCGAAGAACAAAAAGGCCCGGGGTTATTCCCGGGCCGCGTCCTAGCTCTTCGCCTATATATGCGAACAGCCGCCACGCCAACCGGGAATTTCGAAGTAGAGGGAATCAACGATGAAACCCTTCTTCGTTTCCGGCATAGCCGGCGTCCAGTTGTGGCGGTGATTGTTCATATAATTATTTGAATACCCTTCGACTACGCTCCGCTCCGCTCAGGGAATATTTTCTTATGCCCTGAGCCTGTCGAAGGGCATAAGAACTGTCGGGGATTGTCCCGGACGTTATTTCAAAACGCCCCGGCTCAACACCGGGGCGCTAACATCCGGGGTTGGTTATTTTTTCTCCTTCTTCTTATGGCCGACGGTCGCCTTGGCCTTGGGACCTTTGGCAATCTTGGCGTCAACGAGCAGGTTGTTGACGGTCGCCGACGGCGACGCGCCGCGGGACAGCCAAAACTTGATGCGCTCCTCGTCGAATTTGATGGTCTTCGGCTTGGTCCGCGGGTTATAGGTGCCGACGATTTCGAGGGCCCTGCCCCATGGATCGCGAAGTTTGTCCTGAACGACGACGCGGTAGGTCGGCTGTTTCTTCTTGCCGACACGCGTCAAGCGGATGACGAGCATAGAATATTTTCCCCGAGCGGACCCCTCCGCTCGCGAGCGGAGGGGGAGTCGAGGGGTGTGATGATGATTGACGACTAGTTGGTCGAGGTTGAGCAGACCTCGGCCACGCAGCATTCCGCCTTAGAGCCTGTCCGAATAACCATTTGCGAGCCGGAAGCGGATTGTTTGGCGTCCGGCGACGCGACAGCCGACGAAGGAATGTCCGACGACATTTCGAGGAGGCTTGTCGCGCCGCCCGGGCGGCAAACGGCCGCTTGCGGGCCGCGAAGGGTTGTTTGGACAGGCTCTGGGCGGGGAAGTCGTAAGGGCATGATGACAGAAAAGCGGTTTGGGGTCAAGTTTGGGGGCAGTAACGGGAATGGTCGTGGCTAGCGGCGCGGCATCTTGGTGTCACGTTCCAATCATTACGGGTGGCTGACAGGGCACGGATTTCCTTTTGACAGTGGCTCGGGCCGGCAGTAGCCTTACCAAGTATCACTCGGTCTTTTCACTTCAACGAGCTAGGAGACGAACATGAAAATCCTATTGGTAGAGCCTGGATTGAGTGAGTTCGACGTGATGGAAGGCATAGTCGGGCAGGTCGAGCCGCTTGGCTTGGAGACGGTAGCCGCTGGCGTCACGGCCAACCATGAGGTCAGAATTGTTGACCTCAAGATCGAGCCGGAAGCGCTGGAGCCGTGTTTGGAGTCGTTTGCACCTGATGTCGTGGCCGTCGGTTCCGTTTCGGCCAACCTGCATCTGGCGAAGGATGTCCTGCATCGGGCCAAAGCGTTTGACGCGCGCATCCGGACCGTCATCGGCGGCCACCACGTGTCCTTCCTGCCGAGCGACGCCAGCGACCGCTACATTGACGTGGTCGTGATGGGCGAGGCTGACGACAGCTTCCGCGAGGTCGTGGAGGCGCTCGAAGGCCATCGCGACCTGCGCGACGTCAGGGGCATCGCCATCAACTGCGACAGCCGACAACACCTCACGCCCGAACGGCCGGAAATGGTGGACATCGAGCGGCTGCCTTGGCCGGCGAGGCACCTGGTTGCCGGCTACCGGGGTCGGTATTTCCAGCGCGGTTACCCCTCGACGGCCACTATCTGCACCTCCCGCGGCTGCACCAACCGTTGCCGGTTCTGTACCCGCTGGCGGATGGCTAAGGGAACGTACCGGATGAGGTCGGCCCAATCCGTCGCGGCCGAGGTGGCGCAGTTGCCCGACGATCTCGTCGATTTCATTGACGACAACGCCGTCGCTGACGTGCCGCGGATCATGGACTTGTGCGAACTTCTGGCCAGGACCGGCGTGCGCAAGCACTTCAAGATGTATGGCCGTGCCGACACCATCGTTAGGCATCCGGAAATGGTCAGCGACTTGGTCGGCATCGGCTTGAAGTTCATGCTCGTCGGCTTCGAGTCGGTCGATCAGGTTAGGTTGGAAGGCTACTCCAAGGGCATCCGGCTTTCGGACAACAATTCGGCCATCGGGATTCTGCGCGACCAAGGCGTGCGCATCATCGGCTATTTCGTGGTCGCTCCTGACTTCGACGAAGCCGACTTCGACCGCCTCGGCGATTACGTCGAGCGGAACGGCATTACCGACCCGGTGTTCACCATCCTGACGCCCTTGCCCGGCTCGCTGTTTTACGAGGACGTGAGGGCCCAGTTGGCCAGGCCGGGCGACTATCGGACGTTGGACTTCTTCCATCCCGTCCTGCCGACCAAGTTGCCGCTCGACCTTTTTTACGACAGGTTCATCGGCCTCTACCGGCGGGCCTATCCGTTGGACGGCCGGTTGCCGCCGGGCACGCCCGAGAGCGTCCTCGTGGCGGTTCGGGAAGCCACGGCCAAGATGTACGAGCGGCTGGAACTGCTCAAGACCCACGGTTTCTGACATTAAACCGCGCGGCAACGGCCGCCGGTTTGAACAGGTTCGCGGTCGACTCCGCGGCCTGTTTTTTTGTTGGATATGTTCTTGCCCGACCCGAGTGGAGGGCCCGCCCCTCGACTGCGCCGCCCTCCGCTGTGGGCTTCGGGCGGCTCCGCTCGGGGAAGAACATGTATTGGCTAGTGAGGTTGCCAAAACAAAAACCCGCACATTTAAGTGCGGGGCGTTTAGTATCTTGTTATTACACCGCCACTTTCTGCTTCTGATTCTGATTCTTGAGCGTGTTGACCTCGTCGAGGTTGACGGAGAGAAGCTGTGACGTGCCGTCCTCGCGCATGGTGACGCCATAGAGGACGTTGGCGCGGTTCATGGTGTAGCGGTTGTGGGTGACGATGATGAACTGCGTCTGCTCGGCGAGCTCGGCGACGATGCGGGCATACTTGTCGGCGTTGTTCTCGTCGAGCGCGGCGTCCATCTCGTCGAGCACGACGAACGGCGACGGGTTGGAGACGAGGATGGAGCAGACCAGCGCGATGGAGACGAGCGTGCGCTCGCCACCAGAAAGCATGGCGATATTCTTGATCTTCTTGCCGGGCGGGCAGGCGATGATGTCGATGCCGACGATTTGGTCGCTTACGCCATGGGGCATTTTCAAGCCCTGCTGGTTCCCCGCCTTCGCGGGGACTCCGGAGGGCGCAAGGATGCGGTTATTTGAAATTTCGCCCTCCTTCGCCTCGTCCTCTTCCGGCGGTTCTTCGCGCATCTGAACCAGTTCGGCGTTGCCGCCGCCGAAGAGCAGTTTGAAGAAGCGGTCGAAGTCGCGGTTGATCTGCCGGAAGGCCGCCTCGGAACGCTGTTTGATGGTGGTGTCGAGATCGGTGATTACCTTGTCTAAATCCGCCAGCGCGGCCTTCAAATCCGTCACTTGACCGAGCAGGTATTCATGGCGCGACTTGGTCTCCTCGTATTCCTTCATGACCTCGGGGTCAATGCCGCCGATGAGGTTGAGGTTGTATTTGAGGCGCTGGATTTGCGTGGCCCAGAGTTCGGTCGAGCCCTCGGCGGTCGGGTTGTAGCTCTGTTTGGCGTGTTCGGCGCGCTCGCCGAGTTCGGTGCCCATTTCCATTTCCAGAGCCTCACGCCGCGTGTCGAGGCGCGCCATCTCGACGCGCTCGTTGCCGAGTTGGCGTTCGAGTTCGTGGGCGGAGTTGATCTTCTCCTGCAGTCCGCGCTGGAGCTGGAAGAACTGCGACTTCTTGGTGCGTTCGTCGCGGCCGTAGTCGGCGATGTTCGCCTGCGCCGCGCGGGTTTTTTGGTCGATGGCGACGAGCGCGGCGCGAACCCCCTCGAGTTCCTTGAGTACCGCCGGATCGTGAGCCACCGGCGCGGTTTCCTCGACTGCTGGGCGCTCAAGGCGATCGCGCAGGGTCATCGCTGAAGCACGCACGGCTTCGAAAGCCGGCACAGTTGCCTTGGCCTCATCGAGCGAGCCTGCGGACCTCAGCTGGTCGATGGCGGTGCCTTGTTTCGTGCCGACCTCGCCGACGGTCTCGATGATTTTCGACAGCGGCAGAACGGTCGCGGTCTTCTTGCGCACCTGCTCGGCGATTTCCATCTGGCTGCGGATTTCCATTTCGCGACTCCGCAGGCGCGATTTTTCCTCGACAAGTTTTTCGTATTCGGATTGCAGGGCTGTGAGTTGGTCGTCCTGTTTGGCCGCCGTCTCTTCCGCGCCGGCAAGGCGCGCGAGTTCGGCTTGTGCCTCTTGCAGGACGGCTTCCTTGCCTTTCCAGGCCTCTTCCAGTTTTGCAACCGCGCCTTGGCGATAGTCAATCTGCGCCTTGAGCTCGCGCCAAAGCCGGCCGTAGTACTGATGGGAAACGGCGTGCAGTTCTTCTTCCAAGCGGTCGCGATCTTCCAACCGCTTCACTTGGCGCGCGAGTGACCTCAATCGCGGCTCGATTTCGGCGAGCAGAAGATCAGCCTGGTTTAGGTTCTCGCGCGTCTGGTCGAGCTTGCTGACGGCATTGTTGCGCTTGAGCTGGAATTGGCGGACGCCGGCGGCCTCGTCGAAATAATCCTTGCGTTCGGCGGGGGAGGCGACGAGAATCGCGTCGGCCATGCCTTGGCCGACGACGGCGTAGGTGCGCGCGCCGAACTGCGCCTGGGCGAGGAGCAGTTGGATGTCGGTCAGGCGGACCTTGGTCTTGTTGATGAGGTATTCGGATTCGCCGTCACGGTAGATGCGGCGGGTGATGGTCACTTCGGAATACTCGATCGGCACCTTGCCATCCTCGTTGTTGAGGTAAATGGTCGCCTCGGCGAAGCCGGAGCGGGCGCGTTTTTCCGAGCCGGAGAAGATGACGTCCTCGGCCTTCTTGCCGCGGAGCAGTTTCGCGCTCTGCTCGCCGAGCACCCAGCGGAGCGCGTCCGCGACGTTGGATTTGCCCGAGCCGTTCGGTCCGACGATGGCGGTGATGCCTTTCGACTTGTTCGACGGCGGCAGGAACTCCAAAACAGTCTTTTCCGCAAAAGACTTGAAGCCGATCATTTCGACCTTCTGGAGATACATGGGGAGGGGGCCGGGTGGCCGAGGGTTAACGAAAAAAGCGTATCAGAAAGGAGGTTTTCGGGGAAGGTGGGCGGTTTGGCCTTGTTGCCAGCCTTTTTTACGCCAGAATCTTGACAAAAGGGCCGTTTTGTGCTATATTTCTCGAACGCAAGGAGGTTTCGCATGTTCAACATTTGGAAGAAGTTAGGGCTGGTCGACAAGGTGTGCGCGTTGATTGCCGCGCTGGTCGTGCTGGTAATCGTAGGGGTTTCGGTCTACGAGTCGTGGTGGCACACTCGCTGGGAAAAGCGCGACGTGTACTCACTCGCGGACGCGGCTCAAGCCTTGGCCAAAAGGGCGGGCTGGGCGGATCCGGGAGTTGGAATCGTCTTCCACGTTTCGGGGAGCCCGAAGCAATTCGGATGCCGCGAAGACGACACGGCAACCGTCGGTGCGGGTGGCTATATCGACAAGACCGGGCATGAGGATTGGGAACACGTTTCCGACATCGTCTGCTGTCACATGGTCGGCTGGCCGTGGCAGGATCGGTATGCGGACTGCGCGTTCGCCAGGCATCCCTGACGCTAGCGCCCCTCGGGTTCTTTGACTACCGTCACAACGAACCGCCGCCCAGTCCTTCCGGGACTCGGGCGGCGTGTTGTTTCAAGAACGCCGGCCCCATCTTGACACCGGAGCGGCTCTGTGCCAAAGTGCCAACGACAGGAGGATTCGACTCAATGGCAAGAATGAACGGATGGTTAGCTGTTCTTACGGTGGCCGCCGGGCTCGTGGCGATGAGGGGTGCCGCCTCGTTGCATGAATCCAGTCGCGGTCCGTCCGCGCCACGCGCTGGCGTCTCCAGCCCCACCGAGATCACCATCACGTGGGAGTACAGGTCCTACTCGGACGCTTCCGGCAACGGGTTCGTGTACATCAAGTAGTATCGGCCCTCTCGCGTGACGTTTCGCCGCCCAGTCCTTCCGGGACTCGGGCGGCGCTGTTGTTTTTAGAGCCTGATTGGTGATTGACGCGTATTTCGTTTGGGCGTGATTCTTGACAACAGGTTGCCTAGTGCTAATATCTTTTCCATCACAGTTATTCGGGAGATGTTGGCCATGAAGTTTGATCCGATGGATTTGGAGATTAGACTCGGTGTGGGGTCTTTACAGCGGCTCTGCCTAATGATCGGGGTTGTCGCGTTTGTCCTCTGGTTGGGACTTGTCGCGAAAGGGATCCACGATTCGAGGCGGTCGACGGAGATCATGAGGCAAGCGGCGGTCGGCTTGGTAGCAAGCAAGGGCGCAGTTGACGTCACCGTGTACCGAAAGGCCATCCACTTCGGCAATGAACCGCGGTTGTACGGCTGCCGACCGACTGACAACGGGAGGTTCGAGGCGGAATATTTCCACCCCGCCTTTAACGAGCGGGTACGGAGAGGCGTTTGTTGCCTCGCGACGGAACCAGGCGACCAGACAGACTGCATTTTCGCCGGCGAATAGCAACATGGTCCGCGTTGTTCTTTTTCCGCCACGTCTGAGGCTAGCTACGTTGCCGTTTGGTTCTTTCTGAACCAGGCGGCGTTGTTGTTATGGGGCAGTCATTAGCCATCAGCCCTGACTATTGACTAATAGCCATTGGCTGGCTAAAGTTGTTCGTTACCTATGGACATCGACCTCGCTTTTCGTGCCGCCGAGCAGGCCATCCGGAAAGCCCAGAAAATCCTGCTCGTGACGCATTCGCGGCCGGATGGCGACGCCGTTGGTTCGACGTCGGCGATGGCCTTGCATCTGGCTGGTTTGGGCAAGGCGGTCGCGGTTTTTTGCCTCGACGCGGTGCCGGAGCGTTACGCTTTTGCGCCAGGTTCAGAGCGGTTTTCCGCAGACAAGAATTTGTTTCAGAAGGATTGGGACCTGCTCATTGCCCTCGACTGTGGTGCCTTGGCTAACACCGAAGCACTTGAGGAAATCAATGCCTTGGGACATGGGGTGACGAAAATCAGTTTTGACCATCATCCCAGCCATCGGCTTTTCGCGAACGTGAATGTCGTGGACGTCGCTTCGTCGGCCTGCGAGATCGTCCATCGTTACCTGCGGGCCACGGGCGCGCCGATTTCCCAGGACATCGCCACGGCCCTGCTCATGGGCATCTATTTCGACACCGCCACCTTTTCGAACGCGCTCACCGGCCGGGCGGCGCTCGCCTCCGCCGCTGATCTCATGCGTTGTGGCGCGGACGCGAACCTGGTCGTGGCGCGCGTTTTCAAAAACGAGTCGCTCGAATACCTGCGGGTGTTGGGCGCGGTCTTGTCACGCCTCAAGCACCACGAGTCGCTGGGCATCACCTCGACCGCCATTTTCCTCGACGACATGGCGAACGTGAGTCCCGAGGTGAGCCAACGGGTGTCGGACGTCTTGAGTGGGCTCATGAGCATGTCGGTTCTGATGGTCCTTAAAGAGAGGCCGGAGGGGGCGGTGCGTTGCAGTTTTCGTTCCACTGATCAGGGCGACATGCTGGCCTTGGCCAAGCGCTTGGGCGGCGGCGGTCATGTCGGCGCGGGCGGATTCACATTGCCTGGCCGTATTGTTGAGGGGGAGAACGGTTGGCGGGTGGAAAAGGTTTAATCAATAGGTAGCCCTTCGATGGTTCGACGAGCTCACCACAGGCAAGCTCAGGGCATATTATATTTTAAGAAAGAAGCGATCCCGCTGGCGGATCGCTTCTGTTTTTCGGTTCGCTTGAGCGCTCATTTATCGAGAGGCGCGGAAACGAAAGGAACATTGTGCTCAATCAGGAAGCCGCGGATGATTCGCACGGGTCGCGTGCCACCCATGAGCATGGCCGGCCCCTTCCAGTATTTCGGGCCGGGCTGCGGTTCGAGCGTGACCGCCAAGCTGATCACTCGGCCGTGCTTCATGTCGAACATGGCCGAGCCGGACGAACCATGACCATAACCCATTTTCATGAGCACCTGGTGCTGGTAGCTGTATTCTGTCTTGCTCATCTCGAACAGGGACGTCGAGTCGGCGTTGGCGATGTAGCCGCGGAAAAAGGTGAGCCCCAGGTCATAGGGGTAGCTGACCGAATAGGCCATCCCGCCCCAAGGCGCGTCTTTCGTGCGGCCGATGACGACGGTGGCCCGGAATTTCACCGGGAATTTCACGGCCGCGAGGTCGTTCAGTTTGTCGACGAATTTTACCTCGCCCCGTACGACTGTCGGTCGCCCCTTTTCGTCGAGTACCGTGATGAACGGCCCGGTGCCCTTATCACTCACCACGTGGGCTGCGGTTAGTAGCCAGCCATCTGGATGGATGGCAAAACCGGTACCGTGGTTGCGGGGATGGACGTTCAGGAGGTAGTAGGTCGCGGCAGCGTTTTCGGAAGCCCGCGGCAGGTCCTCGGCGATTTGGAGCGGCTTCGGGTGCGGCACCACGGGCGTGGCAAATTTGACGACGCCGTTGAATTTCGGGACGCAGGAAACACTAAAACAGGCCAAAATCAGCGGCAAAAAGAGCGATAAACGATGGGTTTTCATGGAACAACCCCTTTCTCGGGGAGAGGTCTATTTTCAATATATTAGATAGGTGGTGCCGGGACAAGCCCGGCTGCTACGAAATCCGAAAGGTGGGGGTGGTGTCAAATCTGACTGGGAACTAGAAAAGCGACCCAAAGGCGGGTCGCTTCGAAGTCTCCCGGGATGAAACCGACTCTATTCCGCTTCTTCGAACGTCGTCCGGTAGTCGATGTGGTGCCGGTCGAGGAAGGCGCGGATGAACCGGATTTGGACAAACCCGAACAAGGTCATCGAGTACTTGGGTTCCGTGTCGCTCGGGTCGTAGCGTTGGTACAACGAGTCGGTGGTGCCAATGAGTCGACCGTCGCGGCCGGAGTAGAGCCCGCCCCCGGAACTGCCGTGCCCGAGGTTGATGCTCACGAGCAAGCAGTTGAAGTTCGGGGAGTTGGACCCCTTTTCGCTGGGGTCAGTCCAATCGAGGCTGGCGACAGTGCCAGGGATGACTACCTTGTGAAAGTTGTACGGATAGCCGACATGGTAGACGGAATCTCCCTGGAACAGCGCTTCGTCATCGCCGACGACGACCGTGTACGGAAATCGGGTCGCGAACTTGACCAACGCCAGGTCATGGTTTCTTTCGATGTGCATGACCTTGCCCATACGGGCCACCATTTTCCCGCCATCCTCCGCTTTGACGAGGAAGGGCCCGGTCTGTTCGTCGGCAACAACGTGCCAGGCGGTCAGGACCCAGCCGTCTTTGGTCAGGACAACGCTGGAGCCGCTACGGCCGGATTTTGGGAAGAACAGCTGGTAGGTCGCCAGGGAGTTGATGGCGACCCGCGGCAGTTCTGGTTTCGGTTGCTGGCGGACGGGGGTGGGGATGACCGTTGTCGGTGGCGCGGAAGCGCAGGCCGACAAGAAGGCGAGGGCGGTGTACGCGATGAACTTGCGGATTGTCATGGAACTACTCCTGGTTTGTCCTCGGGAGAGGGGGTGACTATATTAACTACATCTCACTAGGGTAGCAGGTGTCAAATCAGTCATTTATTCCTTTAAACTAAAGAAGCGGCCCAAAGGCGGGTCGCTTCGAAGTCTCCCGGGACGAAACCGACGCTACTCCGATTCCTCGAACGTCGTCCGGTAGTCGATGTGGTGCCGGTCGAGGAAGGCGCGGATGAACCGGATGTGGACGAATCCCCACGGAATCATGCTTGGTCGCGGGTAGTATGCCTCACTTATCCCGATGAGCCGGCCATCTCGTCCAGAAAAGAGTCCACCACCTGAAGACCCTGGCCCGGAGCTGATTTCGACGAGAAGAGGGTCGTAATTCGGGGTCTTGTCGTTCTTGTCCGGCTTTTCGGCCCAGTCCAGGCTGGCGACGAACCCCATGAGTACGGTCTTGCTGAAACTGTAAGGAAATCCAATTTGGTAAACCGAATCGCCAGGAAACAGCGCGCGGTCATCCCCAACGACAGCCGTATTGGCAAATCGGGCGTCGAATTTGATGAGGGCCAAGTCGTGAAGGCGCTCGGTGAACATGACTCGGCCTATGTGGCCATTCACCTTGCCTTCCGCAGTACCCTCGATCAGGCAGGGACTGGACTTCTCGTCTTTGACGACATGCCAGGCGGTCAATACCCAACCATCCTTCGTCAATACGACGCCACTGCCGTGGTCTTTCGATATCGGGAAGTACAGTTCGTGGACCGCTAGGAGGTTGTGGCCCACCCGCGGCTGCTCGGATTTCGGGGCGGATGGCTCTTGTGTTGCTGCCTTGGCCGAACCGTTGTCGACGCGGCAGGCGGAGGGGAACAGCAGCGCGAAGGCTAACAGCAGGAACAGAATTTTTCGGTGAGTTGTCATGGTACGATCTCCTGTTTTTGTCCCGGGATGGGAAGCCTGCGTTTAACTAAGACGGTTTATTTAGATGATGTCAAACCGAAAGTTTGCCGGGCGGGCTGGCGGGAGTTATACTTGGAGCAGGCCGGGAAGCAGAAATAAGACCATTTCGGCTCAATTAACCAGATTAATTGCCAAAATATGTCCAACCCCTACACCGTCAAGTCGCAAATCCTCATCCCGACGGTCATCGAGAAGACGACCTACGGCGAGCGCGCCTACGACATCTACTCGCGCCTGCTCAAGGACCGCATCATCTTCCTCGGTGACGCCGTTGACGACCACGTTTCGAACATCATCGTCGCCCAGCTTTTGTTTCTCGAGAGTCAGGACAAGACCAAGGATATCAAGCTGTATCTGAACAGCCCGGGCGGCTCGGTGACGGCCGGCCTCGCCATCATGGATACGATGGCCTACATCAAGCCGGACGTGCAGACCATCTGCGTCGGCATGGCGGCCTCGATGGCGGCCGTGCTGCTTTCGGCCGGTGCCAAGGGCAAGCGCTTCGCCCTGCCCAACGCCGAGATCATGATTCACCAGGTCATGGGCGGCGCCGAAGGTCAAGCCACGGACATCAAGATCCGCGCCGAGCACATTCTCAAGATGAAGGACAAGCTTAATCACATCTTGGCGGACACTACCGGCCAGCCGTTCGATAAGGTCGAGAAGGATTCTGACCGCGATTATTTCATGAGCGCGACGGAAGCGAAGAAGTACGGGCTGATCGACAAGATTATTGAGTAA
>JAQTNC010000004.1:31583-83938 GCA_028714475.1 Patescibacteria group bacterium
GCTGCGCTTCGCTCAGGGTATATATTTTATGCCCTGAGCTTGTCGAAGGGCATCCTCGTTCAGGGATAATTTATCTGTTTTTAGCCAAATATTTTTTCATCTCGCGGCCGCCGCGGAAACCACCCCCACCCCCTTGACACTTATCCCCAAACGTGGTAAATTTCCCTGTTGCCACCTGAACCGGCCTTTAAAGGCAACTCAACACCCCAGTGATTCGCGCTCACGACAAGCATGGGGATTATTCCGAGGGTAGATCGGGTTCCGACTCGACCATTTCTCGGAAGAATCTTCTTGAGCGCGACTCATTGGGGTGTTTTTTGTTGACTATCGAATGACTGATGATATATGTGGTTTGCCGCGGGTCCTGCCGCTCCGCACCCCGGACGTGCTCCCCCTCACCATTTCCGTCGGTGAGGAAAACGGAGCGGAAATGGTGAGGGGTGCGCGCGACCGGGGTCCCCGCTCCGCGTCACCCGCGGCGTCATTCTTTGTCGGGGTGGTGGGTGTATGCGCTCGGCCATCAAATCCCTCCGTTCGCGAACGGAGGGATGGCCTCGCGTAAGGGATATCTTTTTTTTTCGACAGCAATTCAAAAACCACCGGCGGGGGCCGGTGGCTTTTGTTTTATTCCCTTATTGCGCGGGGGTGCCGGTTGCGCCAGCGGAGTCTGCCGTCGGCAAGTCCGCGCCGGCCGTCGCTGCGTCGGCAGCAGCCTTGGCCGGATCGACTCCGACCAGGCAGACTTCGCCCCACGGCACGTAGTGGCTGTAGAAATCCTTTTTCTCGACTCGGCCGTCGGGGTAGGTGACGGTGTAGGTGAAGACGGCATCCGCGCCGGCGTGGGGGCTTTCGGTGCATTTGGTCTTGCCCGGCTCCAGATCAGTCGTCTCAATCACCTTTTTCTCCGGCGGCGGCGTGATGTTGTAGACGCGGGAGGCGGTCTGTTCAGCCTTGCGCCCGTCGGAAACGCCCCAGAAGGTGAAGGAGAGCTTGTTGCCCTCGATGGCCGTGAGGAAAAGGATGGGGTGGCCGGTGTCGTTCTTGAACTTGAGGTCCGGCCACGGCTCGTAGATGGTGGCGTCCTTGCCGGCGCCGATGTATTTGCCGTTGCCGTCCTTTTCGTAATAGGAAACGCGGTAGGAATGGTTGCGCCGCTCCAGGATGGGCAGGCCGGCGGCGAGGGCGACGCGGAAGGTGGTCGTGCCGATTTGGCAGAGGCCGCCGCCGTATTCGGGCACGGTCTTGTTTTGCTTGATGACCAGCTCCTTCAGGTAGCCTTTGGTGCCGTCAATGGTGCCGAGCGCCTGGAGCAACGAGAAGTCGGCGTCCGCGGGGATGATCAGGCCGTCGAGGCTCTTGGCGCCGACGCCGATGTTGATGCGGCGGTTCTTGGGGCTGCCCGCGAAATTGGATTCACCGGTGCCGAGGGCTTCCTTGAATCCGTAAGGCGCCGAGGCGGTGGCCGTGTCCAGGTTCGGCGGCGTCGTTTTGGCGACGAGGACGAGTGGCATGGCGACCGGCGTGGCGCCGAAGACGGCCTCGTCAACGGACGCAACCGCCGCTGTCTCGTCCACCTCCTCGCCGTCAACGCTCGGCACGAATTTGGTGACGCGATCGTCCGTCATCTCGAAGACGGCGTCCGTCGGCAGCACGGCCACGGCCGCGGCGCGGGCTTTGATGTCGGCCCCGGCCTTGTCAGGGCTGATGCCGAGATGGAAGCCATCGCCCTCCACCTTGACGGCGGTGAGCCACGAGGCCAGCTGGCGCTCGGTGACGGTCCAGCGCAGGGTGCGGAACTGCAATTCCAGAGGGGCACGGTCGAGCGCGGTTGGGACGTCGGAACGCAGGGGCTCCAGGTCCGCTGTCTTGACTTGGGCGGTGTCCTCGAAGAAGCGCAAGGCAATGGGCGGCGTGGCCGCGAGGTGCCGGATGCGGTTCTCGGCCGCCTTCAGCACCGCCTCCGTGTCCAGTCGGTAACCGGAACGGTCGGGCTCGATGGTGATGACGGGCTGGCCATTCGCGTCGAGGGTGGCGGAAAAGGCGGCGTCGCGCGGCGGCTCCGGCGGTTGTGGCGCTTTGACGCGGATGGCGTCGGCCAGGACCTGTTGGTCAATGGTCACGGGCAAGTCCACGGTCACGCCGAAGACGTATGACTGCAGGCGTTCGGAGGTCGCGGTCACGGTACCGCCGTCACGTCCGACGGCCATGGCATCTTGTACGGCCTTGGCGAGGTCGAAGCGAGCGGCTGGTGCCGTGAGGCCTTCTTCCGGGGCGGCTATCGCGACTTGGAAATGCTCATCGCCGGAAAGGATCTCCAAACGGAAGGATTTGACCGCGGCATCGACGGCCTTGGTCGCCTCGGCGGCGCTCAAGCCCCCGACTTCCACCGGGCCGATGGCGACGCCTTGGACAATGCGACCGGATTCGGCCTCTACGGTGAAGCCAGCAAAACCCGCGGCCACTACGAGCGCGATCAGCAAGAAAATTGCCAAGGCATGAACGCGCTTGGCCCAGCGACGGCGACCGGTCTTGGAACGGCCGCCGGTCATCTTGGTCGAGAGGAAACTGCCGAATTTTCCGGAGGCGGCGGACATGGTCAGTAGGTGTCAGCGTTCTATCACGTCAATGCGGTGGCTGCGGGTCAGTTTAGGGAGGCGGACGGTCAGGATGCCGTTCTGGAGCGCGGCGGTAATCTGGTCAGCGACGATTTCCGAAGGCAGGACAAGGGTGCGGGAGAAGGAACCCCAATGGCATTCGCTGACGACGAGGCGACCGGACCGGAAGTCATCGTCGTGGTGGCGCTCACCGCGGATGGTCAGCAGGTCGTTATGCACGAAAACTTCCAGGTCTTCGGGATTGACGCCAGCGATGGCCGACCGGATGACGATTTCGTCGTCGGTCTCGTGAACGTCAACCGCCAATTGGCCCTCGACCCCCTCGGCCAGCCAATCGTCGGCGGCCGCGGTTTCCTTGGTCAGGGGTTCGGCGGCCTCCGGGAAGAGGAGCATATCCTCGTCGGATCCCGAGCCGGGTTGTTGTTTAAGCGATAGGTTTATTCCCATAGACGTGTGTATCTTTAGTCCGAGTATAACACCGCGCCGAGTTGTCAACAAGCGAAATTATAGGTCGGGACGGCCATCACGCTGGCCAGCGCGACCAGGCCAGTCTTTCCCTGACATTTCCTAAAAGGTGCTATAATGGAACAAATATTTTTTTCGCCGAATCCGGCTCAACCAAAAACCGTATGTATATTCCGCTTATAGTCATCGTCCTCCTCCTCCTTTTGGCCTGCTTACGTCAGGTCAACCAGTACGAGCGCGGCGTCAGGTTCACCATGGGGCGCTTCTCAAGCGTCGCGGAACCGGGTTGGCGCATCGTCATCCCCGTTTTCCAGAGCATGACCAAGGTGGATATGCGCCTCAAGGCCGTGGACGTGCCCCCACAGGAAGCCATTACCAAGGACAACGTCTCGGCCAAGGTCAACGCCGTCATCTACTATAAGGTGGTCGATTCCGCCAAGGCCATCATTGAGGTTGAGTCGGCTTATTACGCGGTGCTCCAGCTCGCCCAGACGACCATGCGCAACATCGTCGGCGAATGCACGCTCGATGAGCTGTTGTCCCAACGCCAGCAGATTTCCGACAAGATTGAGAGCATCGTGGACAAGGTGACGCTGGATTGGGGCGTCGAGGTCACGTCGGTCGAGCTCAAGGACATCAACCTGCCGACCGACATGGTCCGCACCATCGCCAAGCAGGCCGAGGCCGAGCGCGAACGGCGGGCCGTCATCATCAATGCCGAGGGCGAGGTGGCGGCCGCCGAGAATCTGGCCAGGGCCGCGGAAATCCTGGCGCGCCACCCAGGCGCGCTCCATCTGCGTACGCTCAATTCCATCAATGACATCTCTTCCGACCAGTCGAACACCGTCATCTTCACCGTGCCGCTCGAGGTCCTGCAGTCGTACATCGGATACAAGAACCTGTCGGCCATCCCGAACCTGCCGCCGACCGTCCAGAAGGCGCTGGGCGCGGTGCCGCAACAGTAATAAAAAAGCCGCTCCGTGAGGGGCGGCTTTTTCGGATGGGTTCAAATCACTTTCCTTTGCCTTCAATCGGCTCGTCCGTCAGTAGGCTGATGAAGAAGGTCGTGCCGTTTGGCGAGGTTTCGAAACGGATGTCGCCGCCCATGAGCTTCACGAATTGCTTGGCGAGGTAGAGGCCGAGACCCGCCCCATGCGTCTCCCCGCCCTGGTTGATGTTCTCGGTCTTGATGTCGAAAATGGTGGCCCGTGCCTCCCTGGGGATGCCACTCCCGCTGTCGCTCACGGCCAACTCAACGATGCCGGGTCGGCCGGGTTGGCTGTAGATTTCGACGTCGGAGCCGTCCGGGCCGTACCTGATGGCGTTGTCAACGATGTTCCGCAAGGCCTCTGCGGCTTTGAGGCGGTCGACCCAAACGCCGATGTCCGTCGGCACGTTCACGATGAATTTGATTTTTTTATCGGCGGCCACGGAGCGCAGCGGCTTCAGGGCGTCTTCCACGATATCCGAAAGAGGGATCTTGGCGGCGCTGATCTTGAGCACGCCGCGCTCGATGCGGGACATGTTGAGGATGTCATCAATCAGCTTGGCGGCATTGCGGACGATGATGTGCATGTCCATCACCGGTTCCTTCATTTCCTGGGGTAAGCGATGCTCGTCGAAAAAGGCCTCGACAATCCAGGCCATTTCCGTAATGGGCGCCCGTAGCTGATGGGAAATCAGGGAGACCGTGCTTCTCTCGCGCTCATAAGCGGCTTGAAGGAGTCGGCGTCGACGTTCGAGGGCAATCATGAGGGCACCGAGAATGGCCACCACAAAGAGCGCGAAAAAGGCATAGACAACGGTCTGTTTCAGGTAGATGGGTTGTCCGGTGTTGAAGACCCGAATGATCCAGACCTGGTCCGCGACGCTGATTTGCTTCGAGCTTTGAATGGAGCTCGTCGGCACGGTCGGCGGATTGGTTGTTATCTCGCTGTCGCCGACCGGATTGATGATGTGCCGTCCGTCGGCCGTAAAGATGTCAGTGCCGCCCATCGGCACCGTGATATTGTTCGCTACGACATCCCCATCCAGCCCCTTGGCATAGAGAGTCTCGGCGGCACGGGACAGGAAAGATTCCAAGCCGACGACAACCACGGCACTGCCAAGGTAGTCGTTGCCTTTGTAAACGGGATGGAAAAGCACGAAACCTGGATAGCCTTGGCGCAACATGTGTGGCGGCGTGCTGGTGGAGATGTGCCGCAGCTTGGCGGCCTTGAGTGCGGTAATTCGTTCGGTGTTGATTTTGACTGACGTGCCAACCGTCTTCAGGTTGGCGTCATTTTCGGGGAAGACGAAGCGGACGGTGTCGTTCGCGTCAACCCACTCAAGGGTCACTTGTCGGTCGAGGCCGGTCAGGGCTAGTTCGGAAAACGTCGTGAACCCGTCATGCGTCACTTCTTGTGAAGCGGCTTGCAGGCCAGCCAGGCTTTGTGCGAAAAGCAGGAGGTGTTGGGCCTCACCGTTGATGATGGCCGCGACATCAGAGGTGTTGTTGGCGGTGAGCTGTTCATCCGCCAGGCGGTTCAGGCGATAGACTATAAGAACGCTGGCCGCCGTGGTCGCCAAAAGAGCCACTAGGGACAGGCTGATGGACAAGGGCAAGGCCTTCAGGCGCATATCACTCGTATTATACAAAATTTTTCGCGGTTGAGCCATGCCAAGAAGTTCTGTTGTCGTGACGACCGTCGCTTGGTAAAGTAGGTCGAGACATTGGTCATCATATGAAAGGTTTCCTGTTATTCACTTGGAAGCTGCTCAGACCGCACCGGGGCATCTTGTGGCTGTGCGGCGGTTTGGCCGTGGTCGCGGCGGCACTCGACACCGCTGGCCCGCTGCTTATGGGGCGGGTGTTGGATGCGGCGGGTCAGCGAACGGCCTTGCCGGGTTTGTTCATGCTGGTGGTGGCGTGGGCCGTCTTGCGGCTCGTGGCCGAGACGACGCGCAACTACTTGGCCCTGCGCGGGGATTTTCTGGCGAGCGAAGCCAGCATCGCGGTTTTCCGCGATTTCGCGGCCCGCATCCTGAACAAGCCGATGGCGTTCCATCACGGCACGAAGATCAGCCAGATGAACGAGCGGCTCGGTCGCCTGCGTTGGGAGATGTTCAACCTGATTTACGCCGGCCCTTTCGATTTGGCGCCGGCGGTGCTGGCGATGCTGGCCATCCTGGTTTACGTGGCCACGCTCGATTGGCGCATCGCCGTCGGGATATCGTCGGCGCTCGCGGTTTACATTTGGCTGACAGCCGAACGAACGGCGAAATATACGGAACTGCGGCGCGTCTGGGACGAGAAGGATTCGAAGGCGACCGGCATCGCGTGGGACGCGCTGCGCAACATTCTCGTGGTGAAATCCACTACCAACGAGCGGCTCATGACCGAACGTCTGGCGAGCGGCATGGCGGAGTCGCATGAGGCATATGCGAAAAGCAGTTGGCACGATTTCTTAACCAACATCGGGCAGACGGCGGCCGTGACCGGGGCCGGCCTGCTGACGTTGGCTTTCGGCGCGGCTGGCGTGGCGGCCGGGCGCCTCACGGTCGGTCAGCTGGCCGCGCTCATGGCTTACGCCCTGTCGATTTTTGGTTACGTCCGTTACATGAATTGGCAGTTCCGGTCGGCCCTGCGTTCCTACGCCGGATGGCGGGAGCTGAACGACGGTCTGCTTGATCCGCCGGAGGATTTCCTTTCCGGCGAGGCGGTCGCGTTCAAGGGGCAGGTCGAGTTCTGCGATGTCCATTTTTCCTATAACGAACGGCGCGCAGTGCTCAAGGATGTTTGCTTCAAGGTTCTGCCGGGAACTTCGGTCGCCGTCGTCGGCGAGTCGGGGGAGGGCAAGACGACGCTCATGGATTTATTGGGCCGTTATTACGAGCCGGACGCCGGCTCCATCCTGCTCGATGGCCGCGACATCCGCACCATCAATCTTCGTTCGCTCCGCGAACAGATGGCTTACGTGCCGCAGGACTTGACCCTGTTTCATGAGAGCCTGGATTTCAACATCCGCTACGGGCGCATGGATGCGACGGACGAGGAAGTGCATGAGGCAGCGCGGCTCGCCGGTTTGGGGCCGTTCATCGAATCCCTGCCGGAAAAATATGCGACCGTGGTCGGCGAGCGCGGGTTGAAGCTGTCGGGCGGAGAACGTCAGCGAGTGGCGCTGGCGCGCGCTTTCCTGCGCGATCCGCGCCTCCTGATTCTCGACGAGCCGACCTCGAATCTCGACAGCAAGACCGAGGAAATCATCCGCGCTTCGCTCCGTCAGCTCATGGCTGGGCGAACGACCTTCATCATCGCCCATCGGCTGAAGACCGCCTCGGAAGCAGACATGATTCTCGTGCTCAAGGACGGCCGGATTGTCGAGGCTGGTCGGCATGAGGAGTTGGCGGCGCGAACTGACGGCGCCTATCGCGCCCTGCTTGACGCGCAAGGGTTGCGGTGAAATAAATAATACATGGCACCGGTCATCAGCTTTTTCACCGCCGTTATCGCCGGCTGTCTGACGTTTGCCGGTTATTGGTGGTACAACCGCAACATCGGACGCCACGAAACTCGACCCAACATCGTGGCTTGGTTTATTTGGGCCGTGGACGGCACCCTCGGCTTCCTCACTTTTTTCACGTTCACCGGCGACGGCTTGAAGTCATTTAATTCCGGCGTGAGCGCCGCAATTTGCGTCTTGACTTTCTTGTGGGTTTTGCGTTGCGGTTACTGGCTCAAGCCGACGTCTTTGGAAATATTCAGCGGCGTGACGGCTCTGGTGGTGCTGGCACTTTGGTGGAGCGACCCGGCTGGTCCATGGGCGAACGTCACCCTTAACGTCGCGGGCATCATTCCGTACGCCGTCACGGCGAGCGGCGTCTGGCGGGAGCCGCGCGCCGAAATGGCTGGCCCTTGGCTCGTCTGGGCCGCGGCGGGCGGGTTCTCTGTCGCGACCGTGCTGTTGCGCTGGTCAGGCCGCCCCGTTGAGCTTTTCGGGCCGGTTCTGGTGATGATCTGCAACCTGGGTGTCGGCCTGTTGGCGACACGACAGCGGTTGACCGGCGTCGGGCACATTGGGGCTGGGGCTGTCCGAGTGGTAAAATAATATTGGCTCCACCAACGGACGCCAAGAATCACGTTAATCGCCTAAATATGTCACGTTTTCTTTTTGTCATCGTTTTGATTCTTATCGGCGGCATCGTGGTCTTGGGTATTTTGGTTCGGTCCCAGAACCTCACCATCGCCGCCTTGAGCGAGTCTGTGGCGTCGCTTTCGACGAACGTTTACGACATCGTTAAGCAGAAGGGCACGGAATTGCGTCGGACCGGCGAAATGGCCGCCACCAAGATGTCCAATCCTGCTTCACAGAACTGCAGCGGCGTGGGCGGAAAATTGAGCATCGAGAAACGGCCGGATGGCGGCGAATACGGCATCTGCTCGTTTGGGGCCAACATGGAATGCGAGGAGTGGGCGCTCATGCGCGGCGAATGCGCACAGGGCGGCGCGGACGTCAGCATGACCTCAAACGCGGCCGACCGCTTCTGCATCATCACGGGCCACGAGTTGATCAAGCCGGGCGACACGGAGAAAGCCGGCCTTTGTCGGATAGACAACAAGGAATGTTCGGCGCAGGAATATTTCGATACCGGCGAGTGCAAGTATTCGGTGGTGGAGTAGTTATTCTCATCAACAAAGCCGGCCCGTGTTGGGCCGGTTTTGATTAATATTTATGGTTCTTTGTCGTTTGATGTGGAAACTGGGCAGATCAGGGCTGCTATTGAATCGCTTTGCCGCCCGCGCGGACAGCCCTCCGCGCCAGCCCCAGCGGGCGGCTCCGCTGTCCGCGTGGCGCGTGAGTAACGCTTATTGAATCATGGTGTCGACAGGGAGCGTGGCCGGATGACGATGGCGTTGGGCAAGAGGCGACCGGGGCCGGATTTGTAGGAGCCGCGCCAGATGAGCGCGGAACTGCCGCCGCCGTCGAGGTTCATGGCGTCGGTGGCGCCGAGCGTTTGGAAGACGCGGGCGAGGTCGGGTACCGTGGCGGCGGACGTGAGGACGAGCCAGACGCTGTTGCCGTTCCAGCCGATTCCGCCACGCGCGCCCTTGTTGTTGCGCTGGCCGTCGTCGAGCGTCGGCTCGCTGTCAACGACGACCTGGCCGTTCGCCATGAGCGCCGGGTAATTGCCGAGCGCGGCGGTAACGCGCTCGCCGGTCGCGGCTTCATGTTCGGCGAGCGACCAGCCGAAATCAGTTTTCGCGTTGCGGTAAAGATGCAGGCCGCCGTCCGCGGTCGCGGTCACCAGAGTCCGTTCGTGGTATTTGAGCTGATCCTCGTTCAGGAACGCCTTGGTCGCGCTATCGAGCACCGGCCAGAGAAAAGAGTAGGCCTTTTCAGCGCAGGCGGGATAATCCGGCGGGCAGAAATACGAACCGTGGATGGCGGCGACGGCGTCCGGCACGGCATTGAAGTAGTTGAGAAGCGGCTGGGCGGGGCAGTCGGCGACGCAGTCCTGCTGGCCGTCGGTCAGCGTCATGATTTCGTAGCGGGAACGGTCAAAGCGGGCGATTTTTGCCGCAAAAGAGCCGCTCGCGGTCACGATGGTTTGTTCCGAATATTCGGCGCCGAGGAGCGGGGGCAAGGCCATCGGAATCATGGCCAAATCCGCGGACGTAATGCCGAGCCCGAGCCCGCTCATTATCCGCAAGGCGTCAGCTGGCCGACCCAGGTAATAGCGGCGCAGGTCAACGGGGTTCACGTACCAGGCTTCGCCGTGCGCTTCGACCGCGAGCAGGATGCGTCCGGCGAGCCGCGTCGTCAGGGCCGCGTCGCCGACCGGCGCACCCAGTTCGGGAATCTTGGCGAGGTCGACGTTGCTGATGCCGAGACCCAACTGGCGCATGACTGCCAGCGCTTCGTCTGGCCGCCCAAGCGAATACCGTTCACGGGTGAGCGGATTCACATACCAGCACGCGCCATAATGCTCGACATCCAACAGCAACCGTCCGGCCAAACGGTCGCGCAAAGCGACGGCTCCGGCGGGATGGGGGAGAATCCCCACCATCAGCGTGAGCACACAAAGATAGTGGCGTAGTTTGGACATGACCCAAGCTTATCACATTGGCATAACTTGTCGGAAACGATTTGCTGAAAGATTTTCGGCTGGCGGCTTCGTCCGGCTGTGCGTGGTTTACTGGGGCTGACAAACATAATCCGGCTCCCGAGAACGGCGAGCCGGATGGTTGGCGTGACGGAGGTCAGTGTTGACCGGAGCTTTCTCGGAGAAAACGGAGCAGGCTGTCCGGCGAGTGGACACCCTTCAGTCGCCCGGATTCGCGGTCGCTGCGGAGGAACAGGGTCGAAGGCCAGCTGTTAATTCGGTAGCGGTCCACGGCATCGCGATTAATGTCCGTGTCCACGTAAACGAGCTGATAACGCCGCAGCTGTTCTCGGACTTGCGGGTCGCCCAGCGTGCGCTGTTTGTAGAAACGGCATCCGGAACACCACGTTGCGCCGAAGACCGCTACGGTTTCCCGTCCGGAGTTCTTGGCTCGCTCCAGGCAGCGGCGCTCTGGAGTCTCGCGGCACCAGATCGCGTCCAGGCCGTCATCGTCGGTGAGCGGCATGCTCGAGGCGACGCTGGCCGTCAGGCACAGGCAAACGAACAGAATCTTCGCAAAAGAACGACGGCCGGAAAGAATTCCGGCCAATGACAGGTTTCGAGCTGTCATGGGGAATCCTTTCCGCCCACGAGAGGGCTAATCTCACCGTATCGGTAGCCAGCATAAACGTCAATTGGCCGCCCGACTTTGTCGCATTATTGCCGCTTTTTGGCAAAATTTAGGGAAGGCCGGGAAAAGAGTATAATCATCATGCGTATGCCCGACAAGTTCTCCAAGGAAGTCAGGAGCCGTATCATGTCCTGTATTCGCGGCACCAACACCGGCATCGAGATGACGGTTTTTCGATATTTGCGCAGTCGGCGAATCTATTTTCGCAAGCACTATAAGCTCGCGGCGGGCCGTCCGGACGTGTCTGTGCCGAGTCGGCGCATTGCCGTTTTCATTGACGGAGATTTTTGGCATGGGTACCGTTTTCCGGCCTGGCGCGCCAAGCTGCCCGAATACTGGCAGAAGAAGATCGCCGGCAATCGCGCCCGCGACCGGCGCAACTTCGCCAAGCTTCGGCGCGACGGGTGGCTGGTGGTGAGGGTGTGGGAGCATTCTTTGAAGAGGCGACCGGAAGAGACACTACGATTTATTGCTACGGTCATGCGAAAGGCACGGGTGCGACAGGTGGTGCGAACAATCAAAAATTGATGAAGCCCCGGCGGTTGGCCGGGGCTTGGTTGATTGTCAAGAATATATCAGCCTGTGCTTTGGGAATCGTGAATAATAAAGAGGGCCAGCCAAAGGCGCTAGCCCTCGATGAGTCGTCCGTCGTGACCGACGGGCAGGTACTTGCGTTCCCGCATCAGGAAGGAGGCAGCCTCGCGTTGTTCCTCGTCGATGTGCTCGATGTCGAAACGGACAATCGGAACCGGAATTCCCCAGCACGAGGAGACGATCAGGCCGCCGAAGATTCGGTATTGAAACTGGCACGGCCGCTCTGCCCACGAGTAGCCGCGGCTCTCCGCGTTTTCCACTTGGAGCTCGACGATTTTTTCGAAGCGACATGCCAATTGATCGGCCGCTCGTCGGTGGTTGCCGTAACCGCTCGTGACGGTCGTTTGTTTTGTGGCGACCTCGATGGCAAAGCCGCAGACGCCTGGACCCAACTCGTCGCCCCAGGTACGTTGGAACAATTCTTCGGCGAAGTCTACGCGTTCGCTGTCCGGCATGGCACGGATGCGAGCGGCAGCGGCTTCGTAAATCTCCGCTTCGGCAGGCAGGAATTCGCGCGGCGTGTAGTCAAGGGTGCGGTCGAATTCGTCCGTCAGGCGGGAAACCGGCAGCAGCTTTATGCGCAAGGCTTCGGCCACGGCGCGGCCATTATGGTCGGGTACGCCGAGAGACTCTTCTTCGTCGGCGTTCTCGTCGTAGGCTCGATGCAAGGCGGCGAGCAGCCGGGCCTCGGCCAATTCCGAACCGGCGGCTCCGAGCCAATCCGTTTGGCGCCAGTCCTCAATGAGACGCTTCGCCAGGTTCAGAAAATCCCCGTAGGGATACGAGAAGTTCCGGACGTCGGTGTCTTCAGTGGTTAGCCGTCGGCAGTTAGGATACTTTTCCAAGACGGCTATGGGTACGTCCGGCGAGACACACGCTCGAATTTCCTCAACGTTTTCTCGCCAAAGAGCATGACGATCGCGTTGAGTCACGGCTAAAATCAGCGCCCCGGAGGCCCACAGTCGTCGCAGTCGCCGCCGATTGCATCTGAATTCATGGATCGGGTAGCTGATGATTTCCGCGGCTAGGGTCGTCCCAAGAAAATGGCTCACGGCTTCGGCCTGTTGCCATTCGGTTCCGTCGTTCCAAGATAGATCGAACTCGCCAACATGAAGAATGGTTGGTCGTTGGGTCAAGTTTTTGCCCTCCCTGATGAGGTTGTCAAAGACGCGGCCATTTAATCAGTTTGGCGAGGTTGCGTCAATCAGGGAGGGACAGCGTTTCCTCTTTTCGTTCGAATGACTGATAGAACGCCAGCGCGAGGCCGGCGAAGAACGTCGTGAGCCCGACACCCTTGATGATTCCCGCGATGAGATTGGTGTGGCGGAGCAGGCCGAAGCGCCAGAGCAGGAAGTTCCAGTCGTGCTCGGCGTACGGCGAGATGAGCGGCAGCTGCATCTTGAGCGCGTCGCCGGCATAGACGCTCACGTTCACGAAGGATTGGCCGGCCCACATGAGCAGGACGGCGGCGGTGTAGTTCTGGTCGCGACGCCAGGCGACGACGGCGAGGGCGAGCGGCAGGAACACCTGGAAGATCGAGCCGCCGGCGATGTTCAGCCACTCCGGCGCCCAGAAGAACAGCGTGTGCCCGGCCTCGTGGAAGATGAGGTCAACGCCGTCAATGAGATGCCAATCAGCCGGCGCGGCCACGGCGCGCAAAAAATACCCGCCGATGAGGATGACGCCGACGAGTTTGAGCCAGTTGATGTTCATCATTTCTTCACTACTGTCGGCCCGGCGACCGGCAGGGTGAACCAGAAGGTGGTGCCCTGCCCGACTTCCGATTCGAAGCCGATCTGTCCGCCGTGCGCCTCGACGGCGGATTTGCAGAAATAAAGGCCCAGACCCGTGCCCTTGATGAGGCTCTGCATGGCGTTCTCGGCTCGGAAGAACTTGTTGAACATCTGGTTGTAGTCGGATTTCGGGATGCCGATGCCGCGGTCGCTGACCGAGAATTTCAGCATCGGCACGGCGTCAACGGTTGCCGTCGTTACCGCCAGGTTGACGGCGCTGCCTTCAGAGGAATACTTGCTGGCGTTCGAGATGAGGTTCTTCAGTACTTCGCCGATGACGACCTGATCGAATTTGGCGCGAGGCAACACGGCCGGGACATAGGCCATGGTCTGTTTTTTCTCCAGCAGGATCGGTTCCGTTTGCTTGATGATTTCCCCGATGAAGGCGGCGGCATCAATTTCGGCCACCTTCATCTTCACGCCAGCCTCAAGCCGCGAGATGTTGAGAAGCTCGCTCACCAGATCGGCCAGCATCTGGCTGGCGGTGAACATCTTGTTGGCCCACTCCGTCTGTTTGGCGTTGAGGGCGCCGAGGTCACCCTTGCGCATCAGGTCGGCCATCCACTTGAGCGCGGCCACCGGCGAACGGAGCTCGTGCGAGGCGATGGAGACGAATTCCGACTTGCGGCGATCGAATTCCACCTCGTCGGAAATGTCGGCGAAGACGAGCAGGGCGCCGGCGACCTCGTCGCCCAGGTGAATGGGGGAGATGACCATGCGCAGCGGGAATCGGCTTAAGTCGCGCCGCTTGATGTAGAAAGGCTTGACCGGTGCTGGTGTGATGACGGTCTGGCCGTCCTTGATGGCGGTCCAGATAGGCCATTCATTTTCGGGGACGAGCTCATCCTTTTCGTTCTCGAGATGGAAAGCGGCGGCGACGGGCGTGCCGACCACGGAGTCAGCCGACTGCCAGAGTGCCTCCTGGGCCACGCCGTTCGTGAAGGTGATCTTCCCTTCCTTGTCCGTGGCCACGACACCTTCGCCGATGCTGGCGAGCAGGGCTTCGGTGCGGGCCTTGGCCAAGTCGGTGAATTCCTTGGAGAGCTCCAAGAGGGCCGTGCGTGATTTGACCTTTTTTTCCAGGGTCAGGCCGGCTTCGGTGACGCGCGTTACCAGGTCTTCGAAGAGGGCGGTCAGCTCGTCGAGTTCGGTGAAGCCGCGCGGCAGGTTTTCCGGGCCTCTTGAGCCGCTCACGACCTCGCGAATGGCGGCGACCTGTCGGCGGACGCCGGCGGCGATGAGATAGCGGCCCCAAAGCAGCATCAGCCAGACGATGCCGATGGCGGCGCCGGTGAAGCCGGCTGCGGCCAACACAGCCGTGAGGTTGGTGTCGCGGAAGATTTCGGTGATGGAGGCGCCGGCATAGAAGTAAAGGCGCCCGCCGCCGTCATCGCTCACGGCATAGAAGGAGTAGAGGCGCACCGTCCCGTCCAGGTCGGATATTTCCGCCCGGCCGGTTTTCTGCGACAACATCTCCGTGACGAGCGGCAGGGGAAGGTTGCGGCTGTTCGGTTCCCAAACGCCGGCCGTCAGGCGCGCGAGACTGGTGCCGTGGCTGTCGGCGATGCCGACGACGTGTTGGCCATCGCCGGACAGGTTGTCGGCCAGCATCCGGTCAGTGATGGTGGCGAAGGCGACGAGGGTGGGTTTGGCGGGCGCGGCTTGGTCACCGGTTTCGTTGTCGCTTTGCGTCGGGGCTGGCATGACGAATACGACGTTGTTCGGCGCATCCGGTGACGCGGCAGAGTCGAATGAGTATTTTCCGGTTCGGATGGCGCGACGGAAGGCGGCGGCCGAAGCGAGGTCTGTTTTGGCGCTGTTGTTGCTTTGGCAGATGACGGTGCCGTCGCCCGATGCCACGCCGACGGTCGTGACCGAGAGTTTGGCGGCAGCGGCGGCCGTGAGCGCCGGACAGTCCGCACTTCCGCGGTTGGCGTTATTGGCTAGCTCGCCCAGAACCGGTCGAATGGCGTTCACGATGTCGGCGATCCGATAGGTGGCGGTTGAGGCGTAACGGCCCTGGGCGGCGATGTCGTCGTTTTGCCAAGCGCGCCAGAAGAGAGCGGTCACCGAAAAGCTCGCCGCAGTCAGGAGGACAGCGGTGGCGATGACGACCAGCTTGATGCGGTCCGCGAGCGAACCCAAGGTCGGCCGCGGCGGGCGCGGCGGGCGGAACCTCTTCCAGAAAGAGCGCTTTTTCCCGGGGCGCGGCTCGACGCGGACGTGAAGTTCTTGTTCGTTGTTGGGGGGCATGGAGGAGGAATCAAGGCGGGGACTGATATAGTAATTATATCAGGTTATTCGCCGGTTTTTTGGGCGTCGGTTTGGCGCCGCGGTTTTATCGAAGAACTGGCGAATTTGCTCTTTCTGATGGCTTGACAGGTGAGGCAGAAAAGGGTAATTTCTCTTTTGTCCAGCAAGGGTTTAGTCTGGAGTCGGTTTGGGCAGCGATGCCCTTCGACAAGCCCTGAACCGTAATGGTTCAGGGCAAGCTCAGGGCATAAAATACAATATTCCCTGAGCGACCCCGGGCCGCGAACCGGGGGAGTCGAAGGGTTTCCGTTTATAGGCGAGGCGGAGGGACATCACGCTTTCAATTAAAACAAAGTCGTAGTAGAAAAAACCGACAGGTCAGCGCAGCCATCCACGGCCCGTTCGTCTAATCGACCGCCAATTCCCATGTGGCGGTCGCCCCGGAATCGCGAACGGAGAGAGCGATATCCGGGGGCCAGACGCGGATTGAAAAAAGGAGACGCTAACAAAATTACACGGCCCGTTCGTCTAATGGTTAGGACATCACGCTTTCAATGTGAGAATAGGGGTTCGATTCCCCTACGGGCTACCAACAAAACGACCCCACCACGTGGTGGGGTCGTTTTGTTGGTCGGGTACCCGTAGGGGAATCGAACGGGTCGTAAGCGAGCAAGGCGCGGCGTCGACCGCGCCGAAGCGAGCGCGAGCCCCGCGAGCCGGCGAGCGGGGCCGACGACCCCGGACAAGCCCCGACGTATTCGACGTCGGGGCGCGACACGTTTCGGTTTTCACGGACATCGCTATTTGTATAGCCCATAGGGGAATCGAACGGGCAGGAGCGAGACCGAGCGCCGCGTCCACGGCGCGAAGGCCGAGCGTCGGCGAATCCTAGCCAGCGAAGGATTCGCCGCTGCCCCGGACGAGGAGCGCCGCATTCGGCGGCGCGACGAGAATTCCCCTACGGGCTACCAAGAAAAGCGACCCTCTTCGTGAGGGCCGCTTTTCTTACATCGCATATTTATGCGAATTTCTATTCACATCCCAAGACTTGACCCCAAAATTCGCGTTTTTCAACTAGTCGCGCCACGGCCCCGCGCGTTTTTCAACTAAAAAGCCCCGAGAAGACGACAGGGGTGTCGTTTCGGGGGCTTGTCTTCGTCTACGGCTAACCGCCGTAATAGGGTGGTTCGGGAAGGGGGAGCGGCAGACGCATCGTCGCGTCGTACCTGCGGGGGTGGAGGCGCAGCCTTTTACGCTCTTCGTTCAGTGCCACGCGTCGCGACTCGATTTCGTCCGGCTGCAGGTGTTCGAGCATCAGGCCCTCTAGTGCGACGCTATTAAGCATCTCGATGACCTGTTCGCCGTCGAAGATTCCCAACCTGGTGGCGTACTCGAGCAGTTTCTCGGTGGTGGCTACATGCGGGTCTTCGTCGTGGAACTCGCACAGGTCGCCATTAGCGCAGTCCACGGCCAGCGTCGGGCAGACATGCCAGTAGCCGAACTTGTAGGCACGGTTGATCGTGGCTGACGATTGACCGAGCATGGCGGCGCGGAGGGCGAGCCATGGCACCCGCTGCCAAGTCTGGATTTGATCTCGCACATAGCTGCGGATGCTTCCGGCGAGAGCGGCGGCCTGCGCGTTGAGATCCACTATCGTTATGGGCATGATTTACCTCTTTCGGTGGTGCCCTCCTCGATCGCTGAGAGAAGGAGCTGTCTTGCCGCACGTTAGCTCTTTTTGACGCTTGCGTCAAGGGCGTGGACAGGCCCGCCAGCGAGCGTGTTTTGGCGGCCAAGCAGCCGTTTGACCGTTGCAACTCCACCTATTAATCTTTACCTGCGCACAGCAGTTTCAGGAGGTGCACATGATCATTGTCAACCACGAAAAGGTTGCCGCCGTGACGCAAATCGTGAGGGGCTTGCCAGAAACCGAGGGGATGAACTTCTACTCGTTCAAGGCTGGCGGGCGCGAGGTGCCGGCGACGAACATGTACCCACCGCTTCATCATCCGGCCGCCGTGGAATTCTTTTTCTTCGCCTGCCTACACAACCACGGCTTCTGGCACGGCGACGCGAACGGGTACCTCGAGCCGATGGTGGGGCAGATAGGCGGGAAATCCTGCAAGGGCTCCACCTTGCTCTGGAAATCTATGGCTCGGCAACTGCGGGAGGCGCCGGAGTCTTTCTGTCCAGAACGATTGGCCGGGGCAGACGAGGCGATGATGGCGAGAATGTTCCGTGACGATGCTGGCCCGCTCCGGTTTCCGGAACCGGAAGTTCGTCTTGATCTCACACGCGACTACGGCCGATGGTTCCAGCGAACCCGCTTGTCGCCGGCGGCTATCGTTGACGCGGCCAACAAACAACTCGTGCCGTTGGCGGCTTTCGTCAAGTGGGTCGCGGACATCGCGGGCTTCAAAGGGGATTCGTGGTTCAAACGGCCGATGCTCCTGGCAATGATTCTTGCGGCGCGGCCGGAGCGGTTTCTCAAGGTGAGCGATGAGGAAAACTGGCGCCCCATCGTGGACTACCATCTCATGCGCGTCGCGCTTCGGCTCGGAATCGTGGAGATAACCGATGAAGAGGTGGCTCGCGACATTTCCGAACGCCGTTGGGTCAGCAGCGACGTCGAGCGCGCGATTCGGAATGCCACGTATCAAGCGGCTCTTCGGGTCATGCGCGCTTCCGGCCGCAGCCTGCCGGTGGTGGATCTCGCCTTCTGGGATGCCCGCCACTTTTGCCCGGAGATGAGCGAGCCCCAGTGCGACCAGTGCCGTTTCGCCTCGTGTTGCGCGAAACGCACCCTTCTGTTCCAGCCCGTCTTCCGCACGATCGACTACTAAGCGCGCGGATCGCTGCCCGTCCTGTCTTCAGGCGGGCAGTTGTGTTTTCGGAAGCGCGTTCAGGTTTGAGCCAAGCATCAGGATGAGTAAGCCCGCCCCCGGCCTTTTGGCTAGGGACGGGCTTTTGTCTCGTCGGATGACCTCCTATTCCGTGGCAACCCCGAAATACAGCCATTCGACAGCGGCGTCAGAAATGTTCTCTTGCGAGTGCAGTTCGCCAGTCCCGACGGTCAGGCAGTCGCCGGCACTGACCACGACGTCTTCGTTGCCCACGTGGAACAGCGCCTGGCCGGACAGGACAAAGAAAACCTCGGCCATGGTTTCGTGCTGATGGGCTTCAATCGATTGGCCCGGCTGAAGCACGGCGTAGCTAAACATCATCAGGTGGGGGAGCGCGCCTTTTTCAATCAACACCCGTTCCTTGATTTCCTGATTATGGGAGATGCCGGTTATCGGAATATCTCCGAGGCGGATCAATTTCATAGTCGAGAGCGGGGGTACGGTTACTTCATTTTCCTTTTGATATCCTCGATTTTCTTTCGGATGGCGGACTTAGCAGCGTCAAGATTGATTTTTAGCTGCTCCAGAAGACGCTCCTCTTTTTCGGTCAACATTCGCCTGCCCTTCTTCTTCTCGAGCGCCCCGATGCGCCGGCGTATGTCTTTCTGCAGCGTGTCAAACGCCGGCCGCAGAGCCAGGATGGCCTTTTGGGCCTTTTTTTGAACGCGTCGTTTGAGGTCGGTCGCCTTCCGTCTCGCGAACAATACGGCCACGCCGAGCGCGATGAGCGCCGCCAGAAGGACCGCGGCAAGAGACGCCGCCCATGGTGACGCTAGGGCGACAGCGATTCCCGCTTCCGGAACGACAGTCACGCCCACTTTCTCCGACGGGCCGCTCTTGGCGCCGCGCGGGTCCGTGACCTTGGCCCATGCTTGGTAAGCTCCCGCCGGCAATCCGCCATCGGTCGTGAAGGTGAATTTTCCGTCGGCCCCGCTTCGTGTCTCGGCACTCGACAGTTCTTCGCCTCCGTGCTTGATCCAGACCACCACCTGGCTGTCCGGAAACGTCGAACCCTGGACGATGATCGGACTCGCGCCCCCTCGCGATGTCCAGACGGAGATTGAAGGCGGTTCGAGCGCCTCGATGACAAACTCCGCGTTCGCGGAGAGCGAATTGCCCGCTTGGTCGATCGCCGCGGCGGCGAGCGCGTGTTTCCCCGGTGCCAGCACCTTCGTTACGTACCGATGAGACCCATCGTCCTTCCAGGATTCCGGCACGCCCCCGTCCACGCTGACGTCGTAATGGTCGATGCCGGAGAGGGAATCGAACGCATCCAGCACGAACGTCGCCTTCGGCTCCGTCAAATCCGGCCTGGGAACCTCGGTCAGTTCGAAACGGCTCGGTTTTTCCGTGTCGATGCGAAGGCGGAAACTCGTTATCGCCCCCCAACCGCTCGTGTTGCCGAGCTGGGCGTTGAAATACCAGACACCGTTAGCGAGATCCGACATCTCCCATGAGCTGATTGGCGGGGAGTACTCTATTATCGGTGATGCGTCCGGGGTCTTGTCGATGAGCAGGCGGGCCGCCGTCGAGCCGTTCGGGACGGGCCAGGAGAACTTCGCGTCCGTCGCGGCGTACCATCCGTCGGGGTTGGGGTGGGTGGAGGAGGATACCCGTGGCGCCTCTGGAGTGCCCGCGGAAGGAGCCGGAACTGCCGCCACGGCGGTGATGCCGTAGGTCGCCCCGATTGTTCCCTTCAGGATGTCCGTTCCTTTGCCGTCATTCGCGAGCACTCTCGCCGAAGAAAAATTTACCGCTGCCGTACTGATGGCTTTCGCCTTGAACGTGACGGTAAGAATTTTGCCGGCCGCGCCCATGTAGCCCGGATTCAGAACGACACCCTTGAAATTAATCACGCCGTCGGCGTTGGAAATCGTCGGTTCCTGGATCCAGAGGGAGAAAATAGAGCCTTCTTTCGAAAGCGTTGTCACTTCGAGCTTGTCGGGCGGGAAGGCAATGGTGGCCGAGGTGGCGTTCATGGCCTGGTCCAGACTCGAAGCATAGACGTTGACCGAAAACGTGCCTTCGAGGCCGTATGAGCCGCTGGCCGGCGAAACGTACAGCGTCGCCGCACTGGCCGCAAAGGGGGCGAGCCACGCGAGCAGGACCGTCAGGAGGATTTTGTGTGCCTTCTCCATAGGAGTTTCGCGACCAGTGCCGCGGCAATCACGATGACGGCGCTGGCGAGCAGCATGCCCGTGTTCTTCTTGTCCGCCACTTGATATGTCATCGGCTTCTCCGCCGGAACCGTCACCGTGCGCACATTGCCGCTCCTGTCAACCGCTTTGACGGTGATTTCCTTATCCAGATTTTGATTCTGTAAAAGATAGGGGCTTCTGGCAAGGATAAACGGCCCATCCCCTTCGCGTATTTCGTAGCGGTCAATCCCCGAGCCCTTGTCTTGAGTAGCGAAGACCAAAAAATATTTTCCATCGAACACTGTTGGATTGATGGTTACGATTGGTTTAAATATTTCCGGCCTGTCAGTATCCTTTTTCTCAACTACCGCGGGTGGAGACGCTGACGTTTGCTTTGAAACGGAAAATTGTACATCAGACACCGTCGTGTGCGCGCCCGTTCCGTTCCCATCATTAAGCAAGGCTCTCATGTCCTGAATTTCGATTGAGCCGCTCCCTTCCTGTTTTGATTGAAAAACTACGGAAAAAATCGGGCCCTTCTTGCCTAAATAGCCGCCAGGAACTATTCCTGAAAAAAGAATTTCACCGTTTTTGGCGTTAGGCCGCTCGATCCACAAATTAATGATCGAATTGCCGTCATAGATGCCTTTTAATTCAAGAAGGTGTTCCGGGAATACGACCTTGCCCTCCACCGCGTTGACGTCTTCGTTTTCGGTGTTCAGAAATAATCCCACCTCAAATTCATCTCCCACCCGAATCGCCGGAGCTTTAACCTCAAGGAGGGCCTCCGCCGCGAAAACCGAGCTAACAGAAAATAGAAAGTAGAAAGTAGAAAGTAGAAGAATTATAGAGGATTTAGAAAATAAAAAATCGAAAATAGGATATTTACTATTTGATTTCAAGTTTTGATAATTTTCCTTCATAATTATTATTCTAGATTCTATTTTCTATTTTCTACTTTCTAAACTACCCTGTCCAATAATACGCCATGATGCTGAAATCAACTAGGTCAATTTTTTCGTCGCCGCTTAGGTGCTCTTTTTCTTTTAGAGCGAAAGCCGGGCTCAATGGTCGTTTGTACCAATAGGCGGCGATGGAGAAATCAACGATGTCTACTCGGCAATCATTGTTCAAGTCAGCCTTGACTGGGCATTTTGTTGGGGGCGTGACCAAAACAACTTCCGAGCCAACAAGAAAACTTATCGTCTTGCTGAAGGCGCTAACCTCGCCGTTTGATGTGGCTTTTGACTTTAGGAAATTCAGGCCCGTTTTAAGCACCTTGGTGTCAAAGTTGTATAAATACGCGCCGTCGGTCCCCGTTTTGATTGTCTTGGCAGGATTCTCGTCAGAATTGATATAAATAGCAACTTCTCCGCCGGGAACTGATTGTCCATAAACCGCGACGCTGTCGTCTCGAGTCACCTCACTTTTATCTGTCGATATGGTTGGAGCAATAAAAATTCCGCCTACCTTGGTGGTGGCGCCGGAACTTACGCTCATCGGAAAGGTTAGAAGAGAGGAGCGGACGCCTTTGTTATCCTCACCATATACGGAGAAAATGTATATTCCTCCGGAGAGTCCAGAAAGGTTCAATTGAAAATTGGCGTCGCCATCGGCAACAGCTGTGGCGGCAATCAGCGCGTCTTTCAAAAGCGTCACCTTGCTCTTCGGGTAGGCACGGCCTTCAAAAATTACGCTCGTTACTGGCTCGGCATAACCGCCCCCGCCACCGCCCCCGCCACCAGAAGAGCAAGCCGCGGTGTTAAAGGTACATGAAGCAGTGCATGAAAGCGCGCCGCCGCCAAACCCTACCGAGGAGCACGACGCGCCGCCCAGATCCGAGCCGTCGCACTGCTCTCCTGTTTCTTTGATGTTGTTCCCGCAAAGATTTAATATTTCAATTTGGAAATTGGAGCTTGAAGCGGCCAAAATGGGTTTAGAAAATAGAAAGTAGAAAATAGAAAATAGAATAAAAACAAAGAATACAGAAAACAGAAAGCGGCCAGCAGACTTCGGGGCTTTTTGGACGATACCCGGTTTCATTTCAGAAATTTATTAAGTATTTTCATCATTCTACTTTCTATTTTCTTCTTTCTAGATTCTACATTCTAGACCCTGCCGCTCAAACCGCCGTGACCGTCAGAGTCAGACTGATCGCGTAATCGCTGGCCGCAGGCTGCTCTTTGGGTATGGTCTGGGAAATGGCAACACCGACGGTGTCCCAATAGCAATTGATGGCGGCGGAAGCCCCCGCGGTCAAGAGGGTAATGGTATCGGTTGCGGCTTGCGAATAGGAAGCCGATGATCCCAGCGTCACGCCGGTATTGTCGCAGCCCGGTTTCGGGGTAACGGTCGCGCTCAATGGATCAACGGCCATTTGGCCACCCAAGCTGTCAGGGTCAGGGCCGTCAACCGCTGCCGTCGTCGGGTCATTAAAGTCGTAGTCAGCGGGCGTGCCGTCCCAGAAAGAGGTCGGCCCGTTTTCCGCGGCAAGAGTTAAATTCCATCGGGGATTACCGGTGTCATTATTAACTCGTATTTTTTCCGTCGAGACTCCAAAAACGCCGTTGGCCGTCGAATAAACAAATGAAAAGGCCACCGAGCCCAAGGCGATGGTCGGGCTGGTGACGGGATTGCCGGCGGCGTCCACAATGCCAGCGGTCAGGCTGCCTGCCCCGACGGCCGTTGCGCATATTTTATTGCTCGGATAAGCGGTGCTGATGCCCACATGCGCGTTCGTGGAGGCGGACATGGAAGCGAGGGTGGTGTCATACCCGGCACCGGCACAGTCGCTTGAATACCCGACCGAGACGCTTCCGCCGCCCGGCACGGAAAGGCAGGCATTGTTGGCGCCGGCGTAATCCGCGAGGGAATTTTGTCGGGCGTGGGCATTGTTGGCGCCGGATAATTTCAAGGCTACGGCATAAGTCCCGGAACATGAATTACCTAGCCCCACCACGCCGGTACAGCAGACAAGATTGGTATAACTTGAAGCCGGAAGCCCGGCGTGGGAATTGGCCGTGTTCTGCATCTCAAAAACTTCGATCTCGCCGCCGCTACAAGCCGGAGTCCGTACCAGGCAGGAAAGCGTGCCGGCTTGGGCGGCGCGCATAAAAAACATCCCCGAAACAATCAGGATGATGAATGCCGCCAGCCAATTTTTATTTGAAAATTTCCTCATTTAATCAATAAATACGCTATTATCTCGGCATCGGCGTGGGAGTGACCGGTTTGATAACGACGCTGTTTGGCTCGACTGAAAAGGTGATTTCCCCCAAGAAATAGGCGTTGGCGCGGCATTGCTCGACAGTAAGCGTGGTGCAGCCGTCGCTGTCATCGGTGTTGATGACGGTGTAGTTTCCGGGCTCAAAATAGTAAGCCGGCATTTCCACCGCGTCATCACCCACGCCTATCGCCAAGGAATAGGTCGCGTCACCTTCCTTGTAGAAGCGCAAACTGCTCATGGGCTCTCCTGAAAACAAATATTTGGTGTCCATTTTGTCGGCAATGGCGACAAGGTTTTCCGCTGATTTTGTTATGGCCGTGGCCCTGTTCCTCATTTCCCCCGTTCTAACATCCATTTTCAAGCCCGTTTTCATTTTCCTGACCGTCCTAACTTCCTTGGAGCTATCCGCCAGAGGCGACAACAAAACCACCAACAAAATCACCAGGAAAACCACGGCGAGGGAAATTACTGGCAGGTTCAAACGAATGTTTTTCCTCATATAAATCGTAGCGGGCGGGCTGGCCCCGCCACCGCCTTATATCTAGTTATCCAAACGAATCACCGGGGCGCTGCTGACCACGCCGGTAATTGCCGGAAGCGTTGTGTCGCAAACCCCATTACTAGACATGGTCGCCGTCCCTTCATAGACGGTCTTACCCGCCGGCACGGCAGATGTATTAATCCAGGTAGCGGCGGTTGAGGTGAACATGGTGACGGTGTTGTTGCAGTTCGCGTTACAGCCCATGGCAACGTAATAGTTCCCCGGGGGGAGCGCTACGCCGTCGACGACCACGGAATTCACGCCTGCCGTTGGTGTGTCGGTTACGTCAATGAGTTTTGACGTTCCGTCTTCCGTGTACACGCAAATCCGGTAGGATCCCGCCGTGGAAACCGATCCCACGTTATAGGTCAACTGGTTTACGGTCATGCTGTAAGGGACGTTGAACAGGGCTACTTTATAGACAGTGCGCGAACTCAACGACACTGCGGCAACAGCTCCCGTCGCCATCACTGGCCTTGTCACCACTGTCGTCATGGTGGTGCCGCCGGCTGTCGCGGCCCAAGTGAGGGTTCCCGAGCCGTTATTCGTCAAAACCGTGCTGGCCACCCCTTGAGAAGCGGGCCAGGAATAGGTGACGTTGTTCACCTTGATCAGGTTGCCGGTGGAGTTGATCTGGAACTTGTCGCCATCGCCGACGGTGAGGAGCGAGGCCGGAGTGGTGTCGCCGATGCCGATGTAGCCCGTACCGTAGTCGATCAGCAATTCCACCCTGATTGTTGGTGAGCCCCCTGTAACGCCAGACTGATCCGTTCTGTGTCCAATCCTTATCTGGGCATCGTTTCCAGCTAAAAGCATGCCCTCAAGCCCAGGGTATTTAACAAGTCCAACCCTACCGCCAGCTGCTGTGCGATTGTCATCGACTACTATGCCATAGCCCTCACCATTTATAGAAATCACCCCTCCCTCAACCCTTAATTTAGCGTCAGAAGTCATCGTCCCAATGCTGACGTCGCCGTCCGCGGCGATGTACACCCGTTCGGTGTTATCGGTGAAAAGCGACAGGGGCGCGGCGTTGTAGGTGCCGACGGAGAACTTGGTCATCTGCCCTCCTTGCCCAAGCAGGATGCCGAGGCCGGCGTCGCTCGTGGCGTCGTTCAGGTAGTTGTCGCTGGCGAAGGATGGCGAGTGCGTCATGAGGGCGAAGAAGTTGTTGGGGTAGGTGCCGCTGGAGACGATGACTTGCGAGCGCCCGGCGCTATGGGTGTTGGCGAACATCCCCTGGACGTTGCCCGGGCCAGTCGTGTTGTCGTTCACGCTCATCAGGCCGCCCGAGGTCACCTGGAACTTGTCGCCACTGCCGACGGTGAAGAGCGAGGCCGGGGTGGTGTCGCCGATGCCGACGTTGCCCGTATTTTTTAACGTCATCAAAGAACTATATCCACCTGAATTTCTATACCCAAATTCGATGGTGCTTGCCGGGCTTACGGTCGCACCGCCGCTAACCATGTAAATATCACCTGGATAATCAGGATTGGTTTCTCCATAAAATTGCACCGAGGCGCCTTTCGTGAACGCTGTGCCGGCAACCAGGTAAAGGCTGTTGTCATCCCTATTGGTGGAAAGGGTCATACCGGACGAACCCCCAGAAGATAGGCGCAGGTTCCCATACATGTCTAGTTTCACTGTCGCATCACCCGCCGCTGGATTTGGCGTCCCGATGCCAATGGCGCCGGTAGTGTCAATAACGAGCTTATCGCTATATGTTGTTCCATCGTATGATGAGATATACAGCTTCGTATTGTCTACTGCAAAATTATATCCGCTTGCCTGCCCTCCTTTTCGCAAGAAGAAGTTGGCAGTAACACCAGTAGGAGACTCTACGTGCAAGTCAGCCTTTGGCACCGCCGTCCCGATGCTGAGGCGCTTGTCGGTGTTGTCCCAGTAGAATTTCGTGGCGTCGGCGGAGAGAGCGGAGGACGACGTCCAGAAGGTGACGCCGCCCGTGGCGCCGGAGCCCGTGACCGTGCCGCTGCCACCGGCGGCCCAAGTGAGGGTGCCAGAGCCGTTGTTTGTCAGAACCGTGCTGGCCGCTCCTTGGGTGGCAGGCCAGGAATAAGTGATGTTGTTCAGCTTTATCAGATTGCCGGAGGAGTCGACCTGGAAGAGATCGCCGGAGCCGACGGTAAAGAGCGAGGCCGGGGTGGTGTCGCCGATGCCGACGTTGCCGTTCAAAACCGTATAGCCGATTCCGCTGGGCGTCAGGGTTACGTTTTGATTGGTGCCGCCGGCGGTGAACGTCAACGCCCCCGTGCCGGTAATGGAGCCGGTGGATGTTCCCGTTCCGCCATTCCCGACCGGGAGGGTCCCCGACACCCCGGTGGCTAAAGCGACTTGAGCCCAAGCTGGGTTGTTGCTCGTGCCGGTGTTGGAGAGATATCTCGTCGCCGTGGCGTCTTTCGGCAAGGCCAAAAGGGTATCGGCGGCCGACCCATAAAGAAGGTCGCCCTGAACAACGCCACCCGAAGATTCGGTGAAATTGTGTCCGGGGTCTGGGGCCGTTGCCGTGACGATGGTCACGACGGAAAACACGATTCCCGCCAGCAAAAGAACGCCAAGAATGATGTGGCGATAATCCTTTTGTTTCACTTCCGCTGAGTTTTTCCTCGCCATCATAAGAATTGCTCGGTAAAAACCCACGGCGCCCCTTAGCGCCCGTTCGACGCTCGCTGACTCACGTCGAACCCCCGGACGCGAGTCCGGGGATTCTTCGTTTTTTTCAAAATTATTTCTTTGCCGGCGGAACCTTGATTTTCTGTCCCGGTTGAAGCGCATATGGCGGCTGCAAATTATTTGCCTTGACCACGAGCTTCCACGACGTGCCAAACCGTTCGGCCAGAGATTTGACGTCCTCGCCGGATTCGCCGGATTTTATTTCATACTCAACCCAGTTTTTCTTGATCCAGTTTTTGCGTCTTCGTGAGAGCCAGCAAAGAACCAAGATAATCGCGATGAGCAGAAGAACGGCGCCCTCTATCGCCATTCCGGCGGTTGTCGGGGTGCTGAAAAACCAAACCATTGGCCCCTCGAGCAGGGTGAGATTCTTGCCGCTTTTTACCCCAACGCCCGCCTCGGGATTTCCGTCGTATTCCACGGTAAACACCGAGCGATACCAGCCGCCCCAGAACGGTTTTTTGAGCTCAAAATTCCAGTCCGAGGTGTCGCCTCGCAGAATCGGGTACTGTCCGCCGTGCGTGATGAGGGTCGAGCCAAAGAAATATTTCGTCACCACCCGCACATCCGCGTCGATGGAGACGTTGCCGAGATTCTTAACCTTTGGCTGAAGCAGAAAACCGCCGTCGTTTCGCGGCGTCACGACGAAGCCGGCAATCTCCAGTTTTCTCTCAAGCTCTCCCGGGATGGTGATGGCTACCCGCAGCCCCGTGCGGAAGGACAGGCTGACGCCGCTTTTGTTGTCGGGTTTCTCCACCTTCTCCTGCGTGATAATACAGCCGTTATGCTCGCCAACGCTGGCATTTCCAGGAACGGCGATCGTAAAGGGGACGACCTCGTTTGTTCCCGAATCAAGCGTCACCTCCGATTTTGCCAGGGTAATCCACGCGCCGACGTCGTCTTTCGTTTCAGCAAGCTGTTCGCAGGCGAAAGCGCCGTCCGTGGCCGGAGTTGAATCAACCGCGTACACCAGTATTGTTTTTCGGGCGGTGGAATTATTGACTACCAGCACCCCTTCTTCTTTGATGTCGCCCGGATTAAGCGTGTGAACGAAGATGGATTCGGTGCGCGGGTTGTCTGCTCGCGGGTAAGCCGGCCTGCCGCCGAAGTCGCCGTACTCAATGGCGGATGCATAGCTGGCAAAAACCGCAAAAAACAACACGGGTAGGCTGATGCCCAGAAACCGCATCGCCTTAATTTTTCCTGCCCCGCCGAGCCGCAAAGCGGCTGTATTGGGAGTGCTTTGGTTGCGCATAATTTTCGTAAATTTTAGATGGCGGCAATGGTGAGCACCATGCTGATGCTGTAGTCGCTGGCGGCCGGTTGCTCTAACGGAATCGTTTGGCTGATGGTCGCCCCCTGTAACGTCCAGTTGCCGATGTCATTAGACAGCGCGGCGCCCGTAAGAATGGTGATGGCATTGGTTACGCCTTCACTAAAGGCGGCTGAAGATCCTTTGGAAACGTTGGTGACAACGCATTGGGAGCATGGGCCTACCGCCAAAGTCCCAGCCGCAGGATTAACCGTCATCTGGCCGCCCACGGCATCGCCGGCGTCCGCGCCGTCGGTGCAGCCGGAACCCGTTGGGTCGTTAAAGTCAAAAGCCGTGCCCGCGCTCGTCCAGACAGCCGTGGTGGCTGACGCTGCCAAGGAAACTGCCCAGCCGGTGTCTGACGCATCGGGATTTGCCACGTATATTTGCTCGGTAGCCGTGCCAAAAGAACCGGTGGCGGTCTGGCAGGCAAAGCTGAAAGTTACCGCGCCCATGGCCATGGTGGGGCTGGGAACGACCGCGTAACCGGCGTCCACAATGGTCACCGCGAGCGAGCCGGGGTTAATCGTCTGGGTAAAGGTTGACGACGTCGCCGCCAAAACATCGATGGCGCCTCCTAGCCCCAACGTCATTGTTAACGCCAGCGTTAACGCAAGAATTACGTTAAATTTATCGAGTATTCTGCGAATCATAGGCATATTCGGTTTATTGTGTGGATTTATTTGTACCTTCGTCATTATATGATAATTTATCAGAACTATAATGTTATTGTATCAGATTAATGTTCGTCCGCAAACAATAGCCTATTTATTGTTCGTTTTTACCGCCAATCATAGCGAAATTTTATTTCTATGGAGCGACTTGTCGGCATTCGGCCACGGCGGTTTTTCCGCCAAATCATCGATTGTTCATCATGGCGAGGCCGAGGACCAATTTTGTTGCGTAGGTCTCAAAACAAACGATTGACGAGAGCGGCTCCATTGAGCATAATTCAGGCTGATATGCGCCTGCTCGCCATAGAATCATCCTGCGACGATTCGGCCATCGCCTACCTCGACGTTAACCGTCGGGGGATTCGGCGCTTGGAGCACGTTGTCGCGAGCCAGGCCATTCACGCCAAGTACGGCGGGGTGGTGCCGGAGGTGGCGGCGCGTGAGCACGCGACGACCATGCCGTTTCTGCTCGATGCCATCGCCGAGAAGGTCATTGGTTCTACGGATGGGCGGCGTTTGGGGCGGGTCGTGGACGTGGTCGCGGCGACGCGCGGGCCGGGGCTCATCACCTCGCTTAAGGTCGGGCTCGACACGGCCAAGGCGCTCACGGCGGCTTGGAACAAGAAATTCATCGGCGTCAATCACATCGCGGGGCATATCTACTCGAATTGGTTGCCCGGCGCGGCGCTTGATCGCGCTTATGATAAACAATACCCCCTGAGCGAAGCGGAGCGGAGTCGAAGGGGTTCCAACGGCGCATCGGTTAAGGGCTTGTTTCCGGCCCTGGTTCTCGTCGTTTCCGGCGGACACACCGAATTGTTGCTGATGCGCGGCCACGGAAAATTCAAGCTTCTTGGCGCGACGCTCGATGACGCGGCGGGGGAGGCGTTCGATAAGACCGCCAAGCTCATGGGGCTTGGCTACCCTGGCGGGCCGCAGTTGTCGAAGCTCGCGGCGGCCGGAAATCCCAAGGTTTATGATTTCCCGCGACCGTTGCTCCATGAAAAGAACGACGCATTTTCGTTCGCTGGTCTGAAGACGTCGGTGCGGTATTTCCTGCGCGAACATGAGGAGCAACTTACGGACGAAAAATTCCGCGCTGACGTTGCCGCCTCGACCGAACAGGCCATCGTGGACGTGCTTAAGAAAAAAACTGTCCGCGCCGCCGAGCGGCTGGGCGTGAAGACAATCCTGCTGGCTGGCGGCGTGGCCGCGAATAGCAAACTACGGACCGAGTTGGGCGAACTGCTGGCTGAGCGTTTGCCGAAGGCGCGTCTCGTCCTGCCGCCGCTCAAGTATTGCACCGACAACGCCGCGATGATCGCCGTCGCCGCCTATTTCCGTGCCGAAACCGGCCATTTCGACGACTGGCGACGAGCTGATGCGGATGCGGGGTGGGAGTTGGGGAGGAGTAGTTAGCAAACTAATCGTTTGAAAATAAAATCTAATACGCAACACCATTCCCGCGAAAGCGGGAATCCAGAAGCCAAAAATAGCACATAATTTCTGGATCCCCCCGCAGTACTGCGGGGGGATGGTAAACAAGGGCACCGTTGATTATATGACCCATGTTACCGTCAAAACCCTAAAAGATCTCGACCGTTTCGCCGCGCTCTTTGCCAAGACGCTGCGCGGCGGTGATGTTGTTGGTCTCATCGGCGACCTCGGCGCCGGCAAGACGACTTTTGTTCAGCGGTTGTCGGCGGCTCTTGGCATAAAGAAACCCGTGCGCAGCCCGACTTTCATCTTGATGCAATTGTTCAATCTGCCAGTAGCAACGGCGAAAAAAGTGCGCTTCCGCCAGGTTTGCCATATTGATGCCTACCGTTTGGAAAAGGAGTCAGAACTCATGGCCATCGGCTTCGCGGATTACGCCGGCGCGCCGGACACGGTGACGCTCGTCGAGTGGGCGGAAAAGATGCCAGGCGTGAACCGCTTTGGACGGTATAGGGAAATCAGGATTTCGTTCGGCAAGAAAGGGGAGAGGGTTTTTGAGGAGGAGTAGGGGCGTGTGTGGCCGCGCCACGCGTATCCCAGCGTTTATCTAGTGGAGGCCCCGTAAAGAAGATTGCTCCGCAATCTTCCACGGGGCACGTAAAAATCCCAGACGAGCTGGGATTTTTACGTGGCCGCGCCACGTGAAGCCCGTGCGGAGCGAAGTCCCGTAAAGCCGCCTTCGCCTATCGGCATCAGGCGGCCACGGGACACGTAAAAAGCCCGTGACTGTGCACGGGCTTTTTACGTGGCTGCGCCACGTGGACACCGGCGTTCGTTTTGGGAAAGTCCCGTAAAGGAATCCTGCTTCGCAGGATTCCCACGGGACACGTAAAGACACCGGACGAGCCGGTGTCTTTACGTGGTGCGGGCAGAGGGAATCGAACCCCCATCACTGGTTCCGAAGACCAGCACTCTATCCGTTGAGCTATGCCCGCGTGATTTTCTGGATTCCGGCCTTCGCCGGAACGACGGCCATTGCCCCTCGACAGGCTCGGGGCAGAACACGCTTTTGATACAACAGCGGCGGGACTGTCGCCCCGCCGCCTCAAATTATCAGTTTCGTTGGCGTCGCGCAACCGTCAGCGGCGACGGCCGCCATTGGGCTTGGCACCCTCGTCGCCGAGCAGTCGTTCGTTGCCGACGAGATACTGCAGGGCCACGTCGCGCTCGACCTCGCCTTGGGCGATGAGTCGGGTCAAGTCCTGCGCGAGCGTCGTCATGCCTTCGCCAGCCGATGTCTGCAATACGTTCTTGATCTGCGCCACTTCGTTCTCGCGGATGAGGTTGGCGACCGCGGAATTATTGATGAGAATCTCGCGCGCCGCGATGCGTCCGCCGCCGACCTGCGGAAGCAGCTGCTGGGAGATGACCGCCCGGAGTGATAGCGCCAACTGCGACCGAACCTGGTTCTGCTGGTGCGGCGGCATGGCGTCAATGATGCGGTCGATGGTCTGCGAGGCGCTGTAGGTATGCAAGGTGGCGAACACCAAGTGACCGGTCTCGGCGATGGTCAGCGTCGTGGCGATGGTTTCCGGGTCGCGCATCTCGCCGACCATGACCACATCCGGGTCTTGGCGCAGGATGTGCTTTAAGCCCTCGGAGAAAAGCAGGAAATCCTGGCCGAGCTGGCGCTGGCGGATGACCGCCTTGTCCGCATCGAACAGGAACTCGATCGGATCTTCCAAAGTGATGATGTTGACCCGCTCAAGGTTGTTGATGCGACCAATCATCGCCGCGAGCGTCGTGGACTTGCCGGAACCGGTGGGACCGGTGACGAGCACCAAGCCATGCGGATATTCAGTCATGCCTTGTACCACCGGCGGCAACATCAGTTCGTCCATCGTCGGGATTTTTGAAGGGATGGTGCGGGCGACCAGGCTGACATTGGTCTTCTCCCAATGCAGGTTGACGCGAAAACGCTGGCCGGACGGGCTTTGGTGAGCGATGTCGAGCTCCTTGTTGTCGATGAACCGTTGGCGTTCGTTGTCGGAGCAGATGGAGTATGACAAAGCCTCGCAATCCTCGCGGGTGAGCGGCTGGATGCCCTCGATCGGCTCGATGATGCCGGCGATGCGGAGGAGCGGCGGCTTGCCGACGACCAGGTGGATGTCGGACGCGTGCCGTTCGACGGCGGTATCGAACAGGTGATCCATGGCCTGCAGGGCCTTTTCCTTGTTGGAGGGGGTGGCGGTCATATAATAATATTTTACCGCATTTTCGCGTCCTTTGCCACAAGCGACTCAATCGGCCTTAAACGGCCTAACCAAAACCGTCCCCACAGAATTGCTGGGGCGGCTTCGTGTTTTTTTCGGTGGTGCCCGCCCAAGGCGGGCCGCTACGATTCACCACCCCTTTGCCTCCAGCCCTCTCTGTGCGGCGGCAATCTGCGCTTCCTGCTTGGAAGTGCCGATGCCGGTGGCCACCAGCTCGTCGCCCAGATAAACGCCGATGGTGAAATCCTTGGCATGGTCCGGCCCCTTCTCTTCCAGGACACGATAGGTCGGCGTGACGCCAGCGAGCTCCTGGGCGCATTCCTGGAAGCGGCTTTTCGGGTCAACCTGCAGGCGATGCTCCAGCACGTACGGCAGGCGCGACAGGACGTTCTGAAGGATGAATTCCCGCGTCGGTTCCGTGCCGAGGTCGAGATACATGGCGCCGATGAGTGCCTCGATGGCGTTGGCGAGGATGTATTGCCGGGCCTTGCCTCGGCTGTCCTTGGCCTCGCCGTGCGACAGGTAAAGGTATTCGCCCAGGTCGAGCCCGCTCGCGATGTCGGAGAGCATCTTGGCATTCACCAAGGCGGCGCGCCAGTTGGTCAGCTCGCCTTCCGGATTCGGATAATGGTTATAGAGGTATTCGGTCACGACGAGTTCGAGCACGGCGTCGCCGAGGAACTCCAAACGTTCGTTGTGGCCGAAAGGGAAACTCGGGTGTTCGTTCAGGTACGACCGGTGGACGAAGGCCTGCGTCAGCAGGGCCTTGTCCCTGAACGATACCCCCAGCTTCTCTTCCAGTTTCGAGAAGTCTTTCTGCATAGTCTGGGGTTAGGCCGGGCGATTCAAGCGTCCGGCGTTTTTTCTTCTTTTTCAGGCGGGGCGGCGGCGTCCGTATCGGCGGGCGCGGCCTCGGCTCCGGCCGCTTCGGGCATCGCCGACGCGCCGACGGCATCCTTGCGCGGCTTGTCGATCTTGTCCACTTCCTTGATTTCGCCGCGCGTCAGCATGTCCTTGTAGATGGCGCCGAGGACGCCGTTCACGAACCGGCCGGACGATTCCCCGCCGAAAGTCTTGGCGAGCTCGATGGCCTCGTTGATGGCGACCTTGGACGGCACGGATTCCGAATATTTCAGCTCGTAGAGGCCGAGGCGCAGGATGTTGCGATCCACGTTGGTGATCTGGTCGAGCGGCCATTCGGGAGCGAACTTGACGATGATCGCGTCGATATCGGCGGCGTTAGTGACGACGCCGCCCACCAATTCCTGAATGAAGCCCTTGTCGTCGAAGTCCGGCGCGAATTCCTGCAGGTTGCCTTGGATGGTGTCCTCGATGAGTTCGTCCTTCTTGCCGGTGAAGTCCCATTGGTAGAGGGACTGCATGGCGATGGTGCGGGCGAGGTGGCGGTTGGACATAATCTTAGATGAAAGGGTGGAAAAAGACGTGCGAGTCGCGCACGTCCCTGCCTGCCGGCAGGCAGGCACCGGGCTAGCCGGCCTTCTCTTCCTTCTTCTCTTTCTTCTCGCCCTTGGCGGACTTCTTGGCGAGCGGGTTCGCAAGCTTGATGACCTGACGGCCAGCGTAGGTGCCGCAGTTCGGGCAGGCCCGATGCGGCAGGATTTGCTCCTGACACTTCGGACAGCTGGTAAGGTTCAGCTTCTTGAGGGCGAAATGCGCGGCGCGGCGGCGCTTGTGCGAACTGGTACGGCGATGTCCAGGAAGACCCATAGTGGTGTATTTGATTAATGGTCCAACGTCTCATGTTTGGACGATTTGAACTATAGACCATCGGCGTTTTTGTGTCAATGGTGTGCCATTGGAGGCAAGGGCGGGCCAGAACAAGAGCTGGTGAACAAAAAGACCCGGCTCGGAGCGTCAGCGGTGACGGCTCCGGCCGGGCGGTGACTTCAGCAACCGGGGACAATTTTCCTAGGGATGATGATTTCCAGGGGAACGCCGGTTTCGATCCGGTGTTTCATCGTCGGCTCGAGGATTTCGCCGTCCAGGGTGCTGACTCTCGGTGCGAGATAGAGGATTGAGGCGCCGGATGCGCTGGCATCCAAGGTCTTTGGCAATCCACGGCCAGTATAGAGGAGCGGCAACAACAGGGCCATCTCGTCTGGTCTTAGTGAGCTCGACCGCAACATGAAGTCCGTGCCCAAGTTGTTGGCGAACGGCAACCCACGACATCGGCAGCCGATCTCTTTCACGGTTCCGGCCATGATGCTGGTTACCGGCTGATACGGGCCTGTGTCTACATCGTCTTCATCGTCGCCAAGCACCACGGCGGCTTCGAACGGGCCACTGAAGCCGTCGAGTTCGGACGCGGCGTGACTGATACCTCGCACTGCGCGCCAGGCGATGTCGAAGAGAAATCTCGCGTCTGACCAGACATCGCGTCGGGGTCGGTGTTCGAAAGCCTGGACGAGTCCAAGCGGCAGACCGACACCGAACAAGAAACCGTGCCGCCCATTGACCGTGAGCGTGTGACAGGTTGTGGTCTGGATCGGCCGACCCTCGCGGATGGCCTTGGCGAAACGGCTGGCTACTCGGCACGGATGGCCGGTGATGCCGAAGGAGTTCGCGACGGTATTTGTCCGGCCGGCCGGCAAGGTGAGCAGAAACGGGAAATGCATTTCCGGGCGTTGTCGGTAGGCTTGGATGACGGGGTTGAGCACGAGATTTCGTCCGCCGTCACCACTGGAGAAAACCAGGACGTTCGGCCTCTCGTCCCGAATAGCTGCGGCAAGATTAGGCAGCTCGTCGGTCTCACCGCAGTCGTATAGGCGAAACGGTTGGCCTGACTGCTCCAGGATCAGGGCGGCGTCGCGGGCCATGTTGGCATGCGGAGTGCCGCGGCCAGCCCGAGCGTTGCAGACAGCGACGATCTTGTATTCAGGAAGGCGCAGAAGCATGGTGTGCTCCTATGCTGGTTGCTGATTTGGTAATGATCAACCGGCGGTTTGGCGCGGCGACAAAATCGTATGACAGGCAACCGATATAGTCCATAGGCGATATCTCGTTACTTTGTTAACATAAATCCGTTATGGAAAGGGGATACGAGCATTTCGGCGGTCAGCCGGAGGAGGAATTGTCGCCGGAAAAAAAGGAACAGGAAGGCAATCGCCGTTTTGCGGATGGATTGGCTGATTTGAGTGGGCAAATGCCGGAGCGCCGGTGGCTTTTTGGCGCCATCCTGCTCGCGTTCAACGAGGCCTGCGCGACTGGCTTGCCCGAGCCGAAACGTCCGGTCACCGAAACGGAAATCGCCGTGGAGGCCGATCGCCAGCAGGCCGAAGCGCGGCTCACCGAGGAGTTAGCGGGCGGAGAGGTGCCGGAAGACGTCGCACCGCGTGTCGCCCGCTGGATGCTGGGCGTTAACGCCATGACCCCGGCCGAATGGGTTGCGGAAAGGGACCGACGACTTGCCGATGGCGGCCACCAGGAGGTTACCGGGGCGGAATCAGCGGGATTGCCGACGGCATGGGCGGCCAAGGCGGTCGATTTCCTGCCGCTTACCTGGACGGCACCGGCCACTAACGAGGGGCTGGCATTCTTGGGGCATCAGCAGTTCCGGGCTGAACTAAAAGAGGAGAGTAACGTTGGGACGATAACATTGTGTTTCAGCCTGCGCTCGGCGGCGAGCGGCCGGAGCCATATCCGGTGCGACAGCGACGCGCTTAAGGATTTCGGCGCCGCCACGGAATACCGCACGGATATTTTTCACGAGATGGCTCACAGCGCTTCGCCGCGCCGTTTGCCGCTGCCGGCGGCGGACAAGGCCAAGTTCTGGTCAGCGACAGTGCGCGTTTTAACGACGGAAAAGGGCAGACAGGAAAGCAGTGTCTTGTCGCGCCTGTCGGAACTGGCGCAATCAGCCGGGACTTGGCGCGCCTACTCGACCTTGTATTCGGAGACTTGGGCCGAGCACATGGCGACGGCGTTCAAGCCGTCCGAAGCCATGGCCAAGGTTGATTCCTGGGAGGCATGGCAGGAGGCCTATACGAAGGACCTCCTCCGGCACGGCCTGACGGCTGGCGCGGCATATGTTTGGAGCGAGACCGCAGCGGAATATTTCCGCGCCATCGATCCAGATTACCGACCTTGGGCCGTCGCTCCGGCCTTGCGCGAGTGGCATAAGCAGGGGCGAGAGATGGAGAGCAAAAAGTAACCAGTTTCGCGCGTTCATCATAAAAAAATCCGCCAGCGGCGGATTCTTTTTGATGTTTCGTTTATTTGTCCGCCTTCGGTTCGGCGGGCGGCGTGGCTGGCGATTGAGGAGGCTTTTCCGACGGCGCTTCTTTAGCCTCCGGCAAGGCCATGATCGGGCGATTGCGTTCATCCATGGAGACGGCCACGATGATCATGAAGAAGACGAGCGGGTAGATGAGCGGCACGTTCAGGCCGAGCACGCTGAAGACCGCCTCCGTGAGCATCGGCAAGGTGATGGCGTGAAAGGCGACGGCTAGCCAGCGGCGGTACTCGAGCTGAAGTTTCCAGAGTCGGCCGGCGAGCAAGGCGACGACCGCGCCGAACACGGCGAACAGGCCGGAGCTCAAGAACGAGCCGACGAAAATTCCGAGCAGGACGATGAGGACGAGGCCGAGGGCAGCCAGGATTCCCCAGCTTCCCAACCAACCGGTGACCTGGTTGCGCGTCACGGAGAAGTTCGGCAGTTCTTTGAACGGCTGGATCTGGCGGCCGCCGGAATCGTTGGTCGCGAAGAAGCCGTCGCGTCCGACCAGGACGGCGTTGGGCTTGTCGAGTTGGGCCGGGAACTCCAGGCCGATGACGGAGGTGTCGATGGTGAACGGTGATTTTTCGGAGCCGAGCTGGAGCGGCGTGGGTACGCCCGAGACCTGCAGCTGGCCGCCCTTCATGACCGCGGTGGCTTCGGCGGGAATCCTCTGTTCGACCTGCTGACGGGCCAAGGACGGCAGCATCAGGATGCCCGGCGCGGTCACGAGCGCGATGATCACGGCGAACAAGGTGCACCAGGAAACGAAGTACCGGAGCGCTTCCGTCCACGGCGCGAGCCGCACGCCGCGGTAATACTCCATGTCGTAACAGCTGTGTTTGATGGCGCGGAAAAGGTGTTTGAGGTTCTGGGCGGTGTTTTTCATAGTGAAAAAATATTCCCTGAGCGGAATGCAGTCGGCGCACCGTAATGTAATATTGCGCCGCCGCCCCGGCCCGGGAGCCGGGGCGAAGGGTTTCTTATTGTGACAGCCACGAGGCCGCGTTTCCTATTATAAACCCTTTCTCGGCGTTCAGCCAAAAAGACCTGTGTGATAACGGTGGATCCTGTGCCACTACCAATTACCATCCCCGCGAAAGCGGGAATCCAGAAAAAAGGCAGCTCCCGCCGGGCGGACCCGCTTCCGTCGACAGCGCTCGCGCTGGATGCGTAATTGCGCGAGCGATTGTCTCCGGAACCGGCTCCGCCCGGCGGTCGCCTCGGAAGCACCTTCCACCAACCAAATAAAAGCATGCGCTCGGCCTGCGGAGGCGACACATTAGGCGTCGCCTGGCCTCGCGAAAGGACGACAAGTTGTCCGCAAGGAAGAATAATATGGAGCGGCCAATATAAGACGTGCGAAGCACACTTTGCGGAATGGATGACCTCATTCCGCGAGGCCCGGCGACAATGCCTTGTCGCCGCCCGCAGGCCGAGCGCCTACTAATAAAAAGGTTGTAAGTAGAAGCCGCGGGTGACGCGGAGCGGGGACCCCGGTCGCGCGCAGGTACGCCGTTTCGTCCGATATTATTACGCCGCGGAAACGGCGGGCCGAGCACGTCCGGGGGTCGGCTGCGAACTGGTGAGTAGCCGACGGGTCGCAAGGGCGACCCCGGGTCTGGCGAGCGATTTCCGATTCTTCGCGAGCCAGACGGAGCGGCAGGACCCGCGGCAGGTTGGTTTTGGATTCCCGCCTTCGCGGGAATGACATTAAAAACAAAGAGGGTCATCCCTGATTGATGACCCTCTTTTCCATTTGAATCATTACACCAACGCAATCGAGGCGACACCGTCTTTTTCCTCCTTGAACCTCATGATGCGCACGCCCTGCGTGTCGCGGCCGACGACCGAGACGGACGATACCGGCGTGCGGATGATCTGTCCCTGGTCGGAAACGACCAGCAGGTCGCGCTCCTCCTTGGCGTTGATGACCATGGCCATGACGATCTTGCCGGTCTTGTCCGTGACGTGAGCAGTCTTGATGCCCGAACCGCCGCGGCCCTGCGTCTTGTATTGCCCGATGCTGGTGCGCTTGCCGAAACCGTGATCCATGATGACCAACAGCTCGTACTTGTTGCCTTTGGCATCCTCCGGCGTCACCACGTCCATGCCGACCACGGCGTCACGCGCCTTGAGCCGGATGCCGCGCACGCCCGAAGCGGCGCGACCCATCGGCCGGACGTTCTTCTCCTCGAAGCGGATGGCCTGGCCCATGGCGGTCACGATGAACACCTCGTCCTTGCCGGAAGTCGGCTTGACCCAATCGAGCACGTCGTCGGTCTTGAGCTTGATGGCGATGAGGCCATTCCGGCGCACGTTGCCGAACTCCTTGATGTCGCATTTCTTGATGTTGCCGGCACGCGTGGCCATCATCAGGTACTTGTAGTCGGAGAGATCCTCGCCGGAAAGCACGGCCGAAACCTTCTCATTCGGCGCGAGCTGGAGGAAATTGACGAGTGCCTGCCCCTTGGAGGTGCGCGCCGCGGGCGGCACGTCGTAGGCCTTGAGTTGGAAGACGCGGCCGCGGGAGGTGAAGAAGTACAGGTCAGCGTGCGTGGTCGTCGAGAAGATGTGGTCCACCACGTCCTCCTCCTTCGTCTTCACGCCGGCGACGCCCTTGCCGCCGCGCTCTTGCGTGCGGAAGGTGTCCGGCGGCAGGCGCTTGATGTAGCCGTCGGCGGTGATGAGCACCACCGTGGATTCGTTCGGGATGACGTCCTCGGCGGAGAACTCCTTAACGCCGTGCGGCACGATTTGCGTCCGCCGCTCGTCGCCGTACTTCGCCTTGAGTTCGGCCACTTCGTCCTTGATGATGGAAAGGATTTTCTTCGGCGAGCGCAGGATGGCCTCAAGTCCGCGGATGATTTCCAACTTCTCCTTGAGCTCGTCCTCGATTTTCTTGCGCTCCAGGTTGGCGAGTTGCTGTAGGCGCATGTCGAGAATCGCCTGCGCCTGGATTTCAGTCAGCTTGAATTTCTTGATGAGGTTGACCTTGGCCTCGTCCTTGTCGTTCGAGGCGCGGATGGTCTTGATGACCGCGTCGAGGTTGTCGAGGGCGATTTTCAGGCCTTCAAGGACGTGGGCGCGCTCCTTGGCGCGGGCGAGATCGAATTCGGTGCGGCGACGGACGATCTCGCGACGGTGCTCGATGTACGTCTCAAGCGCCATCTTCAGGTTGATGGTGCGCGGTTGGAGGCCGTTCTCCGTGAGCGCCAACATGTTGACGTGGAACGTTTCCTGCAGCGGCGTGAGCTGGAACAGCCGGTTCAGGACCTTCTTCGGATAGGCGTCCTTCTTGAGTTCGATGACGATGCGGACGCCGTGCTTGTCGTCCTTGGACGACTCGTCGCGCAGATCTCGAATGCCCTCGATTTTCTTGTCCTGCACGAGTTCGGCGATCTTCTCGATGAGCGTGGCCTTGTTCACCTGGTACGGAATTTCCGTCACCAGAATCCGGAAGTGCCCGTTTTTTTCCTCGACGATGTCGGCCTTGGCGCGCATGACGATGCCGCCCTTGCCGGTGGCATAGGCCGCGGCGATGGCTTTCTGGTCATAGATGATGCCGCCCGTCGGAAAATCCGGGCCTTTGACGTGTTCGACGAGATCCTCGACCGAGACTTCCGGATCCTCGATGAGGCGCGTCACCGCGTCGCACAGCTCGGAAAGGTTGTGCGGCGGGATGTTGGTGGCCATGCCGACGGCAATGCCGACCGTGCCGTTCAGGAGCAGATTCGGGAGTTTGGCCGGCATGACGGACGGTTCCTTGTGGGTGCCGTCGTAGTTCGGGATGAAGTTGACCGTGTCCTTCTCGATGTCCTGCATCAGCTCCTCGGCGAGGCGCGTCAGCTTGGCTTCGGTGTAGCGGTAGGCTGCGGGAGAGTCGCCGTCGAGCGAGCCGAAGTTGCCTTGGCCCCAGACGAGCGGGTAGCGCATCGAGAACGACTGGGCCATGCGCACCATGGCATCGTAAACCGCGAGATCGCCATGCGGGTGGAAGCGGCCGATGACGTCGCCGACCACGGTGGCGGACTTGCGGAAGCGCGCGCTGGCCTTGAGGCCGGTGTTCCACATCGAGTAGAGGATGCGGCGATGCACGGGCTTCATGCCATCACGCGCATCCGGCAGGGCGCGATCGATGATGACGGACATGGCGTACGCCAAATACGACGTCTGCATCTCCTCGATAATCGGGCAGGGAAGGAGTTTGCCGACCGGATCAATGGGCAGGGCTTCCTGCTTCTTGGCGGGTTTCAGGTTTTTTGGGGTGGCGGATTTCATCGGGGTCGTCGGTTAAGGCGTCGAGGTCGGGTTCGGAGGCGGTTCGTTTGCTGGCGGCGTGGCTTCGGCGGCCTTGAGCTTTTCCTCGAGATTTTGGCGCAGGGCTTCATCGGTTGTCGGCGGCGCCGGCGTTTCGGCAGGAGCCGCGTTGCGGTTCGCGGACACGGCCTCGCTTTGGGCTTCGAGCTTGGCCTGGATGGCGCGCATCTGTTCGCCGAAGTTGCTCGGTTCGTTGCCCGGCGCGGGACTGGTTTGCCAGCGGTCAACGCCCATCGCGCTACGCAACCTTTCGCGTTTCATCTGGTAGGGGAGGAACAGCGCCCAGACGGCGACCACGAGCGCCATGATGCCGCCCACGACCAGCCACAGCGAAAAATGCCGATGGGCCACTTGGTTGCGGTCGGCCGGTTGCTTCATCGTTCGGTTGTCGGCGTTCGAGTCCGTCATTGTGGTTCAAGCAGGACGATCTTCATCTCATCCTGGGGCAAATCCTTTTCGCTGAACTTGAATTTGGCGAGCGGCTCGGTTTTGCTCGCGCCCATCGCCTTCAGGAAGGTCTCGACCGGGTCGCATTTCGGGCAGAAACCGGAAGTCTTGTAGTGCATCGGGATGACCACACGCGGCTCGATTTGCCCGATGACATCCGCGGCTTGTTTGGCGTTCAGGACGTCGCCGCCGCCGACTGGCACGAAGAGCACGTCAATGTCATGCATTTCCGTCATGTGCTTCTCGTCGAGCGGATGTTTGAGGTCGCCGAGATGCAGGAGGTGGAGGTCGCCGGCGTTGATGTAGTAAAGGGTGTTGATGCCTTTTTCCTTGCCGTCCACAAGGTCGTGAAATGTCGGCACGCCGGTGACGAAGATTTCCTTGATTTCGTATTCGCCGGGACCGTCGATGATGAACGGTTCGCCGCCGACCGCCTCGACGTTGTTGTGCCGGCTGTGGTCATGGCTCACGGTGACGATGTCCGCCGCCAAATTTCGAGGCGGCTTGTTGCCGTCTTCCGGCGAGAAGGGATCGGTGACCAACGCCACCTCTTTTTCGTGGGCCGAATGCTGGATGCGGAAGCAGGAATAGCCGTGCCAGGTGATGATCATAATTCGTAATGTCCGCCTAAGGCGGACAACACCAAAAACAGATAGAGAGCGGCCTTAAAAGCCGCGTGATTTCGCGTCAAAAGATTACCATGTCCCAGCGGAATTGTGAAGCGATTGGGGAGGTTGAAGCCGGTGCCCGAAGGGAAGCAAAAAAACCTGATGTTCTTGCGGAAAAACACCAGGTGGCATTTCGTGTTTTTTGCAGTCGTTACGCCTGCAGGAACGCCTCCAGCTGACCTTTCCAGTACTCGACTTCCTTCTCGACCTGACTCTCGTTCACACCACGCTCCACCACTGACCAGCCCTCCTCGAACGTCCGAACCTTGTCGAGGATTTCCTGCTCCCATTTGGGGGTGACGCGGGCCAGTCCGCGCAGTTCCTCCAGGCGGGATTCGATGGTTTTTTGCTGGACGGAGTATTCCTGTGCCAGCGCCAGGAATTCCTCGCGTCGGCCGTCGGCGACCAGGCCGTCGATTTCTTTGTGCGCCGCCTCACGCGCCTTGAGCAAGGCCTGCTGGATGGCGTATTTTTCCTCGGGCGTGAAATAACGCTCGAAAGGGGACGGCTCACGCATCTGCTCCTCGGTGCGCATCGTCTCGAGATAATTCAGCTTGCCGCCCTCGTGGATGAACTGTTCGAATTTGGCGCGCACGCCTTCGTCCAGGTTTTCGATCAGGTGGGCTTCCTCTGACGAGCGCCCATAACGTCGGTACAGTTCCTCGTATGCCTGCCGCTCTGCCCAGGACTCCTTGCCGAGCGCGGCGATGGCATAGACGATCTCGTCGTAGTCCGCTTTCGGATCGGCCAGGAATTTTTCGAGCCGCGCCTCGTATTCCTTCTTGCTGACAGCCGAAAAGGTCGGCGGCAGGCGGTCGATGGTCAGCCGGAGCAGATCGAGGGTGTAGGCGTGGGGGTGGCGAGTCATACATTAATATTATAGCATTCGTCAGACATAAGCTATAAGCCGTAAGCCATAAGCCATAAGCTATAAGCCTTAAGTCATATGTTTTCCGCATTATAACAGTAACTTAACCGCACAATTTTTTCGGCTTACGGCTTACGGCTTACGGCTGATGCCCCCTCTTGCCAACCCTGCCCGGTTAGGATAAGGTATAGCCGTTCTTCCAAAATCGGAATGAATTCATCCCAGTGGCCGTTTTAGTGCCGCCGGGACTCCGCGACCGACCGGTGGCGGGGTTAACGTCATTTTTTGTTAGTATGAGTGAAGCCAATCAGGACCTGAAGACCCTTCTCTCGGACAAAACCTACCTCAATATCCCGAAGGTGGGCGACGTCATCAAGGGCAAGGTCATTTCCGTCACCAAGAACGAGGTCCGCGTTGACATCGAGGGGTTTCGCACCGGCGTCGTGCGCGGCCGCGAGCTCAACGATCCGTCTAGCGACCTCGAAAGCGTCAAGGCCGGCGACGACGTCGAGGCGACCGTCATCGATCTCGAGAACGAGAACGGCGAAGTCGAGCTGTCGTTCCGCTTTGCCGGCCACCGGAGGGCCTGGGATACCTTGGCCGAACTGTTCCGTACCAGTGCCATCGTGATCGTGAAGGTGACGGAGGCGTCGAAGGGCGGTCTGCTCGTCCGCATCAACAATCTCGCGGCGTTCCTGCCGGTTTCCCAGCTTTCGCCGGACAATTATCCGCGCGTGGCGGGCGGCGATAAGTCCAAGATCCTCGAGAAGCTCAAGAGCTTTGTCGGCAAGCCGATGGAGGTCAAGGTCATCGACGTGAACGAGGGCGAGGAGAAGGTCATCGTTTCCGAGAAGGCCGTCTGGGAAGACAAGCAGAAGAGCGTCATCAACAAGTTTCATGTCGGCGACGTCGTCGAGGGCCAGGTTTCGGCCTTGGCGGACTTCGGCGCCTTCGTGAAGTTCGACATCCTTGAGGGTCTCGTGCACATCTCCGAGATTGCCTGGCAGCGCATTGACCATCCGCGCGACCTGCTGAAGATGGGCGACACCGTGCGCGCCGAGATCATCGGCATCGAGGGCTCGAAGATTTTCCTCTCCATGAAGAAGCTCGTGAGCGACCCATGGAAGTCCGTCGGCGACCGTTATCGCGTCGGCCAGGTCGTGAAGGGCAAGGTCATCAAGGCCAACCCGTTCGGTTTCTTCGTCGAGCTCGATCCGGACATCCACGGCCTCGCGCACGTGAGCGAGCTTTCCCGCAAGCCGGTCAAGGACATCAACGAGATTGCCAAGCCGGGCGACGAGCTGGAGTTCATGGTCGTTTCTGTTGAACCGGAACAGCACCGCCTCGGCCTGTCGCTCAAGGCGATGACCGAGCCGGAGAAGGCCGAGAAGCCGGAGAAGAAAGAAAAGGCGGAGAAGGAAGAAAAAGAGGACAAGCAAGAAGAGGGGGAGAAATAATCCACCCCATCTCGGATCGATTCAGAATCAAGCCCCGTCCCGCAATACAGCGGGACGGGGTTTTGGGATAGAAAACATTTGTGTCATCTTAATTGTTCTGCCCCGACCCTGTGGAGGGGCAGAAAATACCAAGAAATGTCCGGCCGGGCGGGGCCGCCCTTACGGCGAAGCCGACCCGCTTGGCGGGGCGGCACTAAAATGCGCGGCTAAGGCCGCAACCTATCGGCGAAAGGCACTCTATCGGACGAACCGAGCGGAGCGAGGTTCTGTCCGGTGCCTTACGGCACGCTCGGCCGCTCCAGCGGCGGCCTTCGCTCACGTCGCCGTCCCGCGTCGCCCCCGATTTCATCGGGGGACCGAGCCGACGCGGGCGTCGAGTGGCCTTAAAGGGCGACCCCGCCCGACCTCATCTAGAAATAAAACATTCACCCACTTAATAACCGTATACGCTCGGCCGGTGCGCTCTCGTTTTTGTTGCGACATAAATCGTGCGAAGCACACCTTGCGGAAGACACATCATCATTTCGCGAGGCCGAGCGGCGCTTAATGCGCCGCTTACGCAGGAGGTCGCGAAGCGACCGGCCGAGCGCATATAAACTTTAGTTTGGTTAGCGTGAGCGCGCAGGCCGCCGCCCCCAGCGGCACCGTAGAGATTCCGTAGGAGCCGCCCGCCGGAAGCGACAGCCGGACGCGCGAGCTCGCGCAGCGGGGCCGGCGGAGCGAGAGGGCGCAGGCGGCGACACAGGCATCGACCAGGTGACGCGGGGCGGCGGCCGGAGCGCGACAGCCAAGCGACACGTACTCAATATTATCCAAAACACTGCGCCCTTATTACACGGCAGAGCTTAATTAACCCCGATTTGCCCCTTGACGTAGGCCTCCTATATAATAGACTGGCTTTCATATATGAAAAACGCCACCAAATCCATCACCAAGAATCTGGTCGTTTCCCTGCTGGTTTTCCTGACCCTCGCGGCGCTTTTGGCCGCTTGGAACCTGCCGACGACCAAGATTAAGTCCGTGACCATCAGTGAGATCGTCAACCAAATCAACGCCGGCCAGCTGAAGTCCGTCGAGATCAGCGGCGACAAGCTGACGGCCGAGCTCCAGGACGGTTCCAAGGAAACGTCCAGCAAGGAGCCGGGCCAATCCTTCACCGAGGTCCTGGCGAACTACCAGACCGATCCCGCCAAGATGCAGGGCGTGACCATCACCGTCAAGGAGGAATCGGGCTGGTCGACTTTCCTCGGTACGGTCCTGCCGTTCCTCCTGCCGTTCCTGCTGGTCGCGGTGTTCTTCTGGATAATGATGCGCCAGGTTCAGGGCGCCAACAGCCGCGCCATGGCGTTCGGCGCGAGCGGCGCGCGCGAGTATCCGAAGAACGGCAAGGACCGCATCACCTTCAAGGACGTCGCCGGCGTCAAGGAAGCGAAAGAGGAACTGATGGAAGTCGTCGAGTTCCTGAAGAGCCCCAAGAAATTCATCCAGCTCGGCGCGAAGATCCCGAAGGGCGTCCTGCTCATGGGTTCGCCGGGCACGGGCAAGACGCTCCTCGCGCGCGCGGTGGCTGGCGAGGCCAACGTGCCGTTCTTCCACATTTCCGGTTCCGAGTTCGTGGAGATGTTCGTCGGCGTCGGCGCCTCGCGCGTCCGCGATCTGTTCACCCGCGCCAAGAAGCAGGCACCGTGCATCATCTTCATCGACGAGATTGACGCGGTCGGCCGCCAGCGCGGTGCGGGCCTTGGCGGTTCGCACGACGAGCGCGAACAGACTTTGAACCAGATCCTCGTCGAGATGGACGGCTTCGACCCGAACGCCGGCGTCATCGTGCTCGCCGCGACCAACCGGCCGGACGTCCTCGACCCGGCGCTCCTGCGCCCGGGCCGTTTTGACCGCCGCATCGTTCTCGACCCACCGGACATCGGCGATCGCGAGGCCATCCTGAACATCCACGCCAAGAACAAGCCGCTCGCCAAGGACGTGAACATCCGCCGCATCGCCGAGCGCACGCCCGGCTTCTCCGGCGCGGACCTCGCCAACCTCATCAACGAGGGCGCCATCCTCGCCGCGCGCCGCAACAAGAAAGAGATCGGCATGGATGAGCTCATCGAGAGCATCGAGAAGGTCCTGCTCGGGCCGGAGCGCAAGAGCCACATCCTGAACGAGCAGGAGCGCAAGGTGACGGCGTATCACGAGGCCGGTCACGCGCTCATCGCCCATCTTCTGCCGAACGCCGACGACGTCCACAAGGTTTCCATCATCTCCCGCGGCATGGCCGCCGGTTACACGTTGAAATTGCCGAGCGAGGACAAGCACATGCACAGCAAGGCAGAGTTCCTTGATGATTTGGCCGTGTCGCTCGGTGGCTATGTCGCCGAGTCGGAAATTTTCGGCGCGGCCCAGCTCACGACCGGCGCTTCGAGCGATTTGCGCCAGGCGACCCAGCTCGCGCGCCGGCTCGTCACCGACTACGGCATGAGCGACAAGCTCGGTCCGCGCACCTACGGCGAGAAGGAAGAGATGATCTTCCTCGGCAAGGAAATGCACCACGGACGCGATTACAGCGAGAAGGTGGCCGAGGAGATTGACGTCGAGATTTCGCGGCTTCTCGGCGACGCCAAGGAGGTTGCGCGCCGCCTCATCGATACCAACCGCCCCAAGCTCGACAAGATCGTCGCCGTCCTGCTGGAAAAGGAAACCATCGAGAAGGAGGCATTTGAGGCGTTGATGAAGGAATAAAGAAATGAGGTCATGAACGGTAAGACCGCCCTGAAAGAGGCGGTTTTATCATTTTTGCATATGTTAGCCATAATTTTAACCTCGAACGTGGCACCTAGGTGCCACGTTCCGAGCTGAGGGCAAGGCATGGTATCATTTAATCGTCCAATCAACCGACGACTAGTCTATCGCGGCCGCCCGGCCTCAATTGTCATATGTCCATGACCGAAAAACCGACCTTTTACCGCCGCTTGCTCGCCCATGCCTGGCGTGTCGCTTGGGAGCATAAGCACCTTTGGTTGCTCGGCTTCTTCGCGACGTTCGCCGGTTTCGGCAGCGTTTCGGAAATCTTCTTCCATGCCTTTGACCGCCTGTCGGAAACGGCCCCGCGGCTGGCCTGGATCGCGTCGCCGTGGTATCTCCTGCCGGGCAGCGACACCATCGTCTCCATCTTTCGGATTTCGCCATATCCGATCCTGACGCTCGCCCTCTTCCTGTTCGCCGCTACGGTTTTTCTCGCGATTTTCGTGTGGGCGATGGTCGTTTCCGTCGGTGCCATCATCACGAGTGCGGATCGAGTCGGTCACGGTCACGACACCCATTTTGCTGACAGTGTGAAGCTTGGCGCCATGAAGTTCTGGCGCCTGTTCTGGTTGTTGCTTGCCTGCAAGGCTGTCATCGCCGTCGCCCTGCTCGTGACCGGCGGCAACTTGGCCGTCCTGGTCCGCGACAGCTCGCTCGTCAGCAGCCTGTTTTTCCTCCTCTCCTTCATCGTCTTCACCGCCGCCGCCATTGCCGTCTCCATCGCCGCCGTTTACGCGGCCGTGGAGATCGTCGTCCGCGATGCGGCCTTGCGTCCCGCATGGGAGGCCGGCTGGCGCACCTTCACCCGCAACTGGCTGCTGTCGCTCGAGACGGTGTTGCTCCTCTTGGGCGTGAACGTGGCCGTCGGTCTCATCGCCATCGCGGCCGTGCTCGTGCTCTCCGTGCCGTACGTGTTCCTCTTGCTCCTCTCCGCCCTCCTCGGCCTCAAGATTGCAGTCGGCGCGCTCACCGGCATCGGCGCCGTCGTTCTCCTAGTGGTCATCGTCGCCTACGGCTCGTTCATGACCGTTTTCCAGGTCGCCGCCTGGACGCGCCTTTACGAGGATCTCACGACCCACGGCCCGCGCGCGTGGCTGATGCGGCTCGCGGATTGGTGGGCAGCGAGAAGTGGGAAGTGAAAAGTGTAAAGTGGAAAGTCGATAGATTAGGGCCGCCCCCGCAGTACCGCAGGGGCGGTTTTTGACATAATCAACGTGATTCGGTAAAAAGCATGGCAAGGAGGTAGACATGAAAGTAAAGCCGCGTGACGGGCAAGAGAATAAAGAGTGTCCTTTCAAGCGATGCGCGAGGCTTGCCAGGAAGGCCGCCGAAGTCAGAGTCGCCGCGGATGAAGCCGGCAAATTGCTCGTCGAATGCCTTTGCGTGCAAGTGGCCAAGGCCGTCAGGGCAGCCGGGGAACTCGGTTCGTCGCCCTACACGTACATGGAGCACACCATTGAGGTAAACGGGGAGAGCAGGACCGTCCTCATCACTCTTAAGGGGTTGTTTCACAAGAGCGGGAACCGGCCCGAGGATCACGATGCCATCGACGCCCGCAGTGAGGTTCCATACTGGATTGCCGGGGTCGAGGAGACCATCGCGTCCCGTCTGGACGGTCCGCAGAGTTGGCGGGTGTCGGTTCAGATTTGCGAACAATACTTTCTTCGCCGAAAGGCCTGACAAGTCGTCAGTATCGCGGCCGCCCCTCTAGGCGGTCGTTTGTTGTTACGGAAAGGACGGAGCGGCTTTTGACATTACCCGAAAACGCGGGTAAAAAGGGCAGCAGGAGGCAAGCATGAGCAAAGAGAAGCCCGCCAGTCGGGCCAAGACGAATGATCCTTTTCAGCGATACTTGGACGCCACGGCTAGGTCCACCAAGGCCCAGCTCGCGGAGGGGCGTGCCAAGGACCAGCTCCGCGCCTTTCTGGATGAAGCGGTGGCCAGCGCCATCGCCGAGGCGGGAAACGACAGTGCCTCGCCTTACCGTTTCGATCTGCACAGTATGGCCCTGTTTGCGGGGAATAAGACGGTTCAGATCACCCTCGAAGGCCTGTTCGACAAGCGCCACAACCGGCGCGAGCAGCGCGATTTTTTCGGCTGTCGCCAGAGCGAACTTCCTTGGTTCCCCCAAGTCAAGGCAACCATTGTTAGTCACGTGCCGGTTCCGGAAGGCTGGAAGGTATCGGTTTTTATAGGTTCGGACTACTTCCTCGACTGACGGTTCATCTGACCGCCAGCGCTCAGCGGCCACCCTTGGGGCGGCCGCTTTCTGTTTGCACCGCGCGGTTACCACCCCTGTTCTTCCCCGAGCGTAGTCGAGGGGCAGGCCCTCCACGCGGGTCGGGCCAGAACAATTGAAACCGTCAACCGTCAACTGTCCACTTTCCCCTGCCGCTTCCTGCCAGGTATCCCGCCTGATATAATGCTAAAGTATGGCTACCATGGGCTCCATCGAGGAATTGCTGGGCAAGAAGAAACCGACGACGGCTCCGAAGGCCGCCGGCGAGAAGTCCGTCCAGCAGAAGTTCGATGACAAGATGCGGCAAATCAAGCTCAAGGAGAAGGAGGACGAGACCAAGAAAGCCGCGGCCTCGATGGGCTTGGATTACGTCAATTTGGTTGGTTTTCCGATTGCGCCGGAAGCCCTGCAGATGATTCCGCGGGCCCAGGCACGAGAGCACAAGGTCATCTGTTTCCTGCAGAGCGGCGACGAGGTGCGCTTGGCCGCCGTTGACCCCAAGGACCCGGCCATCGAGGAGATTGCCTACCAGGTTCAGGAGCGTACGCACGGCAACCTCAAGACTTACCTAGTCTCCGAGTACAGCTTCGAGACGGCGGAGAAGATTTATGACGCCTTGCCGGAGGTGAAAGTCATCGTGAAGGGCGTGCAGATCACGGCCGAGGACTTGGAGCGCTTCCAGCGCGAGGTCAAGACCATCAAGGAATTGAACGAGCACGTGCAGAAGGTTTCCATCACTGATTTCGTGGCACTCATCGTCGCGAGTTCGCTCCGCGCCAGCGCCTCCGACATCCACATCGAGGCCGAGGAGGAGGAGGTCAAGGTGCGCTACCGCATTGACGGCGTCCTGCATCAGGTGGCGTCGGTCAAGAAGGAACTGTGGCCGCGCATCGTCAACCGCTTCAAGCTTTTCTCCGGCCTCAAGCTGAACATCACGAGTTTGCCGCAGGACGGGCGCTTCACCATCTTCCTCTCGAACGGCGAGAAGGTCGAGGTGCGCGTCTCGACTCTTCCGACCGCTTACGGCGAATCCATCGTCATGCGTCTGCTCAAGTCGTCATCCATCGGGCTGAAGTTCGACGATCTCGGCGTACGCGGCCGCGCGTGGGAACAGCTCAAGCGCGAGGTGGAACGCCCGAATGGCATGATCATCACGACCGGTCCGACCGGTTCCGGTAAGACGACGACGCTTTACGCCGTCTTGAGCAAGTTGAATGACGAGGAGACGAAGATCATCACGCTCGAGGATCCGGTCGAATACAAGCTGGCAGGCATCTCGCAGTCGCAGATCGACAAGAGCAAGGATTACACCTTTGCCAAGGGCTTGAACTCGATTCTCCGTCAGGATCCGGACGTGGTCATGGTCGGCGAGATCCGCGATTTGGAAACGGCCGAGGTCGCCATCCAGGCGGCACTCACCGGCCACTTGATGATTTCCACCATTCACACCAACTCGGCGGCCGGCGCTATTCCGCGTTTCCTCTCGATGGGCGTGAAGCCGTTCTTGCTCGCGCCGGCCTTGAATGCCGTCATTGGCCAGCGTCTCGTGCGTCGTATCTGTCCGGACTGCAAGGCACCGGACGAGCTCGACGCGGACACGATGAAGCGCGTCCGCGAAACGCTCGCGGCCATCAGCTTGGCGTCGGGCGTGAAGGTGGACCTGGACAAGCTCAAGTTCTGGAAAGGCAAAGGCTGTGAGACGTGCGCCGGCATCGGACTCAAGGGGCGCATGGGCATCTACGAGATTTTCGCCATGTCGCCGACCATCGAGAAGGTCATCCTTTCCGGCAATGTTTCGGAATATCAGATGCAGGAAATCGCCGTGAACGAAGGCATGGTGACGATGGCGCAGGACGGGTTGTTGAAGGCGCTCGACGGCATTACCACCGTCGAGGAGGTGTTTAGTGTTGCCGAATAGTTTACGAAAAAGAAGAGTTCTTGCCTTCGACTTTGCTCAGGCAAGAATTTTTTGTATAACGGGCGCAAGCTGAATTCTGGCCCGAGCGAAGTCGAGGGTCGGATTTTTGTATTAACAAGAAAACCGTTTCAGCGACTCCGGTGGGATCCGGGTGGCTGAAACGGTTGTTGGGCGCGGCTGAACCGCGAGGCAAGAGCGCGTCACTTGCTTGTGATGGCGGCGAGCTCCGCCTCGGCTTCGCGGTACTGTTCCGTGAAGGGGTCGGGCAGGTCGAACTCCGCGTGGCTCTTGCGGATGGGCGAAAGGAGCGGGATGCGACGCAGCGTCTCGGCGACCGGCAGCAGCCGGCTGTAGTCGCGGCCGCGTTCCTTTTGGTAGCGGATGGCCGCCACTGACTGGGCGAAGGCCTGATCGACCCAGACAAATTGGCCCCGCTCATCGAAAATCTTCATGCGCTGCAGCCAACCGAGCAAGGACAGCTTGCTGGCCTCCGACTCGAGCGGTTCGGGATCCAGCCGGAAGGCTTGGGCAATGGTAGCCAGGTTGTCCGCCCGGACGTGCTGCCAATGCATGAGGCAGGACAGCTGAACCTCCTTCGACGAGCCGGTGCTGAACTGCCAGCCGTCGGCCACGGTATGGCGTGACACCCGCTGGAACATCACCTTGTACCACATCGTCATGAAGGTCGGCTCGTCCCACCCTTCGACCCGTAC
>JAQTNC010000004.1:84038-88156 GCA_028714475.1 Patescibacteria group bacterium
CACCAGGCGTTCCAGCCGTCGAGCGTCTTGTCGACACAGCCCACCATCTCGCCACAGCTGTCGGTGACGGCGGCCGTCCAGTCGCCACGGTAGGCATCCTTCAGTCGCTTCGCCGACAGGTCGAGTGAGGACGGGTTCTGCTTGAAGACCACGGTCCAGTATCCGTACAGGGCGCCCGCCGGCACCGCGTGCTTGTTGGCGGACTTGTTGACCGCGTCCGCCACCCCTGTCGCTGACGGCGGTTTGGTGGCGACGCCATGATTTGGATCTGGCCAGGCTTTGTGCAGACGATCCATCCGCTCCGTGACATGCCTGTATCCGTCCGTATTCGTCACGTACCAGCCGGCGCACCAAGCTAGCAGACCGATGACAATCCATTTGCCCATGACAGGCCTCCTCTCGCTGGTTGATAGACCAAGGGGTCATTATGGCATATTTTCGCCATTTTGTCAAGTTTCCTGGCCTTTTTTGGCAACCAGAAAGGCCGTTCCCCGCAGTACTGCGGGGAACGGCCTTGATCTAGAAAGACGACTACTGGTTTGGTTTTGGCGAACCGACGGACGGAATCGCGGCGTCCGGGTCAGCGCAACAACGTCCGCCGAAAACCGGATGAACCGACCCCGGACCGTGGGCGGTCGTCATCGGATCGCAACGGTTTCGAATCAGGCCTTGGGGGTGGCCACCCTTGTTGCCGGAAACGTACGGCTTACCGGACGTGTTCACGACCCATTCATCCACGTTGCCGGTCAGGTCGGCGACGCCGAACGGCGAGACGCAGTTAGGTCGGGCACCGGACGGCTCGATGTACGAGTCGATGACGCTGATCTGTTCCGGCGGCACCCAGTCATGACCGACGTTGCAGTTGCCTTGGCGTTTCCATCCTTGGGGAAACGGCTGAAGTGTCGGTCCTTGGCAGGCGACCGTCCACTCGTCGTCGCGGCACAGGCGTTTGCCTTCGGCTTCGCACGCGTTCTTCATGTCATGCCAGCTTTTTCCGTGAGCCGGTTTCACACCGACTTGATTGGGAAATTCGTACTGGTCGATGCAGAAGTCGACTACCGGCCGGCTTGTTCCGCCGCATTCGGCGTAGCCTTCCAGGAACTCCTCGCAATACTCGATGTCAACCCGACCGGCGGGCCAACGCACGCGCTTGGCGTGCTCATTCGGGAATTTCTTGCACCAGCCCTTGGGATTCAACTTGTATCCGGGAGCGTCCTTGTCGCAGACGTACCCGTCAATGCATTTGAATTCTGGCCTAGGGCAATACTTGACGCCGCTCACCAGCTTCATGCCACTTGGGCAACGTTGCTTTGGCGCTGGCGCGGTGGCGTCATCGCTTACATCGGACGGGGCGTCGGTCGGCGGCGGTTTCTGCCCCGCGTCTTGTTGCCGCGAAGGTTCGGGGGAACCAAACATTACAACCAATGCCGCTACCGCACCGCCGAGCGGCGCGATTAGATATACAAGGAATTGGTGGCGCATTTATTTCGCTCCTTTTAGCGAAGAAATGTTTATGCTTGAATTGATCAAGGAACACGAAAGACAATGATAAATTATTCTTGACGTTTCGTCAATGTTGCGGTACAAATACTTGCGCGAGAAATCTTTAGAGCAAGCGCCTAGTAGCAGTACAGTCCACAACCATCATCATGGGTCGGTAGCTCAGCTGGTAAGCCGCGGTTGTGCGGCTTGCGGCTAGAGGTGGCGGCCTTAGCCGCGCGTTTTTAGTGTCGGTCACTGCGTGACCGACTGGCCGTAAGCCGCGGACATGCGGCTTTCGGCGAGATGTGGCGGCCTTAGCCGCGCGTTTTTAGTGTCGGTCACTGCGTGACCGACTGGCCGTAAGCCGCGGACATGCGGCTTTCGGCGAGATGTGGCGGCCTTAGCCGCGCCTTTCAAAAGCCGGCCAAGCATGGCCGGCTCGCCGTAGAGCAAGCGCCTAGTAGCAGTACAGTCCACAATCGTCATCACGGGTCGGTAGCTCAGCTGGTAGAGCAAGCGCCTCTTAAGCGTTTGGTCCTGGGTTCGAATCCCAGCCGACCCACCACGTAAAAAACCCAGCTCGTCTGGGTTTTTTACGTGGTGCCCCGTGATGAACTGCGAAGCAGTTCATTTTACGGGGCCTTCCCTAAACGAACGCTGGGTTTCACGTGGCGCAGCCAATATCGGCTGGGATTCGAACGGGCAGGAGCGAGACAAGCCGCGCCGTCCAGCGCGGCGCAGGCGAGCGTCGGCCGGTCCGAGCTGGCGTAGGACCGGCCGCTGCCCCGGACAAGGCGAGCCGCATTCGGCGGCGAGCCACGGAAATCCCAGCCGACCCACCACGTAAAAAACCCAGCTCGTCTGGGTTTTTTACGTGGTGCCCCGTGATGAACTGCGAAGCAGTTCATTTTACGGGGCCTTCCCTAAACGAACGCTGGGTTTCACGTGGCGCGGCCAGAAAAGCCCCTCATAAAACACGGAGGTCTTTTTGTGTTCAGCTGGTACATATGAACTTTTATCGCCAAACTGCTTTTTCTGTTAAAATTGAAACATGAAACTCCTTCTGACATCTGCCGGCTGGTGGAAAAACCCTGAAATAGGGAAAGTACTTGTGAAGCTGGTTAACAAGAAGCCTGCTGAAATCAGGATTTTTTTGGTCATTACCCCGACCAAATATCTTAAACGGAATAAATTCATTTTAAGACAATTCAGGCAGTTTAAGGGGATTAGGATACCGGAGCAGAACGTCACCTTTTTTCAATTGGATAGAAAAGTCAAAAAAGACGAATTAAAAAACATTGATGTTGTTTTTGTTTTTGGAGGGAACACGTTTGATTACATGGACAGAATAAAGACAACCGGCCTTGATAAATTGATCAAAGCGTTTGTTAAAAAGGGAGGGGTATATCTTGGACTAAGCGCCGGCAGCTACGTTGTTTGTCCGACGATCGAAGCCGCTTCCTGGAAGCACGCGGACGCAAATACGGCTGGGCTTAAGGATTTACGAGGTTTAAATTTCGTCCCCTTTTTAATAACTGCACACTTTGAAGAAGGGTTACGCTCTATCATTGAAAAAGCTGCTAAAAATACGAAATATCAAGTCATTGCCCTAACCGACAAACAGGCCGTACTAATCAAGGGCAAAAGCAAGAAAATTATCGGAAGCGGTAAGAAAAATATTTTTAATTTATTGAAGAGGCGGTTACAACAAAAACGCCGTCGGCAAGGGCCGGACGGCATCGTGAAGCGATGACTTTCTTGGCTAGCGGCAGATTCCTTTGCCACGCAAACGGAAGCTGTCTCTCTGCAGCCTCATCAGGGCGCGGCTTTCTCTCGCGGGCGCCGGCTTCAGCTTGACCGGGGTCGCCTCGACCTCCGCACCAACAACGGCGACAATCGGTGACCCGCCCAGCTTGGCCATGAGCACCCTCTCTTGCCCAGCCTGGACATGGACGTCGATAGTGGTTTGGCGGCGTGTTCCGGCAGGGGCCCGGCGTTGTTTGATCACCTCTTTCAGCCTCAATCCATGCTGGTCGAGGAGACGGCACACTGCCTGCCACCGCGTTCCGGGGCGAAAGGTTATGCGGATAATTCCGGGAATGAGCATGGGTTCTCCTTGTTTCGGCAGGATATATTTTAACGTCGAGATTGTCAATTTTTTGCTGAACGTCAAACCAATTCATGACTTGCTGCCATCCTCGCCCCGACTCTTCCAGACAAGCCAAAAAATTGATAATATTAATGTATGGATAAATTGCGTTATCAACAGCCTTTTAAGCCACAAAAATGACCCTTCTTGCCGCAATCCTTACTGCCCTGTCGGAAAGCGTGGCCGCGATATCGGGCTTGGTGCTTTTTGTGCTGCTTCTTGACGAATATCGTCGCCGTCGCGGTTGGCGCTTGAATTTGACGGCTACCGCCAGTCTGGCCGCCGGGCTGTCTTGGTTGGCGCTCTTGGGCGCCCAATCCTTCAAGGCGTATTCACTGAACATTTTCTATTTCATATTGAGGAACTTCGCTTTAGTCGGCTTGGCAGTGGCGGCCTGGTGGTTGGCAACCGCGCTCATCACGACTTATGTTCATCGCTTGAATCGTCGCCTGGTGATGGCGGCGGTCTTGGCGCCAGCCGTCATCTC
>JAQTNC010000005.1 GCA_028714475.1 Patescibacteria group bacterium
CGTGTATTCGGCATCCAAGGTGGCCGGGATTGTATCGGAGCCGACGGTCTCGGCGACTCCGGCGGGCATTTCCGTCGGCGCCACGGCGGCCATCGTCTGTTCGGCTTGTGTCGACTGCGCCGAGGCACCCTCTTCATCCATTCCGGCGATGGTCGCCCGCAATTCGGCCAGAAGACTCGCGGCGCGCGCGTCGAAATCAGTCATGAAACGCTGGGTCTCTGCGGAATCAGCGCCTGATTCCGTCAAGCGGCTCACGCCTTCACGGGAATACTGGTCAAACTCACCGGTCTCCTCATGGGCGGAATTCAAAACCATCGTTTTCATCGCTTCGATGGTCGTGGGCTGTTCGCCTGGCGTTTTTGCCTCGGGGCGACGGGTTTCGATGCCGCTCGCTGGTGTCAGTTTTTCAGCTGCGTCCATATTATTTCGCCAGCTGTTCCCGTATCTGGGCGATTTTCTTCTCGTCCAGTTCGTGAAACTTGGCCTTGAGGAATTCAAGCCGGTCGTGGCGCAGGGTGCGCATCTTTTGGCGGAAGGTGTCGTAGGCGGCGCGGATCGCGGCCGCTTTGGTTGTCTCCGCGTTGTTGGGCGTGTTGGCCATATGGTAATAATTTAGCCGAAAATAAGGGATTTGTCAATCTATTGTCATTGCGAACCCCCGAAGGGGGTGAAGCAATCCCGTGGAGACGCCGCGCGCTTCCGGCCGCCGCCCCGCATCACCCGAAAAACGTTCTGCCCCGACCTTGTGGAGGGGCAGACCAGTCCCAACCTGCCGCGGGTCCTGCCGCTGCGCACCCCGTCGGTGCTCGTGCGCCTCGGGCGCACTGCGCGCCGTCGGGGTCCCCGCTCCGCGTCACCCGCGGCTTCTCCTTACAACCCTAATACAGTTGGCGCTCGGCCTGCGGAGCCCTGTACCGTTACGGTACAGGGTGGCCTCGCGAGATGAAGACGTCTATTCCGCAAGGAAGGCTTTAAGAAGCAATTCAAAATGCAGTTCTGCCCTGAGCCTGTCGAAGGGCAGAACAGCACCTTCTTGACATTTCAGGCCGGATTTTGTTACAGTGCCAGCTGTGAAAACACGCGGTCCCATCGTCTAGCCCGGTCTAGGACGTCTCCCTCTCACGGAGAAAACTGGGGTTCGAATCCCCATGGGACTACCAAAAATGAGAGCCCGGCCTAAATGGCCGGGCTTTTGAATTTAGAGCTCCCATAAAGTATAATTATGTCGGATTTTGAATAACAATCCAGGTACGATTATGCCAGACATTTCCCCCAAGGCAAAGAGAGAGATAGTGGAGATGATTAACGACGGCAAGGATCCTTCGGAATTCATCAGAAAATACTTTTGTCCCCAGGATGAGATACAAAAGGAGTATGAACTGACCTATGCCGGTAAGGCCAGGGAACAGGATATTTTGAGCGACACGTTGGCCGCGCCGCTGCAGGCTGTTAAGACTTTTAATAATGGAGTTAAAAAAGGCGATTGGTCTAATAAGCTGATTTTCGGTGATAACCTCATGGCGCTCAAGGCGCTCTGCGAAGATCCGCAAATCAAGGGGAAAGTTAAACTGATATATATTGATCCGCCTTTTGCTACAAGACTGGATTTCATGAGCAAAGAAGAAAAGGCTTTTCAAGATAAAGTTGTTGGCTCTGCGTTTCTTGAATTTATAAGGAAGCGGCTAATTTTCTTGAGAGAATTACTCGCAACCGACGGCTCAATTTATATTCACCTCGATTGGAAAAAGCTGCACTACGTCAAGGCTCTAATGGATGAGGGTTCTTTGTTTGGAGAGGAAAATTTTCGAAACGAAATTATTTGGCATTATAGGACGGGCAATATTGCTGAAAAGCAGTTTCAACGGAAACACGACACAATCCTATTTTATTCGAAAACAAATAAATACTATTTTCGGCCTCAGGAGTTTAAGGAATATTACGTTCAAATTTACGGACCGGACAAAAAGATAAGTTTTAAGGGAGCCCATGATGCTGAAGATAGATTTGGTCGTTACAGAATGAGCCAGGTCGATGACGTGTGGAATATATCGGCCGTTTTTACGCTTGGGGGAGAGCATTTGCCGTACCCGACACAAAAACCAGAGGCTCTTCTTGAAAGGATAATTCGAGCCTCGTCGCAAAGCAACGACATAGTACTTGATGCATTTTGTGGCTCTGGTACTACGATGGCAGTAGCAGAAAAGCTTGGTCGGAGGTGGATCGGTATTGATTGCGGCAAACTCGCCATATATACGGCACAAAAAAGGATGTTGACCCTTAAGAAGGAGATAGGAAATAAGGGCGACAAAATCGTTGCGAAGCCTTTTACTATTTACAACGCGGGGCTTTACGATTGGTCCGCGATTAAACGGTTGGAATTTGGTGAATATAGGTCGTTTTTGCTCAAATTGTTCCAGGCCCGCGAAGAGGCTCATTCGGTAATGGGCATCGAAATGGCGGGGTATATTAACGACCACCATGTCTATCTCTGGAACCATACAAAATTTGGCAAAGCCTGGTTGGATGAAGGTTTTGTCGAATCTCTTCACAGGTCACTGCGCGGACGTGGCGGTGAAGTTATATATATAATCGCCCCGGCTGACCGTTTTGAGTATTACCGTGACGAGATTAGACACGGTGACACGACCTATAAAGCCTTGCGCGTACCACAATCAATCATTGCCGAACTGATTCGGCTCGGGGGCAGTGAATTGAGACAGCCCATAAGAGAAAGTGACGTCAATGATATTGTCGATGCTGTTGGTTTTGATTTCATACAGCCGCCGCTAGTCAAAGATGAATATTCCAGCACAGGTAACGGTGTAAAAAAAGAGAACACTATCAAAATAAAGGAGTTCCGGAGTCGAACATTGGCCAAGGACCCCGAAGATTTCAAGAATTACGAGACTCTGTCAATGGTTATGGTTGATTATGACTATGATAATAAGGTTTTTGATTTGGACGACGTGTTCTATCAGGACCAAATCGCCCGAGACGGATACCAAATCAAGTTCCCGGCCAACAAACTCGACGAGCAGATGATGCTGATTTACCTTGATGTTTTTGGCAACGAAAAGAAAGTAGTCCTTACTCAGAAGGATTTCCTCAGCTGATATGATTCGCCCCAGCGACCTTGTTCTCAAAGTCAAAGCACCGGAACCAGTAATTGAAAGGATCGAGAAATATGAGGCCTTCCTTTCGGCACTTTGTGGTAAATACTATTTTCAGAAGGAGGCGGCTTATGAGGTGCTGAAGTTTCTGTTTTCCGATGTCTATCCCGACACCCGCGCCTTGGCTTCAAAGAATTTCGTCGAAAACGAGAAGTTGGTAGAACAGTACGGTTCCGAGGCCAGGTTTTTGTCCAAGCTGCAGATGCCAACAAAAAGGTCTTGCTCGGTCGACCTTGCCACCGGCACCGGAAAAAGCTTTTTGATTTATGCCATTGCCCAAATTATGTTAGCCGAAGGGCTGGTCGATAGAGTATTAGTACTTTGCCCGTCACTCACCATTGAGGCCGGTCTTCAGGAAAAATTCATTTCCCTCACCTCTAACAGGTCCCTGAAGCGGCTCTTGCCCCGAGCGCCTGGAATCAAGAATCCGCGCATCATTAATGCCACGCAGACTATCAAATACGGCGATATATGTGTCGAAAATATTCACGCTGTTTATCAGAACACCGGCTCATCGATATATGACAGCCTCAAGGGTCACGGAGCCAAAACCCTTGTCTTGAACGATGAGGCTCACCATGTATTTAATGCCGGATATGGCGAAGATGAGGTAGCTCGAGAATGGAAAAAGTTTCTACTGAATGGCGACATCGGCTTCAAGTACGTAGTTAATTTTACCGGCACCCCTTATGTCGGAGATGATTATTTTACCGACGTCGTTTATCGTTATGGTTTGCGTCAGGGCATGGACGAACGATTTATCAAGACTGTTGAATACAGGATTGAGACGGGTTTTGAAACAAAAATGACTTCCTTCGAGGAAGTCTGGAAAAATCATCGCTTGAATTGCCAGCGCTATAATCAAGTCAAGCCAATATCTATTGTTGTCACAGCGGATATTGCAACCTGCATCGAGGTTTGGAACGAATTAATCAAATTCATCGCAAGAAAAGAGGGGATAAATTTCGAACACGCCAGTCATAGGGCTATCTGGGTCGTCTCGGGCATACCCGCAAAAACGTCCGCGGCGGGGCGGCGCATCTATAAAATCGTCGATAAACCAGAAAGTGTCAGGCAGAGAAATTTGGGTCTGTTGAAAACAGTCGATGAGACGTCGTCGCCCGTCGAGTTTATAGTGTCTGTTGCCATGCTCACGGAGGGGTGGGATGTAAAAAATGTTTTTCAGATTGTCCCGCACAGCAGCCGCGCATTTAATTCGAAGTTATTGATTAATCAGGTCTTGGGCCGCGGCCTTCGGATCCCGGAGGTATATGCCGGTCAGAACGATATCAAAGTCCGAATTTGTAATCATATTAAATTTGGGTCGGGTATCGAAAATATTGTTAAGGAGATTTTGGAGGCCGAGGAGTCTTTTGCTTGTTATTCGGATCCGGCACGTTCAACCTTCAGATTTAAACTGCACAACATAGAATATCTTCCAACCTACGAAAAGACGCAGTGTAAGAAGAAAAAGGCTGATTTTTCTGAAAAGATTATGCTCGTCCCACAGTCTCGGGACATCGACGATTATTCCGTCTATAGGAATCCGTTAACTGGCGAGGAGGTTACGGTGCAATTCGAGAGAAAATTACCGGCCATAGAAATCACCGCCGCCGCGCAGACCATCTCGGCCTGGCTTAAATCGCATGATCTTGAGACAGGTGAAACCGACTTACACAGCACCTATACCAGTCGAAAAATTGAGAAGATCATCAGGAAGAATCTGGCGACGGGCGGCACAGACTTTCTTTCTATGGATAACTTTAACAGAGTGCGCACCGCGTTCGGTAAATTGTTTGATCCTGGCGATGAGTGTGTTGTTTTTAAGAATAAACCAGACAAGATCGTGGTTGTGGATACAGCGACCCTGCCCAAGAAGACGGTTTCTTTGGCCGCCCTCCGGCGCGATGCCATGACCTTCTATACGACTGAAACCAAGGCTTCTTTAACCGTTCAGGAAAAGGCCGTATTCGAAAAGATGCTCGGGGAAGAAGAGGAATATAAAACCAGGGAGGTCGAAACGGTTCGCTATAAATGCCCGACCAATTGCGTCACGGTGAGTCATAAACCGGAAAGAGAATTTATGAAAAACGTTGTTGTGCGCGCCGACCTGTTTGACGCTTTTATCAAAAACTCCGACCAGGGTTTCTACTCCCTACCGTATTCGTATAAGAAAGGCACCCATATGTTTTATGGGGACTTTAGCCCCGATTTTTTCCTAAAGAAAGACAGGGATATCATGGTAGTGGAGATTAAGATGGATGAGGAGGATGCAAGGGAGAGTAGAGCTAAGTTGCGGTGCGGCCTTGAACATTTTCAGCAGGTTAACGAGATGCAATCGGACCAGAAGTACTATTTCTTTTTTCTAAGTCCGAAAGATTACCCCCATTTTTTTCAGGCAGTAAAAGATGGGAAACATGACGGATGGGAATCGAGTCTAATGAAAAGCCTGTAGAGGTATTTCGGGGTCAGGTCTTGAAATGTGCCACACGACCTGGCACCAAAACTAGGATTCACACCCAAAGACCTTACTCCAAAATATGAGCAACAATAAGAAATCAGGCGACATCGGTGAGAAAGAGGTCGTTGAGTTGGTCCGGTGCCCTAATTGCGCTCGGAAACTAATGGTTTTGCCGCCGAGCTATCCTTTGTATGACGTGCAATGTTCGGGCTGTATGTTTCGGGCACAGGTTAAAACTAATTTGAGCAAACCCAGGGCGGTCGTTTTCGGGGCCACTTGGGACATCATGAAAAAAGTATTTAAGGCGGGTTTCATCATGCCGCCGCTAATACTAAATTTTAAATGGAATGAGAAGGGCGTGGCGCGGCAAGAAATTCGATTTTATCCATTCGTTCCAAAGGATCACCTAATGCCTTATCAATTATCCCAAAAAGCCCAGCGCGCTAATCTTTGGATGTTTAGATACGTCGGACTGGATAAAGTGCCATACTTCTTGTGCTATAAGAAATAACTCAGCGTTTCCCATTGTCATTATTATGACCGAGGAAAAGATCCGCACAGCAGACAAATCACAACCCGCAGGCAAACTAAAGAAAGCGGTCAGGGTGCTCTGGGTGATATATTTCGTCTTTTTGACAATCATCTTCTTGTCTTTGACATCGGTCGCCTTTCACGACATTTTGTCGCTGGCCGACTACTGCATCAACTTGGTGACCTTGGTAGGCCTGTACGGATTCGTTTGGTCGAAGGCCATCGGCCGAAACCAGTTCTGGAAGGCGTTTTTCGGTTTCTTCGTCGTTTGGGAGGTCTTCGTAAGTTTTGTCGTTCCCGTTCTAATGCCAGGTTTAGAGATGTACGGGGCGAAGGAGTTGGGGGTCGTGTATGACATCGTCGGCATAGTGCTTCTCGCCCCCTTGCTTTATGCCTTATACAAGTACTCGAGCGCCTGTCAGAATTGTGCCCCAGTCATCCTGAAGGGCTCATGGCGGTCTCTCCTGGAGTGGCTACATTTTTCGTACAGACAGGAGGAATTGAAGGCCCAGATGGACGGATATGACTCGTTGAAGTTTCACCGGACGGCCCGGGGCATGGCCGTCATCTGCGTGGTTGCGGTCATGTTAATCACCCTAGGTTTCACGTTAGCGGGCGGCAACGGCATGATACCAGCACTAACGAACCCGCAGTTCTGGTTCACGGTCACGCTTTACGGCGTGGCTACCCTGTTTGTTTATTTGGAGAAACGCTGGGCGAACATGGCGCTCTTCCTGATTTGGACCATTGACAAAATCTCCACGGGCGTCATGTTTCCGAAAAGCATTTTTTGGCAGATTGTCGGCTGGCTGATCTTTGCCCCGTTCTTCTATCGGTCGTATCAGGTTGAAACGGCCAAGGCAAGATTAAAAGCTAAGGCGCCGGCTGTCGCGGAGACTGAACCGAAGCCGGAGGGCGATTCACACCCCAAGACCTGACCCCGAAACCGGGCAACCCCAAGACTTTTTGCTTGAATAGCCGTATATATTGCGCTAAAATTGAATTGCCTAGAAATGGCAACATGATATGGAGTTGCTTAAGCTATTAAAAAACCACAGCAGGATTACTTTTGAACAGTATTTACGGATATTTGAAGTATCTGCCGTTTTTGCGGGCGTCGTCTTTGCCGGCGTTCAATTAAATCACGTTCGTTTAATGCAGTCAGCCCAGCTGATGCTTTCTTTCAATGAGGATCTAAATAGTGAGAAGAACTCTAAAATTATCTACGCTGTTGAAGAGGGCCTGCCCGTCTTTCAGGAAAACGGCGGCCAGTTTAATGCAAATGACGTCGATAAATATTTGAGTGTTTATGAATTACTTAATAATGCCAGGGATGCGGGGCTGATTACTGATGACATGATGTATAACGCTTTCTCTTTCAGCTTGATGAAAACGCATCAAAACAAGGAAATCGAAGACTATATTATACAACAGCGGATGAAGTATGGTGAACCATTGCTTTTTGATGGTTACGAAAGACTGGCAAAAAGCGTAGAATTGATTAATTAAGCCTAATCGACATTTTATGCCGAAAAAGCGAGCGGCTTCGCACAAGGCGCCCAAGAGGACACACGTGCACAAGCCCAGCAAAAAGAAATGACCAGACGGCCGTGGCGGGTGCCACGGCTTTTTGGTTTTCTCGCGTTCGGCTTTGATCAGTAGTAAGCATCAGGGCCAGCTCTTGAATCCCAGCAAATGCAATAGTTCAAGACCTGACCCCGGCAATGTGTGCCGCCGACCGCCTAGGCGGAATAACCAAAAAGGCCGTGGGCAACCCCCCACGGTCCTTTTAAAAACGCGCGTCAATTATTCCGGGCAAAATTAATGGAGCCTGCTTGCAAGCTTTGAAATACGGTGTAGTCTTGCTAAATATGGACAAGAACAACACCCGACACCTCAAGGGTCTATTCAATGGGCTGGTATATATCGTGTGTGTTTTAGTTGGAGTGTATTTGTGGAAACGTCTCAACACTGACGAAACGACTATTTATTATCTTTTTAGCACAATCGCTCAAGTGGTAGCGGCACTATTTGGGCTTCTTGGAGCTGTGGTGCTTTTTCGCATACAAAATCTTGATAGAGAAATATGCGATAATAGGGCGTGGATTTTGGGATGGTTGGATAGGTGGTGGAAATATTCGATACCAATTAGTACCCCATTTAGTGGGGTAATCAGTCTGGTTCGCGAGAAGCTTGCGTCAATCGGCGATGGGAACAGCTGTGACAAAGTAAACGCAATAAACTGCGTCGCTTTTCTTGAGGGTGGGGTGTCCCAACGGAAACGCCTTCTTGATAGCCTCAAATGGGCGGCTTATCCGTCGTTAGTTGTCATAACAATTAGTTTTGTTGCCCTAGGTCTTACTAACTTTTTGCAGGAGCGTGGATGGGGGACAGAAGCTTGTTTGATGGGGATTATTCTGGGAACAGTTGCCGTTTGGTTTGATGTATCTATTATTAAACCAATCATCGAATTTAATTTGCACATTGACGAAGACAAAGACGAAACGGAGTAGCTTACTAGCCGGCAAAAAACATCCTCAAAGCTCTAGACATGGGATAACGCGTCGTCGCCCGGTGCTGTTCTGCAACCAGAACGAGATCACCGAGCCTAAGGACAACCAGCCGGTGTGGCGGGTGTTCCTGCCGGAGCCGACCGCCAAGGTGTAGAACCAAAAGGGCCGTGGGGTTACCCACGGCCCGTTCTAAATAACTATCGTTTTTTACGATTTGATGTAATCAAATAAGCTCGCTCTAACAAAATATTGTTAATGCTGCAATTTGTTATTACCGCAGAGCCATGCTCAATATTAAAAGCAGAATTGATACTTTTAACAAAGGGAACATTATCAGGAATCATCAATATTCTAGCAATAATATTAATATTACTTCCCAAATATCTGTGTAATGTCTTTTGTATCGATACAAAGTTATCTTGATAATTCCTTTCGTTTAGCCAATCGGCGCTAACTAGCAGGTCCCATTTGTCATCTAAGTCCGAACGTTTAAATAATCCGAACAAAACAAATCTTCCCTTGGCGCGCGCCAAAGATTTTTCTGCCTCTATCAGTTTAGTAACAAAGGGTGTCATATGGTCCCCAGAAACTTTAACACACTTCTCGTGGCTCTGATCATCTCTTTGGCAACTTGGTCCTTGACGTTGCCGATTTCAACATATCTCTGTTCGGAACTCCACCCCGCCACTATGGACCAGTCCCCGAAGATGGCAGATTGTTTTATCTGCGTTTCCTTGCCTGAAACCACGAGCAGCTCTTCCAGCTTATGGGTGCACAGCGCGGTCCTAAGTCTGTCTCCAACGCCGCTTGGGGGCCAGCAGTTCCAGTTTAACGCGGAGCAGGCGGACGCTTTCAATGCAAGCTCGACCGCATAGCCGCACAGATAGTAGGCACCTTCCCACTTCCTTTTGTTCAATAAATAATTCGCTTCGACCAAACGAGATTTGGCCAAACGTCTTAGTGCGGCTACATCCAGTTGTTTTATCGCCCCCGACATAGTCAGGCACCAGCCTATCAGGAGCTTCATATTATGTAAACACCGCGAAAGTCGTTGCCCACCGGGTGCCAGCAGCCCGTGCCCTGTACCAGAACGGTACTGGGCTTTACGGGCCCAAGAATTGACCGAAATGGATTATTTCTGACCACGTATAAATCCCAGCGCGACTGGGATTCACGTGGCACGGCCACGGCTGACACGCAGTGAACATCCGTATTTTTGCTGGGTTTAGCTCATGTCTGCTAGGTTACGATGAATTTCAACTAAGCGGTGTTCCGCTTCCCGCCCTTCGGGCGGTCACCCGCAGGGTGAGAATCCCCATGGGCCCGCAACAGACCATACAAAATCTCGCCAGCCCAAGGGTGGGGCTGACGAGAGCGTCTCGAGGGCGTCTGGCCTAAGCGAGTTCGACGATGCGCAGGCGCGGATCGGGCCGCGGCGGGGTGGTGTCTAAGGCCACCTGTTCCTGCACCGCGTATTCGACGCCCGGCGGAACCTCGATCTTCACGAGATGGACAGGGCGGTTGGCGACGAAGACGTCGCCCTTCGGGCCCTTGTCCCGGTAGGTTTGTCGCCACTCCTTGAACAACCGCAGGGCCATCGATTGGCTGTCCACCCCCTCGAGCGGCGTGTGGACGGTCCAGAAGAAGGGCTGGCCTTTCGGCGATTGCCCGTAGCGGGCAACGTAGCGGATTTCGAAGACAGAACGGACTCCGGACGCGCGTTTCCGGGCGAGATATTCCTGTATGTCGATGACAGACACGGCACTGACCTCCTGGGATAATCCGAAGAAAAGCTAGCGCCTTTTCGGGCTTTTGTCAATGGCGCAACCGCAAGGGGGTTTCGTGACCGGGTGTAAGGGTCAGGTCTTGAATTATCGGTTTCTCGCAACGCATATAATTCAAGTCCCGCCCCCGCACTCCCGAAACCAAAAGACCGCCCGGGTGGGCGATCTTTGTTGTGTGCTAGAGGCGCTGCGGTTTTGCGGTGGATTCGACTAGGCCAGGCGGCCTTCGAAGCGGTCGACTTTGTGGCGGAGGGCGGCGACTTCGCAGTCCAATGCCTCGTGTAGTTTCACGAAACCTTCGACATGGTTATTCAGGTTATCGATTTTGACCTCCATCGTCCCTTTCCATGCCACCAAGTCTTTGACGTTCGCGTCAATCTCGGTCAGTTTCACGATGATTTTGTCCTGGATATCCATACGTTAGATAGGTTAGCAAAGTAGGGGCGGGGAGACAACAGAGGGTGGGAGGGGCATTTGTGAGGGTTTCGCACGGCCCCCTCGACCCCCTCGACTCGCTTCGCTCGCTCGGGGAAGAAAGGAGGGGCTCGCTCGGGGAAGAAAGGAGGGGCTCGCTCGGGGAAGAAAGGAGGGGCTCGCTCGGGGAAGAAAGGAGGGGCTCGCTCAGGGAAGAATGGGGGGCACTACGGCGGGGGCGCGATGATACAGGGCATCCCCAAAACACCTTAATTGACACCCCGCCAATGGTTATCTACGCTGAATTTATAACCTCATCTGACCCACCCGCATGAGCATCCAGTTCATCGTTGTCGTTTTTGCGGTTTCCCTGGCCCTGGTGTTCAACTTCACGAACGGTTTTCATGATGTCGCCAATCAGGTCGCGACGGCCATAAAAACCGACGCCATCAAACCGCTGCGCGCCCTGCTCATCGCGGCCTCGTTTGATTTCATCGGCGCGTGCTTTCTCGGCAGCAAGGTCGCGGAAACCTTCGGCAAGGGAATCGTGGATCCGCACCTGATGACCAAGGGGACATCGAGTGTGCTCGTCATCATCGCGGCGCTCCTCGGGGCGATCCTCTGGAATCTTTGGACCTGGTGGACGGGCACGCCCTCGTCGTCGTCGCATGCGCTCATCGGCGGCCTGCTCGGCGCCTTCGTGGTCGGCTGGGGTTTTGCTCCGGTGAACTGGCTGAAGGTGCTGGGCGTCTTCGTCATCCTGGTCGCTTCCCCCTTGGTCGGTTTCATCGTGGCCTCGACGCTGACCCGCCTCGGCATTTATGTGAGCTCAATAATTTCTTTCCCCACGCGGACGAACAGCTTCTTCAGAAAAGCACAGTACGTGACGCTCATCTCCCAGGCGCTTTCGCACGGGACCAACGACGCGCAAAAGGCCATGGGCGTCATCGTCTTCATTTTGGCCATTTCGGGAATGTACGCGCCGGTCTCGGGAGGATCGTTCATCCCCACGTGGGTCGTGGTCGCCTGTTCGATCGCCCTCGCGATGGGCGCCCTGTGCGGGGGCTGGAAAATCATCCGCACTTTGGGCTGGGGGATCTACGACATCAAGCCGATCCACTCCTTCACGTCACAGTTCTCTTCGGCCGCCATCATCTACCTTTCCTCGCTCTTTGGGTATCCGATTTCGACCACCCAGGTCATCTCGTCTTCCGTGATGGGCGCCGGCGCGGCGGAGAACCCCAAGCGCGTTCATTGGGAGGTCACAAAAGACATGGCCTTTGCCTGGCTCGTCACGATACCGGCTTCGGCCGCCGTCTCGGCGACCCTTCTCCTTCTCTTTCGGGGAAGGTGGCTCCATGTCATCGGGATAATCATTAGTGCTATATTGATATATATGATCTGGAAAAAATTGTCCGTCTCCCGTCTCTTTCCGAAGCAACTCAATTTCCTGAACATGCTCTCGGAGCAAGCCGGGATAGTGCACGAGGGATTAAAAACCGCGCAAAAATATTGCGAGCATACGAGCCCGGAAGCGGCGCAGATCGTCGACGAGGCGGAAAAAGCGGCCGACGAGGCGCATTACAAAATCATCACGAGCATCCGGAGCACGTTCATCACCGGGAAATACGACCGACACAACATCGAGAACCTTTCCCAGAGGATCGATGACATCATGGATGAGGCCAAGAAGGCGGTCATGAGAATGGAGAAATTCGAAGTCCCGCCTGACCATTACATGATTGACATGCTCGGCAAGCTGTCGGAGGCAATCGTGCTCATCAAGGAGGCCATCGAAACACTGGGGACTGATCCGGAGCGCTGCGAAGAATGCATCAAAGCCGCGCGGAAACGCGAGAACACGATCCAGCACATCTATGAGGCGTGGTACGGCAAGACCGAGAGCGAAATCAAAGTTGATCTTGAAAATGTTTCTTCGGATCAAATGGTCGGCGTGCTCCGCGCCATGATTCGCAATCGCGACGAGGAAAAGGTGCAAAATTCTTTCCTCAAAGCCGCTGACGCGGTGGTGATGTCGGCGACGGAGCTTGAGACCATGCTCGCGAAGATTTCGTAAGGGAGCATTCATAAGGGTCAGGTCTTGGGATGTGGCCCACGACCTGCCATCCAAACACGAATTCACATCTCAAGACCCGACCCCCAGCCTTACAAAAACAACAAAACGACCCGTCGAAACGGGTCGTGGCGACGAAACGCGAAAGACGCGGACGGGCGCGGCGGTCAGTATCCGCCGAAGTGCCCCATGCGGAACTCGATGACGAAGCTCGCCGTGACGCCCTTGGCTTGATTCTTCGGCGCGCCGTACTTGTTGAGCCCGGGATAGGGTTCGCCCCAACCGAACTCGCCGAAGACGGCGAAGGGCCCGCTCGTGAGCTTGGCCCGCGTGAACCACGACGTCTGGTTCGTGAACGAGTACGATTTCCGGCCGCCGAGGAAGCGCAGGTCCGTGTTGGGGAACCGCTTCGCCTCGTCCCGATAGCCGAGCGTGAAGGCCAGACCGGCGTCGAACAGCATGTAGTCGTACTTCGCCTTGCCTTCCGAGTGGACATCGTCCTCGGTGAAGCTGTAGTCGAGCTTCCGCCGCCCGTACTCGTAGTCTCCGACCAAGCGGAAGCCCGCGGTGCCGAGGTAGGCCGAGCCGAGGGCGCCTGCCTCGAGCATCTTGCCGGTGCCGGTGGGCCCGTAGAAGAGCCAGCCGCCGCCTCCGACGCCGAAGTTCGGGCAGGTCAGGGGCCAGAGTTCCAGCCGGGTGTTCAGTCCCATGGTCGTGTGCTCGTAGTTCTGGCTCGACTTCGTGGCGTCGGCGTTCACGATCATCGGATACATGTTCACGGCGAAGGCGGTGTTCAGCCAGAGGAACGCGCCGAAGCTCGAATCCGTGGCCTCCAGCTTCTCGTTCAGCCTCGCGTCGGCGCGCACGGACGCGTCCGCCACCTTGTCGATCGTGTCCTTCGTTTCATCGGGGGTTGCCTGCGCCAGGGCCGCGGTCGGCCAGGTGAGGGAAGCAAGGGCCAGGGCCAGGGCTTTTATGTTTCGCATGACGTCTTCCTTTGGGAAGGTGCGAGTTGATATTCGCTCCGGGATTGTCGCCTCCGGCGGCGGCCGTGTTTTGGCAAAGAGAACCTAACAGGCTTCGCCCGGATTGTCAATCAGCAACTGAAGCCGACCTTGACACTACGCGGCATTTAACCTATTAATATTGCCGTGGATGCCCAGTGGTGTTCATGAAAGCGCGGCACGGGGCCGCATGTCAGGAGGGTCGTTCCATGTCAAAAGGTCTCAAGCTATTGTTGGGTTCGGTCACGGCGTTGCTTCTCGGTTTGTGCAGCTTCTGGGTCGGATGGCTCAACCATACCAACATCAACCAGATTGGCGTCGCCTACAACTCTTTCGGCGGCAATGTCTGGATACAGGACCGGCCCGGCTGGTACATCACGCCGCCGACGGTCAAGGTCGCGTACATCAGCACCCTGCCCATCAAGGTGACCGTGCCGTCCAATGCGGTCGTCATCATCACCAAGGTCGTTCGCTTCAGGCCCGAAGGCGTGGACGCGTTCATCCGCCAGCAGGGCTTCAGCTACTTCTCCTCGTCCGAGCTGGAGAACATCCTGATGGGCTATGCCTTCTCGGGAGGCACCTATCCGTTCCTGGAGATCGTGCAGGACACCGGCCAGGAGAAGGTCAACGATCGGCCCGTGCAGCGTTAGGTGGCATCGTGAACGTCGAACAAAAGGACAGTCAGGCGCGGCCCTTCGGCTACGGCAGGGCCTTGAGAGTCTTGGCCGCCACCGCCGCCGCCGTGACGCTCGTGCGCCTCATGTACACCTGCCAGCCGCTCATGAACTTCGTGTGGCTGAACGCCGCGGTTGCGTGTCACGCCTTCAATCGACCGCACCTGTTTCACACTTTCGGTGTGGCGGCGATGGTCTTCGTCGGCGCTTTGGGATGGGTTGCGGTCTGGGTCCTCTGTGGCCTGCTCGCCCTGACACCAGCGCGGGTCAAGAACTTGAGGCATCGTTAGCAGCGTCTCGCGGCTCAAAGCGTCTATCGCTTTGGGCCGTTTCTTATTGCTTAATCTATTTACAGCCTCTATAATAGATTAAGAGTAAGTTATTAGTGCAAAATAGAATAAGGCCGATTCTTATTCTATTTTGAGCGTTATGGCCAAACAACCGTTTATTCCGCCAAAACTACCGCCGAAATTGGACTATGAACGTCTGGTTGGCGACATTTCCAAGGCTCAAGCGGCCGTGGCCCGTCTTGACGGCCTCTTGGCCAACCTGCCCAATCCGCGCCTTTTAGCCCGTTCCCTCATTACCAAAGAGGCCGTCTTGAGCTCTAAAATAGAAGGCACCCAAGCCACCCTTGGCGAGGTTATGGAAATGGACGCCAAGAACAACGCAGCGGAAGACACGAATCTCGGCCGGGATTTTCGTGAGATCACAAATTATCGCCGCGCGCTGGAACGCGGGCTTGTCCTGCTGGAATCAAAGCCGATTTCCGAAAACGTCATCAAGGAATTGCATGGCATCCTTTTGCAGTCGGCCCGTGGTCAAGGGCGAGCGCCCGGAGAGTTTCGGCGCGCCCAAGTCTACATCGGGACGGCGGGCGCCTCGATTGAGGAGGCCAGCTATATTCCGCCTCCGCCACAGGAAATCCCAAAGCTTTTTTCTGACCTGGAAAAATACGTCAACGTCGGCGTCGAGCGCGACGAGTTGGTGCGGATCGCCGTGGCTCACTACCAGTTCGAGGCCATTCATCCTTTTCTTGACGGCAACGGCCGCATCGGGCGCCTGCTCATCGCGCTCATGCTCCACGAGAAAAAGCTCCTGTCGCATCCCTTCGTGTACTTGAGCGAATACTTCGAGGCGAACCGCCAGGATTACTACGCCCTGCTGCGGTCCGTGAGCGAACGCGGAAATTGGGAGGAATGGATATCGTTCTTCCTGCGCGGACTCGAGATGCAGGCGCGCAAGACGCAGGAGACGTCACGCCGAATCATCGCCCTGAATGAGGCGATGAAGGGGAAGGCGTTCACCGTCGATTCTAAGTATGCCCTGGAATTCTTGGACGCCATGTTCGTTAACCCTTACTTCAGCTCGCGGACCATCGGGCGTTTGGTTAAGGTCAAGAACGCACAGACCCTGTTCAATCTGATTCACAAGTATCTAGCTGTCGGCATCATTTCCGATACCACGCCCACGGCTAAGCGCAACAAGGTTTATCGTTTCGACGCCTTGGCGAAGCTGTTGGGGGAATGAATACATGGAATCGCCGCGAAAAATCCTGCTCATCGTTTTCTCCGAAGACGACGCCACCTCCCGGGTTGTTTTGGCTGGCCTCTTGGCATCAGCCCGATTGGCGCCGGAAAACCTGCGCATCGTGAACGCCTTCGCCGCGCCGATGGGGTTCGAGGTTTTGGATGACGTGGACGGTGTCATCATCGGCGGCTCTCGGGGGTCGGTTTTTGAGCCGCTTCCGAACCTGCTCGCGACCATGGGGGTCCTGCGCGAGGCGCGCCGCCGGCGGTTGCCCATGCTCGGCATCTGTTTCGGCCATCAGCTGCTCGCCGCATCTTTGGGCGGCAAGGTCGTCCGCGATAACGAACATGAGGAATTCGGAACGTTCGACATTGAGCTGAAACCGGCCGCCATCGAATCGCCGCTGTTCGCCGGGATGCCGAAGGTTTTTGCGGCCCAATGCGCCCATCATGACCGCGTGACATTGCTGCCACCCGGCGCAGCCGTGCTCGCGTCAAGCGAACTCTGCCCGATTCATGCCTTCGTCCTGCCCGACGAGAACATTTACGGCGTGCAGTTTCATCCCGAATACTCCCAGGAAGGCCTGGATACGATTTTGAGCTTGGCGCCGGTTGAACTTGCCAGCCATTCCGGCGGGATCTCGGCGGCCCGCGAGCGCCTGCGTGAGACGCCGGACGCCGGCCGGGTGCTAACGAATTTTATTGGAGTGGCGTCAGGGCTAGGGATGTGAAGGTGGACGCACGGCGTTTTAAGCGTGTTCGGGGACGCAAAATCATGCTATAATCATTGTATAATCCAATGCCAAAGCTATTTTTTCCCGCGTTATGTCAAAAACCAGCACCGTCAAAGTCCCGCCTCAATTTGAAGAGATATTCAAAAAAAGTGAAGAAATCGTCGGCCGCTACTTCAAGGAACGGGTGGATGATCCTACTTCCGCGAAAATCGATATTTCCGGCGACCGCTACATCCTGGTTCGGGCCGCCTCAATGTCGGTGGAGTTCTTCAAGATCATATCCGAACTGTACAGTGATCGGGGGCTCGAAGAGTCAAACGCCATCGCCGCCAGCCTTCTTTTCGATTTCGCCCACGCCATCGGCAAGGCCGACGCCGAAAGCTTCCGGAAGAAGATGAATCTGATTGACCCGGTGGAAAAACTGTCCGCCGGTCCGATTCACTTCGCCTATTCCGGCTGGGCGTTCGTCGACATCTCGGAGGAAAGCAATCCGTCCCCGGACGAGAACTTCCTGCTGATTTATGACCACGTGGCCAGTTTTGAATCGGATGCCTGGATTAAAGAAGGAATCAAGGCCGACCATCCAGTCTGCATCATGAACAGCGGTTACTCCTCCGGCTGGTGCGAGGTCAGTTTCGGCATCCCGCTGGTGTCGGTCGAACTGACCTGCCGAGCCAAAGGCGACAAGAAATGCCATTTCGTCATGGCTCCTCCGGACATGGTTGTCGGGAGGATCGCCGCGCACGTCGGCGAAGAGGGCATTCCGCACATCGGCGAGGTTGGGAAATACGAGATTCCCGGATTTTTCGACCGCAAGATTCAGGAAGACAAGCTCCGGCAGAAGAATGTTGAATTGAAACAGCTTAACGAAATGATGATCGGCCGCGAGGTCAAGATGGCCGAGATGAAGAAGCGGGTTGCTGATTTGGAGGCCCAACTTAAGAAACTAAGCGCAAACAAATGACCGGCGCGACAGCGGAAATCATCAGGCTCGCCGTCCTGGCCGCCAGCTGGGCTGTGCTGGCGTTGGCCGTCGGGATTGTGGCGCGCGATTACCTGAAAAAACGCGCTGGCGGCGGGCGGGGCGTTCGGCTTGAACGGGCCGCCATCTGGTCGTTTTCGGGCCTCGTGTTGGCGTTGGTCCTGCTGGGGGCCGTCTGGACGGCCGTCGTCCTCGTCAGTCATCTCGGCCTCGGAGTCGTCCTGCCGGTGACCGTCGCCTGGACCTCCTCGGCCCTGTTCTCCTTGTCCTGTTTGAGCCTTTGGCATGACCGCGCCCTCCGTCTTTTCAGCGCCGCGGAAAAGGAGCTCCACCTCCAGCACGCGGACGAGCAGATGTCGAAGCGTCAGTCGATCGAGTTCGCGGAAAACGTCAAAGAAATGGAGCGGCTGAAGATTGCCCTCCTGAACCTGACGGATGACTTGCGCAGCGAGAAACAAGCGGCCCTTGAATCCAAGTCGCGCCTCCAATCGGTTTTCCGCGGCATCTCCGACGGAGTCTTCGTCGTCGGCCTTGATGGGCAAATTTCCTTGGTCAACCCGGTCATGGCCGGCTGGATCGGGGTTCCCCCGGAGTCGCTGGTCGGCCGGCCGTGGACCGATATCGTTTCATTCAGCGACGACCATGGGGAGCCGAAAAACGAATTTGTCAGGCGGCTGATGGCCGAAAAAGTCTCCCAGCCGGACTTTCATCACGACCTGATCCTGAAGACGAAGAGCGCCGACATGCCGGTTTCCGCAGCCATCTCCCCGGTCAACATCGAGGACCAGCAGTTCGGCACCGTCGTCGTCCTGCGCGACTATACCCGGGAAAAGAAGCTCGACCAGGCCAAGACCGAGTTCGTTTCCATCGCCTCCCATCAGCTGAGGACGCCCCTCACGGCCATCAACTGGTACATGGAATCCCTGCTGGCCGGCGATTTCGGGGAGCTGAAGGGCGAGGAGCGCGAGGCGCTGAACTCCATCCTGCAGTCGAGCCGGCAGATGACCAATCTGATCAGCGCCCTGCTCAATGTCGCCCGCATCGACATCGGCTATTTGCGGATACTTTCGGAGCCGGCCTCGATCAAGGAAATCTGCGAGGAGGTCATTCGGGAATCAGCCGCTCGGGTCAAGGAAAAACGGTTGAAGGTGGACTTCAGCGCCGATGACCTGCCGAAGGTGCCGCTGGACCGCAATCTCATGAAGATCGTCGCGGAGAACCTGTTCACCAACGCCGTCCGGTACACGCCGCCCGACGGCAGGATATCCGTCGAGCTTAGGCACCAGGGGGACCAGGCAATCCTGAAAGTGACTGACACCGGCTACGGCGTTCCCGCGAAACAGAAGGAGAAGATTTTTGGCAAGCTCTTTCGGGCGGACAACGTCACCTCCCTGGTGCCGGAGGGCACTGGTCTGGGGCTGTACATCACCAAATCGATCGTCAGCCAATTCGGCGGCGACATCGGCTTCGATTCGGAGGAAGGCAAGGGGTCGACTTTTTGGGTGTCCGTGCCGCTGTCCGGTGTTGCCTCCAAGGAGGGGCGCCAAACCCTGGTCAGTATGCCGTGATCGGGGTCAAATACAGCCGACAAGCATGACCAAAATCCGACTTTTCCTGCGGAACAACTGGAAAATTTTGGGGCCAATCATCCTGTTGGCCGGCTGTTTTGGTTTAGCCTGTTTTTTCCGCGACCGGATTCCCTTTGTCAGCGCCGAAGTTGGCTGCGCCACCCCGTCCAACGGGACAGGGACCATGCCCATCCCCAACACCACTTTCCTGAAGTCGTACCGCCTCTTGGTGTTCACCAAAATCAACGGCGCTTGGCCGACCAAGGACGGCGGCTACATCGTTTCCGGCACCACGGACCCGAACATCATGTTCCTCCCGCCGGACGGTTTCGTGGCCAAACTCGACAAGCAGGGCAGCATCCAGTGGATGAGATTCCTGAAAACGACCAACGCGGGCGGCGTCGGGAACCCCCGCGGCGACGAGGACGTGCAGTCGATCATCGAGCTGAAGAGCGGCGGCTACCTGATGGCTGCCAAGGTCTGGGGGTTCATCACGGCCAAGGAATGGAACGCGGATGACGTGGAGCTGAACAAGGTTCTGCTCACCAAGCTGGACAAGAACGGCAACGCGATCTGGAGCAAGTCCTTCCCCGCGTTCGTGGAGGACGCGAGAAATTCCCTGCTGGAAACGGATGACAAGGGTTTCCTGTTTCACGCCAACATCGCCGAACTGGCGCCCAACGAAAGAGGGGAGGACAGCGACGTTTACCTCGATCAGCCCTACGCGTCGCTCAAGGTTTTCAAGTTCGACCAAAACGGCGACCTCCAATGGTCAAAGAAAATCAAGAATTTCATTTCCCGCAAGAACGATTCCTACTTCATGCCGACGCCGGACGGCGGTTACGCCCTCGCGGGCAACATCGCCGAGACGAATCCGGAAAAAGACCCGCCGTATAATTACGATACTTATCCGGGTCTGGCCAAGTTCGACCAGGATTTCAATTTCTCCTGGGCGAAAAGCCTCGAAAGCACGCCTTTGGACATGGCCGCGGCCATTCCCAAACCGGAAGGGGGCTATGAGCTGGGTTGGAAGAAGGTGCGCCAAGGGGCCAGCGTCATCCACGGCCTGGTCCGGACGCAGGACAACGGTTATCTGGTCCTGGGAAATTTGTCCGCGGGCTTGTCCCTGATAACCAACAGCCAGGATTTGAAATCCGGTCTGCCGCAAACCTATTTGATCGGCTACAAGTTTGGCCCACAGGGAAATCTGGAGTGGGTCAAGAAGATTTCCATAGGTTATTACGAGTTCACCATGCCGATGACGGATTTTTCCGTTTCCTCGACGACAGACAACAAAGTGATGGTGGTCGGCCCCATCACTTGGGCGGATGAGGATTACCGGGCAAAAGCCAAAGCCGTTAATGACCAACGTGAATGGTATGTCGAGAAATACGGAGACGCCGAAATGTTGAAGGATGAGAAGCAAAAAACCAAACAATCGCGCGAGGATTGGAAAAAGGTCCAGGCGGTCATTACGATCGCTCAAGACGCTTTTCGTCCCGGCGTTTTCATGATGAAAACGGATCAGGAAATGAATGTCAGTTGGGCAAAGACGATCAATCCGCAACGCGGAACCACCAACTACGTCATGAAAGCGACGGCGGACAGCGGGGCCATTGTCGCCGGCGAATACGAAACCAACGTGGTCCAATCGGTCATGTTCGGTTATCTCATTACCTATTACAAGGACGGTTTCCTGATGAAACTGGACGCCAGCGGCAACGTCAACAACAGCAAATGGATCACGGATTATAACGGCAAAATCATCACGGAGCTGATGACGCCCTATGCCCTTTCCAACGATTTGGTCGCGTCAGCCGAATCCTATCCGGTTGTTTTGACGAAACGAAAACCAGAATTCTCCCTTTACAGAAAGGCGAAAACCGTCACTTACGCCCCGTTCAAGAGCGCCAAGGAAACCCTTTGTCCCGTGACGCCCGCGGTTGCCGCCTACGACACTCCGCTCCAGAATTCAACCAGCACCTCAACCGCGACCAGAACGTGGCCGCAGATCGATTACGAGAGGAGTGTCCCGGTTGAACCGGTCAACGACAAGAGCCGGACCATCCACAACGAGTTGCTGCCGATCTTGAATCAGCTTTACAGCAACCAGGTCAAGCTGACGGACAACATGGGCGGGGCGATGTTGAGTTACGTCTTTGATCGCGTCGTCACCGCTGACGACCTGACGGCGGTGAAAACATACCTCGAAGGCCTTGGTTACAAGACACAGGACGAGGGGACTCGCCAATTGACGATGTATAAGCCGGGGTATTTCCTGGTCATGACTTTTTCCACGGGGAACCTCAACAAGGCGTTTTTGGACGTGACTTATTAAAGGGGACACAAGTCAGGCTGGGGTGCGGGCCGCATCACAAGGCTCGACTCCACGAATCTAATCCGTAACCAAAACCGCCCCGCAATACTGCGGGGCGGCCGTGGTTTTTGGCGTTAGGCGCGGCGAACGTTCGCGGCGCGCGGACCCTTCGGGGAATCCTCCATCTCAAAGGAGACCTTGTCTCCCGTGCGGAGTTCCGTGAAGGCGACGTCGACGAGGGACGAAGAGTGGAAGAACAGATCCTGTCCTTCTCCCTCCGGGGCGATGAAGCCAAAGCCCTTGTCGGTCAGACGCTTGATGGTACCGGTCATGGTATTTGTTGGTTAATGACGTGCAAACTTACATGGTTCCGGACCGACTACTTCCATCGCCAATTTTGCTTGTTGACTATAGCACACCTCCGCTTATTTGTCCATGCCTGCGGCAAGCCGGGTCACGGGCGGTCCTCACGGCTCCCGTCGGCCAGCCAGTTCAGCACCGAACCGACCAGGGAGACGACGAGGCTGAACAGGAGCGCCCACCAGAAGCCGGCCACGGCAAATCCGGGGATGAGCCAGTCCACGAGCATGACCATGAGGGCGTTTATGACGAAAAGGAACAGGCCGAGCGTGAGGATGGTCGCGGGCAGGGTCAGGACGATGACGATGGGCTTCACGACGACGTTGACGACGCCGAGCACGACGGCGACGATGAGGGCGGTGAGCGGGCCGTCCACCATGATGCCGGGCAGGATGTAGGCGGCGACCAGCACGGCGATGGTGTTTAGGATGAGTTTGAGGATGAGGCGCATAGGTTTGTTCAGGCTTTTGTTCACCTCCGCCGAATACCCCGGGCGTCAGCCCGGGATTCCTGACGCGTGAATCCCCCGAAGCCCGGAGGGCGAAGGGGGCATCGGGCTGCGGTGAATGAAATATGAAGGGGTCTTAGATACCCCGGGCGTGAGCCCGGGGAGTCTTCATTACACGGTTGATTTTATCACAAAACGCTCCGACTCGGCGGAGCGTTGCGCTGGGCATCCTCAATCCTGTAAGAGGCCGCGCCAGGCGTTTGACAGCCGGCGGCGCAGTCTGCGCCACGCTCGGCGAAGGCGGCTCGGCGGCGGAGCCGGCGTCCAGTCCCAGCCGACGCGCGGCCGGATGGCGGCGAGGAACTTCTCGAGGAGCGGCAGCCGGTCTTCCGGCTTGGCTTTCGGGTTCCACCAGGTGACTTCGCCGTGATCGTTGATGACGAAGGCGATGTCGAGATCAATGCCGCTGAACATCCAGAAGTGTTCTTTGCCGTCTTTGGCAGTGATGGACAATTCATCGTTGATTTTCACGACGGCCGGCCAAAGTTCGGGGCGCGGGGTCAGCACTCTCGTCGCTCGGTGCAAGGCGAGGGCGGCTTCTTCGAGTTTCATGAAAGACCTCCGTCGTCAGTAAATCGCGGATGGGTTCTTGTGTCAATCGGGTTTTCGGAACCGGGTATTCCCGCGAACGCACGGGCGTGGTTCAATATGGTCGTATGAAAATCGCGATTATCGGCGGGGGCGCGGCGGGGCTCATGGCCTTGGCGGCGGCGCGTGAGGCCAATCCGCAGGCCGAAATTCATCTGATTGAGCGTAACGAGGCCGTCGGCCGGAAGATACTGCTCACCGGCGGCGGGCGCTGTAACGTCACGACCGGGCTCACGGACGTCGCCGAGGTGTTGACTCGGTATCCGCGCGGCGCCGGTTTCCTGGAAGACGCGATGCGCGCGTTTCCGCCCACGGCGGTGCGGGCGTGGTTCGAGGCGCAAGGTGTGCCGCTCAAGGAAGAGGCCGACCGGCGCATTTTCCCGAAGTCCGACGACGGGCGTGACGTGGTGGCGGTCTTCGAGAGGCTTTTGCGCGAGCCGAAAGTCATCGCGCACTTGAAGGCTGTCGCTGAGGGCATCGAACGGTCGGCTGGCGGGATGTTTCAGGTCAAAATCCGCGGCCTCGCGTCGCCGCTCCAATTCGACCGCGTCATCCTGACGACCGGAGGGCGGGCGTACCGCGAGACCGGTTCGACCGGCGACGGCTATGCTTTCGCCGCCAAGTTCGGTCACGTCATCACGCCACTCGCGGCCAGCTTGAGTGCGCTTCACGTGCGCGAGAAATGGGCGGGCGAATTGGCCGGCGTTTCTTTCGCGCGGGCGCGCATGAGCGTCCCCAGGGGCGGCCATGAGTTCACCGGCCCATTCGTCTTTACCCATCGCGGCCTGACTGGTCCGGCGGTTTTCGCCGTCTCGTCGCTCATCGCGCACGAGCCGGTTTCCGCGACCGAACCGCTGGAAATGGAAATTGACTTCCTGCCAGACGAAACGAAAGCGGCGGCAACCGAGCGGCTGAACCGCACTTGCCAACAGGCACCGACGCGTCATTTCGAAAATGTGCTCACGGAGTTCGTGCCGAAGGCACTCGCGGCGGTCGTGTGCCGCGAAACCAAAATTCCTGCCGATCGCTTCGCCGGCAAGGTCAGCAAGAAGGATATGGTAGCCACGGTCGCCTGGCTCAAGGGCGCGCCCTTGCGTGTCATCGGCCGCGCGGCCGGCGAGGAGTTCGTGACGGCCGGCGGCGTTGACCTCACGGAAGTTAATCCGGCGACCATGGAGTCGCGGCTTTGTCCCGGCCTGTATTTCGCCGGCGAAATTTTGAATATTGACGCCTTTACCGGCGGTTTTAACCTTCAGTCCGCCTGGGCGACCGGGCGGTTGGCGGGTGATAGCGCGGCCAGGATATCCTGACCGCGCGCTGAACAATTTGGCCGGGTTGGGCGGGGCGCAAGGGCGACACCCGCCACTATTGACAAATTAGCTAAAATATGATATTCTTCGTTAACGCTTAATTACTTGTTCAAAATCATATGGGAAATTTTGATCGCCGCCGTGAATCCGGTTCCGACCGGGGTGGCAAGAGGTTTGGAGGGGGAAGGGGAGGTTTCGGCGGCCGTGACGGCACGAGGCCGACGCAGTTGTTCAAGGCGACCTGCGAGGCCTGCAAGCGCCCTTGCGAGGTGCCGTTCCGCCCGACCGGCGAGAAGCCGGTTTACTGCCGCGATTGCTTCAAGGGAGGCAATGACGGCCAACCGCGGAGATTTGGCGACCGGGATGCCGGACGTTCCTCCTTCGGCGAGAAACAGATGTTTTCGGCGACCTGCAGCCAATGCGGCAGCCGATGCGAGGTGCCGTTCCGCCCGACCGGCGAGAAGCCGGTTTACTGCCGCGCCTGTTTCGGCAAGGACACGCACGCGCCGAGCCGCGACGTCAGACCCGCGGTTGACCAGTACAAGGCGCAGTTCGAGACGCTGAACTACAAGCTTGATCGCATCATGCGCGCCTTGGGTGTCGAGAGCGAGAGGAAAGTCCTGGTCGTTGACTCGACGCCGGCTAAGGATTCGGGGACTGTCCCCGAACGGGGACTGTCCCCAGACGCAGCGGTTACAAAGAAAGAATCGGATGCCGCTCCGGCTAAGGCGGTCAAAGCGCCCAAGGCAGGCAAGGCCGCTGGCAAGAAAGCCAAGACCGCCAAGAAAAAATAATTGGATAAAAGCCAAAGGGCCGCCACGGGCGGTCCTTCGACAGCGCGGCAAGTCGCATCGTGGTTGGAATTGAACTTCGGAGGATGTACATGGCAAAGAAGCTTGTCGATTTGTTTGATGCATGTCAGACGACTCGTGACGAGGTGGCCTTGGCAGAGCTCACCGCCGTCGGAATCGCGGTTGTCCACACCGAGCCACGCGACGACGTCAGAGGCCCGATCGTGTCCAGCGTTGCTGGTCAGCTTGGTGACATGATCATCGAGCGCAGTTACGCTGGATGGAGGGTGCCGATGCTCCAGTCGAACGTCGCACACGCCATCTTGGACGCGATGACTCTGACCGACCAACGGATGGAGGGATGCGTGACGAAGGTCGCGATGGACCGAGTGGCCGATGACACGACCATCCTGACCGACGGAGGCTTGGCTGCTCTTGCGAAGGTCTGCGCGGCCAACCCTACCGAAGGTGGGTAGCGCTGTTCGTTCGAAAGCCTACGTAGTGCACTGACCGGGCGTCATTCGACGCCCGGTCGCGCCGCGGGTTTGCTGGTTTTCCTTAAAACCAGTTTTCTGTTTCCCTCATAATAATATTCCCCGAGCGGAGCGCAGCGGAGTCGAGGGGCAGGCCCTCCACTCGGGTCGGGCCAGAACTATTTTTTCCCGAGCGGACCCGCAATACTGCGGGGGAAGTCGAGGGGCAACCGATTTATCCCGGCGACGCTGCCGCTATCGAGGCGGCCAAGCCCTTGATTTTTCCCCTGGAATTCGCTATATTTTAAGCATGTTTAACGAACGCCGCAGGAGACTGACCAGGCTTGGCGGCAACGACAAATGATAAACCGAGAGCATCCAACCGATGACCGGGTGGAGCGGCAAGAAGTTGCCGCCGGTTTCGCGCCGGTCATCGAAAGTCGCGCCTCGCTTTATCATCCGACCGTGAGTTACGAGGTCGTCGTGGGTGATCGAACCCGCCTTCAGCGCGAAGCGGCGGCAGCGCCGGACTTGCAGACTGGGGAGGCTGACCAGGATAAACGCGCCATCCAGGCGGCCGCCGCCGTCGAGACCCAGTGCGCGCCGGCCTTGTCCGAGCGGCAGATCACCGGAATCATTCGGGGCGTATCGCCAGACGAGGCGCGTGAACGCGGCGCGAGCGCGGTCGCCGGCCGTTTGGCTTCAGCGGCGGCTGCGGATGCCTTGCGCCTGTTGCCACCCGGCGCCGATGCGGAGGCGACCAGGAGGTTTCTCTCGGACACCTGTCGGCAGGCTCGCGACACGGTAGATGGCTACGCGAAAAGACGCGGCTTCAAGAACATAGATTTGGCCTTGGATTTGTTGCGCCTGGTGCAGGATGAAGCGTTGCGGCGGCGAGAGGAAGCAGACTTGGTGTTCGCCCACGCCGGTGACGGACGCATCTATGTCCTCGACGGCGAGACGGAGGAGTTCCGTTGCTTGACCGCTGACGACGCTTTGGCGAAACAGGCGCCCGGGGGAAAGGCCGACGTTAAATCAGGTCTGGCCCGCATCAGAATGGGCGACCGCGTTTTCGTCGTTTCCGCTGGCGTCCATCACAACCTTTCTGAAGAAGCGCTGGCGCGTTTGCTCGCGGAAGGTGGCGTCAGGGCAGCGGCCGAGCGCGCTGAGGCCGTGGCGTTCGGCGGAAGCACGGAGCGCGGCCGACCCGGTGACATCACGGCCGTTGAGATCCCCTTCGGCGCGGTCCAGGCCGAGACGGCGGTCGCCCCGGCCGATGAGAAAGGCGATGCAGAAAGGCTGGCGCAGTTGGAAGAGAAGATCGTCCGGGTGTCGGGCGAAGTGGCGCGCCTCGCGAGGTTGCGTACGGCCGCTTTGGCCATCAAGGATCCGAAACTCGTCGCTCCGGGTTATGACGTCGCTTTCGCCAAAGCAAGGCTGGCGCGCGATGTCGAAACCGAAGGCGGCTTGGCGGAGATTGAAAGCAAGTTGCGTCCCGTTCGCATCCAATCCTTGTCGTTGCGGCAGGAAGCGCTGACTATCAGGGCTGGGACCGCCGCGACCGCCGCTGACCAGTTGCGGCAGGCACACGATCGGGCCATGAGAATGCGGATAGCGGCTGGGGTGATCGCGGCCGAACAAGCACACCGACCGGTCGCCGGTATCATGGTTGACCCCGGCGCGGGCGCGGCGGTGCGGCAAATGCTTTCAGCAGGTGGCGACGCGCGGGGTTTGCACGATCGGTTTAAGGTTGAAGTTGACGAGACCGAGCGCCGGCTTAAGGCGCTCGAAGCGACCAATCCCGTTTTGGTGGAGTTGGACAGGACGACGCGCGAACTGCGGAAGCTCCAGCAGGAGGAAATTCTGGCGAGACCGACGGCGAGGCCGAAACCCGACAGCGGTTCCATAAAAAAACCTGGCGCCGTTCTTCCGGAACGCCGGGCGGGGTGAAGATATTTTGAATTGCCGCACGATTTTCGCCCCGGTGGGCGTTTTTTTGTTATGGGCGGCGCGGCAGCGGTGACGCCAGATTCCGTCAGCCCAACGCCGGCCACTGCCATCTGCCATTTACTGCCTCCTTGCGCTTTTTTTGCGGTTCCGCTAAAACCCCTAAAATGAAAAACTAACCGTTTCGCCTATGCGCGATCAGCCCAGTTTGTCTGCAGGCGCGGACGCATCGCCCCTGTGGCCGTGTCAAACGCTTCAGCCCGTCGAGCCGGAATACCACGAACTGTTTCCCGGGGCCGTTCTCCGGCGCTATGCCGCTGATTTTCCCGCTCACGGCTTGGCCGATGCGGTCCGGACCAATGTTTTCGAAGCCATCTTCGATGACGGAACGTGCCGTTTCGGCCTGCGCCATTCCGTCAAACCGAAATCGCCATGGGATTTCCTGTCGTCTGGCGAGTCGGCGGTCGTCATGAACGCCGGCTTTTGTTTTGTCGCCGATCACTCGCCGATGAAGCCGGTGAACCACTCATATCATTTTCAGGCCTTGGGACGGCGGCTCATGAGCCTGCCGACGAAGACGAAGACAGCGCTCGTCTGTCGCGACGGGCGGTTTAGTCCGGCCAGGGTCGAGGCACGCGGCCGCTTGCGGATCGGCGCGACGGAAATGGTATGGGTCGGCAGTCACGAGGCGGACGGAGAAGCGGGGGAGAAGGCGATTGTCTTCGGCTTGGCTAACCAGACCCTGCGCAAGGACGAGCGCGGCATCGCGGCGATGCCAGACGACGGCATCATCGGGTGCCCACGAGGTTGTCGGCAGGTTCTCATGCGTAACGGTCTGGACGGCAACCTCGTGGTCGCGGAAATTACCGGCGCAAGCGTGCCCGTTTTGACGGCGACGGTCATCCTCCAGGTGCCGGAAGCGATGGCCGGACGATTACGTGTCGGCGATGCCGTTGAGGATTGGGTCGTCGGCGGGTTTTCCGCCCGTGATTTCGACGCGGCCGTCACGACGAGCGTTGAGCTGGGCTCGAATCCGGACGACCTTGCCGCCGCTGTCGAGGCCGAGCGCGTCATCATGGCGCGGCATCCGGACGGCTCGCCGTTCTATCGCAATCTCGATTCGCCCAAGGGCCGCGCCGCGGTTTTCGAGACGCAAGACGGTCGAGTTCACTTCCTCATCATCGATGCCCGTCCGGATGACCAGAACCAGAAAGGCGTCACGCTCGGCCAGCTCGCCCGATGGCTTCGGCGAGGCGGCGAGCCGCGCTGGGCCGTTTCCGTTGACGGCGGCCAATCCGCCAAGATCGGCTGGTCGGTGGGCGGTCGTCGGGATGTCGTCGGTAACCTTCATTACGTGAATTACGACCGCCCCAGGCCGTTCTGGGACGGATGGCGCGGCCGGCCAGTCACGTCCTGCGTGGCCGCTTGGCCGGTTTAGAGCCTATCCAAAACGCATCAATATGAAAAAAGTCGAACTCGTCGAATCCGTCCGCCGCCAAACCACCATCGCCAGTCCGGCGACGATACGCGGTTACTCACTAACAGGTTTCCAGCCGTGTACAGCGGAGCTTCTTCCCGCTCCGGCCGATCACGGCATCGTTTTCGAGGTTGCCGGCCAGCCGGTGGCGGTTAGCTTGGAAAATTTGGTGGTCGGCGGCCCGACGCACACGACCGCCTTGACGAACGGCAATGCGCAAGTCATCACAGTGGAACATTTTCTCGCCGCCGTGAGCGCCATGAACGTTGACAACCTTCTCGTCCGCTTCGGCAAGCTCGGCCTGCCCTTGCCGGATTTTTCGGCCGCCGCCTACGCTGACGCGCTGGCGGAAGCCGGCTGCGTTGAGTTGTCCGCCTTTCGCCGCGAGTACGTTGTTCGCGCGCCCTTTCGCGTTGAGGAACCGGATGACGGACGATACGCGGAAATCAAGCCGCTCGACGGCCGCGATGGCTTCGTCGCCGAAACCGTCACCGTCTTTGATGACCCAATCGGCGAGATGTCGGCGCACTTCGTGAGCGGCGAAACCGATTTTCGACGCGACCTCGCTTGGGCGCGGAGCTTCGTGCCGCGGCCGCTCGACGACGCGGGCGAAAGGTGGGTGAAGGTGCGCGCACGATACCCCATCCTGCCCGAAGACCCGAAGGAGTCGCCGCTCGTCGTCTTCGGCAAGGACGGCTTCATCACGCCGCTCCGTGGACCCGACGAACCAGGTCGGCACAAGCTGGTGGATTTACTCGGCGACCTGACGCTCGCCGGGCATCGCCTCGTCGGCGAAATGAAGGTCTTCAAGCCAGGACACAGCTTCAACGCCACTGTCGCAAGAAGGATTCGTGAGGAAGCGGGCGGGGGTAGCTAGTAGCTATTCTCGACGCAAGACAGCGGCTGGTTTAAGGAAACCAGCCGCTTTACGAAACGCCCCGAACCCTCAAGGAAGATTAACGGCCAGCCGGAAGCCGACCGTCGGGGCGCGGCCGGCGACATCCATGAGCCCGCGTCGCGCGACGCCGACGGAAAACGCGCAATGCCGCCAATCGCCGCCTTTGACGATGCAGTACATCCCGTCCGTCTCCGCCCCGTCAGAACCAAGCGCGTAGTGCGTGCCGAGCATCATCTGCTGGACGTTGCCCGTGACGTGATGGAGCCCAAGATGATTGGCGGCGAAATTCGGATCATCGACGTCCGTAGGGCCGATCACGCCGTCGCCGCGCGAACGGGCGCGGCTAGTATCCGGCGCGTCGCCCCAGGGGAACTCCAGGCCGAACGGCGCGGCCGCCGCCGTCCATTGCGCCTCGGTCGGTAGGGTCAACTCAAAACCGTGTCGCCGCGACAGCCAGCGGGCATAACGGATCGCCTCAAGATACGTCACGTCGGTCACCGGTTGGCGGTCGCGCGGCGAGGTGAGCGGCCGTTGGTACTGCGGACGGAACCGCTCGAATTCAGCGTTGGTCACGCAACACCGCGCGATCCAGAACGGCCTGGTGTCAGCGAAACGCACCGGGGTCTCGTTGCGCCGATGCCCTTCGAGTCGGCAGGGGAGCGGCTTGTTCGTGCCGAGGCGCACGTCACCGCCCGGCACGCGGACAAAACCCAGTTCGACGAGTGGCAAACACGATGAAGCAGTCATGGCGAATCTCCTATTGTAGGGTTGCGGGTTGAGAATGAACCTTGAAACGCGCCATTTTTACGTCCGCCCTCGGCCTTTGTCAACAGCATATTTTTTTGCTGTGTTGACACTAATTATTTTTATCTCGAAGCCGTCCGCGTGATGCCAATTGAACCAACGGGCAAGGCCATAATCTATTTCGGTTGGTTGCCGCCGCGCGAGCTACAAAATAATTGGCTCACCAAGTCAAAAAAGACTATAATAGGTATAGTTTTCGCCTCGACGACATTCGTTCGAAATGACGAGCAGTAATTATATTATTCAGCGGCCCAGCCGCTTAAGCGTCAGCATTCACCTTATGAAAAAAACATTTTTTGCCCTCATGGCCTGTTTGGTTCTGGCCGGAGCCGGTTGTGTCGGTGGCACCGCGCCGACCACGACGCCCGTCACCGCGGAGCCCAAGGAAACCCCGGTGTTCATCGGCCTTTCCCTCGGGACGCTACGCGAGGAGCGGTGGGCGACCGATCGCGATTTTATCATCGAGCGCGCCAAACAGCTCGGCGCGGTCGTCAACGTGGAGAACGCCAATTCCGACGCGGACAAGCAGATGGAACAGGCGGAGAAGCTCATAAACCAGGGTGTCCAAGTGCTGATTGTCGTCCCTCATGACGGGGAAAAGGCGGCCGCCATCGTCGAGCGTGCGCACAAGGCCGGCGTCAAGGTCATCGCTTACGATCGCCTCATCAAGAACAGCGACCTCGATCTCTACGTCTCTTTCGATAGCGTGAAGGTCGGTCGCATGGAAGCGGAGGCCGTCGTGGCCGTGGCTCCGAAAGGCGACTATGCCTATGTTGGCGGCGCGGAGACCGACAACAACGCGACCTTGCTCAAGAACGGCACGATGCAGATCCTGCAGCCGAAGGTCGACAGTGGCGACATCAAGCTGGTTGTGGACGAGTTCACCCCCAACTGGCAGCCGGACTTGGCGTACAAGACCGTCAAGAATTATCTCGCGACCGGCAAGAAGCTTGACGGCGTAATCGCGGCCAACGACGGCACGGCCTTCGGTGCCATTCAGGCACTCAAGGAAAAGGGCTTGGCCGGTAAGGTGCCGGTTTCCGGCCAGGACGCGGAACTGTCGGCTTGCCAGCGCCTGGTGGACGGCACCCAAACCGTGACGGTGTATAAGCCGATAAGATCGCTGGCTGATCAGGCCGTCAACTTGGCCATTGCCCTCGCGAAAGACCGGGCACCAACCGTGAACAGCGTGACCAACAACGGCAAGATCGACGTCCCGTCCTTCATGATCGATCCGGTGGCCGTGACCAAGGACAACCTCATGGACACCGTCGTCAAGGACGGATTCCATTCCTACGACGAGATTTACGGCGCCAGCCGCTAGGTCGGCACCGTCATGCCGTGGAGGCGGGGTTCGGCGATCAGCGCCGCCCCGTCTCCGCGGCAGCAGCACCAGGCACCAACGCCCATGCAGAGCGCCAGAACCAAGCTTTTGATCGCTTTTCTGTCGGCCATCGCCGTTTTTCTGGCGGTGGAAGTCGTTTTGTTCATATTTTACGCCCGCGTCGTAGGGCAATATCAGGATGTGACGAGCAACGTGCTCGTTGAGTACCGGCTGGTCGAGGCGGCTGGCGAGTTGCCGGAAGACTACAACGGTGTCCTCAAGAACCTCAACAGCCTTGAACGACGCCAGAAATATACCAGCTTGCGCGACGAGATCATCGCCACGCTGGGTACCCTCGACCAGACCATCATTTACGGCGACAGCCGCATCGCCTTCTTGAGCGTGCGCAACACGATGTTGAGTCTCATCAGCGAATGTGACGCCGGCATCGAGGAGGTCGTGCGCGGCGACTTCACGAAGATGTCGGCCCATTACGACGAGTCCTTGCGTCTGGCGGGGTTCGTCAGGGAGAGCAGCACCGCCTTGCTGCTCAAGGAGATCGAATACACCAAAAGCCTGCAGCAGGATATCGCCAAGAGCCAGAACGACGTCAGCGCGATGGCGATGGTGCTGTTCCTGTTTTTGGCGGCGGGCGGCGTGATTTTCTCGGTGGTGTTGGCGCACATGATCGTTTGGCCGGTGACGCGTTTGGCGGTCGTCGCCAAGTCATTGGCCGCCGGTTCCTTTGACGTCAAGGTCGATGATTGGCTGGCTCGGCGTGATGATGATTACGGGCGGGCTGGCCGAGACTTGGGCGTCGTGGCGGCGGAACGGAAGCGCACCGTGGAGCGGCTAAAGGAAACGGAGAGCCGGGTGGAAACAGCCAATGCGGAGTTGAAGAATGATGTTCGGCAGTTGAATGAACTGGCGACGTCGGCGGCCGAGGCGAATGCCCGGCTGGTGATGCGGACAAGCCACGAGGAATCAGCGGGCCGGATCATCCAGGGGCTCGTGAAGTTGCCGGACGTGTCGGCAGCCAGCGAGGACGCGTTGGCCGAGATCTGGCGCCTGCTGGGCGCCGACTTGGTTCAGCTCGCGATTTTTTCCGGGGATGAGGTTCGGGAGATGGCCGTTTGGCCGCCGCTCGGCGAGAGCGAGCGATTGCGCTTGACGTCCGAAGCAGGCGGCTTTGTCGCGTATGTTGCCAAGTCGGAACAGCCAGTGGTTTCTGACCTGACTGACGAGAAAAGGTTCAGCCTTGATCCGTCGTGGGCGCATCTCGGTTACCATCGCGTCATTGGCGTGGCCGTGCCTGGGGCCGGTGGCAACGCGATCGGCTTGCTGACGGTCTGCTTTCGCAAGTCGGGTGACGGTGATGGCGTCTTGGTCGGCTTCTTGAAGACAGTCAGCGGCGCGCTCGGCCTGGCCTTGGATCGCGCCCGGGAGGTCGAGCAGGGTGCTGGTCGTGAGGCCATTCGCGACTGGCTTACGTTGGCCGTCACGCGGGATTTGCGGACGCCGCTCGCCGCCGTGCATTGGAACCTGCAGGCCGTCATGGAGGGCCGAGCGGGACACCTGGAAAAACAGCCGCTGGAATTCCTGCGCGCGACAGCAGAAACGATGGCGATGGTTTATGGGCGGCTGGATGACATGATGACCGCCTTGGATATCGCGGAAGGGCGATTGACGATTGTCGCCGAACCGTTCCGTCCGGAAGACGTCTGGTCGCCCGTTCAGGAATCCCTCAAGGATCGGTTCGAGGCGAAGCACATCCATCTGGAATACAATCCGCCGCCGGCGCCTTTGGCGACCATCACGGCTGACCGCACGAAGACGCAAGCGGTCATGAGCAAGCTGCTCATGAATGCGCTTTCCGGCTCGCTTCCGGGCGGCACGGTTCGCGTGCGTTTGGCGCTTGAGAAAGAACGTTTCCGTTTTGAGGTGAGCGATGACGGCGTCGGTATTCCCCGCGCCGACCAAGCGGGAATTTTCCGGCTGCTCCGGCCCGGGCCAAACGCCACCCATGAGCCGGACGCCGCCGGGTTGGAACTGTTCATCGTCAAGAGCCTCATCGAGCGACAGGGCGGCAGCGTCGGTTTCCGCAGCGAAGAGGCGCGCGGCAGCGTTTTCTGGTTTGAATTGCCGCTCGCGTACGACAAAGCCGGCGAGGCTGGCAAGAGTCCGGCCAAAACCGCCAAAGGAGAAGAACCGGGCGCCACTGGATTACGTGACGGCCAACGAACCCCCTAATGTTTTTGGTCGGGTTGGTTCACGACCGACCCGCCAACGCCCATATGAGAAAAAGCGTCATCATCCTGTTGGTTTGTGTGCTGATTCTGGCCATCGGCTGCTGGTTGGCTGCAGTGCGGCTTTCCGACCGGAAAACGGACAATCTGATTTCGCCGACCGTGACGATGGAACCGGTGAAGGTTGGCCTGGTCGGTTCCCCGTCCGCGCGCTTTGCCGGGGAATATTTCGCGAGTCAAGGCGGGCTTTACGCCCAGCGCGGCTTGGACGTCAGTTTCGGCTCCAGTACCAGCCAGGAAATATTGGCCAAGGTGATTTCCGGCGAATATCAGTTTGGCTTGTTGTCGGCTGACGCCCTGATTAAGGCGAAGGCGGGAGGGCGGCCTTTGACGGCCGTGTTCGTGACCTATCGGGTTTGTCCCGTAGCGTTTTTCATTCGGCCCGGTTCGGGCATCGCGACAGCGGCGGATTTCGTCAACCGGAAAATCGGGGTCAATGACGACGAACGCCTGCCGTTTCGGTCGGCCATGCGTCGGGCTGGCGTCGCGGCCGGTGCTTGGCAGGAGGTGCCGCGCGGTGACAGCTTCGCGCCCTTCCTGAACGGCGACTATGACGTGCTGGTCGGCTGGGTTTCGGACGCCTACCGTCTGGGGCAAGCCGACGGCAGCCCGTACGTGACGATAACGGCGGCGGATTTGGGTGTCCAGAACATGACTGACGTCATCGTGACCACCGAGGATTTCCTGAAGCGACAGCCGGAAATCATTCGCGGTTTCGTGGTGGCCACGCAGGAAGGGTGGCAGAAGTCCTTTGAGGAAACGAACCAGGCCGTTCAGTATGTCCATCATTTCCAAGCCGACGCGACCGCGGAAGGGACGACGACTGAACTGCAGGCCCTACATCCCTTCATCCAGCCCAACGTCGGTTCGGTCATCGGCGAATCCTCGTTTGTCGATTGGCGCCGCAGTGTCGAGGCACTGGACGAGCTGGATCATTTTCGTCAAGGCATTGACGTCGCCAGCCTGTATGACATGTCGTTCCTGCCCTGAATGACGAAAACATGAAACTGAATTGGAAAATTTCCCTCATTTTCGTGGGTAGCGCGGTTCTTTCCACGGCCGCGGCCGCGGTTTTTTCCGGTTCTTTCGCCGCCAAACTCCTGCAGGATCGGACGGGGCAGGAAAACCAGCGCATGGCGGTCAGCGCCTTGCGCGAAATTGACACCTTGATGGACGCTGGCGCTACCGATGTCCGGGTGGTGGCCTCTGACATCAAGCTCACCGAATTCGTGTTGGGCAAGTCGACGCAAGAAATGGCTAACGCGCAGATGGCGGAATTCATTGAGCTGTGGGGTCGCTGGAACTCACTTTCCGTCGTCGGTGTTGACGGGGTGGTTTTGGCCTCTGACGACGAAAGCATAGTTGGGCATCGTTATGGCGCCGGTACCGCGGACTTCCTGTCTTTACGGCAGGCGTTGGTTTCGCCCCGCGTTTATTGCTCCGGCGCGGTTTCGAATGAACACGGTTACGGCCGTGAGTTGGTTTTTGCCTATCGGATGGTTGATGTCAACAGGCTGGGCCATCCGATCATCGCTGTTGTCGTCGGCCATCTGGCCATGGGTGCCATAGACGACGTCTTGGCCGCGACTGACGCCAACACCTATTTGGTGAGCAGCAGCGGTGAAACTGTTTCCCGCAACCTGCGTGACTACGGCCAACATCCGGTGCCGAGCCGCCTCGCGGCCTCGACGGCCGCCATTTCGCTTGAAGGCTTCCGGTTGGTCTCGTCTGATGGCGCTCTTTCCGGGACACAGGTCATCGCCGGTTACGCGAAGGAGAAGGGGTTGGGCGAATACGGCGGCAGCGGCTGGACGGCGGTGGTGGAAACGCCTGTAGCTGATCTCTCCGAGGCGGTCCGCAGCCTGACCATCTCCATGACCGTCATCCTGCTGCCGCTGTTCGTGCTGGTTTCCGGCCTGGCGATGCTGTTCGTGGCCTTTTTCGCCATCCGGCCGGCCCTGTCGCTCACCCAGACGGTGCGCTTCTTCTCCGCCGGCGACATGAGCCGGCGCTCGACCATCGCGAGTGGCGACGAGTTCGGCGTCCTGGCCAACGCCTTCAACGAGATGGCGGAACGCGTCCAGTCTCTGCAGGGTCGCTTGTCGAATGAGGTGGGACGCAAGTCGCGCGAGCTGAAGAGGAAGATTGTCGAGTTAGCCACGCGGAACGTCGAAAAGGAAGCGACGGAGGAGCGTCTGCGCGAACAGCTTGATCGCCAGGAGGCGCTCACCAACATCGGGCGGAATCTCATCACGGCGGCAGACATCAAGACGGCCCTGGGCGTGGCCGCCGCCTCGGCCCAGCGGCTGCTCAAGGCCGACGGGGCGCACGTTATCTTGGTGGCCAGCGATGGCCATACCATAACCGACTTCGGACGAAGCGGATGCCATTGTGACCTGTCTGTTTTGGTGCCGGATTCCGTCGAGACCGTGGCCATGAAGACCGTCGAGCCAGTCGTTTCCCTTGATTTGTCCAGGGAAAAACGGTTCAAGCTGCCCGCGAATCAGGAGGGTGTTGATTACAGCAGCATTTTGGCGGTTTCGGTGCGTGGCGAGGCCGGCAGTCCCATCGGCGCGTTTTTGGCCGCCACGCAGCGCTTGAACGGCTTCACCGCATCCGACGCCAGCTTCATCCGTTCATTGGCCGATCTCATTGGCTTGGCCGTGGAGCGGCGGGCGGCGGCGGAGCGCATCAGCGAGTTGGGTCGGTTGCGCTCCCGCATCATCCAGATCATCTCCCGCGACTTCCGCAACCCGCTGTCCGTGGCTCGGTGGAACCTGTCCGTCCTGCTGGGCGGTCGGGCCGGACGCCTGCCTGACGAACAGCGGGATCTGGTGCGCGTCACCGAGGAGGCCGTGAGTTCGGCCAGGAATTACGTGAACGACCTGCTGGCCGCGCTGGACATTGAGGAACACCGGGTCGTTTTTGCGCCGACGCGGTTCCGCTTGGAGGACGCTTGGCTGGCCGTGCGGGCGCACTACCTTGGTCAGTTCCAATCCAAGCACATCGCCTTGGAGTACGAGCCGCCGAAGGAACCTTTGCCGGAGGTCATCGCGGATGAGGAAAAGATCCGCGACGTCATCGGAAAGTTCACGGATAATGCCTTGTCGTACACGCGTTTCGCCGGCACGGTCAAGGTCCGCCTGTCGTCCGTCGCCGATCGGGTTCGCTTCGAGATACAGGACACCGGCATCGGCATCCCGGCGGCTGACCAGCCGGAAATCTATCGCCGCTTCTATCGGGCATCGAACGCCGTTTATGGCCGCACCGAAGCGCCTGGCCTGGGGTTGTTCATCGCCAAGCATTTCATCGAGGAACAGGGCGGCGAGGTCGGCTTCCGAAGCGAGGAGGGGAAGGGAAGCGTGTTCTGGTTTGAGTTGCCGACCGTGAAAAGAGAAAAGTCAAAATAATCTGCCAGCATGGGGCCGAACTTCCTGCCTACAACTAAGCGCGCTTGGCTCGGGGCGGCTTGTGGCGCGGTCGTTTTTTCGGGCGTTGCGGCCGTGGCTTGGAATCGCCCAGCGCCGGTGTTGCCGCTCACCGTGGTTTCCGGCGGAGCAGCCCAAACGGACTCATCGGCGATTCCTGATGCGTCTGCGTTTGATGATTCGTCGGCAGCCGCTTCCGCGCCCGACGCCTTAAGCGCGGCTGCCGATTTCCCTTCGCCGAGACTGACAGTCGCGGCGGCCAAACCGGAAATCACGATTCTCGCGGTCGGCGACATCATGCTTTCGCGTACGGTGGCCGAACGCATCCGCCAAAACGGCGCCGCTTACCCTTATGCCCGCTTGGCCGGTTGGATCGCTTCGGCTGAAGTGGCTTTCGCCAATTTGGAAACGCCGCTCGTCGTCGGTCGGCCCGTGCGCTCCGGCGAGATGTCTTTTCATTCCGATCCGGGTCAGGCCAAGGAGTTGCGGCAGGCCGGATTTGACGTCGTTTCCTTGGCGAACAACCATACGCCGAACGCTGGCAGCGCCGGCTTGGCTTCCACCTTCCAGGCGCTTGCTGACGCTGGCGTCATGTTTTCCGGCGCCGGCAAGGATCTCGCCTCCGCCTCCGCGCCCGCCGTCGTCGAGGCCCAAGGCGTCCGGTTCGCCTTCCTTTCTTATAATGACCCGTCCGTGGTGCCGGTGTCTTATGGCGCGACGGCCAGCCGGGGAGGGACGAACATGATGGATGCCAAAAGGCTGACCGCGGACGTGGCAGCGGCCCGACAGCAGGCCGACGTCGTGATCGTTTCCATGCACGCCGGCGACGAGTATGTCGCCAGGCCGAACCGGCGTCAGGTCGAATTCGCGCATGCGGCCATTGATGCGGGCGCGGACGCGGTGATTGGCCACCATCCGCACGTCGTGCAGACGGCCGAGATATATAAGGAAAAGCTCATCCTCTACAGCCTCGGCAATTTCATCTTTGACCAGGATTGGTCACGCGCCACGCAGGATGGCCTGGCGGCGCGGCTCGTCTGGCGCGACGGGCGGTTCAGGCGCGTCGAGTTCACGCCGATTGACGTCAACCTTTCCCAGCCGCGGACAGCGGACGCCGCCGGTGCCGAGCGCATCCTGAAAAGATTGGAACAGCCGCTTGTTCACCAGTCGTGCGCAAGCCCGGAAGAAGGCGATTGCCCATACATGGTTTTGTCGGCGGGAGCGGCGGCGAACGGGGAATGAGCGCCGGTCTTGCGGCCGAGGGTTTGGCTTGACCATGGGCAATCTTTTGTTTAAAATAAGCTATTTTTTAGGTTCCGCCGTTGTCCAAAACAGCCAGATAGCCTATACTTTCTTACGCCATGAACATCCGCGAATACTTCCGCTTCAACCCCGTCATCTGGGTGCTCATCTATTCGGATTTCCTCATCATCGCGGCGACCGGTTTCCTGTCGCCGATTCTGGCCGTGTATCTGACCGACCAGATTCGCGGCGGCTCTCTCACCGTCGTCGGCATCGCCACCGCGATTTACTGGATCGTGAAGTCAGTCCTGCAGGTGCCCGTGTCCCTGTACGTGGACCGGTCGCGCAGCAACCTCACGGCTTACTCGGTCATGGTCGTGGGCTCGTTCGTGAGTAGCGTCGTGCCGCTCCTGTATTTCTTCTTCGCGCGCGAGGTCTGGCATGTGTACATGATTCAAGCGATGGCCGGCGTGGCGGACGCGTTCATGGTTCCGACTTGGTTGGCGCTGTTCACGAAGCACGTTGACCGACACAAGGAGGCATCCGAATGGGCGGCCTACAGCAACGCGAGCGGCATCGGCTTCGCGCTCGCGGCCGCGATTGGCGGCACCATCGCCGAGCGGTTCGGCTTCCGCATCATCTTCCTGCTCGTGTCGGCCTGCGCGTTTGTCGGTACCCTGTTGCTTTTCGTCATCCGGCACCGCCTGGTCGTCGGGGAACACCGACAGGCGCTCGCTCGGCTGGCGAAATCCGCCTGAACCTATGCTTGAATTCTGGCAGAACTACCTTTTCCGTCCGCTCCTCAACCTGCTGCTTTATCTTTATAGCGGGCCGGCTTTCGGCAACATGGGTTTCGCCATCATCGAGCTGACGGTGCTGCTCCGCATCGCGCTTTTGCCGCTCACCCTTCTCGACGAGCGCAACCGCTCCCTTTACGAAAGGTTGAGCCGCAAGATGGAGTCGCTCGCGCGCGACTTCAAGGGCGACCACGTCAAGCGCAAGGAGATGATCCGCGAGCTGCTCAAGCAACATCGCGTCAACTACTGGGCCAAGGTGCTGGTGCTCGGCGTCCAGGGCCTGGTGCTCGTTCTTCTCTATCAGGTCTTCATGGGCGGCTTGAAGTTCGACCGGCCGGAGGCGCTGTATTCGTGGGTCAACAGGCCCGAGGCCGTCAACACCCTCTTTCTCGGCTTCGACCTGGCCAAGCACAGCACGTTCTGGCCTTTGCTGGTGGCGGTCGTCCTGTTCCTGGAGATATATTCCGTCCAGAAGAAGCACGTCCATCTCGTCACCCGCTCGGACGTCATGTACCTGATTTTCTTTCCGCTGTTCACGGCCGTCGCGCTCCTGCTTTTGCCCATGGTCAAGTCGCTCTTCATCTTGACCTCGATGGTCTTCTCGATGCTCGTGTTTTGGATCAGGCAGGTGGTTTTTGGCCACAAGGTGTCCGAAGATGACGATTAAAAGCTTCAATTAAGCCAAAAAACAATTGCCGTCCTTGCCGGGACGGCGGTTTTTTGGTTTACTGTATTGGTCTAAAGCCGGCTTTGTTGCGGACGGATCGCCGGCAGTTATCTATCGACGTTATGGCCGACAGCCTGGATAAGATAATGTATTCCTTCGTCGTCGAGGACGTGCTGAAGGGACTTTTCATTCACGTCCCGCCGGGATACGTCGCCTGCGTCTATGACCTCGGGCAGGGCGTGCTCAAGAAAGTCCTCACGCCGGGACTGCATCTCAAGATTCCGTTCTGGCAGAAGGCGAAGCTTTTCAACACGCAGACGCTTGAGTATTCCGTGAGCCGCCGTTTCAATCCAGAGAATGAGCAGGCGCTCGGCGACGGCCCGATCATCGCGCAGACCTTCGACAGCAAGCGCATCTCGGTCGAGGGCACGGTGCTGCTGCGGCTCGACGTGAACCAGGTGCCGACCATCTGGCAGACCATTGGCGAGGATTTCGTCTCCAAGATCGTGCGGCCGACGATCCGCAGCCGCATGCGCATGATCACCAGTCGCTACAATTATCAGGACATCGTTTCCCTCCGCCGCGACGCGGTCGAGGTGGACTGCAAGAACGAGCTCGAGCGCATCTTCTATCCGCGCGGCATCTTCGTCGAGAACGTCCTGCTCTCGGAAATCTGCCACGTCGGCAACGCCAAGGCGCCGGAGGAGTGCGTGGAGTAGCGGTCGGGCTTGTCCCGACCTCACCAAATCGGACGCAAAAAACGTCGGGCGTACCGCGCCCGACGTTTCGTTTTGGTGTCCCTAGTGCGCCGCATCACCCGTGGCCTCGATAATCATCATTTTGTAGAAGTTCACGATGTAAACCTCCGTCCAGGTTGCTTGGGTGTCGGGCTGCATACCCGGAAAAACGTCCTTCATCACCCTCTCGATTTCGCCCCGAATCCTGTCCAAAAAGGCGTCCCTGGCCTCCGCGTCCATGCCTTGCAGGGCGACCAGCGCCTCGCTGGCCATGGTCTCGAAAATCCGCTGCTTAGCTCCAGGTGGCTTGTCTTCCTTCAATTCCTGCTCATGACTATGGAATATTTCCGTGGCCGCCGCCAAGGCGCGCTCCTTCGGGCTTGCTTCCGTTTCGTCGTGGTGATCTCGTTCCGAAAACATAAGTTTATGGTTATTTTCTATAATAATTATATCACGCTCTTTAAACGCGGGCCACACCTGGACTTGGTGCGGGTTGCTATATAGGGCACCAGCAAGCCGTTGCTGGTGCCCTTCTTCGCGTTGGGTTTCGAGACCCTTCTAGTTGTCGCCGGCGTAGAGGTTGTAGCCCAGGCCGTCCGGCGTGACCGTGCCGTCGGGGTCCTTGGTGAACTCGACGACACAGTTGCCCTCGGCGTAGCAGGTCAGCCACTTCGCGTCGTCCGGCGCGAAGGTCCGGACGTCGCGGATCGTGAGAGAGTCGATCGGCGCGATGGTGTGGCTGCCGTCGTCCCTGGTGACCGTCATGAACCGGCCCATGTATTGGCCCGGCCTGAAGTGGGACAGGGACAGGTCCAGGTAGTAGTTCCCGCTCACCTCGAACACCACTTCCATCCCCAGGCCGTCCGGACCAGCGTAGTGGAACTCCGCGGCGGGATTGCCGTCGAAGTACTCGCCATTCACGACCATCATGCCTACGCAGTTGTCGCAGGCGTCCGGCGCGGCTCGGACGAGCCACTGGGGCGTCGCGAAGTCCACGAACTCGACGGTGGCGACCTCCTCGTCGTCCGGCGTGGCGGTTTGGTTGGCGCAGCCAGCGCCGACGATGGAGGATAAAAAGGCCAGGACGTACCAAAACATCTCTTTGCTTGTGTTCACTGTCTGCTCCGTTTCTGTTTGGGCGCCAAACGAGCGCCGAAGTTGAGGGAAATATAACAAAAAACGCCCCTTTTGTCAAGGGGTGGCCGACCGGCGATTAGGGCGATAATAAGAACGAGACCGCAAGGGCGGTCTCGGGATACCCGGACAAAACCGGGCTAAGGCTCGACTTTCAGCGACGTCGGCGGAGCTGGAGAACGCGACCCTTCTGGTGCAACAGGGTGAGAACCTCGCGCGCCTCATCGAAGGTCGTCACGATGACGCCGCCGGAATCATGGATGAAGTATTCGACCTGCAAGTTGACGAGGCTGCCCTCGTTGTCGGCCGCCAAGCGGAAGTCGCCGCGGTAGCCGACGATTGTCTTTCCGGCCGCCGAGCCGTAGCCGATTTCTGCCGCCGTGCCGCTGTCCACGTCCGTGCCGTCGAGCACCGCGAACATGCTGTGACAGCCAAGAATGGCGCCGGCGTTGTTTTCGCCGAAAACGCGATTCAACTTTGCCCAGGCACGCTTCCGACGCACGCCGTATGGCATGGCCAGTACCGAGTTGACTTGAGCCTGCGGTGTCAGCGTCCATGGGTCAATTGGTTCGTAGCCGATCCGCGTCACCATCTGGACGATTTTTTCGTGGAAAGCCCGTCCGACTTCGGAAAAGCCGAGCGGTCCCGCCAGGTACAGTCTGTGTTTGTGGCTTAGCAGGTTGTTCAAGGCTTGCCTCCTTTGACGGTAAATTACGCCCTGGTCTCGGAAAAAACAAGAGGCGTCCGACGGATGGTCGGACACCAACAGGCTTGCGGTCGACGCAGCGGAGCGCCGGCATCACCGAAACCGGATGATGCGGTAGAAATGAATGGCCCGTGCGGTATTGAGCCAAAGGCCGATGTAGGAGTGTTCGGTCACCACACCGACGGCGCCGATACCGGGAGCGCTCACGGCAGCCACGGCCTCGCGCAAAGTCATGGTCTTGCCATTGAGTGTGGCGGCAACCTTCACGATTTCATGGGGCAGGGGAGCGGCGGCTCCCAGCTGTCCAGGATGCGGATCGTAGAAAAACCGTGTTTCGCCGAGCAGGGCGGGATCACAGTCAGCGGGTTGGATCATGGCGTTTTCCTCGTTGTCGCGGAAAGAGCTTCTTGCGATATGTTACAGCGCGGTTGCCGGAGGGTCAAAACGTTTGCCTCAAGACTGATCATATCCCCAGTTTTTTCGGGGACAGTCCCCATGAAAATTGGGGATAGGTCGGTTTTTTGTACGGAATGGGCGGATGAATTGAAATCGCCGTCTCCTCAAGGGCAGGGGACGGCGCTTCGGCAAGAAGGCAAGCGGTTTTTGCGTCGTTGGCTAGGTAAGCGACGCGGCTATTGACACCCCCTTTTGACCATATATAATTAGCACTCGGAGGGGTGGAGTGCTAAAACCCCAGTCGAGCGATTTATGCCTCAATCACCGGAAAAACGCCGCAAGCAGGTTTTCCGCGCCGTGGTCCGCGAGTACGTGGATTCGGCCGAGCCGGTCGGGTCGGAAACGATCCTGGCCAAGTATGCTTTTGGCGTTTCCTCGGCCACGCTCCGCCACGACCTCGCTGATTTGGTCGAGCAGGGCTTGCTCGTCCAGCCGCACACTTCGGCCGGGCGCGTTCCGACTGAAAGCGGCTACCGCTCCTATGTCGAGCAATTTGTCCGCGAGGCGGTGCTGGCCGAACGTCAGCGTCAGGCCATTGTTGCGGCGATGTCGGCCTTCGAGGCGCAACGCGAAACCGCCGCGCGATCCTTCGCGCGCATGGTGGCGGAGATGACCGGCGATGCGGTCGTATTGCGCCTGAATCCGGAGGAAACGCTTTTCTCCGGCCTCTCGAACCTCGCGGCCAAACCGGAATCGCAACTGACGCCGCTCATGCTGGAGTTGTCGCGCGCCCTCGACGAGATTGAGGCGACGATGGAGGAAGTGCGCCGGCGCCTGTCGCAGGACGTCGCGGTCTTCATCGGCCACGACAATCCATTCGGCCAGGAATTTGCCGGCGTCTTCACCGAGCTGGCCGTGCCCGGCGTCGGCGCCACGACCATCGGCGTCGTCGGCCCGAAGCGCATGGACTACGACCGCAACGTCGCGCTCCTCCGGTTCCTGAAGGAAAGCGGCGGAGAAGATAATGAATAATATGTAGCGGGCGGGCTTGCCCCGCCACCACCGACATGCCAGACGAAACCAACAACCCAAACGAGTGCGAGTTCAAGGAAGAGTGTTGCAGCGGCGGCGCCTGTGATTGCATGAGTGGCGTGTGCAGCAACGATTGTCGTTGCACCGACGCTCAGGGATCCGCCGCTCCGGCGAAATCCGGAATTCAGAATAAGGATGAACCGCAGGCTTCCGCGCCAGCCGACGAACTCGCCGCGGCCAAAGCCCAGGCCGCCGAATATCTCGATGGCTGGAAGCGCGCCATGGCCGATTATGCCAACCTCAAGAAGGAATCCGAGCGCGAAAAGGCGGAAATGGCCAAGTTCGCCGCCGCGATTCTTGTGAGGGAAATCTTGCCCGCGCTCGACAGCCTCAAGCAGGCGTCAGCGGAGAATCCGTTCGCATCCGTGGGCGGGGAGACGCCGGACGCGGCCAAGGTGATGGCGTGGGCCGCTGGCGTCGGCAACGTCGCGGCGCAGCTCCAAGCCGCGCTCAAGAAGGCCGGCGTCGAAGCCATCGAGGAACCCGGCGCCCCATTTGACCCGCACATTCACGAAGCCGTGACCACGCGCAAGGAAGAGGGGAAAGCCTCTGGCTTGGTTCTGGAAGTCCTGCAGCCCGGTTACCGCATGAGCGACCGCATCATCCGCGCCGCGAAGGTGGTTGTGAGTGAATGATATGGCCGTGAACATCACCTATTTCGTCCACGGCACGACTACGGACAACGAGAAAGAGATTTCTTCCGGCTGGTCCGACGTCGAATTATCCGAAACGGGCATCATGCAGTCGGTGGGACTAAAGGAGAAAATCAAAGGGGAAAAATTCGACGTCGTCTTCTGTTCTGACCTGAAACGCGCTGTGGCATCCGCAAAACTGACTTTCGAAGGGGGAATCGAAATCATCCCCGACCAAAGACTGCGCGAATGCAATTATGGCGATTACAATGGCCGACCATCAGCCATCGTCGAACCGTTGCAGGAAAAAAGCGTTTTCGAGCGTCTGCCTAATGGCGAAAGTTACGAAGACGTCAAAAATCGCGTCGCCGAGTTCCTCAAATACCTGAAAGAAAATTACGACGGCAAACACGTTGCCATTGTCGCCCACAAGGGGCCGCAACTCGCCCTCGATGTCCTGCTGAAAGGAAAAACTTGGGAGCAGGCCTTCGCGGAAGACTGGCGGAAACGTCATGCCTGGCAACCCGGCTGGGAATATCAAATCAATTAATAACTAGCACCTAGAACCTAGCACCTAGAACCTAATCTCATATGCCAAAAATCCTCGGTATCGATCTCGGTACAACCAATTCCTGCATGGCCGTCATCGAGGGCGGTCAGCCGAAAGTGTTAGAGAACAAGGAAGGCGCGCGCACCACGCCGTCCGTCATCGCCGTCACCAAGACCGGCGAGCGGCTCGTCGGCCAGGTCGCCAAGCGTCAGTCGGTCGTGAACCCGGAGAACACGCTCTATTCCATCAAGCGGCTCATCGGCCGCCGCTGGAGCGACCCGGAAACCCAGCACGAGGCCCAGCTCCTGCCGTTCAAGCTCGTGCAGTCCGGCGACGGCGTGAAGGTCACGATGGCCGGCAAGGAATACAGCCCGCAGGAGATTTCCGCCATGGTGCTCCAGAAGCTCAAGGCCGACGCGGAAGAGAAGCTCGGCGAAGCGATCACCGAGGCGGTCATCACCGTGCCGGCGTACTTCGACGACGCCCAGCGCCAGGCGACGAAAGTCGCGGGCGAGATTGCCGGCCTCAACGTCAAGCGCATCATCAACGAGCCGACCGCGGCCGCCCTCGCCTACGGTTTCGACAAGAAGACCGGCGGCAAGATCGTCGTCTATGACCTCGGCGGCGGCACCTTCGACGTGTCGGTGCTCGACATCGCCAGCGACACGGTGGAAGTGAAGGCGACCAACGGCGACACGCATCTCGGCGGCGACGACTTCGACCAGCGCCTCATCAAGTGGGTGATTGACGAGTTCCGCCGCGACCAGGGCATTGACCTCTCGAAGGACGTGCTCGCGGTCCAGCGCATCAAGGAGGCCGTGGAAAAGGCCAAGATTGAGCTTTCGACCACGGCCGACACGGAAATCAACCAGCCGTTCATCACTTCCGACGCCGCTGGGCCGAAGCATTTATTGATGAAACTCTCGCGCGCCAAGCTGGAAGAGTTGGTCGGCGATTTGGTCGAGAAGACTTTGGAACCGTGCCGCAAGGCGCTCGCTGACGCCAAGATGACGGTTGCTGACGTGTCCGAAGTGGTCATGGTCGGCGGCATGACGCGCATGCCTTTGGTGCTTCAGACGGTCGAGAAATTCTTCAACAAGAAACCGAACGTCACCGTGAATCCGGACGAGGTCGTGGCCATGGGCGCGGCCGTGCAGGCTGGCGTGCTTCAGGGCGAGGTGCGCGACGTGCTCCTGCTCGACGTGACCCCGCTGTCTTTGGGCCTCGAGACTCTCGGCGGCGTGATGACGCGGCTCATCGAGCGCAACACCACCATTCCGACTTCCAAGACCCAGACTTTCTCGACTGCCGCCGACAACCAGTCGTCGGTGGAAATCCACGTCCTCCAGGGCGAGCGCGATTTCTCCGCGGACAACAAGACGCTCGGCCGGTTCATTTTGGACGGCATTCCGCCAGCGCCACGCGGTATCCCGCAGGTGGAGGTGAAGTTCGACATTGACGCGAACGGCATCCTGTCTGTCTCCGCGAAGGAGAAGGTGACGGGCAAGGAACAGAAGATCGTCATCACGGCTTCGACTGGTTTGTCCAAGGACGAGGTGGAGCGGATGAAGAAGGATGCGGAGATGCACGCGGCCGAGGACAAGGCGAAGAAGGAGCTGGTCGAGCTCAAGAACAACGCCGAGACGATGATCTACACGACCGAGAAGATGATGAAGGAATACGGCGACAAGGTTCCGGCCGACCAGAAGTCTGGCATCGAGGAAAAGCTCGCGGCCCTGAAGGCGGTGAAGGATGGCACGGACGCCGAGGCGATCAAGAAGGCGGCTTCGGACCTAACCGACCTAGCCACCAAAGTCGGCGGCGAGATGTACCAGAAGGAAATGGAAGAAAAGAACAAGGCGTCTGGCGCAGCCCCAGCCGGTGACCAACCGCCTGCTGGTGGTGAGTCGGGCGGCGATAAACCGTCTGGCGACGGCCCCATCGATGCTGACTTCACGGAGAAAAAGTGACGCGCAATTCCTTAATGCGCGTCATCCCGGGCGACCCCGGCTAAATGCCGGGGGAGACCCGGGAACCATTCCGCTTAATATTCCCCTGAGCGAAGTCGAAGGACATTCCTAATATCCACCACCCCCGCGACCTGTCCCCCGAAGCCCGGAGGGCGAAGGGGGAAAGCGGGAATCCAGAAAAAAGCAGCTCCCGCCGGGCGGACCCGCTTCCGTCGACAGCGCTCGCGCTGGATGCGTAATTGCGCGAGCGATTGTCTCCGGAACCGGCTCCGCCCGGCGGTCGCCTCGGAAGCACCTTCCACCAACCAAATAAAAGCATGCGCTCGGCCTGCGGAGGCGACACATTAGGCGTCGCCTGGCCTCGCGAGCAGACGACAAGTTGTCCGCAAGGAAAGTTATATAACCGTAGCGGCGGGGCTTGCCCCCGCACCACCACAAATATTCCCTGAGCGGAGTCTCCCGAAGGGAGACGAAGTCGAAGGGCATTCCTTAATTCACATGCTCATCTCAGTCATCATCGTCGTCGTCGTAATCGTCGGCGTCACACTGTATTTCGCTACCAGACATGAAGGCTAGGCCAATTTGTTATTTCCTGAAGTATGAAATACATCGTAAAAAAATTTGAGCTTGACTTACTTGATCCAAAAATCAGAAAGTCACCAGAGAGCTTGAGCGAACTTTTGGCTGATGATTTTTTCGAATTTACCCAGAGTGGCACGGCCTGCACAAAAAAGGACATCATCGAGGTTCTACCAACTCTTCCGGAAGAAAATATTTCGGTGCGTGATTATCAGGAAAAGTTATTAGCGCCGAATTTAATATTAGTTCATTACATCGCAGACCGACTTGTTCCGTCGAGCGGCCTGAAACGAACCACCTTATGTAGTTCTATTTGGAAAAACATCAGAGGTCGTTGGCAAATGGTGTTTTTCCAGGGAACCCCAGCCTTAATGTCTAGCAGCGGCTAAGCGCCCCTAGGCAACAACGCTCCTAGCATATATCCTCCCGCCATGAAATCCACCCCCAACAACCTTGCCTTCATCGATGGCCAGAATCTCTACATGGGCACGACGTCGCCGGACGGCGGCTCGTGGCGGGTTGATTTGACCAAGTTTCGCGTCTACCTGAATCAGAAGTATGGCGTGAGCAAGGCCCTGTATTTTCTGGGTTACGTCAACGAGAATTTCCAGGAGCTTTACGAGGAAATTCAGGCGGCCGGATTCATTCTCGTCTTCAAACAGCACACTGCCGCCATGATGGGGCAGAAGAAGGGCAACGTCGATACCGATATCGTCTTCAATATCATGCGGCGGCTGTATAAGAAGGACGATTTTGAGAAGATCGTTCTGGTGTCTGGGGACGGTGACTACAAGAACTTGGTCGATTTCCTGATTGAAGAGGGTCGGCTGGAAAAAGTCCTGGCACCGTGCCGCAAGAGAGCGTCCTCATTATACAAGCAGATCGGGTCAGAATATTTCGACTGTCTCGACAGCGATGACATCAAACGCAAGATTGAAAAAGTTAAACAAAAATAAGAGGGGCTCCTTAGGCAGTTAGCCGTTCGGATCCCCCCTCGTCGTGATGACTAAAGCATACTACATAACGTATACCCCGTCAAGACCATAAAGACCGTCAAATATACAATAATATGACCCAACCCATCCAACCCCAGCAAAATCAGCTTCAGATAAAGGCTGACGACAAGATCCTCCAAGGCGTCTATTCGAACGCGATGCAGGTTCAGCACTCCAAGGAGGAATTCGTGATAGACTTCATGAACCTGTTCCCGCCGGCGGGGACGCTGAATGCGCGGGTCATTGTTTCGCCGGGACACCTCAAGCGGATGATCGCCGCGCTCGCCGAGAACCTCGCGAAGTACGAAGGGAACTTCGGCAAGATCGACACGGCGCAGGAACCGGCGGAGATCGGCTTCGCGGCGAAATAGCCACAATAATATTCCCCGAGCGGAGCCCTGCACCGGAGCGGAGCGACTGGTGCGGGGCGGAGTCGAGGGGGGCTTCCTTATGGGCTTGATGGAAAATTACCAGCAATCGGAAAGTCCGAAAGCAAAAAGGGGAATGCCAAAGGGCGTCAAAGCGGCGCTCCTGTTGGGCGCGCTCGCCGCGATCGCGCTGGCCTACGTTTACGGCTACGGACAGTTGACCAAGCGGTTGCAGACATCAAAGCCGCCCGCCGAGGCCAACCAACCGAACCAACAGACCGACAATGAATTGAAGGCGCAGACCATCATCTATGTCGGCGCGGTGGCGGATACGGTCGCGCCGACCATCCGCGACCTGTACGACTTCGGCATGAAGATTCAGAACGCCCATGAACTCAAGGACACAGCCACGGCCGAGGACATGGCGAAGCTCGTCAGGAGAACCTGCACCACCGCCCTGAACGCGGATGTCGCCGCCCAACTGGCCATGGTTCAGAGCCAGCCGGTCAGCGTCACGCGCTTTTCCGCCACCACCGCCAAGCTGACCACGGCTATCGGGAACTTCCAAAAGTTCTGCGCCAACGCCGCGCTGACGTCCTACGACGCCGACGTCGTGAACCTCGGCAAGGACGAATACCTGCCCTACGTCGCATCGCTAATTGAAGTCGGCACCACCCTCGACACCGACTATGCGGCTCTCACCGCCGCCACGCCGAAGATAGATTGGAAGGACGTTGAGCCGTGGTACGAAAACGCGTCGCGGTTGATGAAATAAGTAATTCGGAAAAACAGGAACCGGCGGAAATCGGCTTCGCCGCTAAGTAAAGTTTGTCCTGCACGTGGATTCCCGCTTTCGCGGGAATGACATGATCGGGAAGCGCGTTCAAATTCCATGCCCAAAGACCTCTACCAAATCCTCGGCGTCTCGAAATCCGCCTCGGCGGACGAGATTAAGGCTGCCTTCCGCAAACTCGCGCACGAGCACCACCCGGACAAGACGGGCGGCGACGACAAGAAATTCAAGGAAATCAACGGCGCCTACCAGGTGCTCGGTGACGCGGAAAAGCGCAAGAAATACGACCAATTTGGGCCGGATTTTGAGCGCATGGGCGGATTCCCTGGCGGACAGCCGGGCGGCGGCTTCGATTTCTCACAGGGGTTCGGTGGATTTGGCGGCCAGCAAGGTGGAGTAAAGTTCGATCTCGGCGATCTCGGCGACCTCTCCGACATGTTCGGCGGAATCTTCGGCGGTAGCGCCGGAGGCGGCGGACCGCGCGGTCCATCGAGAGGAAGACACATTGAGATGGACGTCAAACTCACCTTCAGCGAGGCCGTCTTCGGCACGGAAAAGGAAATCACCCTCCACCGCAACGTCCTCTGCGAGACCTGTCATGGCACCGGTGCCGAGCCGGGCGCAAAGATTGTCGAGTGCGGCAACTGCGGCGGCAAGGGCAAGGTGCTCACCTACCAAAGAACCATCCTCGGCACCATGCAGACCGTAGGCACCTGTCCCAAATGCATGGGCGAAGGGCGCATCCCGGAAAAACCCTGTCACCATTGTTCCGGCACCGGTCGCATCAAAGGCCAACGCACCCTCACCGTGAAAGTCCCGGCCGGCATCGCGGACGGAGAAGTCCTCCGCGTCTCCGGCGAAGGCGAACCAGGGGAGCGGGGAGCGCGCCCCGGCGACCTCTATCTCAATCTGCGTGTCGCCGCCGACAAGCGCTTCGTGAGGAACGGCTTCGACATCGTGAGCCATCTGGAAATCCCGATTAACATCGCCGCCCTCGGCGGCAACATGACCGTCGAGACCGTGGACGGCGAGGTCGAATTGAAGCTCCCCGCCGGCACCCAGCCCGGCCAACTTTTCCGCCTGCGCAACAAGGGCGTGCCGATGCTCAAGAAAACCGGCTGCGGCGACCACATCGTTGAGGTCAGCGTCGCCGTGCCGAAGAAACTTTCCAGAGGTCAGAAAAAGGCGTTGGAGAAATGGGATGAGCTATAATCATGAATCATAGAAAGACCGCCCCGCAGTACTGCGGGGCGGTTTTGATTTGGTGTGACAGCCTTTAGTCACCGAACACAAATATTGTTCAGTGATTGAGCTTAACATTTCTGGATCCCCGCTGCTGCGGGGATGGTGAAAATGTTTATGTATTCTTACCACCCCCGCGGAGGCGGGGTCCAGAAACAAGTGTGACATTCATTTATCAGAAACGGTACTTGCGTCGAAACCACTCCAATGTTAACCTCGCGCCCTAATTATCAAACTACCTGCCTTGAAGCACTCTAACTAACCTTTACCACCCCCGCGGAAGCGGGGGTCAAGACATGCGGTGGCAAAAATACAGTCGCTATTTCGTCTATATCCTAGCCAGTGGAAAAAACGGCACCCTGTATGTTGGCGTTACGTTGAATCTGGCGAAGCGGGTGGAGGACCACAAGGCGGGCGCCATCCCGGGCTTTACTGCCAAATACAATGTAAAGCAACTAGTCTATTTTGAAATAGTCGATAATTTCGATGCCGCTCTTGCCCGCGAGAAGGCCATCAAAAAATGGAATCGAGCGTGGAAAAATAGAGCTGATTGAGAAAGGGAATCCGTGGTGGAATGACTTGACCAACACGGTCGAGTGAGTCTTTCTGGACCCCCGCTTTCGCGGGGGTGGTAAGAGTTTTAGATGACAATATTCAAGTGCCAGGGGGTCTTCCATTTGTCCCTCCACCTAGCGAAATGCTATAATTACGATATCCACAGGCGAGCCCCGCCTGTCAGACAGGGCAAAAGCCCCAAGCTAACCTCGGTTCGCCGAATACCGCCATGTTCCTGATTCCTGCCGCTCAAGCCGCCGAAGCCGCCCCGGATGTCGCGTCCGGTGCCGTTCAGGTTGGCCACAATCTCGCGAACTGGGTATCTGCCATCAACTGGGCCGCCCCGACTTGGGACCTGTTCATCGTCCTGTTTTTCATCGTTACCGTCTTCCTCTACGGCATGTCGCTCGGCCGCGACCGCATCGTCGTCATCCTCGTCTCTATCTACATGGCTCTCGCGGTCGTCTCGAACGCCCCGTACATCGGCAGCTTGAGGAACGGCGGCGAGCAATATGCCGCCTTCCGCATCGCCATCTTCGTCGGCATCTTCATCACCCTGTTTTTCCTGCTTTCTCGATCGGCTCTGCTACGCAACATCGGCAACCTGGCCAACGGCAGCTGGTTCCAGGTGCTGGCGTTTTCCATCATGCATGTCGGTCTCCTCGTGAGCATCACCTTGTCGCTTCTGCCGCCGGAGGCGCTCGGCAGCCTGGCGCCGGCAACGCGCACCATCTTCGTCTCCGACAACGGCCGCTTCTTCTGGATCGTGGCGCCCATAATCAGCATGGCGATGCTCAAGGGAGGGGAGTGAGGCGGATCAAAATGGATATACAGCCCCCGCAGTACTGCGGGGGTTTTTGTCGGCAGCCGCTGGTCCGGGCGCGCTGCGCCCGGCTTCCCTCGTTCGACCACTCATCGCACAGCTAAGTGCGCCTCGTGGTCTCTCTCGGTCCAGCCGAGCACATCGCATCCCGTCCAGCGGCTGCCAAAACCCCGGGCTAACGCCCGGGGTTCGTTGGATGATAATCGTCAACTGTCCGCTGTCCACCGACGTCTACTCCGCCGGCTCCGTCGGCGCTGGGACTTTCGCCCCGTTGCCAGCCGGCGCCGGCGAGAGGGTCACATCAATCTCGTCAGCCGTGAAGGAGGCGGCGCGAAGGATATCCTCCTTGGCTACCATAACCGTGAGCGTCTGTCCCGCCCGAAGGTCAGACAACTTGATCTCCGTTTGACGGGTGCGGCTCGGCGGCGTCGGTCGCACAGGGGTTTTCCCGGCAGCCAAGTCAGCCGCGTATTGGCGTTGCGCCGCGTTGAATTCCTCGGCCGCCTTGGCGAGCTCTGCCGACGTCAGCGCCTCGGCCCTGTACAGCTTGGTGTCAGGGCCGACCTTGATTGTGCGTTGGGTGGGAGCCTGCTCGTCAAGCGGATTGCGGACGGTTTGGTTGGCCTCGATGACCAAAGAATCCGTGCCCACGGTCACGACCTTTCCGGCGAGTCGATGAATGGCCACGTTTTCAGGAAAGATGCGGGAATCCGCAATCTTTTTCTGGGCCGACGCATAACCGGCTGCGAAACCGCCGTCAGTGGGATGGGTGCTGCCGACGGCGTAACCAGTGGCGTAAGCCACGGCCACAACCACGGCCGCCGCGAGCCACGGCACGTATTTCCTTTTGAGGTGCGGCTTCAGGCCGGCCAAAGCCTTGCCGACGACCGGGGGAATATTTTTTTCTTCCATAGGCATATGGTTAATGTCGGTGGTATCATAGCATATTTTTGCCCAAAAAATCATGTCTAAATCCTTGGCTTGTGGACAAGCCGGACAGGGTCGCTAACTGGGCGGTTTTGTGTTATAGTTAAAGCGCATTAATATTGAATACGATATGTCCTTAACGGAAGGGCCAAAAGAGCCAAAAACGGAAAAAACGAGCCGTTTGGTCAGGCGGATTCACGCCCTCATGCTCGCCGTGGCGGTTTTTGCGTTGTCCGCATTGGCGGGCGGCTCCGTGACGAAGGTCGTGCTGGCTGCCCAGTACCAGGAGCCAAGCGGCCAGCCGCCGACCGGCAACATCCCGGTCACGGTCTGGAACGCCTTGGATCTGCCGACCGGCACCGAGGCGCAGGCGGCGGCGATTTTCGTGAGCGGCGGCGGTCCGCCACCTGCCCGCGTCGGCCTACAGGTCGGCACCAAGGATTTGGACATGGGGGCGAGCGCCGACGGCCAGAACCTGGTATACGGCGTGACTGATTTCGACAAGATGAGTGCCGGCGATCGGCTGATGCTGCTCCAGACGGTGAAGGACAACACCTACACCGACCGGATGGTCGTGAACAAGACCGGCGACCTTTACGCTTCGGGAGCCATTGTTTCCGGAGGCAACCTCAACACCGACAGCTGTTTCGGTCCGACTTTCCAGGGACTCACGACGACGACCTACACCGGCAACCTCAACAGCGGAACCCAGGGGTATTATGCCGCTTCGACGGTGTGCGCGGAGATTTTCGGCGCGGGTGCGCACGTTTGTTCCTCCGCGGAGATGATGAGTAGCCTGAAATGCTCCACGGCTTTTCCGCCGCACAAGATTCGCGACGCGGCCTTGAGCGGCTCCGACGGCTGGATTCAGGATGGCCCGCCGGGCTACACCGCGCCGGCCCAGGATTGCATGGGTTGGCGGTCCAACGCGCCTGGCAACCTCGGTCGCATGTGGCGTTTTGACGCCGCGACCGGCGGACAGGGTTACCTAACGACTTGTAATCAGGCGGTCCGTTTTGCCTGTTGCCGCTGACGACGGCATTGGCCATATGCATATGAACCAGAGGTCAGCTACCAAGAGGACGATTCTTGCCGCGGCCACGGCATTCATCGCGACGTTCGCGGGAACGACGGCGGCGGTTGCCGCAGTGTGTCCGGACCACAACCCCAACTACTCCATCATGTGCACCGGCGGCAATTCCTGGTGCGGCAACACCTGTCAGTCGGAACCGGTTTGCGTCGGCGAAAAATCCAAGGTTGACTGTTCGGGTTGCGGTTGCGTCTGTCCTGACGCACGGCCGAACGACTGCACGGGCGTGAACGGCCTGTGTCAGGAGACCAACGCCACCTGTGCCGCCCTGCACAAGCAGTCCGTCTGCGACGCGACGCCGGGAGCCACCATCCAGCGCTGCGGCAACTGCGTTTCCGGCTATTCGCTCTGCGCGCCGGACACCTGTGTCGTCTCCACCAACCCCGCCTGTCCGCCGCCGGCCATCTGGGATCCCTGTGCCGGAACGTGTTCAGAAAAATATGTCCTCGCCAATCCGACGCCGGCTCAGTCGCCGCAATCGGTCAACCTGAAGATGAGCGGCAACATGTCGCTCGTCGGCGGCGACGTCTACCTGGCGAGCAACAAGGCGCTCCGTTTGGACGGCGCCGGACCGACCCTCCTCAACATCGGCAACTGGGATCTGGCCGGAACATCGGGGAACGTCATGGTTTGGGGCAGTCTGGGCGCCAACGATGGGCTGTTTGCCAACGCCATCTCGACCTTGCCGACGCCTGTCGGTCAGACGTTCGCCGACCTGCCGCCGAACAACACCGTCTGGACCGACAACATCTGCTTCAACGGCGGCACGAGATGTCGCAACTCCTGGCCGATTGGCTTGCCGGAAATCGCCATTGCCGGCCAGACCGTGCGTTATACGGGTTCGGACTGGGTGGCGACATCCTTCCTGACCAACACGGGCACGGCCATCGGCATCGGCACGGATACGCCCGGCTGGCCGCTCGACGTGCGCGTGAACGCGAGCACGGCCATGCTGAACCTGGACGACCAACTCGGCACGCTCTGGACCGGCGTCCGCCTGGCGCGCGTGACCGGCGTTGACCTCAACAAGGAGAAGTGGTTCGTGGGCATGAACAACGCCAATGAGCGGTTGAGCTTCATCCGCGACGGCGTAGCAACCTCCATGACGCTCGACACCAACGGCCGCGTCGGCATTGGCATCGCCGCGCCATCACAGCTCCTGAACGTCTACGGTGGAAACATCCGGGCGGAACGGGGCAATGACGGCCTGAACGTGATGTATCAGCTGGCGAGCGAAACCGTCGGCAAAAGCTGGAGCTTCGGGATGGACGTCGAGGCGGCGGGGGTCGGCGATTTCCGCCTCTCGCGCGGCAACTCCCTGAACAGCACCTATCTCTCGGTGTTGGCTGATTCCGGCCGCGTCGGCCTGAAGAACGCCGATCCCGGATTCGCTTTGGATGTCTCTGCCCAGCCGCCGGCGGATACCACGGCCATCGTTCGGATCGACCAGGGGAGCGGCGCGCCCAAGGTCTGGACCGGCTATCGAATGGATCGCGTCCGCGGCGCGGAGCAATGGTTCCTCGGCATGAACGACACGGATGAAACGCTGCGCATTCGGTCTTCGAGCAGCGATGACCGCGTCGTCATTGACTCGGCGAACGGCAACGTCGGCATCGGCGACAGTACGCCGGCGGCGCTTTTGACGGTCGGCAACAACGAGCGGTTCACGGTTTCTTCGGCAGGCGATGTCGCGGCGGTCGGCAATTTGGCCGTCGGCGGCGGCCAGCTGACAACCACCTCGGTCGGCACGGCCAACGTCTTCAACACCAGTGCCACGGGGCTGAACATCGGCGGTGCCGCCTCGAACATGTCCATCGGACCGGGTGGCGCCACCGCCACGTCCATCAACCTCGCGGGCGGCGATACGGCCACCGGCTGCACCTTGAACGGCGCAACCGGAGATTTGGCCTGCTCGGGCAACATCACCGGCGGCAACGTTGGCAACCAGGGCTATTGGTCGCGCTCCGGCACCACCCTTCAGCCGAAAACCGCGGGTGACAACATCACCACCTCCGGCAACATCTCGACCACCGGCACCGGCGCTTTGAATATCGCCGGCAACGCGATTTTAGGGGACGGCCCGGGCCACAACGTTATTTTCGGCGCCGGCGAAGCCATCCTGCAGGGTGGGCACCTGAACTTCGACTACAATACCTTTTATATTGACGCCGTGAACAACCGCTTGGGCTTCGGCACCAACGTCCCGGGCTACAAGATCGACGTCAGCTCGTCCTCCGACACCTCGATGATTCGTCTGGATAACGATACCGGCGCGTCGCGGCTGTGGACCGGCTTGCGGATGGATCGCGTCCGCGGCACGGAGAAATGGTTTCTCGGCATGAATGCCACTGACGAGAGTTTCCGGTTGCGTCGCGACGGCGGGACTGACGACGTAATCGTGGATTCGACCGGCAAGGTCGGCATTGGCAGCACCCCATCATACAAGCTGGACGTGGCCGGCACGGTTCGGTCCACCGGCATTCGCATGGAAACCGGCGCGGTCAACAACTACGTGCTCACGAGCGACGTGAACGGTCAGGCAAGCTGGCGGCCCATGCAGTACGCCGACGAATGCACGGGCGGCAAGTTCCATCACCTGACGGCCGGAACCTACGACGGCAACGACCTCGGCAACTACAAGAACGTCGACAACGTCTGCGACGCCGGGAACCACATCTGCACCCCGGACGAGATTCTGCGCACGGTGTACTGTTCGGCGTCCGGCACGCTGCCGGCCAGCGGTAACGCATGGGTCGCTAACGGCGCGCCGGGTTTCACCAAGCCAGCCTCCAACGACTGCGCCGGCTGGACATCCGAAGCGGCCAACACCTACGGTGACTTCTGGGAATTCCAGGGCGACAACGGCGGCACGGGTTATGCCACCAGCTGCAACGCCAAATACCCGATTGCGTGTTGTCGCGCGTACTGGTGGCTGTGACCGCTATCCGCAATCCTCCTAATTTCGCCAACAATTTTTTGGAAAAATTATGAACAGGCACAACAACTTCGCGGCGCGGCTCGGGGATTGGTCGATTTCCCTGGTCGGTCCGGCGGTCATCGTAGGCGTTTTAGGTTGGATGGTCGGCGTGCAACCGGTGCTCGCGGTTGACAAGTGCAAGGATTTTGGCCTGCCGTCCTTTAAATGTCCCGCGACCGCGACCCACGACGTCTGCGGAACGTCCCCGTTTTTCTACTGTTTTTCCGGGGCTGATGACGCCTGCACCGGCGGCACTCCGGCACCGAACTACATTTTTGACTGTGAGAGCTGCTCCTGCAAATGTGATACCGCCAATTTTCCCTGCGCCGGCTGTGCGGCCACGTCCGTGACGCCGGGGGGGAACTGTTCCCCGCCCAACAACGGTAAATACGCGAACGGCTGTCCGGAATCCTGCACCTGTCCTTCCGGCACGACTAGGTGCATCAGCACCAACACCTGCGTCACCAATCAGTCCTGCCCGACCGGCATGACCTTCGACCCCTGCCTTCCTGGCTGCGTCACCCCGTACATCCTGCGCAGCCCAGCCACCGTGCAGGCCAACGCTTTCATTAATATAGACGGCAACGTCAAGACCGGCGGCGACCTGTATATGGCGGACGGCAAGGCCGTGCGTCTGGACAGCGCTGGGGCGACGGTGCTCAACATCGGCAATTGGGGCGGCGGCTCGTTCGCGGTCCGCGCTTTCGGTGCCTTGACCGCTGACGGACGGATCGGTTCCGGAGCCCCTTCGCCGGCGTATCGGTTGGACATCGTGAGTGGCACCGACACCCAGGACATCCTTAATCTCAACGATCAGGACGGCAACGCCGCCAGCCGCGTCTGGACCGGCACCCGCTTGGCGCGTGAGTCCACGGAAAAGTGGTACATCGGCATGAACGCCACTTCTGACGATTTGCTCATGTCACGTAACGGCGGCGGCGTCGGCAACACCTCAATCTTCGTGAGCAACGCGACTGGCGATGTCGGTGTCGGCACGACCAACCCGACCGGCACTCTCTCCGTCGGCAACGGCGCCGTGACCCTTTTCTCGGTGGATGGCGCGACCGGCGACGTGGTGACGGCCGGCAACCTGGCCGTGAACGGCGGCAACCTCACGACGACCGCCGGAATCTTCAACATCGCCGGCACGGCCTCGACCGTGAACCTCGGTGGCGGCGCGGCAAGCACCGGCTGTACCTTGGATGCCGACGGCAATTTGGTCTGTGCCGGCACCATTACCTCATCCGGTTCCGGCGGCGGCGGCGCGGTCGGCTATTGGCAGCGCGGCGGCACGACCCTTTCGCCGGCGACAACCGACGATACCATCAGTACCGGCGGCAACATCATGACCACGGGCTCGGGGAGCATCACCTCGAACGGAAACCTGACGGTCAAGGGCGTCACCGTCTTGGGCGACAATCCGGCGACGGACACGCTGACCCTGAACCTGCTGGACGTTCTCGTGCCGGGTGGCTTGAGTATCGACGCCGGCACGCTTTACGTTGATCCGGTCAACAATCGCGTCGGCATCAGCCAAACCATCCCCGGTTACCGGTTCGACGTCAGCGCGGACAACGATTCGACCGCCATCGTACGCATTAATGACGACCGGGACGGCAACACCGCCACGCGGCTTTGGACCGGCACGACGCTGTCGCGAGAAAGCCTGGAAAAATGGTTCCTCGGCATGAACGGCACCGATGACGACTTCACGCTCAACCGCAACGGCGGCGGGAGCGCGCTGACCGTGCTTAACAGCAACGGCTACGTTGGCATCGGCACGGACGACCCCGCGTCCCGTCTCGACGTCAATGGAACGGTCACATCGACCGGCATCGCGCTGGCTGGCGACTACACGCAGACCTCGGGCAATTTCACCTTCTCCGGCGGTGGCACGTTCTCGACCAGCGCGGCGAACACCACCCTCGGCACGACCAACATCGTGGCTGGCAAGACCATTACCCTCGGCGCCGCGGCCGGCGACCCGGCTGGCGCGAACGGCGCGATGTACTACAACACCACCACCAACAACTTTCGCTGTTTCCAGGGCGGTGGCTGGACGGACTGTTATTCCGACGGCGCGGCAGTCGGGAGCGGCGTGAACGGGCAGGTCGTCTTCTGGACCGGCACGCGGTCCGTGGCCGGCGACAACGGTTTCTTCTGGGACAACATCACCAAACGCCTCGGCCTCGGCACGGTTAGCCCCGCATACCCCCTGGACATCCGCAACGACGGCGCCACGGGCACGACCGAGATGCGCCTCAATAACGACAACGCGACGAGGCTCTGGACCGGTACGGCGCTGTCGCGCCAGTCGAGCGAGAAATGGTTCATCGGCATGAACAGTAGCAACGATGACTTAAGCATCACGAGGAACGGCGATACCACCTCGATGCTGTCCGTCAGCAACGCGACCGGCGACGTGACCGTGACGAACAACCTGGCCGTGAACGGCGGCACCATCTCCACGACGGCCGCAACGTTCAACCTGGCGCCGTCGGCAACGACCGTGAACATCGGCGGCGGCAGCGGCTCCACCGGCTGTTCCGTGGACGTGAACGGCAACCTCATCTGTTCAGGAACCATTTCGTCTGGCGGCGGCGGCGCGGTCGGCTATTGGCAACGCGCTGGGACGACGCTCTCGCCGGCGACGGCGGGCGACGTCATCGCCACTTCCGGTGACATCCAGACGACGGGGGCGGGCAACATCCAGACGACGGGCACCGGCGGCATCACGTCTAACGGCAACCTCTCCGTCAAGGGCAATACGACCTTGGGCGACGCTTTCGGCGACACCTTGACCATTAGCGGCCAGGCCGTCAACATCCCGAGCGGCCTCCTTTTCGGCGGCAACGCGCTGTTTTTGAGCAACAACACCAAGCGCGTCGCCATCGGCGCCGCTTCGGCCAGCTACCGTCTCGACATCGTCTCGGCCAACGACTCGCAAGTCATCATGCGGCTTAATGACGACAAGAACTACCCGACGTCACGGCTCTATACCGGCACGACTCTTTCGAGGGCCGGCACCGAGAAGTGGTTCCTCGGCATGAACTCCACGGACGACGACTTCACACTCAACCGCAACGCCGGTGCCAGCTCATCGTTCACCGTCCTAAACAGCAACGGCAACGTCGGCATCGGCACGGACAACCCTGCCCAGCCGCTCGACGTGAACGGCACGGCTCAAGTGGCCGGTTTCAAGATGCCGACCGGTGCGGCGGCCGGAAAGGTACTGATGTCGGACGCCAACGGCGTCGGCACTTGGCAACCCGTGGGGGTTGGTTCTGGTGTCGTGGCTGGTTCCGGCACGGCCGGACAGGTGACATTCTGGGACGGTTCTTCTTCCATCACCGGCGACAACGCCCTTTACTGGGACAACGCCAGTAAACAGCTCGGCGTCGGCACCAACAGTCTCGTCGCCAGGCTGACCGTGGATGCGAGCGCCGGTGGCGAGGGCTTGAGCATCGCCACTTCAGCCGCGAGCAGTCCGCTCGACATCACTTCCGGCGGGCTGTCTGTCTTCAACGTTTCTCCGAGCGGCGGCGTGACGGCCGCGGAATCAGTGACCGCACCCTACGTCGGTGGCGCTTGGGTGGACGGCTCTTACCTAAGCGTCACGGGCGACGGCACGGTCGCCCGCATCACGACCGGGCACAATGATGCGGCGGAATTCTCCCAAATCATTTATAATTCAGCGAACGGCAGTGGCATCTCGGCTTACTCTAACGGCGGGACGGCGGCTTCTTTCGGCACCGGTAACGGCGTCGGGGGCGGCGCCTTGCCTCTCCGGTTGAGCACGAATTCCGGCAACGGCATGAAGGAAATCTTGCGTCTGACGCGCGGCATATTCGGTGCTGGCGCCAATGGTGACGGCGGCAAGATCGTGTTTGAGAACGAGAAGTCCGACCAGACTTACGGCGAGGTGGCAGGCATCGCTGGCATCACCGCTAACGCGAACCCCCTTCAGTGGCGCGGCGCGATGGCTTTCTACACGGTTCAAGACGGCGTTGAGCGCGAACGCGTCCGCATCGCGGAAAGCGGGGCGGTCGGCATCAATACAGATTCGCCGACCGAGATGCTGGAGGTGAATGGCGGCTACATCAAGTCCAACTGGGGTTTCTGCATCAACGCATCCTGCATCACCAGCTGGCCGACGGGCGGCGGCGGAACGGTCACGGGCAGCGGGACGCCCAGCTACGTGCCGAAATGGACGGGCGCCTCGGCCTTGTCGAACTCCCTGATTTATGATACCGGCTCTAATGTCGGCATCAGCGTCACCTCGCCCCAGAGCAAATTGGACGTGCAGGGAAATTTCCGGGTCGGTGGCGGCGATGGCATCCTTAACGTCGAAGCCCGAGGCTCCACGTACGGCTCCGAGACGCTGGCCATGCAGACGACCATCGACAACCGCAAGATCAGCGACGGCTTTCCGTATGGGGGAGATGACCGGTACGTTCTCGCCCTGCAGCCCGACTATGGCCGCGTTGGCATCGGCACGGCGAGTCCGCGCAACAAGCTGGACGTGTGGGGCGGGGAAATCAACGTTACCGGCGCCGACATCAACGGCACCGCAGTCATTACTTCGAACGCCGGCACCGCCTATTACGGGAACAACGCCTACGACAACGGCATCGCCATCGATCCCAGCGGCAATGTCGGCATCGGCGTGGCGCCGGGAGCCAAACTGCAGGTGCAGGGCGCCGGTGGCGTCAACGTTGATATGGTGGTCAACGGCCGCATCATGACCGGCGACGCCGGGGCTTCGGGCGGCATGTGGATCGATTCGGGCATGACCCGGTTCGTGGGCGACGACGGGGCCGGGGGCGTGGGCATCTGGAACAACGGTTGGCAGTTAGGGGTTTACCCCACTTACGTTAACGTTGCCCAGGGCCTGTCGATTTGGGGCTACACCGACCTAACCGGGTTTACCGATTGGGGCGATGCTACGGTGACAGGATACCTGACGGTCAATGGCGGACCCGGCAACGCGGCCTTTAGTGTCGCGTCTCCGGCCGATGTCACCATGCAGGCCATCCGCGCCGACGGCACCGGCAACTATACAGCCTTGTTCAACAATAGTGGTGCCACGAATGTCGCGACGATTGGGGTCAACAGCACCAACGGTTCCGCAGCCGCTTTCTCTACGGGAAATGCGGCTAAACCCGCAGTTACCATCTCCGCATCGGACAATAATTCGCAGGCCCTGCATGTCCATCAAGGTCGCATTGGCATTATGGTCGATTCGCCTTCTTACCCCTTGGACATAGCCGGATCAGCGCACGCCACTGGTAGCTGGTTGACGTCAGATGTCCGTTGGAAGAAGGACGTACGGACCATCGATGACGCCCTCGAAAAGGTCAATGAGTTGCGCGGCGTCACGTTCTACTGGAAGACCGTCGAGTATCCGAACAAGGGATTTGACGATCGGCAACACCTGGGCCTGATTGCCCAGGAGGTCGAGCCGGTTCTGCCGCAGGTCGTCAGCACCGACAATCAGGGCTATAAGTCGGTCGCGTATGATACGCTGGCCGCCCTGCTCGTCGAGGCCGTCAAGGAAGTCGACCAACAGGCAGTCAAGCTGGCTCCCGATGGCAGCGTGGTGCTGACCGGTGATTTGCAGGCCAACGAAAACCGATGGGGCGCGGCCAGCAACTGGATAGCCTGCCCCGAAAAAGGCGAGTGCGCCTGCCCGAACGGCTCCTACGTGACGCAGATAAAGGATCGTGGCACTTGGATTCAATGTCATAAGCTCTAGAGCAAAAAGCCGTCTGGCCAAGCCAGACGGCTTTTTTAGCGCTGAAGTACTGGAGTACTGAAGAGCTGAAGAAATTGCTGGAATCTTTTTTTGCCAAGTTTTTCCTCTTCAGCACTTCAGTACTTCTGCACTCCTGCACTGACTTCTCCAGCACCCCGGCACTTCCCAACTCCGCCCTTTTCGGCTATATTTATTGCTGGACCATATGCTAAAATTATTCGATAGTTTAGCCAAGAAAAAGCGCGTGTTCAAGCCGCTTCAGGCCGGACGGGTGACGATGTATAACTGCGGGCCGACGGTGTACGACTACGTCCATATCGGCAACCTGCGGTCTTTCCTGCTGGCCGACCTCGTGCGCCGCTTCCTTGATCACCGCGGTTTTGAGGTGCGGCAAGTGATGAACATCACCGACGTCGGCCACATGCTGGCGGACGCGGATGTCGGCGAGGACAAGCTCGAGGTTTCGGCCGCCAAGGCCGGCAAGACGCCCGCCGAAGTGGCCAGGTTCTTCACCGAGGCTTTTTTTCGTGACATTGATCGGCTCGGCGTGCGGCGCGCCGCCATGTATCCGCGGGCGAGCGAGCACGTGCCGGAGATGATCGCCATGATCGGCCGGCTCCTGGAGAAGGGCTGCGCCTACAAGGTTCAGGAAACCGACGGCGGCGCCAGCATATATTTTGACGTCTCGACTTTTCCGGAATACGGCCGGCTTTCCGGCAACGTCATCGAGGGGCTGAATCCCGGCGCCCGCGTTGACGTGCGCTCCGAGAAGAAACATCCGGCTGATTTCGCCCTCTGGATCCACAATCCGAAGCACCTCATGCAATGGGAAACGCCGTGGGGCAAAGGCTATCCCGGCTGGCACATCGAGTGCTCGGCCATGTCCACCAAATACCTGGGTGACACCATCGACATCCATACCGGCGGCGAGGACAACAAGTTTCCTCATCACGAGTGCGAGATCGCGCAGGCTGAGTGCGCCACTGGCCAGAAGTTCGTCCGTTATTGGCTGCACGGCACCCACCTTCTGGTGGATGGCGAGAAGATGTCAAAATCCAAAGGCAACTTTTATACGCTCGACGACCTCACGGCCAAAGGTTACGAGCCGCGCCATGTCCGCTACCTCCTCCTCTCCTCGCATTATCGGGCGCCGCTCAATTTCACCTTGGCGGGTCTCGATGCGGCCAAGTCCGCCTTGGCCCGTCTCGACAATTTCGCGGATCTGTTGCGGGATTATGCGCCGAAGAAAAACGGCCGGAGCGATCGGGTCGGGATGACGGCGATGAAAGGCCTGAATCAGGCCCTGGATGACGATCTGAACGTGGCCGAAGCGCTGGCCGCGGCCTTTGAGCATGTCCACGCGATCAATGAGCGCTTGGCTTCCGGCGAACTGACGGCCCGCGAAAAGGCCGGCGCCGAGGCTTTTATGAAGGCCCTAGGCGATGTTTTCGGTTTCGTTTTCGGCCGCGCCGCCGATGAGGCCGACGTGCCAGCCTCGGTCCGGGAACTCATGGAGAAACGCGAAACGGCGCGCCGTGAAAAGCGTTTCGTCGAATCGGACCGCGTGCGCGACGAGATCAAGGCGCTCGGCTGGATGGTCGAGGATACGCCGGAAGGCTGTCGCGTCAAGCGGCTGTAAGTCGCCGCCAGTGTCGGTCATCATCCTAGACATCGATTATGATCAATAGTCGCCAACTGATCGCCGCCAGTGCCGTGACCCTCGCGCTGCTTGTGGCCGCGCCGGCGTTGGCCAAGGACCGCTGTCGCGATTGGGGACAGCCGTCGTTCAAGTGTCCGACCACGGCCACGCGCGCGGTCTGCGGCAAGGAGCCTAACTTGTACTGCTTTGACGATCGCGGCAACCCGAACGCCGACCTTTGTTCCGGCGTCACTCCCGCGCCTCGCTTCAAGTTCGATTGCGAGACCTGCACCTGTCGGTGCGACGAGGAAAAATATCCCTGTGACGGTTGTTCTTCCGCCAAGAACGCCTTAGGCGCCACGTGCAACGGCGTCGTCGGCGGCGCCTACGTTGACCGTTGCGGCACCTGCGGCTGCGGCGCCGGCACGGCCATCTGCGTATCCACGAATACCTGCGTGACGATTGTGGACTGCCCGACTGGTTTCGGTTTCGAACCGTGTTCGGCCGCCTGTATCCCTGGTTTCGTCACCCCGACCGCGACTGTTGAGCCGCCAGTGCCGCCGTCAGGAGAAACGTCGACCGCGCCGAGTTCGGCAGCTGACCAGATTGCCGCCGCGCCTGCCGCGCCAGCCGACGGCCGTCCGGAAGAGCTTCCGGCTGGCGAGATGGGGGAGCGGCAGGCTGAAACGGCGGACGGTTCGGCTTTCGGTTGGACATTGGTCCTCCTCGCGGCCTTCGTGGCTGGCCTCGGGTTAGGCAGTTATTTCTCCGGCCGTTTCGGCCGTCCCGGGCGCGTCGAAACCCCGTTTCACGGCGTCGTGGAAAAAATCAGCGGCCGCGAATTGAGCCTGACCGTTGGGCAAGGGCGTGATCGTCGACGTCTCTCGGTGAGCGTCGGGCCAGCCGCGGAAATCAACGCCTTGACCCTGCCGGAAGAAGGCGAAGGCCGTCTTGAACGCCATCATATACCGCTTGCGTGCCTGCGGCCTCATGACACGGTGGAGGTCGCGATGACGCAAACCAAGCCCGACAAGAAGCTGATTGCCGACTCGGTCGCGCTCATGACCACCGACGCGACGCTGGCCAGAAGGCGGGCGTGCCTGAAGGAAGATGCGTAGATTCGTAGTTGCGGGGACACAATAATGCGGAGGGCTTTCGCTCTCCGCATCTTTGAATCTTCGAATTATTGCGTCATGCCTACAGCCATTTCCGGCTCTTGAGGTAACCCATTGTCGCGACCATGACCAAGAAGACGATGCCGAGCATGAACCAGAAGTCGCCCGGCACCCCCAGGAGCGGCATATTCTCCGCGCGCATCGAGAAGATGGCGGCGGCGAGATTCATCGGAAAGACGATGAAGGCCAGGGCCGTCAGCGTCTTGGTCGCCTGGCCGGTCTCATAGGTGACGAGCGAAAGGTAGGACTCGTACACGGCGTCAATCGTGTTGCGGTCGTTATCGAGGAAATCCCATATCTCCTGCGTGTGGCCGACCAGGTCCTCGTAATAGACGTGCAGATCCTGGAAATGGAGGATGCGCGGCGCGACGGCGATGAATTTCTCCAGGACGTGCTTGTGGGCCTGCATGATGCGCCGGAAGTCCACGATGTTGGACTTGACCCGCAGGATTTCCTTGACTGAGCTGTTCTGGGCGTCAGTGAACATGCGCGACTCCAGGGTGTTGATGTCGTTGGAGACGTGCGTGAGCATCGGAAAGCAGCCGATGTACAGCTGGTTTAGCATGGCATGCAACCAATCGGCCGGACGTTCCACCTCCTGCGCCATCGTCACGCTGCGATCGCCGCGGAACAACTCGGCCATGCTCTGGAGCGGCGGCAGGACGCCGAAATGGTTGGTGACGATGAAATTTGGGCCGATGAAGATGTCCAGTTCCGTTGATCGGATGGCTCGCTTGTCCCGATCAAAATACGGGAACAGCATGACCATGAACAGGTACTGTCCGCGTTCCAGGAGCTTCGGGCGCTGGTAAGGCGGCAAACAGTCCCGCAGGTCCATTTCGAGGAAGAACGGGAAAAGCTCCTTGAGCTTGGCGCTGGCCTCGGCCGACGGCTTCCTGACGTCCACCCAGGTCATTTCCGGATGGCGATAGACGTCGAGGAGCGGCTGACCGTCGTATTTTGGCATTTTTTCGTGCATATTTTGCGGTTAGCCGTTTATTCGTCCCGATAACGTTATTTTACCATTTTTCAAGCCCTGGCGGAATGGCTAAAACGAAGTCATTCGGCGCGTGGTTCCCGGGTCTCCCCCGGCATTTAGCCGGGGTCGCCCGGGATGACACACCGTGGATCCCGGCTCGCGCGGGAAGGCATTCCCGCTTGGCCGGGACGACGCGCTCATTGGAATTGCGCGTCGATTGCGTGTCATTTCTTCTTAAAATGGCCAAATTGATGTATAATGTTAATATCATGAATTTTGCGGAAAAACCGGAAGCGCAACCGGCCGCCGCGCCGCCTGAAACCCAGGCGGAGCAGTTGGCGTCCCCGGAAAGCGGCCCGCGGCCGGAAGGGACACCGGCCCAGGAGAGAAAACAGCCCGTTCCCGTCGCGCCGATGCCGCAAATCGTCCTGCCGGACGTCGCCCCAAGCGCGGCCGCGCCGGCCAAGGACCCACAACTCATGAGGGTTGAGCGCGTGCTTGAGGACGGCTTGCTCGAGGCCTATTTGGCCATGCCGGCCAAGGAGCGCGCGCGCTTCAGGGCCGTCGGCGAGGAAACGGCCGCCAAGATTAACGTCCTGATCGAGCAGTCAAAGGCCACGGCCAAGGCCGTGTTGAAGCTCATCCGCGACTGGCTGAGGATGATTCCCGGCGTCAACCGTTTTTTCCTGGAACAGGAAGCGAAGCTGAAGACTGACCGCGTCATGCTCCTCAACGAACAGCGCCGCCGTGACAAGGAAGGGGGAACCGTATGACGCCGATTTTTGTCGTTTCCCCGGTGACTGCCTTGCCGGTCGAGCCAGTCGCCGCCGTACCCATCGTCTCGACGAGCGGAAGCGTTCTCTTGACGCTGGTTTTGGTTTTTGTCGGCTTGGCCTTGGGCATCGTCGTCATCTTGAACGTCATCCGTCATTTCATGCGCCGACGCTTCCAGACCGGCGCGGCTTTCCGGCGCGTGGTCATTCTTGTGACCGTGCCGAAGGAAACGCAGGAGAAAGGCGAGTCCGGCATGAAGGAAAAGGAACTGCGCGAGATTCAGGAGGACATCGGGGTCATGGAGAGCGTTTTCGCGAGCATCGGCGGTTTGCCCGCGGAGAAGGGCATCACGTCCTGGTTTGTTGGCCGCCAGGACGCCTTTTCGTTCGAGATTGTCTCGCAACAAGGGCTGGTCTCCTTTTATATCGCCGTCCCGGAATCGCGCAAGGATTTCATCGAACAGCAGGTTCACGCCCATTTCCCGCACGCGCAGATCGAGGAAGTCGAGGATTACAACGTTTTCGTCCCGAACGGGGCCGTGGTGGCCGCTCGATTGCTGTTCCGTCGGATGCCGGCCTTCCCGCTCAAGACCTTCCGCAAGCTGGAGCACGATCCGCTGAACGCGCTCGCGAACGCGCTCGCCAAGGTGGACAAGGCGGATGGCGCGGCCATTCAGGTCGTCGTCCGCTCGTCGCGGCGGCGCTGGCGGCGGCGCGGCGCCAGGTTCACGAGCGCCATGCAGCAGGGCAAGACCATGAATCAGGCCTTGGCGGAGACGACTTGGCGCGGGCAGGTTCTCAAGGCGTTCATGTTGGCCAAGCCGAAGACCGTCGAACAGGGCGGCAAGGAGCACAAGCTTTCACCGCTCGAGGAAGAGATGGTCAAGTCAATGGAGGAGAAGATCTCCAAGTTCGGGCTCGATGCGAACGTGCGGGTGGTGGCGTCGGCCGCGACCGCCGAGCGCGCCAGCCTTTACGTCAACAACATCATCGGCGCTTTCAGCCAATTCAACAGCCCGCAGTACGGCAATTCCCTGGTGCGCAGCAACCCCAGCCAAAAGCGGCTCATTCATGATTTCATCTACCGTCATTTCCGCGAACGTGGCCATTTGGTGCTGAACGGCGAGGAGCTGGCGAGCATGTACCATTTTCCGCTGCCTTCGACCGAAACGCCGAACATCCGCTGGCTGACCGCGCGCAAGGCCGCGCCGCCGTCCAACCTGCCGAAGGAGGGCCTGTATCTCGGTGAAGTCGAGTATCGCGGCATCACCACGCCGGTGTTCATCAAGCCGGGCGACCGCCTGCGCCATATGTACTGCATCGGCAAGTCCGGTGCCGGCAAGTCGGAGTTCATCGCCAACCTCGCCGCGCAGGACGTGAAAAACGGCGACGGCCTCTGCATCATCGATCCGCACGGCGACCTCGTGGAAACCGTGCTCGGTTGCGTGCCGCGGGAACGGGCCGACGACGTGGTCGTGTTCGACCCATCGGACATGGACCGGCCAATCGGTCTCAACATGCTCGAGGCCCCGAGCGAGGAGATGAAGGATTTCGTCTGCGGCGAGATGATCGCCATCTTCTACAAGCTCTTCCCGCCGGAGATGATCGGCCCGATGTTCGAGCACAACATGCGCAACTTCATGTTGACGCTCATGTCGGACCGCGACAACCCGGGTACCATCGCCGAGGTGCCGCGCCTCATCGTTGATCCGGAATACCAGAAGCAGTGGGTGAAGAAGGTCCGCGATCCGGTCGTGCTCAATTTTTGGGAGAAGGAAATCGCCAAGACCTCGGACTTCCACAAGTCGGAGATGTTCGGCTACCTCATCTCCAAGGTCGGCCGCTTCGTCGAGAACGCGATGATGCGCAACATCATCGGCCAGCAGAAATCGGCCTTCGACTTCCGCAAGATCATGGATGAGCGGAAAATCTTCCTCGTGAACCTGTCGAAAGGCAAGATCGGCGACATCAACGCGAACCTGCTCGGTCTCATCATCGTCACCAAGCTGCAGATGGCGGCCATGGGCCGCGCCGACATGCCGGCCAGCGAGCGCAAGCCATTCTACCTTTACATCGACGAGTTCCAGAATTTCATCACGCCGTCCGTCGCGACGATTCTCTCCGAGGCGCGCAAATACGCCTTGAGCCTCTACTTGAGCCATCAGTACCTCGGTCAGCTTTCGCCTAAGGGCGACAACGAGATTCGCGACGCCGTGCTCGGCAACGCCGGCACGATCATGTGCGGGCGCATCGGCGTCGAGGACGCGCAGTACCTGGAAAAAGAGTTCGCGCCGGTTTTCTCGGCGTTCGATCTGGTGAACGCGCCGAAGTTCTCGTGGAACACCAAGATGCTCATCGACAACCAGTCTTCGCGGCCGTTCAATTTCTCGCCGCCGCCGCCGGTTCAGCCGGAACGACGCATCGCCGAGGCACTCAAGATGCTCTCGCGCCTCAAGTACGGCCGCGACCGCGTCATCGTGGAGCAGGAAATTCTGGAACGCACCCAGCTCGGCCCCGGAGGTGCGGCCGCTACGGCAGTGGGAGGGAAATAGCCAATCGTAATGATATTCCGTCGCCTCGGCGTTGGTCGGGGCGATTTTTCGCAGGGAAATCCTTACTTATCCACAGGAACGCGATTTTTAGCCACGAAACCGCCTCGGGACGTGGCACCTAGGTGCCACGTCCCGAATAAATAAGGCTGGCCAGCCGAAGGGGTTGATATGTTTAACGGATATGGTAACATTCGCCCTGTTCACGGGACGGCAGAACGTCCCCCTAAACGACCAGTCCAGAGTCTGAAACAAAGACCAATATGGACGAACAGCAATTGAATCCAACCGTTCCTGCCGTAGATCCGGCTGGAGCCGTGCCGACTGACTCGTCAGCGACCGAGGCGGCCGCAAGCGCGTCGGTTCAGGAAGAGCCCGTCGCGGAGATCATCAGTCCGGCTGCGGAAAAAGCGTTGACCAAGGATGAGCCGGTTTCCACCGATACCGCCGTGAACGAGGTCAACAAGACCAAGATCTGCCTCAAGGCGCTCAAGGCCATCGAGCGCGACCTGCTGAACGTCATTCGTCTTATGGAGACGAACGTCGGGGCGTTGTCCCCGGCGGAAGTGGCGGAAAACGGCAACAACGGCGAGAACTTGCCGGTTGTGCCCGCGCCGCGCGACCTGGAGCTGGTCGGCTATCGCCAGCCGGAGGGCCGCGTCATCGAAGGCGTCTTCGACGGTCAGAACATGGTCGGTTCCGACGGCAAGATTTACACCGTGCCGGCCAACTACGCCTCCAAGTCGAAGCTCGTCGAGGGCGACCTGCTCAAACTCACCATCACGCCCAAGGGCTCGTTCATCTACAAGCAGATCGGCCCCATCGAGCGCTCGCGCATCGTGGGCGCCCTAGGCTTTGACATCACGACCAACGAATTCTACGCCACCAGCGACAACCGCCGCTGGAGTGTCATCAAGGCCAGCGTTACCTATTATAAGGGTGAGCCTGGCGACGAGGTCGTCCTGCTCGTGCCCAAGAACGCGCCGTCCAAGTGGGCCGCGGTCGAGAACATCATCAAGCACAATCCGCTGGGTTAAGGTAGTTATGAACAGCCGCCCCCCGCAGTACTGCGGGGGGCGGTCTTGGATAGGTAATTTATGGAATGCCCTTCGATGGTTCGGCAAGCTCACCACAGACAGGCTCAGGGCATAAAATATTCCCTGAGCGGAGGCCGCCTTAGGCGGCCGGAGTCGAAGGGCAATTATGCCGCAAAAATAGGGCTGGTATATCCTCACTTTATCCAATTCCCACAAGCCGCGGGGGGTGGTAAACTGGTGGGGAAGATTCGAAGATACGGAGATACGAAGATGCGGAGAGCTTGAGGCCGCTCCACAACTCCGAGTCTCTGTATCTCCGCAACTCCCTGTGTCCGCCACCCTCTACCGCAAATATCGCCCACAGAAATGGGCCGAACTCGCCGGTCAGAACCACATCAAGGTGGCTCTGTCTTTTGAGGTGGAGGCCGGGCAGATCGCCCACGCCTACCTCTTCAGCGGACCGCGCGGCACGGGCAAGACGACGGTCGCGCGCATCCTGGCCAAGGCCGTGAACTGCCTTGACCGGCAGGGCGCGGAGCCATGCGGGCAGTGCGAGGCGTGTCTGGCCTTCGCCGAGGGCAAGACGCTCGACATCATCGAGATTGACGCGGCGTCCCATCGCGGCATTGACGCCGTGCGCGAGAACATCATTGAGAACGCGCGGTTCTCGCCAGCGCGCCTCAAGAACAAGGTCTTCATCATTGACGAGGTGCACATGCTCACGACCGAGGCGTTCAACGCGCTTCTCAAGACGCTCGAGGAGCCGCCGGCGAACGTGCTTTTCATCCTCGCGACGACCGAGTTGCACAAGGTGCCTTCAACCATCGTCTCGCGCTGCCAGCGGTTCGACTTTCGGCGCATCCCGTTCGACGAGGTCGTGACGCGCCTGCATCAGCTCGCCGAGCGCGAGGGCGTGAAGGTTGACGCCGAGGTCCTGCGCGAGATTGCGCGGAACGCCGACGGCGGACTCCGTGACGCCGAAGGACTCCTCGGCAAGGTGCTCACGGTCGCCGATGGCAAGCATGTCGGGTATGACGAGGCGATGGTCGTTCTGCCGCGTTCCGATTACGCGGCCGTTTCCGGTCTCGTCGAGGCGCTGCTGCGGCGCGACACGCAGGCCGCGCTTGAGGTCGTGAACGGCGCCGTCGAGTCGGGTCTCGAGATGGACGATTTCATGACGGACGTTATCGAGCTCTTGCGCCGCATCCTGCTCGTGAAGATCGGCGGACTGCAGGAATCGGTCGTGGCGGATTTGGACGAGACGCGGCGGCGTCAGCTCACCGATTGGCAGATACTGACTAACGTCGAAGACTTGGTCGCCATGCTGGAAATGCTCATGGCCAAGCGCCGCGACATCAGGTCGAGTCATCTGCCGCAGATGCCTTTGGAGATTGCCATCGCTAGGATTTGCGAGATGGGGGAGAGTGGCGTACATTCCGCGTCAACTGGCTTCAATCCGCCGAGCAATTCTGGCCACGATTCTCGTCCGCCATCATCGCCCGGTTCGTCTTCCGGTTCCGGCCCCGCTCCGCGCCAGCCTTCCTTGGCGCCCAAACGCAACGTCGCCACGTCGGCAAAAAGCGAAGCCGTTCATGATTCTGTCATTGCGAGTGAGCGCAAGAATCCCGAAGTGATGGACAAACCAATGATTTCGGAGAGCATCACGGACATTCATACCACCCCTACGATTGAAACCACCACCCCTCCGCTCGCGAGCGGAGGGGTCCAGAAAGAAAAAGTCGCCGAAACCCCCTCTGTCCCCCTCGTTCGCATCAAGCAAGCCTGGCTCGAATTCACCCGCCTGGTCGGCGAGAAGAACCACTCCCTGCCGTTCCTCTTGGGTGTTTCCGAACCGCTCGAAATGAAGGGTGGCCTCATCCAGGTCGGCTTCAATTACGCTTTCCATAGGGACAAATTCAACGTTCCCAAGAACCGTGACCTCATGGAACGGGTGCTAGCCGGCCTGCTGGGACAGGCCGTCCGGCTGGAAGCGGTGATACTTGAAAGAAAAGTCGAGATGGTTAATAATGTTACAGCGGCGCCCGTGGCCGAGGTTTCCGCACCGGCGGCCGACGAAAAAACGCCCATCCCCGTGGTCGTGGGCCCCATCACCGGCGCCGAAGGCTTCGCCGCCGCCTTTGGCGGCAGAGTAGTAGGTTAAAACGTAACGGCAGGGCTTGTTCCTGCGTCACCAATCACATTGCGGGATCGTCTAATGGTAGGACAGTAGACTCTGGATCTGCTTATCTAGGTTCGAATCCTAGTCCCGCAGCCACGAAAGCACTCGCCATAATCGGCGAGTGCTTTCGTGTCCTCGGAAACAGCCGCCTCCTTTACCCATATTTTGAAAATGAGGGCGGCTGTTATCCGGGGACCCAGAAAAGACAGTCGCTATCCGGGGACCTAGGCCCAACCCCTCACAACTGACGGTAGTTTCTTGCCACAGCTAAAGTCCGGATGTGAATTTCAGTTGATTCGTCCTCGTGATATCCTTACCTCATATGCGCACAAAAAATATCATCATTGCCGCCACCGCCTTCATCTGTCTGGTTGGGGCCGTTTGGGGCTCGTCATTGTTTCGAAAAGCACAGGAGCCGATCAACGTGCCAGCAGTCCCGACTCCTGTTGTGGTCGAACCGGCGCCGGTCGGGGTTTTTGGTTCAGCGGTCACCCTTGAGCTCGGCGATTCGGCCACCTACAGCGACGGCCTGGTCGCGTTTCTCAAACAGCTTGATGATTCGCGCTGTCCGCAGGGGGTTCAGTGTATCCGGCAGGGCGAGCTGGCGCCGGTTCTTCGCCTGCGAGGTGGGAGCTTGACGAGCGAGACGGAGCTGACCTTCGGAACAGAGCGCGGCTTGACCGGAACGGCCGGCGATTATGCTTTCATCGTGAGCGGCGTGACGCCGCGTTCCATCGCTCTGACCGTCACTAAGTCGGCCAATTCGGCAACCTCGCACTCGGACAAGATTTTCGTGACCAGTCCCCAGACCGACGCGGTCGTCGGGAGCCCGCTCACGGTCGTGGGCGAGGCGCGCGGCACGTGGTATTTCGAGGCCTCGTTTCCGGTGAAGCTCTTGGACGCCAATGGCCAACTGCTGGCAGCCGTCCCGGCACAGGCGCAGTCTGATTGGATGACCGAAAATTTCGTGCCGTTCAAGGCCGAGCTGACTTTTGAGGCTCCGACGACCGCGACCGGCACGCTGGTGCTAGAGAAGGACAATCCGTCCGGCCTGCCCCAGAACGCCGATGAATTGAGGATACCCGTGAGATTTTCGGCTCCCACCGAACGATAACGGAGTCCAAGCGCCATGGGGCACGCTACTCGACGGGAAATAGGAATGGATCCTCGGGCCCCGGCTCGAGGATGGCGTTTTGTTGAGTCGAAGGAACATTTAATAGCGCGCGAATAACTAAGTCGTCAAGAGACGGTGCGGGTAATTGGCATCGGGGTCACTTTTGCTTTTGAGCGATTTCGGCAAAGCAACAGTCAAAAAGTCAAGATGTGACCCCAACCCTTCCCAACGTATGCTATGCTTAATCCACGCCCCAGCGCGGATCTAATCAATCGCATAATTCTCGGTTAACGGCTCACAACTATGGCCAATATGTTTTGGGATAAAGTCATGCGGCGCCTGAAGAAGCGCCCTTGCGTACGGCCGGTCACGGCGTACATCATTCTTGGCATCGGCGTAATTTTGCTGGCCTTGGTGCTTACGGCTGCTGGCTTGAACAACCAGCCCGCCGCGACCGATAGCGGAGCGACAGGACTTCCAAACAATACTGACCAAGGCCTTTTGAAGTTCGCCGTCATCTCGGATACGCATATCGGACAACCCCCCATCCAATACTCGCCAATCCCCATGGACAACCTCAAGGCGGTCGGCGCGATATTGAAGACGAAGGAACTGGATTTTGTGATGGATACCGGGGATGTCGTAGATGACCTGTACTGTAACTGGCTCTTGGGGTGCCCCGGCTCGCCGGACGTACCGGACATCATGAAGAGGTTTACCAAGTTGATCCATGAAAACTTCGATAACAATGTGCCGTTCTTTGTTGCCTTGGGTAATCACGACGACAGATATTATACTCCCCCATTGTTTGTAACTGTGCGGGACTACGTGAAGAGCGCGTGGACAAGGGCCTTTGGGGATGTGGACAGCGCAAGGCCGCTGTCTGAACCGGTGGGGTTTGATAACGGTTACTACAACTTCAAGACAAAAGGATTCAACATCGTGGTGTTGAATTCCTCGGCCGAAACTCCAAAAGACAAAAAACAGGACGACACGACGGCGTACAACGACGGAATTCATTTCGGCGACACGCAATTGAAATGGCTGGACCTGGTCTTGGGCTGCAGTCCCGAACCGGCAATACTTTTCTGGCACAGCACCCCCTTCGGTGACCTCGTGGGCAAGGGCGAGCCCACCGACGCAACATTCAGGGACAACCCATACCTTAAGGTTCTGTATGACCATCGGGACAAGATCAGGGCGGTGTTCGTGGGGCACGGCCACCAGTTTAATGAGAAAGACTGGCAGGGAATAAGTTTCTATGAGACGACCACCACCGCCTGTTATAAGAAGGATGCCAGTGGGAAAGCCGTGTTGCCGGATTACTCGGTATATTTCCTGGTGAGCGCCGATGCCGCGGCTGATGGGGGTAGGGGCACAGTGACGGTCACAAACCGTGACGATATAGATCATGGGACCGGACAGTGGCCGCCGCAATGCGAAATTCCCAGGGATCCGATTCATTTTTAGCCAAGGCGCTGCAAGGTGAAAAGAGGATGAAAAACAGCCCCGTGTTACCGGGGCTGTTTTTCGTTCTTCCCTGGACTCCGCCAAGCTTCGCTCGGGGAAGAGAGGCGGCGGCTTGTCCGGGGGATCGGGCTGGACCAGGGCACCGGCGGCCCAGGCACGGCTGCGCATGGAACAATTGACAGTATTCGGTGGGCTAGATATGTTCACTTTAGCCCCGGCGTCCGGCCGGCGAAATTCTGGTATCTTGACTTGCCGTCCGATGGCGGAAAGGCGAGCGACTAAGGTGGGTTGTCGTCCAGAGCAAACCCGCCGTCACGTTCCTTCACAAGGAGCCGACCCATGTCCAAACGCGCCATCTCCATGCTCGTTTTGCTCGGTTGCGTGTTGACTGCCCCTTCCTGTGCCGTGTTCCGGCCGTCGATGGCGGCGGAAATCAAGCCACTGGCCGCCGCGGAGGTTGCGGTAACCGGTCAGGTGACCGCCGATCCCTCTGATGACGTCAGGCAGTATCTCCTGGCGGTCGTCGCTGACCCGGATACGGATCCGGACCTGCGAGCGATGATCGCCGACGAGATCGGCGACCGGAGCGGCGGGAGCGGGTTTTCCGCCCTCGCCCTGCCTAACGGCCACACGTGGTTCGTTAGCAACAATCACGTGGTCGTAGACAGCGAGAGGTTCACGGTCTCTTTCGACCGCCTCACGTCCAACATCAACGCCCGCGTCGTTTACGCGGACGAGGAGTTCGACCTCGCGGTTCTGGATATCCCGATGGAGCGCCCCGTCGCGTCCCTCGGCCCGGTCCCGAAGGAAGGCGCGCCGGTTTGGGCCATCGGTTCTCCCAACGGATCCTACCAAGTCTCGGCTGGAACGGTCACCAATCGGTGCTTCAAGCTCCGCGAACATCCGTTGCTCGACAACCCTTTCGGCGACCGCAGTGAGTGCTACATCCAGCATGACGCGGCCATTGACCCCGGCTCGTCCGGTGGGCCGCTCTTCGACCGCGCCACCGGCAAGGTGGTGGGCGTGAACAGTATGGGACTAAAAGGCCGAAATTTGGCCTTCATGGCCATCCCGGCATCGTCTGTCGCAACGGTTCTCAAGCGGGCCGAAGCTTCGGTCAAGAACCGCCGCAACAAGGCGTGGATGGAGAAGTCTCTCATCGAGGCCTGCGGCCGTCTTGTCGGCGAGGCACAGTCGCCGACGGTCAACACGAGCGACGTGGATTGGCTAAACAGCCTCCTTCGCGGAGGGCCGTTCAATTGGCTGGTCAGTCCGACGATCATCGACCAGAACGGTTACGGCAATTTCATCGCCTGGGATTTCGAAGCCAAGATGGAAGCGGCCGCCAAGATCGGCCCGAAGATCCCGATGCGTCATGCCACCGTCGCTCGCATCGTCGATGACATCAAGGCCGAAGATGGTTTCCTGCCGCGTTTCGCCGTCAACCAGAACGACGTGATCACGAAGCCAGGCGAGGTCGTGCGCGTTCGGCTGAAGCTCGGCGAAGACCAGCGTGAAATGGGCTGGCGGTTCGAGCAAGGCCACTGGCGCCTCATCGGCTACTACAGCGAGGCCATCGAGGAGGCTGACCGGAAGGCCGCCAAGGAGCGCGCCGCGGAAAAGAAAGCGGAAGAACGGGCCAAACAACAGTGTCGCGCCGCCCAGAAAAAGGCCGAGAAGGAAAAGGCCGAAAAGGAAGCGGCCGACAAGGAAAAGGCCGACAAGGCCAAGCCCAAGAGCGGCGCCAAACCGCAGCCCCGCAGTGTCCCCAAGAAGGACGAGGCCAAGACCGATCCTCCGCCCGCGACGGACGAGGAGGAGACCGGCAAGATCCAAAGCGACACGCCGCCCAACGAGTGTGCGCCTCCGCCTGCAAGATGTGAATCATGCAAGCTCAAGGGAGACAGCACGGGCGCCGGGTGCGCCTGCACGCCTCGCGGCCAGTGAGCCGTTTCGTCCACACGACCGATCGCGTCTGCGATCGGTCTTTTGTAATTCCATGTTTAACGGGGGCAGAAGGTCTTGGGGTGTGAACCTCCGCCTTTAGTTATTCTGCTCTTGTTTTAATAATGCATCCCTAGCAAGCGGCTGTAGCCTAGGCGGGCGGCAGGCGAAATTTCGCTAAGGTATGCGATCATGATTAAGATTCCATAAATAGACCCAAACCGGCGGCGTCAATACAAAAAGGCGATATTCTGCTATAATTCAACATATAGTCAAATAACGGATCGAAGCTATGGCCAAGGCTTCATGTTTTCTTATGAATCGTCGCCGGAGGGTGTTTTTTATGACGCTGATTAGCGCCGGTTTGGTCCTGATGACGGCAGCGCCGGTCTTGGCCAACGGCCTGGATGTTACCCCACCTGCGGCCGTCAACAACCTGACGCTTTATAACCCGACAAGCTCCTCGCTGGATCTCATGTGGAGGGCGCCCGGCGATGACGGTTCCGTCGGTACCGCCGCCCTCTACGACATCCGCTATTCGACCACGCCCTTCTCCACGGCAGCTGATTTCGATAATGCCACTCAAGTCTCGGGCGAGCCGACGCCATCCGTCGCCGACACCATGGAAACGATGACCGTGAGCGGCCTCGCGGCGGATACGCACTATTATTTCGCCATGAAGACCCAGGACGAGGTGCCGAACACCTCGGCGATCTCGACCTTGCCGTCCCTTTGGACGAACCCGTTGACCGACGTCATCGCGCCCGCGGCCGTCACCACCCTCGCCCTCTCGGGCGCGACGGCCTCCACGATCGCGCTCACCTGGACCGCGCCCGGCGACGACGGCATCTCCGGCACCGCCGCCCTCTACGACATCCGCTACTCGACCGCGCCCATCCTTACGGACGGTGACTTCACGGCCGCCGCCCAGGTTCTGGGCGAACCGGCACCTACCGAGGGCGGCACAGTACAGACAAAAACCGTGACTGGCCTGGCGGCGAACACGCTCTATTATTTCGCCATGAAGACCCAGGACGAGGTGCCGAACACCTCCGCCGTTTCGAACCTGCCCTCACTGTCCACGCTGGCCGCGGCCGACGTCACCCCGCCGGCCGCCGTCAGCAATCTCGCCCTCTCGGGCGCGACGGCCTCCACGATCGAGCTCGCCTGGACCGCGCCCGGCGACGACGGCGCCTCCGGCACCGCCGCCCTCTACGACATCCGCTACTCGACCGCGCCCATCCTTACGGACGGTGACTTCACGGCCGCCGCCGAGGTCTTGGGGGATCCCTTTCCGGCCGTGGCCGGCACCTCGCAGACGATGACCGCAATCGGCCTCGCGGCGAACACGACCTACTACTTCGCCATGAAGACCCGGGACGAGGTGCCGAACATCTCCGCCGTTTCGAACCTGCCCTCGCTGTCCACGCTGGCCACGGCCGACATCACCGCGCCCGCGGCCGTCTCCAACCTCACGCCCTCCGGCGCAACGACCTCCACCATCGCGCTCACCTGGACCGCGCCGGGCGACGACGGCGCCTCCGGCACCGCCGCCCTCTACGACATCCGCTACTCGACCGCGCCCATCGTCACGCCCGCCGAGTTCTCGGCCGCGTCCCTGGTCTCGGGCGAGCCGGCGCCCGCCGTGGCCGGCACGGTACAGACGATGACCGCGACCGGTCTCGCGGCGAACACGCTCTATTATTTCGCCATGAAGACCCAGGACGAGGCGCCGAACATCTCCGCCCTTTCGAATCTGACGTCCTTGGCAACGGTTGCCGTATCTGACATCACCCCGCCCGCGGCCGTCAACAACATGACGCTTTCTGCTCCGACGACCTCCTCGCTGTTTATTTCATGGGTGGCGCCCGGCGACGACGGCGCCTCCGGCACCGCCGCCCTCTACGACATCCGCTACTCGACCGCGCCCATCACTACGCCCGCCGAGTTCACGGCCGCCGCCCAGGTCTTGGGCGAGCCGGCGCCCGCCGTGGCCGGCACCTCGCAGACGATGGCCGCGACCGGCCTGTCGGCAAACACGCATTATTATTTCGCCATGAAGACCCAGGACGAGGTGCCGAACATCTCGGCAATCTCGACTTTACCCTCCCTCTCCACGCTGGCCACGGCCGACATCATCGCGCCCGCGGCCGTCACCACGCTCGCGACCTTGGCCGCGACGGCCTCCTCGATCGATCTCACCTGGACCGCGCCCGGCGACGACGGCGCCTCCGGCACCGCCGCCCC
>JAQTNC010000006.1:0-47452 GCA_028714475.1 Patescibacteria group bacterium
CGGTCGACGGACAGGTACCATCGGCCGCGGATGTCCTTGGGGTAGGTGGTGGGGTTCATATTCCCTCAGTTAACACCTGTCAGCCATGTCCCCGGCAACTGTCAGCGCATGGTGTTAACTCTACGGAGCCTTGACAAAACCCCGATTTTGTGCTATATTGAAACGTCCGGTACTTTTGCCGGCAATAAATTTACTCGCGCCCTTTACAACTGAATCGCCTACAAATAGGAATACCCCTCGACAAGCCCTGAACCGTAATGGTTCAGGGCAAGCTCGGGGAATATTTCTGGAAGAGGTGTCGGTTAGGGGTGCGCCATGACGCAAACGAAGAAGGAGCCATCATCATGACGAAGTACACCGCAATTCTGCTGTCTGGCATGTTGTGTGCCTGTGGGCACGCGACGGTTTCCGGGAAGCCCGGCGCGCAGACAGTCGATTCGTTCACCTACAACCCGGAAGCGGCCCTGATCATCACCAACCAAGGCCAGGTGCAGAACACCTTGGCCAACGGTCAGGCTGACATGATGCACGCCTGTGCGGACGCGATCCGCGCGGGCCAACCGTGCAACACCTGGGGCAACGGCTGGAACAGCTACGGCCGCGGAAGCTTCTGGGGCAACGGTCGGCAGACGACCAACGGAATGCCCAGCAACCAACCCGGCGCCGGAGCACCCGCAACCAAGGTCGTGGACCCCGAGGCTCGACGACTCGCGGCCGAGGCTGATGCACGGTCGCGCGTGGCCCTCCACATCGACTGGGTCGGTTGCGAGAACAAACTCGGTCGCGGCAAATGCGGCCCCGACCCCCTACCCCGCTCGAAGAAAGGAGAACGCCAATGAAACCTGTTGCCAAGTCACTAGTGGTACTGATTCTCGCGGCGCTCTGCTCCATGGGGTGCGCCTCCCAGCTGGCCAACGAGAACGCCATGCTGCGCGCCCAACTGGCGGCCCAACAGGGGCAGGCCGGCCTGAACGCCGGCGGCCCGATGGGCATGGGCCCGATGATGCCGCTGGGCAACTCCGTGCTCGGCGACAGCCTGCCTCCCCTGCCCTCGGCGGCGTGGGAGTTCCGCTCCGACCGCCCATGGGCTGGCTGCGACAAGAGCTCGAGATTCTACCTCGAGATCAGCAACCAGACCGGCGGCATGGAACGGATGCGCCTGTGGGTGAACGACCAGCCGGTCGCCATCCTCAACGCGGGCGGTGTCGAGCCGATGTTGCCCAAGAACGGGCGGCTCTACGGCTGCATCCCGGCCGGCGCGGAAAGCCTGACCGTTTCCGGCGAGCTGTACGAGCTGGCTGGCCCGACCCGCGCCTTCTCGTACCAAGCGGATGTCTCGGCGTCACGCGGCCTCAACCACGTGTACATCGGCGAGCGCGAAGTCGCGCTCAACCCCGCCCCCATCCGCCGGTAGTAGGCGACCAGTCACGAACGCGAAAGCCCGAGGGAGACCGCTCCCCCGGGCTTTGCAATTTATAACGGTTTACTGACTACGCGCCAGTCGTCCCCGTGCCCGTCAGGATGGCGTTAATCACGAAGTTGGTGATGGCGTAGGCCGTGAGGAGAAGCACCAAGCCGATAACGGCGTTCTTGATGATGTCCTTGGCCTCGTTGACATCTTCCTCATTGCCGCGCGCCAACATCCACTTGAAACCGGCCCAGATGATGAGCACCACGAGCACGATGCCCAAGAGGGTGATGATCTGGTTGATGAACTTGCCGATCACGACCGGCAATTCGGTCGTGACCAAACCCGAGCTGGTACCAACCTTTTCGAGCTGAGTGCGCGGGTCGGCGTAGGTACTGGCCATGACCGGGCTCACGAAGGAGAGCGTGGCCAAGGAGCCGACGGCGACAGCGGTCTTCCGCCGGGCGGCCTTGAGGATGGAATTAGTCATAGGATGCGTAAATTAACGATTTTATAGTCAACTATTAATTGGGACTTCAACGTCGGTTTCTCCGGGTTCGCCTGCAGCCGGGACGCTTGGCTGAACCGTACCCGTGCCCAGCAGGACCGTATCAATAACATAGGACGTTATCGAGTAAGCCGCAAGGACGATGGCGAGGCCGATGACGGCGTTCCGGATGAGCCCCTTGGCCTCGTTGATGTTTTCTTCGCTGTCGCCAGCGGTCATCCAGCGGAAGCCGCTGTAAACCATGATGGCAACGAAGATGACGCCAATGATGGCGATGAGCTGCTGAATGAGCTTGGCAACGATCAGGCCGAGGCCGCCGGAAACGGCGGTACCCTTGAGCCCAGCCACGCCGGCTGTCGTGTCCAAGCCGGTTTCAACCGCCAGCACAGGGGCAACGAAGAAAGCCGCGGACATGAGGAGCGTCACCGCGAAGGCAACCAGGAGCGTTTTGTTTTTTGACTGTTTCTCCATAATTTCGGGTGTCTCCCGTCCCGAGGACCGACCGTCTCCTCTCGGTCGATCCCCGATCCGGGAAGAATCGGGGCAAAGCTTTGAGCTAAACGACGCGACTAATTCGTGCCGTTAATGATCGAGTTGATGACGAATTCGGCGATGGCGTAAGCCGTCAAAATGATGACGAGGCCGATGACGCCGGCGACGATGAGCTTCTTGGCTTCGTTCACGCCTTCTTCGTTGCCCATGGCGGTCATCCACTTGAAGCCGCCGAACAGGATGATACAGACGGCGACAATGCCGAGGAGGCCCATGAAGGCCCGGATGATGCCGGAAACGGTCGTGCGCACGTCCTGCGTGCCGAGGCCGATCGCGGTCGCGTAATTGAGGCCGAGATCCGGACCGGTGTCGCCGGACACGGCGGCCAGGGCGACTAACGGCAGAACCGTTGCTCCTGCGGTAAGAGCGCTCGCGGCAATCAATTTAAGGGTTTTCTTAGTCATGTTGGTTCACCTCCTTTCGCTAATTTTAGCCAGATATCCACACAATGAACGGTTAACCTTAATTTTACCTGATTTTTGAGGAAAAAGGAACGGCCTCGTTGCCTTTTTATTCTGTGCGGTCAACTCCTGTAAGAATAATTCGGAACCCCTTCGCCCCGGCTCCCGGGCCGGGGCGGCGGCACAATAATACATTATTGTGCGCCGACTGTATCCGCTCAGGGGATATTGTTTTTTCAAGTCAGGATTTTTATCAGGGCGCTGACGGCGGCATAGGAAACGAAGATGGCAATCAATCCGATGACCGCCCAGATTAAGGTCTTTTTGGCGTCATCAACCTGTTTGACGTTGCCGCCGGCGAGCATCAACTTGGCGCCAGCATAGACAAACATGACGAGGGCGACGATCCCGGCCAGGCCGATGGCCGTCCGGATGATGTTGCCGATGACCGCCTCCGGCGTGGTGGCGCCGAGCGGCAAGGGGAGGCTGGGAAAGGGATCCTTGGTCACGCCGGGCGAGGTGGAAGAGGCGGCGGCCAAGGCGGTTGGCGCACTCACGGTCGTGACCAGCGCTACCAAGGTCAGGGCCATGAGCGCAACCGAAGCGATGGCCAAGCCGCTCGTCATCCGTCGTTTTATGTTTCGCATATTCAGGAAACGTTAACTGGCTCCCAGCGCGCTGAAAACCAGCTTGACCAGGGCGTACGAGACGAAGACGATGACGAGGCCGATGGACGACCAGACGAAGATGTTCTTCCCCTGGGTGACGCGCTGTTCGTTGCCGCCGGAGGTCAGCAGGATGAAGCCGCCGATGACGAACATGAGCAGGGCGATCGATCCGGTCAGCCCGACGAAAATGTTGATGACGCGGCCGACCAGCTGCTGGATGTTCTGCACGCCGGTCAGAGGATTGGGAACCTTGAGGTCCTGGCGGTTGGGCGTGACGGTTCCGGAAGTCGCTGGCGTGCTGGCCTTGCTCGGATTGTATGGTGAGAGCGGCGGACAGACCTTGGCTGTATCTCCGCACACGCCATCAATCGTTCCCCCCGATTCCTGACAATCGTTCTTGCACATGCATGTTCTCGCCCCGCTGCTGTCCTTGCAGATGATTTTCGCGGTGTTTTCCGCCTGTTCCTGCGCCGCCGCCGGGGTCACGATGGTCAAGACCGGCAGGAAGCCGACGGCCAGGACGACGAGGCCGATTTTCGCGTAACGACAGACGGAGATTTGGCATTTCATAGGTGTCATAGTGGTTACCGCGCCGGGCGGCAACAGCTCATGCCTTCTTCGTTGCCATGGCACAGGCCGCCGAGACATTCGTCAGTTCCCTGGTCGCTCGTGCACCGGTAACCGGAGGTGGCCAATTCGGAACAAAGGCCGACGCACTGCATCTGACCGGTCGTCGGGTTCTGGACGACCGTACCGGCGTATTTCTGCGGCACGCCGTTGACCATCGGGGCATCGGGGTTGACCTGCGACGATTCGCATGGCGCTCCGACGATCATGCTGGCCCCTTGGCCGCCGGTCAGTTTCCGCATGCCGTACTGCAACAGGACGCTGGCGGTGAAGATAATGACGATGCCGATGACGGCGTTCTTGAGGATGGTCTTGCCGGCCTCAACCTTGCTCGAGTTGCCGGCCGCGACGACGATGGTGAATCCGCCGTAGACGAACATGAGCAGGGCGAACGAGCCGGTGACGCCGAGGATGAACTGGGCGATGTTGGCGAAGGCCTGCAGGAGGCAGTTGAGCGACGGCACCGGCGGCGCTGTGCCGGCAGGAAGTTTCGGATTGGCGCATTCCGGCACCAAGGCCAAGGCGGACGCCGCGTGCGGCATCGCGAAAGCGATCAGGCCGACGGCCAGGATGGCGAGGGCGGCAATAGCGGCGGCTTCCTTTGGTTTGACGTTTAATTTCATATTCGGTGGTGTCGGGGCAAGCCCGGTCTCTACGCGTTAGGCGGTGGTGTCGGGGCAAGCCCGACCGCTACTTTACGGTCTGGTTGACCTTGGCGGCCGTGAGTTCCAGCAGGCGCTTGAAGTCAGCTCCCCCTTCGAGCGACTGGCTGATTAGTTCCTTGAAGGCCGTTTCCGCGGCGTTGGCGTCAACCCCGCGATACCAGCTGCGGGCGGTCGGCACTTCGGCCGCGAACACGGACAGGTCGAGGTCCTCGAGTTGGCTGCTCAAGAGCGAACGCAGGGCGGCCGGGCGCTTCGCCGTCTGAAGGTATTTCTTGGTCTCCTCGGCCTTGGTGATGAACTGAACCAGATCCCAAGCCTCGTTCGGATACTTGGTGTTCTTGGACACGGTCTCCACCCAGTAATTCGCGTAGTTGACCGGCTGGTTGTTCTCGATCTGCGGGAACGGCGCGAGGCCGAAATTCAATTGCGGGTTCAGCGAGCGAATCATCGGCAGGTGGTAGGAATAGCCGAAGAAATACGCCACCTTGCCCTCGACAAAGGCCTGCAACGAGCCCGGCATCTTGGCGTTCCAGGTATAGACTTCCTTCTCGGGGTTGGCGAAATCGTTGTAGAAGGTCAAGGCCACGGCACCGGGCGGAAGCGGCTGGCCTTCGGTGCCGGACGTGTAGCGGTCAAAGGTCGCCGTGCCGTCCTCGGCGGTCATCGGCGTGCCGTTCTGCATCATGAGCAGGGCGAGGATGTCGGTCGAGCGCTCGATGTTGTCGGCCGTGCCGAGGGCGGCGGCGGACTGGATGATGTTGCCGACCTGATCGAGCTTGGTCAGGCGCTTGACCTGCTCCTGGAACTCGCGCCAACCGGCGGCCGGCTGGGCGACGCCGGCGGCGTTAAGCAAATCGCGGTTGTAGTACACGACCAAGGTGTCCACCGAGAGCGGCAGGCCATAGACGCGCGGCACGAGCGGCGCGGTGGGGGTGTCTTGCTCGGTCGGCAGGATGACGTCGCTCGCGACCACGTCCACGAAATCGTTGGTTACGGACTTCACGGTCGGGCCCGGCAGGGTCCTCAAGACCGTGACGATCTCCTTCTTGATGGTGCCTTGCTGTTCGCGGAACGGCATGGTCACGGTCGCCGGCGCAGGCAGGAGACGCGGCTCCCACTCGCGCAGCCAGGTGTTGTGGAGACTGATGATGTCCGGTCCCTCGTCCTGTGCCATCGCGTCGAGGATGGCTTTCTCGTACTCGTCGTAACGGAGCTTGCGGTAGTCGATGCTGACATTGGGGTGGAGCTTCTGGTAATCATCCAGGAGCGGCCCGATGGCATCGGTGTCGTCGAAAACGCGCCAATACTTGAGTGTCAGCGGTTGGGCGCGCTTCAGCGCCTCCGCGTCAACCGTCCTGCAGCCGAAACCGGCGAGCGGCAAAACGACTAAAACACCAGTGAGCAGAGCGCTTGTAAGCAAGGTTTTTGCCCTCATCTTCGTCATAAGGCTAGGCGTTCTTTGCGGTCTTATCACAGAAGCCGCGCAGTAGCTTTTCGAATTCGCCGTTCTTGTTGACCTCTTGATGCTTCAACCCGTAGTGGATGCCTGCGGCCATGAAACCCAGTTTGTTGCCACAATCGTAACGCTCGCCGTCAACCACGCGGCCATACATCTTGTTCCCCTGCGCGCAGTAGGCCTGGAAAGCATCGGCCAGCCGAATCTCACCGTCTTTTGCCGGTTCAATGGTTTTGAGGATTTTCAAAATGTCCGGCGTCACCAAGTAACGGCCGACGCCAACCAAGGTTGACGGTGCCTCCTCTGCTTTTGGCTTCTCGACATAACCGCTGATTTCCATCACCTTTTCGGAAATCATCTTGCCGGAGGCAACGCCATACTTCTCGGTCTCCTCACGAGGAACGTTAAGCAACGCCGCGACGGCACCGCCGGTCTGCTCGTGAACCTCCATAAGCTGGGCCGCGGCTGGCACTTCTGAATCAATGATGTCGTCGCCGTAAAGCACCAACACAGCCTCATCCTCATCGATGAAAGGCAGGGCGGAGAGAATGGCATGGCCGTCGCCAAGCGGAACCTGTTGGCGGACGAAGGCGAACTTCGCCATGTTGTTGATGTGGTGCATCATTTCCAGCTCCTTGGTCTTACCCTTGCTCACCAAGCGCTGTTCCAGTTCGGCATTGCGGTCGAAATGATCCTCGACGGCACGCTTCATCTGATCGGTCACGAAAATAATCTCTTCGATGCCGCTGGCGACGACTTCCTCGACGATGTACTGAACGATTGGCTTGTCCACGATGGTCAACATCGCCTTGGGCTGGGCTTTTACTGCTGGCAAGAAACGAGTGCCGAGGCCGGCGATGGGGATGATGGCTTTGCGGATTTTCATAGGCTTAAGGCGGCCTTTCTAAGGAGGGGCCGCTACGCCTATAGATTATACCAAAGAACGGCCAATTTGAACTGGCCGCTCTTCGCTTCAAGCTGGTTTTTATCGCTTATGGGACTTATCCCCATTTTTTCCGGGGACTGTCACCGAAAAAACTGTGGATAACTGGGCAATTATCAGTAATCTCCGGGGACGGTCGCGGAAATCATGCTGTTGGCGGAGCTGACGATTCGCTGGTATTCCGGCTGTTCCGGGGTCGGTTTGGTGTCAATCATGTAGGCGAACGCCTCCTCGACCGTGGCGTAATCGGTGCCGCGATACCAGGTTTTGGCCGTCAGCACCTGATTCACGAAGGGGGCAACACCTGGGTCGCCGGTCTGGCTCTTGATGAGGGTGCGCAGGGCGGTCGGGCGTTTGGTCGCTTGGAGGAAAAGCGTGGCCTGCTCCGGCTGGGCGGCGAACTGAAGGAAATCCCAAGCTTCGTTCACGTGGGTCGTCTTCTTGGAAACGACCTCGACCGGGTAGTGGGCCAGGCTGGCCGGCTTATTCGGCTCCACCTGCGGCATGGGCGCGGCAGCAAAGTCGAGGCGCGGCGCGCGTTCGGCAATCTGGCGGGCGTCAGCGGGGAAGCCGAAGTAGAAGGCCGTCTGGCCGGCGACGAAGGCGTCGAGGGAATTCGGCCGATCGGCGTTCCAGGTGTAGCTTTGCGAAGCGGGGTCGGCAAAGCTCTCGTAGAACAGGAGCGCCTCGACGCCGGGCGGGAACTGCACGACATCCTTGCTTTTGGTGCCGTACTGGTCCAGGCCGGGATAACCGTTGGCGTCCTCGAGCGGTGCGCCGTTCTGCAGCATGATGAGCGCGAGCAGGTCGGTATAATTGCGGACGTTAGCCGAGGTGCCGAGGGCGGCGCCGGACTGGCGAATCGCGCCGTCCGCGCCCTTCAGGGTGAGTGCCTGAACCTGATTCACGAACTCGTTCCAGTTGGCCGGCGGCTTCTCCAGGTTGGCTTTCTTCAGGAGCTCGCGGTTGTAATATAGGCCAAGGGTGTCGAGCGAAAACGGCAGGCCGTAGATGCGCTGTTCGGGCAGGCCGTCCGCCTTCTCCGGCGGCGCCCACATGACCACGTCGCGGGCGGCGGCTTCGACGAAGCTGTTGCGCAATTCCAGCATGGACATCGTCGGCTTTTTCTTGTTTTCGGTGACGATCTGCTTTTGGTCGTTGACCGTGACGGTCGCCACCTGGATTTCCTTGGGCAACGGCAGGAGGCGGGCTTTCCAGCCGCGCAGGTCAACGTTCGGCAGGCTGAACATGTCCGGGCCGCGATTTTCGGCGAGGGCCGTCACGAGTTCGCGCTCATAGGTCTCGGTCGGAAAGACGCGGTAGTTTATCGTGACGTGCGGGTGGATTTTCTGGTAAGCATCGATGACGCCTTTCAGCGTCTCGGTCTGATCCTCCGTGCGCCAATATTCCAGCGTCACCGGCTTGGGAGCGGGAGTGGACGGCGTCCAAGGGCAGCCAGCGCCGGTCAGGGCGAGGGCGGCGAGGGCAAATCCGAAAAGATAGCGGTTTTTTTGCATAATTCGTAATGGTTCATGTTTATGATATCAAACGCCGACCGTGGCGGCTATGGGACGAAAAATCCATGAAGGAATTCGGCGGTTGCGTCGATAAAACACGAAGACCCGCCGTAAGGGCGGGTCGGGATGTCGTTACTCTATCTCGATGACGAGGGTCGGGATGTCGTCATGAAGATCGGCGTGGGCCTCGACAAAAGTCGCGAGCGAAAGATCGTCCGAATCGAGCACGGCCAGATCCTCCAGCAACCCGTGCTTTTCGAGCAACTGGATGAAATCCAGTCCGCCGTTCAGCATCTGGCGAGTCAGGCCGCAACAGATCCTGGGTGCCCCGCGCATTTCCTTGCCGCCGAACAGGCGACAAAGCGTGTGGATGAGCATGCCGTAGCCGCACCCGTCGAACCAGTAGTTGTCCAGTCGTGCCGCGTCACGCCCCCGGAACAGGCCGTCCTTGATCAGCCGACGGCGCAAACAATGGGCGGCCATTTCCGTCACGGCCTCGTTAAAGGCGAGGAAATGCCGGCCGGGATTCATGAATTCGATCATGCCGACCTGCAGCCCATACAGGACGCCTGCTAGAGGCCAGTTGTCGTCTTGTGGCCGAGGCGTGATGATCAGGATGCAAAAGAACCCGACGTGACACAACTCGTGCGACAAACCTCCAGCCAACCGGTAACTCTTCCGATGCCATTCGGCGTTCAGATAAACATGGCCGAGTGAGCAGAAAGCCTTGCAGGTTTCCTTGTCCTTTTTCAGCTGCTGAAAGACGGCATCGCTCACCAGGTGGACGCGATTGGGACTCATCCTGGCCGGGGGTCGGCCGAGGTCAACCAGGTACCGGTCGAGTTGCTCAAGACAGGCTTGAATCACCTGCGCTTGCCGACGCGTCGGTTGGATTTCCGGAACGTCGTATGGCGGCGGCTGCGGCTCGAACTCGCGACCGCGATAGGAATCGATTTCGGCCTGGTCGAGCGGATTGAGGACGGCGACCCGATCGAACCATTTCTCTGAACCACGCGGGCGCCTTGAGGCGGCCGCGACTGCCAATTGAAAAGAACCAGTCATGACACACCTCGCTGGTGGATGAGAATCATGGACGGCACCGATGCCATTCATAATTGACCGTATCAGTCAGCCAGTACGTCGGCAACGCATTGTCAAGGCGGCTACCCGAAATGAAAAAGCCGCTGATTAGCGGCGTTTTTCGCAATGTCTGGCGGGGGCCGGAAGCTAATGACTCGGTCATTCGGATATAACATGCTTGGCCACCAGCTCGCGGCGCGACAGCCAGAAGAACAGGCCGACGACGGCGAAAGTGATGGCGGTCGGCAGCCAGATGGGCGCCTCGACGTTCATGGACTCGGCGACCATGATGAGGCCGAGCAATCCGATGGAATACATGGCACCGTTCTTGAGGTAGCGATATTTCTTGACGGTCTCGACGCCGTGGATGGTGAACCAGCGCACGACGTAAGCGCCGATGCCGTTGCCGACGAGGATGAGCGGTACGGAAATGGTGAAGGCGAAAGCGCCGAGCACGCCGTCAATCGAGAAGGTGGCATCGAGAATTTCCAGGTAGATGATCTTACTCACGTCCGACATGTGCTTGTTGCCGACGAGCTGTTTTTCCTGCTCCTCGGCGTTGTGCTTGAAGCCGTTCGTGATGAAGAAGGCGGTGGAGCCGACGACCGCGCCGAAGGCGGCGGCCTGGCTCACCCTCAGGGCGAGTCCGACGACCACGAGCAGGGCGATGGAAGCGACGGCGTAGAACCAGAATGACATCTTGCGGTGGATGTGCGATTCCCAGAAGAAGGCGTACTCCTTCTTTTCCATGAACAGCCAGTAGATGAAGAGGTAGATGAGGTAGAGGCCGCCGCCAACGAGAAGGATGGGTTTCTGTGCCTCGATGATTTCGCGGACATGCGGGTCGGAGCTGAAGGTCGCGGTGATGGCGTTCAGAATGCCGAGGTCGGGATTGGAAAGATAGACGATGAGCAGCGGCAGGAGGCCGCGGACGACGAAAACGGCGATGAGGATGCCGTAAACGAGGAACCATCGGCGAGCCTTCTCCGACATGGTGCCGATGACTTCGGCATTGACGACGGCGTTGTCCACGCTCGAGACGATCTCGAAAAGCACGAGGCCGAGGACGATGACGACGGCTTGAGTGAAATCCATATGGGTTGATTGTAGCGGAACACGGTCGTTATTAAAAGATGCGCGGCCAAAAAAAAACAGCCTGACCCGGGTTTGGGGCGTTCAAGGATGAACGCCCGACCTTGGTCAAGGCTGATGGCGCAACCAGACTTCCATGAGGGTGCCGCAGGACATCTCACGCTTGGCACACAAGGCGTCCTCATTAACCTGTAGCACGAACCATTCTCGGCAATCACCCGTGTGGACATAGACGCTGGCCGTGAATTCGTCCGGTCCGGTCCGTCGAACGACAAGGTGGTCGCCGGCGCGGTTCACGCCGACTATCTCCACGGTGTCGCCGACCGAACGGGATCCGAAACTCATCATGATCGACGCCCCGCCGCAAACTTTGGTGTCCCGTCCATAGATGCGAACGAAACTCCTCTCGTTCTCGTCGTACTGCAGCCGAACATAGATGTAGCAGGCGGGCGCCGCCGGACAATCCTCCTCTTCGAGGGCCGGAACGACTCCTGATCGGCAACTCCCCGGCCTCGACGCCGGCGATTCGGACGAGCCGCGCAAAAAACGAACAATTTCATCTCCATGAGCCACGCTGACCTCCTTGCTTTCCCGTGGCAGCGAATTGGCTATGGGAAGAATTTAACAATAACGAAATCAGGAAAAATGTCAATTCTTGAATACGGGCGGATTCTCAGAAAACCAAAGGTAACGACAGGGGTCGAAATTACTTACCTGCCGACCCCAGGAAACGAGGATGGCGGGTTGCCTCGTCCGGCCTCATGCCGCCTTGATAGATCATCCGTAAATGGTTTAACATGGGCACCAGGCCTTTCCATTGGGAGGAAGTGATGAAAAAATTCGCCATCGTTTGTGTTGCTTGGCTTGCTCTCGCCGATGGGGTTTTCGCGTCGCCGCCGAACACCGAACCGGGGCGGCCCACGACTGACGCTCGCTTGAATCAACCCGCCGACAAAGCCTCGACGCCTGCCGCCTGTCCCGATGACATGGTGCTGGTGGAAGGCGAATACTGCGCGGCCGTCCGCCACGTCTGCCTGAAAAAGCGTGACAAGATCTGCCAGAAATGGCGGGTGGGCATGGCCGAGTGCGTCGGGAAAAAAACGCCGATGCGTTTCTGCATTGACCGCTACGAGTGGCCGAACAGAGCCGGTGCCGTCCCCCAAGTGCTTGTTACCTGGGACGAAGCTCGCGAGGCGTGCGAATCGGTCGGGAAGCGCCTCTGCGACAACCACGAATGGACGACCGCCTGTGAGGGACCGGAGCGCCTGCCCGTACCCTACGGATGGGAGCGCGATAAGAAGGCGTGCAACATTGACCAGCCTTGGCGCAACCCAAACTGGAAAAAACTGGTGCGACGCGGCACGCCCGAATCAGCGGCCGAAATGGCCAGACTCGACGGTCGCGTGCCGTCCGGGGCGATGGCCGGCTGTGTTTCGGCTTTCGGCGTGCACGACCTGACCGGCAACGCTGACGAGTGGGTGGTGAACTCATCCAATCCGCGGGACGTTCCCGGTCAAAGAATCGGCCCGCGCTTTTTCAAGGGCGGCCATTGGGCCATCGGCGCACGCACCAACTGCCGTGCCGAAACCGATGGGCACAGCACACAGAAATATTTCCTCGGATACGCCGAGGGTTTCCGCTGCTGTGCCGCCGGGAAACCTGCAGCCACCCCGGACTAGAAACGCCAGCTTGACGCTGGATTCTGGCTCCAACGAACTTCGCTTAGACAGCCTCGCTAAACAAGCGGGGCTTTCTGTTATTTTTTCGCGATGATTAACAAAACGGCTTCCCCAGAAAAGAGAAGCCGTCACGACGCATTACGGGTAACACCGCTTGACGATCTTGATGAGGCCCGGCAACGAATCTCCAACGCCCACGGACGCTACCATGAAGGCATTTTCCTGCCGACCGAATTCCGTCCTGTTCGTGCCGCGAGCCGAGAGGTACCCGGCCTTGCGAACCGCCTCGATGACGCGTTTGTTGGCGTCGCCGAACGGATAGGCGAAGAACTCTGTCGGCTTGCCGAGATGACTTTCGATGATCCGCTTGCTTTCCTCGATTTCACGGATCAACACCGTCTCGTACACCCCGGTCAGGTAGCAGTGCGACCTCGAATGAGAGCCGATGGTCATGCCTTTGGCGTCCAGATCCTTCACCTGTTCCCACGTGAGTTCGGTGCCGGAGTCAACCACGCTCGTCGCCACGAAAAAGGTGGCGGTCATGCCGTACTTCATGAGCACTGGCAGGGCGTGACGGTAAGAACCGCGGTACCCGTCATCAAACGTGATGACGATGGCGTATTTCGGCAAAGGCACTCCGTCTGCCAGACAACTAACCACTTGTCCGTATGACACAATCGGGTAGCCTTGGTCGTGCAGATACTGCATCTGAGCCGCAAACGCGCGCGGGGAAACCGTGTTGGAGCGCAGGGCCGCAGGTTCATCGGGCGTGGAAATGGCGATGCGATGATACAGGAGCACCAAGGCGTGACACCGGCCGTTACCTCTGACGTCATCGGCCGTGCCGGGAACTTCGCCTGCGGTCACGGCTGACAGCAGCAAGATGAAAACCGTGACGGCAACAGACAGGAGCGACCTGGGCCGCCTCATGACGGCCTCCGACAGGGCAGACCAAAGAAGCCGATGCCGACCGATAGGGTCTTGATAATCTTGTTCACGCTTTGCCTCCTTGTGTTGGCAAAGAACAGTCCGCCCAAATGATAGTTTAGGCGGAAAAGACATGCAAGGAGGGGGCTCACGCCGACCTCTTCCATTTTTCGGGGCAAAATCGTACCCTAATGCCAAAATCCCAGACCTGATTATCACCGAAAAAGAATGTGACAAAGCCCGTCAACAAAGCCAAGCCCATCGCCGTCACGGACGTCGAGACCACCGGTCTTGCCGCCGGTTTTCACGAGATCATTGAGATTGGGTTGGTTCTGCTCGCGCCGGATGACTTGCGGACGATTTCGGAACTCTCACTCAAAGTGAAGCCGCGCTATCCGTTTCGAATGGACTGGGGCGCGGCGCGCGTGAACGGGTATTGCGAACGAGATTGGTGTGAGGCCGTTGATTTGGAAACCGCGTTATGGCGGTACGTGGACCTGACTGACGGTGCCGTCTTCGCCGCGCACAACGTAAACTTCGACTGGTCGTTCATGAGCCACGCTTTCGAGACGACTGGCATTCGACATTCGCTCGCGCCGCATATGCTCTGTACCATGGCCATGGCCGGCGACCGGCTTCGGCCGCACGGGCTCCAAAGCCGCAGCCTGAAATCCGTCGCGACCTTCCTCGGCCTGCCGCCTGAAGCCGAAATCCACCGCGCCATCAATGGCGCGCGGTTGGCGGCGGAGATATATAGGAAGCTGGCGGAAAAATAGACTATTTTTGGTTTCAAGGCTACGCCGTGAATCCGAGACAGGCGAGCACGAGGCCGAATAGCAGCAGTGTCACCAAAAGCATCGACCATTTCTGGTTTCCTGTTTTTGCCCACCTTTTTTTCATTTTGTCTGGCAGAAGCAAAACGTCTAGCCCCTTTGCCAAAGTGAGCCATCCCAAGATGGTGACGACGACCCGCCAATCCCACGCCCACACATTATGCGCGAGCACCATGGCGATGCCTATCACTAAACTAACCACTCCCCAAAAAAACATCGTTGCCTCGTTTTCCATTTCGGCGATTAATTTCCCTAGGCGTTTTGGTTTCATCATTAGAGCGAGCGAGACCGCAACAAACGTCATCCCCCAAACCTCGGCTAAGTATTTTGATAAGTTCATGTTGAAATGCTTTAAGAATATGTGTTGACTTGCGTCTATTTTATCACAAAACGAATCCCGCCGCGCCTCGGCCACCGTCCCGAAAATATTCCCTGAGCGGAATGCAGTCGGCGCACCATAATGTATTATTGCGCCGCCGCCCCGGCCCGGGAGCCGGGGCGAAGGGCGGCACATAAACAACGTCCGGCCGGGCGGGGTGCCCTTCTCGGCGCGCTCGCCGCTCCAGTCACGCCGCCATTCCGGCGAAAGCCGAGAACCAGACAGAAACCCGTGCTCCCGCCGGTCGGGCCCGCTTCCGTCGACAGCGCTCGCGCTGGATGCGTAATTGCGCGAGCGATTGTCTCCGGAACCGGGTCCGCCCGTCGGTCGCCCCGCTCCGCGTCACCCGCGGCTTCTACTTACAACCATTTATTAGTAAGCGCTCGGCCTGCGGGAGCCGCCAAGCATGGCGGCTTGGCCTCGCGAAATGAAGTCATCTATTCCGCAATGTGTGCTTCGCACATCTTATATCCCCAAGATGTAGGGCTTTGATATTGTCGGCGCCATTGACATCGAAGCCGTTTTGCGGGAGTGTGTGTACATTCCTACACACCCACCACAATGATTGACCGACAAGAAATCGATGCAAAGGCGTCCGAATTCAACATCCAGCCGTCTGATGTCCAGAAGGACTATGTTTACGGATGGATGCTTAAAGGTATCTTCGAGAACCACGCCCTCGGGCAGCGACTCTCCCTCAAGGGCGGGGCCGCCTTGAGGAAGGCTTACTTTGCGGAGTCACGGTTCTCGAAAGACCTCGACTTTTCGGTGGCGGAGGAAGTAGACGAGGCGTTCCTTCACGACGCACTGAACGAAGTGTGCGGCTTCGTGACCGAAAACACGGGGGTCAAATTCCGGCTCGACCGAACGCTCGTCGAAGACAAGGGGGTACCGATTGCCGGACGCCAGGTGCTCGAGGCTCGCGCATACTTCGACAGTTTCTACGGCGAAAAGGAGATGATCCTAAAGACGCAACTCGACGTGACCCAGTTCGACAAGCACTATCTGCCACTCCAAAGGCCGGCTCTACTTCACCCCTACTCGGACAAGGATACTTGCGCCACCACGCTCGTCTGCCAGAAGGCAGAGGAGATTTTCGCGTCGAAGCTGGTGGCCCTCCTGCACCGCAGAAGGGCGAAGGATCTCTTCGACCTCTTCTGTGGACTGATCATCAACCGCGTGCCGCCGGTGAACAGGACGGAGGTCATCACAACGTTCTTGAAGAGGTCGATATACGAGCCAATACCAAGCCAAGGCAAGCAGCACCTGCTAGACATCCCTATCGAGGAGTCACGGAGTTTCTGGGGAGGTCTTGTTGTTCCCGCCGCCGCACTTTACAGCTTCGACCATGTCGCGACGAACTTCCACCAGCTCATCGAAGAACTCTTCGCCCTCGTGCCCGCTCCGGCTCTTGCTGCCCCTGCACCACGCGGCTTCACGCACAGCGGAATACGGAGGCCGACACATTCGTCCATTTACCCCAGGGCAACCTCTCATTCCCCCTCGCCGAGTTACGACTTCGGTGGACTCTCCTCGTCCGACAGGAATACAATCATTGATGCCGGACGATCTCAGACGCTCATCGAGCTCGGTTACAAGGGATACCGACGTCTCGTCGAGCCATACAAGTTTGAATACCGAATTCGACAGAGCGACAACCGTGGCATCGAATATTTTTGGGGCTATGACCGGAGCGGCGGCGAGTCAGGTAAGACAAGCATCAAACAATTTTTCGTGGACGAGATCGAATACGTTAGGCCTACGACCAGCCAATTCATACCTCAGTGGACAGTTGAGCTATAGTATCGCCTAACAACAAAACCGCCCTTGCAGGCGGTTTTGTCTTGGCGACAAGGACCTACCGGTCGCCCTGATAATATAACTTCCTTGCGGAAAACTCGTCGTCCTTACGCGAGGCCAGGCCGCCATGCCTGGCGGCCCCCGCAGGCCGAGCGCATATTTTCTAATAGTTTGGGTTGGGTGGCGCGGAGGCCGCCGGAACCAGCGGCACCTTGGGGATTCCGTAGAAGCCGCCCGCGCGAAGCGACAGCCGGATCGCGCGAGCCCGCAGGCGCAGCGGGGCCGGCGGAGCGGGAGCGCGAAGGCGGCGACACAGGAATCCCCTGGTGACGCGGTCCGGCGGCCGGAGCGTCAAGATGGAATGCCCTTCGACTCCCCCGCACCACTCGCTTCGCTCGGGTGCAGGGTCGCTCAGGGAATATATTATAACGACAAAACCGCAGATTCACTGCGGTTTTGTCGTGGCGGAGAGGGTGAGATTCGAACTCACGGTACCTTTGCAGGTACAACGGTTTTCGAGACCGTCTCTTTAGACCACTCAGACACCTCTCCATAATTTTCTCTAACTGCCAAACCAACCTACCACGCCGACACCTTATTGTCCACCCACCGATGGGGATGAGCGACGGCGGAATAAGCGCTTAATCCGCTCCCCCATCGCCTTTAACGGATTTGCGCCCATTTCCGCGTCAATGAGTGCGCTCTCGAACAAAGCCAACAACAACCAGAATGCCATCGCCAGGTCGTTCTTGAAATACGGCACGTCCACGAGGCCGTGAACGACGATGACCGTCATGGTCGCGACGATGGCGGTCGGCCACCAACCGCCGCGCTTCGAACGCGCCGCGCGCCAAGCCATCCAGCCAGCCGCCCCAAGCAACCAGAAGAACCCGACCAGTCCGATGAGGCCGGTCTCGGTCCAAAAATTCAGCACGATGTTGTGCGGATACATGAAGATCTCGATGTAATCCGCCCGATGATACGGCACAAAAACCTGCTGATAACCGGACAGACCGGCGCCGAAAACCGGATGGTCGGCGAGCATAGCCGACGTTTCCGACCAAATGCTCGCGCGCACGGAACCGGATGGATCACGCAGACCGACAAGCGACGAGGCGCGTTCGAGCGCTGGCGACCAGAACAGAATGACGGCGCATCCGGCGATGATGGCAATAAGGGTCGCGGCGCGGGTTGGCCGCCGCATCAGGCCAAGGACAATCAAGCCGACCGTGATGGCCATGAGCCCGCCCTTGGAAACGGCGAAGGCGGTGGCCGCGATGCCAAGCAGGACGGCCATCGCCAGCAGAAGAGACGCGCCCTTTTCCAGAGTCGATCCTTTCCTGATCATCTCGTACGCCCCGGCCGCGAGCAGGACAACGGTCGGCGCGACGGTGAGCGCGATGGCGTTCGGATAGCCGTAGAAGGCGGTGACGCGCCGCGTGAGCGCATCGGCCCAGTATGGGTTCGGGATGCCCCAGCCGGTGAATTTCTGATAGAAGGCGATGAGGCCGACGACGATGACGGTCGCGGTCAGGCCGAAGAGGACAAGCCGGCGATCGTTTTCGGTGTGAAGCGCATCGGCCGCGATGACGAAGAACAGCATCGGCTCGATGAAGTAGGCGCGCCAAACGCCGAGCGCGGCGCGCAAGTCCGGCGAAACCAATGTGCCGATCGTAGCCCCGACGAGCAACAAAGTCATCGGCAAGGCCCAGCGCTTGAGCGGGCGCCAGGCCACCGGACGCCAACCGCCGTTCACGAACCAGGCGGCCAACAAGCCGAAGAACAGCATTTCCAGCAGGGTGGTCGGGATGGTCGGCAGACCAAGCGGCAATTCAACGGAAAAACGCACGAGATACGCCGGGAGAAGCGCCGCAAAAAGCGCGACCGCCATCGGCGGACGGTAAAGCGCCAGGACAAACATCCAGACGGCCGCGATGAAGATGAGGATGATGGCGTACAGAGGCATATCAAGCGGCAGGAGGAGTCGGTCTTCGTTCAGGCAGGAAAGAGAAAATCATCTCACGTGTCACGCCGCGCATGGCGGCAAGAGCGGCGAAATAGACGGCGGCACCCAACGCGATGCGCAACAAGACCGGCCACGACGGCACGGCAATCAGACAAACATACATCAAGGCGGCGGCCGGCAAAGTCTTGACGGCCAACCGCAACGAGACGCGGACATGAGCGTGTTTCCGCAGGACCCAAACGTTGACGACCGCGATGAAGGCCTCGGAAAACAGCGTTACGGCGGCCGCCCCCATGATGCCGAAGCGCGGGATGAGCCAGACATACAGGGCGAGCGACAGCACGGCATCAGTGGCGAAACCCCAAATCATCCGGCGTTGGAGCCCGACCGCGAGGACGGTGTAACCGAAGAGCGCGCTCATGAACACGGCCGCGCCCGCTCCCATAAGAATGACCAGGGACGGCCCGGCGGCGGCGAAATCGCGGCCCGCAACCAGAGTCATCAAATCGGTGGCGACCGGCACGGTGCCGACCAAGAGCGGCACGGCGAGCATGATCATAAAATCGAACGCGCGGCCGAGACGGCGGTCGAACGCGGCCCGATCGCCAGCCAGCCAAGCGGCCGCCAGCACCGGCATGACGATGCCCATGAAGACCGACGGCACGACGGTGATAACATCGAGCACCTTATAGGCGGCGCCGTACAGGCCAACCTCGGCCTGCGAACGCGTCAGCGACAGAATGATGACGTCACTTTTCAGATAGACCAAATTGAGGGCGACGGTGACGCCGACCGGCCACGACTCCCGCAGGACATGAAGCCAATAGGCGCGGTCATAGACCAGGCGCACCGGCACCAGCCGCCGCACGAAAATCCAGTTGAGCGTGAGCTGCGCGGCGTTGCCCGCGATCAACAGGGAGATGATGGGCAACAAGCCGCCGCCCAGCTTGGCCACGGCTACGACGCCGAGGAACAGCACGAGGCGTCCGGCGACTTCGGCGATGGTGGCACGAGCGACCGCGAGCTTCTTCTGGAACACGCCGACGAGCGTCTGCGAAAGCGTCATCCCGAAATACGAGAAGGAAGCCAGCGTGATGCCGAGCTTGATCTGCATCGAATAAGGAAACAGCCACCCGACCGCTACCGCCAAGCCGTAGAAGGCCGCGGCGGAAGCGAGCCGCAAGGTGAAGACATTCGAGACGACCCGCTGTTCGTCCGCGCCCGGTTCGGCCAGCAGGCGAATCAGCGTGAGCGTCAAGCCGAAATCCACCAAAATGCCGAAGAACTGCAGGAACGTGGTGGCGGTCGTAAATTCGCCGTAAGCCGTCAGGCCGAGGTGGCGCGTCATCACCGCAACGGTCAGGATACCCAAAATCGTTCCGATGACTTTGCCGGAAATCTGAATGGCGGTGTTGCTGGCGACGGCGCGGGCGAGGGACATATATAGGAAAGCCCCCGAATTATAACATGGCTTGACAAAAGTCGGTGGGCGTGAAGCGACTCCGGTTTTTCATGGTCATACTGAAAATAAATACCTCTCCGGCGTTTTCTTGCTTAATTTGACGGTTGGAATTAGGATTTTCTGATGATAAAATATAGATACGGGTGAAGGAGGAGCACCCGCTAAAATACCAACATGAGCCATAAACGGCAACACCACCCAAGTCCTCCGGGGTCGACCTTAAATGTGGTCGATGTTCGACTGCACCCCGATCGAGAGCCCATCCCGACAGGACTTCCCTGCCCGAAATCGGCCATTTCGCGTCATTCGGACGCGAAAAACCTCGTCGAAATATCACGGATATTCCTCCTCGGTTTTCGCGCCGACTGGCGCGAAATCATCCGATTTCGGCTCGGAAATCCCTATCGGTATGGGCTCATAGGACCGTCGCTCACGCGAGCGGCGCGTCTTTTGCTGTTTGCCGCGCTTTCCATGACGGTTGTTTTGGCGCCTGCGGCCACCCACGCCGCCACGCCCACCTACGCCGCCAAGGAACTGATTCGTTCCGAACAACGCGTTGTCATGGCGCCGGGCGAGTCGCGGGCCTTCTCCATCGGCTACAAGAACGTCGGCACCGCGACCTGGAAGGCCGGCAGCAAGAACTTCATCTCTGTCTACACCTACTCGCCGTACTCGCGCAAAAGCGTTTTTCAGGACAGCACCTGGCTCAACGACGCCCAACCCGCGCGCCTCACCGAAGCGGAGGTCCGACCCGGCGCCCTCGGCCGCTTCAGCTTCACGCTTTATGCGCCGCTCCAGCCAGGCGACTACAAGGAAACCTTCCGCGTGGCGGCCGAAGACCTGACTTGGGTAAAGGACGCGCTCTTCACCGTCAACATCACGGTCAAGGAATCCGAAACCGTTTCCGCGTCGCCGTCCGGAAACATTTCCTTCGTGGACAACAATAATGCCGTCGGATACAAGGCGATGAAGCTCATCTCAAGCGCCGAAAAGCTCTCGCTTGAGGGCGGCGAGAAGGCCACCTACCGCGTTGCCTTCAAGAACGTGGGCCGCACGAACTGGCAGCAAAACGGCAGCACGCCGCTCGTCTTGCGTGCGGCGCCGGGCAATGCCTATTCGTTCCGCGATTCCACATGGAGCGGCATGGACAAGGTCAGCCAACTGACGTCCACCGTGCTGAAGCCAGGCGAACTCGGTTTCTTCAACGTCACCTTGACCGCGCCCACCGTGCCTGGAGTTTACCTGGCCAAATTTGTCCTAGCCGCCGGCGATTTCCCGATTGACGGCGGCGGCGTCGAACTGCCCATCGAGGTCCGCCAAGGCAAGATTCCGGCCTCCGTTGACATGGCCTACGACGAGGACCTGTCCAATTCCGGCCAGCGCGGACCGAACATCCGCGTCGGGCTGTTCACCACGACCCAACCGGTGATTATCGCCGCTCCCGGCGCCTATACGCTCGTGAACAGCAATGACCAGCTGGTCGCCCATTTCTCCGGCGTCACGACAATCACGTTCGACTTTTCGCAGATGATCTACCGCGTCCAAAACGGAACCGCCATCTACACGTTCGACAAGCACCCCAGACTGCAACCAGACGATCCGGCCTCGACCATCTTCGAGATTCAAAGCTACGAAAGTCGCCCGACCTGGGACACGAGCGTGAACTTCAACAAGTTCCGCGGCGCGCTCGAGGTGCTGTATGCCCCCGCCACCGCTAAGCTCTGGGTCATCGAGGAACTGCCGGTCGAGGATTACATGCGCGGTCTCGCGGAAACCTCCAACGGCTCGCCGTTCGAATACCAAAAGGCGCTGGTCACGGCGGCGCGCACTTATGCGCTCTATGTCGTGGCGATAGGCGGGAAACACCAATCTGAATATCACGACGTGAACACCACCGGCAACGACCAGGTGTACAAGGGCTACGCCTCCGAACTGGTTCGGCCGAACGTCGTCCGCGCCGCCGAAGAGACGCGCGGCTCGGTCGTCATCTACAACGGCGAAATCGTCGTGACGCCGTACTTCTCCCGTTCTGACGGCCGCACCCGCTCCTGGACCGAGGTCTGGTCGAGCACGCCGCATCCGTGGCTCATCTCGAAGCCGTGTCCGCATGATGCAGGGCTGGATCTTTGGGGCCACGGCGTCGGCCTTTCGGCGAACGACGCGGTCGGCCGCGCCAACGACGGCGAATCCTGGACGGACATCCTCAAATACTATTACACGGGCGTGGAGATAAAGCGCCTCTACTGACGCCATGCGTTGTCGATTCACCATCGCCGTCGCCTGCTTCGCCGTCGCGTCCGTCTTGGCCGCGAACCCTGTTTGGGCGGCCGATGACGCCTTGCGCGGAGTCTATGAACGACGAGCTGATTTGCGCTCCCTGTTCCGCGCCGCCGACTGGTCCGCCGTTTCGTCGCCGAAAACGGCGGGGATGAGCAACCTATTCGACTGGGCGCGGCAATACGGCTGGCAGGAATACCCCGACCAACTTAAGGAATACTCGCCGACCTACGGTTCAGCCGTGGCCGTGGCAACAAAAAAGCCCGGCCCGACGCTCGTGCCCGGGGCACGTTTCAATTTTGCGGCCCTGACCGCCGATGCCGTGCTGGTCATCGATGACGCGTCCGGGGAAGTGTTGCTCTCGCACAATTCGCAGAAGACGCACCCTATCGCTTCCCTCACGAAGCTGATGACGGCGATGGTGGCGCTCGATCACGGCCTTAACTTCAACGCCAGTTCGGCACTGAACCAGGACGATACGGTGGGCGGAGCCATGCTCCGCATCAACCGCGGCGTGCCACTCACGGTGCGTGACCTGTTCAACGCCATGCTTGTCGGATCGGCCAACGACGCGGCGCACGCGATTGCGCGCCAATGTGGACTGAATGAATCGTCTTTCATCGCGGCCATGAACGACAAGGCGCGCCTGCTCGGCCTCGCGAGCGCCAAGTTCGCGGATCCCACCGGACTGGACGTGGGCAACGTCGCCACGGCCACCGATGCCGCTGCCCTGTTGCGGTTCGCCCTCGGCGACTACGGGGAAATCCGCCGTTCGGCCAGCAGCGCGTCCTACGACATCGTCTTGAGCGACACGGAACGCCATCACCTGACGAACACCAACGCCCTTCTGACTGACAACACCAACGGCCTCTATGTTTTCGGTGGCAAGACCGGCTATCTCATCGAGGCCGGCTGGAACCTGGCGGTCAGGATGCAGGACTGGCGCCAGCGGCCGGTGACGGTCGTCATCTTCGGTGCGCACAACAAGACGCTGGTTTTCAACGAGGCGGCCAAGGCCGCGCGGTGGGTCTGGACGAACTACCGCTGGCCGAAAAGCTGACTCGAGCGGAAGAGCCGTGTTCTCGGCAGGAACCGCTCTGCCGATGAAGACTCCCCGGGCTCACGCCCGGGGTATCTAAGACCCCCATCATATTTCATTCACCGAAGCCCGATGCCCCCTTCGTCACCCTTCGGGCGACTTCGGGGGATTCACGCGTCTGGAACCCCGGGCTGACCCCACTACGCAATGCTTCGTGGGGCACCGCGCCCGGGGTATTCGGCGGAGGTGAACAAGACCGCCTGAAGGCGGCATTTTTGTAATCGAGGAAGCTCGTTGACAGACGCAATGGGCGGCGTTAAGGTGCCATCAATCAGGAATTCTGGAGGAAAAATGACTCACCGAAAACTTGCGCTCTTTTCACTTGTCGCTACGCTGTTCTTCTGCGGCATCCCTGTCGCCCAAGCGGCTGACAGCGAAAAGCCATCGGCCTCACACGGTTTTGCCGTGGCTCAATTATCCGGCAACCCAACCTACCAGGATGTGGGCATTTGGGCGGGTTGGCACAAGCCGCTGGAAGGACGTGTCGGCCTGTACGCCTTCACGGCGATTTCCGCCAAGGACAGCTGGGCCGAAGGCTACGTCGGACCCGTCTGGTACGCCGGACGGGGTTGGATGCTTTCACCGACCTTCGGCATCGAGACGATGGGCGGTGACGTGCTGACGCGCTACGCCTTCACCGTCGCCAAGGCCTGGCCGACCGGCGATTTTTCCGCCGCCATCGAGGCCAACCCGCGGGTGCTCACGGGCGACAAGACTGCCGCCTTCATCAACATCTCGTTCTTTCAGGGATTGGCGCGGAAAGGCATCTTCGCCTTTTCCGCCGGTGCGCGCCTCACCAGCTTCCCTGGCCTCGGTCCGCAAGTCGCGGTGACGCACATGCCGAGCAAGACGACAGCCTTCGTCACCTGGACGCCGGTGAACCTGCTTTCGCTGGGAGATAGTTACCTCAAGAGCGGCATCGTCGGCGTCACGGCTAGCTTCTAGCTCGCGCGCCGCCAACCGCCGCGTCGCGCCGAAAACTCGGCTGACGCTCACCCCGAACTGCTTGCGGCAGGGCGGGGTTTAATGTTTATGAACGAAACACCCGACACGTCGGTGCCGGGCGTTAATTTCATTATTGATTGGCTGCCGTACCTCACGAATTCGCCTTCACATTATCCCGATGCCTGTCCTCCTCGACCAGATCGAGAATCCGTTCGCGCACCTTTTCCGCGTGCGGTATCTGCTCGAAGATGAACTTCTCCTGCTCACCGGCCGTCTGGACGAGCACCGTTCCGTAACCGAAGACGAAAGCGACGATGCCATGCGAGTCAGAGGTCACGTCCTGGACGCGCGAGATGTCGAGTTCGGAAACCATGCGCGAGAATAGACCGCGCTGTTCGACGTGCACGATGCGTTCCGTCGTGATGAGGACGTAATCAAGATAGTAATCCGTGAACGTAAGCATCAGGAACAGCCAGTAGCAGAGGTAATAGCCGCTCGCGACAATGGTCAGGACGGGCTGGATGACCGGATCGGTGAGCCAGACGGGGGCAAAACGGCCGATGGCCACGTAAACGCCGACGGGCATCACCCCAAGGATGAATTGGAAAGTCAGGTCGCCAACCAAGGAGACGGGGTGCCGACGCATGACGAAAACCACTTTCTCCTCCGGCAGGAATCTCGTGACGTGTTCAAAATTCATGGTGATGGGGGGCTAAAACTGATTGAGCCGGCAGACAGGCCTATGTTCAGCGGGTGTTTCCAGTCCGTGTCAACGACCGCGAAATAGGTCGCCCCGAGGATGAAGGCCGTGCCGGCAAGCCAGAGGGTGACGGCGATGAAGCTGGCCCGCGTCGTCGCGCCGTAACGCACGAAATGCATCATGGCGAAGATACCGACGCCGAAAACGCCAACGATGAGGGCGAAGTACGGTAGGAGAATGAGACCGATGGGAAAGGCTATGTTCATGGTTGGTTGAATTAGTCGGCTTCTTCTTGTCCGTCCGCCGGGCGCGACGGAGGCTGTAAGTCAAGGTGACGGTATGCATGCTCGGTCACGACGCGGCCGCGCGGGGTGCGGGCGATAAAACCGAGCTGAATGAGGAACGGCTCATGGACGAGCTCGATGGTCTCGACTTCCTCGGAGGTCGCGGCGGCGATGGTCTGCAGGCCGACCGGCCCGCCGCTGAACTTGCCGATGATGGTGGTAAGGATGTGGCGGTCGGTGCGGTCGAGGCCGTGCATGTCGATCTCGAGCATTTTCAAGGCCGCTTCGGCGGACGCGGCATCAATCACGCCGTCCGCGCGCACGTCAGCGTAGTCGCGGACGCGCTTGAGCAAGCGGTTGGCGATGCGCGGCGTGCCGCGGGCACGGCTGGCGATGATGGCGGCCGCGTCATCCGGCAAATCCACTTTGAGAAGGCGCGCACTGCGGCGCAGGACGGCCGCCAACTCATCCGGCGCGTAGTATTCGAAATGATAGGTCGCGCCGAAGCGGTCGCGGAGCGGCGCGGAAATGAGTGAGAGCCGCGTCGTCGCGCCGATGAGGGTGAAACGCGGCAGGTCAAGGCGCACGGTGCGCGCCGATGGCCCCTTGCCGATGACGATGTCGAGGGCAAACTCCTCCATCGCCGGGTAGAGTACCTCCTCGACAATCTTGTTGAGGCGGTGAATTTCGTCCACGAACAGAATGTCGCCCGGTTCCAAATTGGTGAGAATGGAGGCGATGTCGCCGACGCGCTCGAGCGCTGGACCGGAGGTGGTGCGGATGCGCACGCCCATCTCCTCGGCGATGATGTGCGCGAGGGTAGTCTTGCCGAGGCCGGGCGAGCCGTAGAGCATGACGTGCTCGATGGGCTCATTGCGGCGACGCGCGGCCTCGAGAAGGATGCCGAGGTTCTCCCGCAGTTTCGCCTGGCCGACGAACTCATGAAGGCGCTTCGGCCGCAGCGAAACGTCAAAGGCCTGCTCGTCATGTTCGACGTGCGGTTCCAGCAGATTTTCGGCTTCGTTAAGCGGTTCGTTGGGAGCCATAGGTACACCTCCATCTTAGCCTAAACTGGCGGAATTGGACAGGTATGGGCGATGACGCAAAACAAAAAAGGCCGCCCAAGTAAGCAGGGTGGCCTCGCCGGAATTGAGCCGGGGCAGGACGAGCGACCGAAAGTTTGGTGTCGCTGGCGTCACGGACTCGGACGGCGCGAACAGCTCGCGCGGGGCCGATCTCTCTGCCAGCAGTCGCAGTTCCTGATTTCGTCGTCAGCACGTCTGGAGGAGCGCTTCTCAGACGAACAGTCACAGAACGCGATCCTGTCGCCGGCTTCCTCCACGATGACGCGATACACGTCTTCCCCGGAGAAAACGCCGATCGTCCTCACGACCTTGACGTCACTTGGGTTGCCATCAGCGGAGACGTTCAGGTGCTTCATGGCCACGACCCGCGCAGCTGACTCCAGGCGACTCTGGATTTGAGACCGTTCGTCTCCCAGATACCACGTCATGGCCACAAATGCCGCCAAAGACAGCACGCCCACCAACAACCGGAAGGGGCGAGAATTTACTATACGCATGCGCTCCTCCTTTCGTTCCTGAATCTCTTGTTGAGCGCTAAGGACAGCTTAGCCATCTTGAGAACAATGTCAAGCCCGACCAACCGGATGGGCTCTAATCCCATGAAAACACAAAGCCACCGTCCGGAGAACGGTGGCGCGGGCCGCGATGACGGTCCGGCAAGAATGCCGATCACTCGTCTCCGCAGGCGCAGATTTCGTCGGGCTGGGCCAAGACCTTGGCGTCGCAAAGGCAAACGACGTGAACGCGACGGCCGCGCCCCTCGGCGGACGGCTGGTTGGCGGCGAAGTCGACACGAACGACGGCCGGCTTGCCTTCGGGAAGAAACGTCTTGACGCCTTGAGCGACGAGATCGGTATAGCCGACGAACAGCAACTCCGCTTGGGCGCGGTCGAGTGCCGCGAGCTCATTCGAGTTGCCGCTGGACCTGTGTTTGAGGGCGTAGAAGAGCAAGGCAGCGGCAATGAGGGAAAGGACAGTGAGTGCTCGGTATTTCATGTAGAATCCTCCTAGACAAACCGACAGCCAAGCTAATCATTGTTTCCGGCGGCTGTCAAGGGCCATCAACGTGAATGAGGATTCTTCGGCCTGGCGCCTCGGGGGTGCTTGATGGAAACAAACAAAAAGCCGGTCGGAAGCCCGACGCGGCATGATTTGCCAGCGGGATCGAATCACTCGACCCGTTCCCAACAGGCACAGTTGGCCAGAGGATTGTCCACGTCCGGCTCACAACAGTCGCAAACCAAGGTGACTCGGCTTGAGCCGGGAATTGGCTGTCGCACGCTCGCGAAAACGCGGTAATCGGTGGCGCCACAGAGGTGGTTAGGAATGACCTCGCTGCCGATGTTCACCAGATCGGTGTAACCGGCCTCCTGCATCTGTCGCGCGGCCTTGTTCCTGGCGAAAAGCTCCAGCCGCTCATCCTTGGCTTCTTGGTCGGCGACGCCGGAAATGTTGCGCAGGAACATGGCGACGCCAGCTAAACCGATGAGGGCCAACGCGGCCCAGAACAGCCATCGAACCAACGTCATCCCGCCTTTCGGCTGCTTGTCCTTGCCCTGTTGGCCCGGTACCGCTTCCCGACCCGTATGAAGTGCCATGACTCATGCTCCTTGCTGGATGTTTGGCGGTTTTAGGTTAACAGAACCCCTAACCAAGTCAAGACAACCGAAGCTACAATTATGCGACGAGATTCCAGGATGATAAACAAAAGCCGGCCGGAGAACCCGACGCGGCAGAGCCGTGGCGAAACCACGGGAACTATTTGATCACTCTTTCCCAACAAGCACACGGCTTGGTGTCGTCGGACAACTCGGCCGTGAGGCAGTCGCACTCTGTCACCGCGCCTTCGCTGACCACACGATAGCTTTGCGGGTGACTCTGACACGGCGGATAAACAAACACCCTGCCCGAAGCGAACTCGTAGCCCGCCTGCTGCATCTGCCGCCTTGCCTTGGTTACAGCGGCCTTCGACTGAAGGTCGCTGGAGACAGACGACCAAATACCGCTGACGATGACGAAAATCATGACGGCCACCGTAGCTACGAAAAGAATTCCGATGATTTTCGCAGCCCCCATCAGCCAAGATAGCGGCCTGATGTTGCTTTCGCTTGGCCAAGGTTCAACCGACCGATTACGAAGACTAGTGAACATGGCGACTCCTCTCCCCCGCCGACTGCGGAAGACGGGGTATTCTTAGCAACATCGGGAAGAACAATCAAGGCCTCATTATCGACAATCGATAATCCCTGGCAAAACGCCCAAAAACAAAACGCCGGCCGGAAGGGTCCGGGACGCGGCGTCAGGCTGGTCTCGCGCCGGCAGGGGTCACATGATGCGGGGAGAAAGGGGATCACCCCTGTATTCACCACACATGCAACTGGCGGCGGTGGTAATGCTGCATTTGCAGTTCATTGCACGTGCAACTGGCGGCGGTGGTAATGCTGCATTTGCAGTTCATTTTGGCCGTGCGGGTATAGCCGCCCTCGCCCAAGGACCGCACTGTCTTGGTCACCGGAACCAGGACGAAGACCGTTACCGAGTTGGTGTCTGGGTCGATGGAGCCAAAGGCCTTGGGCTCCTCATTGAGGGTGTAGCCTTTGCTTTGGAGCTGCTGCTTCACCTCGGTCGTGGCGGCAGCCTCCTCCCGGCTGAAGTCCGATTTGGGGTTGCGACAGCCGATGGCCAAGAAACCGGCGACCAATAAAAGAACGGACAATCTGAATTTCATCTGGATTCTCCTGAGTCGAATGGCGCCTCGACATTAGCAGGTTACCTCAAAAACGTCAAGAGTCGATGTCGGGATGCATGAAACTTAAGAGGTTGCTTGACCGCAGGTGCCTCTAGCCGAAAAAACAGGTAAAATTCCGCCATGGACTTGATACTGAACAAAACCAAGGCTTGGCTGGAACGACACGGCGCGCGGCTGACGCTGGCGGCGATGCTTTTGTATGTCGTCGTGCTATCCGCCGCTTGCCTCCGCAAGTACGCCCTGCTCGGCTACAACGGTATTGACCTTGCCTACTTCAACCAGGCCTTCTGGAACTTCCTGCACGGCCGGTGGTTCACCGTTTCCATCCACCCGCACCTCACGTTGGGCGACCACGCGGAACTGCTGATGCCGCTGCTTGTCCCGTTCTATGCGCTCTGGTCCGACCCGCGGATGTTGCTCGTGTTGCAGACGGTCGCCTTGGCTGCCGCCGCTTGGCCGCTTTACCACTTGGCGCGGCGTCGGCTCGGCCGCACGGCTGACGGCCAATACGCCTGGCTCGCCCCGCTCGTCGCGCTCGCCTACCTCGCCTGCCCGTTCACGCAGAGCGCCAACCTCTACGAGTTCCATATCCTGCCGTTCGCTCTGCCGTTCCTGTTCTGGATGCTGCTCGAATACAATCGTGGCCGACGAGGATGGTTTATTGTGGCCGCCGTCTTGGCACTCATGGCACGAGAGGACGTCGCGCTCGTCGTGGCGGCCGTCGGACTGTTTGCCTGGATTGAACGTCGCGAGAAATTCTGGCGCTGGGCGCCGGCGCTCCTAGCCGCGTTCTGGTTCATCGCGGACATGAAGCTCATCAGCCTGTTCGCCCCCGCCCACGACTACAAGTTCGCCGTCTATTATTCCTGGCTCGGCGCGACGCCGACGGAGGCGGTCGCAAATGCCGTCCTTCATCCGCTCCGCCTCATCGCCCATGTCTTCTCGCTCGGCAATCTGGAAATGTTGCTCGGCCTCGGCGTCGTCGTCGGCTTTTTGCCAATCTTCGCGCCAGCCGCGCTCGTGCTCGCGGTTGCGCCGCTCGCCGAATTCGTCCTTGGTGCTGCGGGCGGCGGCGAACTGGTCTTGCGCACGCATTACGTGACGCTTTTCCTACCAGCGATTTTTCTGGCAGCCGCCGACGGTTTGCCGCGCTTCCTGAAATGGACCGAGGGGCGTTTCAAAAGCAAAACCGAACGCGACGCGTCTCGATTGGCCTTAGTCGCAACCGTAATCGGAGCCGTTCTGATGCTGGAGCCACTGACAACTGGCGTCGTAAAACTCGTCAGCCCCGACGAGACAACCCTCTCTCGCGCCAGCTCCGCACGCGCTTTGGCCAAACTCGTTCCGCCCGATGCCTCCATCGCCGCGAGTGACGCCCTCCTGCCGCTGTTCTCCTCGCGGGAGAACCTGTACGCCCTGCATTACCAGTTCCTCGGCGTGACGCAATTTGCGCTCTCGCCTTACGCCGTGCCAACGGACACGCGCTTCGTCGCCGCTGACGGGGCTGATCTCATCAATTACGAAAACCGTTTCCTGACGACTGACTGGACGAAAGACCATTACGCCGGCGGGTATGCCAGGCTCCGTTCCGTCGCCGGCCAGCCAACCTATTGGCGCGACGGTTTCCTCCTTTTCGACCGCCTCGGCACAAAACCGACGGGCCTGTCGGTGCAGCCCACAGACACGATTTTTGCCGACGGTTTGCTGCTCATCGGCGCCTCGGCCACGATTGAGGCGGATGAGAGCGGCCGTCAGAACCTGCGCCTCGATACGGTTTGGGCCGCGGAAAACAAAGTGAAGGAAGATTGGCTCATGCGCTTGATTGTCCGCGATGCCGATAACAAAACCGTCTTCGATCGCGCTTACCCGTTCGCGAACGGCCTCGTCGCCTCCTCCGAACTGGCGCCGTCCTCCCCCGCCATCGCCGGCGAGATTATCCAACCACTCCCCCGCCTCGCCCCTGGTAAATACCTGCCCGTCATTTCCCTCGAACGCCAAACGGCGCATCTGGAACTCGACGCTCTCGGCACGTCGCAACGCATCGTCACTGAATCAAAAAACGGCGGGGAGTTTGTCCTGCCGGCTTTCGATGCCCATTAGTGCTGATCTATCGCGCCGTTTCCCCAAAGTGCCCGACACCTTTCATTACATCTTTTTGCCAGCTTGTCATCTCGTCCGCTTGAGCCTAAAATAGACGGGTTCTCTTTGAGGAGGCACAAATGGACCAAAAAACAGGCGATGAAAGACTTCGGTCTGACACGACAGCCACAACCAGCGAGGTCAAAACTGAAACTCCGGCGTGCCGGAATGACCCAAGTAGGGTTCCGCCACATCCGCAAAAACATGAGGAACCCCACTGGAAGGAAGTCGTCTACGAAGGAGAGACCGACAGTCTGACCGCTGAAGCCAGGCGCCGCCGACTGGAAGAAGAATACGGCTTCGACGACTGATCGGCGGTCTCTACCAGGGCGAGCCATTCGCTCCTGCTCCCTCATGTCAAGCGGCTCCCGCTGCCGGGAGCCGCTTTATATTACCTGTTTCCATCCAAGACTCACTTCCCCCTAAACACCCATCTCCACCACAAACCAACGATAGTGGTGAAGAAACGCGCCACCTCGCCCGGCGTGAGTTTTGACGTGCCAAAACGGCGAGCACGGAAGGTAATGGGCACTTCGACGACGCGCAAGCCGAGACGCTCGCAGTAAAAAGTCGCTTCCTCCTGAAAGGCGTAGCCGGTGCTGACCAAAGGCTGTTCGAGAAGCCGCGCGACGGCGGAAGACCGATAACAACGGAATCCGGCAGTGACGTCGTGGGTCTTGAGGCCGAGCGCGAACCGCGTCAGCGTCATCGCCGCCTGACTCATCAGGTTGCGGTGCGCCCCCCAGCCTTCCGTACCGCCGCCCGCGATGCGACGCGAGCCGATGGCCAAGTCCGCGCCAGCTTCGACCGCCCCGATGAGCGAACGCAGAACGGCTGGCTCGTGCTGGCCATCAGCATCCATTTCGCAAAGCGCCTCGTAGCCGCGATCGAGACCCCAACGGAAACCCTCGCGATAGGCGCTGCCGAGCCCTTGCTTGCCGGCGCGGTGCAACGCGAAAACGCGGCCGTCGTACAGGGCGGCCAAACGATCCGCCACGGCGCCGGTGCCGTCCGGAGAGTTGTCGTCCACGACCAGCACGGCCAGTTCCGGCAAACCCAAGCCAAGCACCTGTTCCACGATGTTCTCCAGGTTCTCTTTCTCGTTATAGGTCGGGATGACAACCAGGGTTTTCATATTCAATTAGTTTGTGTACCGAATGTCGGTTCAACGACGAATACAGCATAGCTTCCTTTATTATATATCACCCGGAAGCCCATTTCATTTTCCGGACATTCTCCGCCGTTGGCATGCTCATTAGGCCCGCACCAGACATGCGTGATGCCCAATTCGCGCGCCCATCGCCACCGCCGCCCACGAAATGTCTCCGCGAAAAAGCCCTCTGCCTGCCGCGCCTTCCGGCCGAAATCAATCGTGTCTGCCCAATGACCGACAAAGACGCGGCGGTCGGCCCACCCGACGAGGCTGTTCCCGGAATTCGCCTTGGCCATGAAAACCGCGTCGCGGGGCGCGTTCTCGCTGACCCACCGCAGGGTATCGGCCTCCGCCCGACTCATGTAGAAGATCGGCGGCTGGTTGTCGCGGTAAGCGATGAGGTTCCGCGCGACGGCAAATGACGAAGACGGCAGGAACAGCAGGGCGAAGGCGGTCGCCAAAACCGAAAACGAAACCCATATTCCGGAGCGCGTGAACCAGCGCCGCCTGCACCAAGACAGCGCCGCGACGATGGCCGGCACCGCCAACGCCGTGAGCGGGAACTGTAGCCCCTCAACCAGCCGACGTTGAAAGGTGAAGGGGAAATACAGCAGCAGAAACTGCACCACGACCCAAACGGCCAGAAAATCCCATTCTGACCGGGTCGCCGATTCACTGTGGCCTCCCGGCTGTCGCCGCGCCAATCGCCAGCCGAACGGCGCAAGAATAACGATGGCGCCCAGACCAATCGCATAATGCCACGGGGCGGGCGACAAACAGAGGTTCCCGGAAGTCATCTGCCAGCCGTTCGGCGCAAAGAGCGTCAAGTAGGACCGATAAGCGAACGCCGGCAAGGAAACCGCCACGAAAATCACGTACGCCACCGCCTGTCTCCAGCGCAACCGGCGAAACGCGGCCTGAAACGCGAGCCAAACCGCCGGCACGAAATACAGGGTCGGCGCGTGAAACGGGTGGAAGCTGACGAGGACGAGCGAACTCAAGCCGCCGCCTATGGCCCATCGCCAATCGTCCCGGCGCCAGGCATTAAGCAAACAAAGGAAGGCCAACAGCAAAAGGGCCAACGAGGCCACGAAATGCGGGCTGTACAGCATCGAAAGGAAAGCGTTGCTCTCCGCCACCCACAAATCCACCGGCATCTCCATCCGGCTGCCGTATGAAGGTGCCGTCGGCAAGGGCAACAACGCGGCGTAGTACGTCCCGAAGCCGGAGCCGAACAGGAACAGCGCCAAGGCGCCAAGTCGCTCCCGGCTTGACGCGAAAAAGCGGCGGATGAACCGCCAAGCCACGACCGCCAGCAAAACGATGAGCAAGGTGCGGGCAACATGAAACGCCAAAAGCGGCGAACCAATCAGTCGCGCCAACTGGCCGACCAGCCACCAAAGGACGTTGAATGACGGCGTGATCGGCTCCATGGTGAACAGATTCTTGGTGAGCCATTCGCCAAACCGCGCCTGATCGATAAAGGAAAGGTAGGCGCTGAGGTCGCCGGGCGAGAAGACAGAGAGCCCTTTCCAGACCATCCCGCGGCGCACGCCGAGCCACCAACCGAAAACCGGCGACAAGGACGTAGTCACTATCGCCACCACGGTCAAAACAGCGACGCCCACGGACTCAACGAATGAACGCCGCCGCTCACGCTTTCTTGACAGGATGTCCGACAGCTTCTGCCACATATGATTCATGGCGTCACCGCTTGACGACGATTGGCCGCGTTCAAGGTGCGGCCGCCGACGAACAGCCGCTCACGCGATAAATGCTGATGCCGCCCGCGTCAAAAACCCTCTCGAAACCGGTGTCCTCCGGGCACTCGCCGACGGCGCGCTCCTCGTCGCCGCACCAGACGTAATCAATCCCCTGGCGGCAGGAGAAATCGTGCCGCCGCCCGGCGCTGATCGGCGCGTAAAAGGCCAGGGTCGCGTCCCATTTTTCGAAGAAATTGACCGTCTCGTTGCGCTGACCGCCGAAAACGCGGCGATTACCCCAGCCCACCAAATCGAGGCTGGATTCCGGACCGGCCATGAAGCGAGCGTTTTCCGGAGTGTTGATCCTGACCCAAGCGAGAGCGTAGATCGTGGCCGGTGCCTGATAATATGTCTGAGTACGGTTGAAGACGTAGACTCCGATGTTGCGCGTAAGCGCGACGAAAGAGGCGGGCAAGAACACGAACACTGCGAGCAGCAGAAGCGCTTTCCGCCCCCACTTGTTCCAACGTTCGACATGCCAGCGCTTGAGCAAGGCGACGATGGCCGGCACGGAAAGGACCACCAACGGGAACTGGATGCCCTCAATCAGCCGCCGCTGGAACTGGAGCGGGAAATAGATGATGACCAGTTGGACGATGACCCAGACAAACAAGAAATCCCACTCGTCGCGACGGGCGGCTTTTTTCCGCGCGAGCCACCAGCCGAAGGGCGCGAAAAAGACCGTGAAACCGAGGCCGGCGAGCACGTGCCAGAAAGCCGGCGTGAGACAAAGGTTGCCGCTGGCCCACGCCCGCGCCAGGTCATTGCCGTGGGTCAAGTAATACTGGTAGGCCACGGCGGGCACTGACAGCAAGCCGAAAATGACGATGTTCACGAAAGCGTCGCGGGTGAGCCGACGCCGCGCGAGCTGGAGCACTACCCAAACGGCCAAGACGGCGTAGACGAGCGGCGCATTGAATGGGTGAAAGGAGAAAAGCAGGAGGCCGATGAGGCCCGCCCCCACTGCAGGTCGGCGTCGACCAGACTCCAATGCCCGCAACAACAGCCAGAAGATGATCAGCAGGAGCGCGAGCGACGCGACGAAGTGGGCGGAAAAAAGCATTGAGGCGAAAGCGTTCGACTCTGAGGCCCAAAGGTCAATCGGCACCTCGTACCGTCCGACGTTGGACTGATAATTTTCGAAAACAAACGGCAATAAGTACGGGCCAATGCCGGACCCGAACATGAACAAGGCCAAGGCAGGCAAGCGCAATTTTCGCTCCAGGAAACGCGCCATCAGGACGTAAGCGGCGACCGCCAGCAGCGGAATCGTGAGCACCCGCGCCAAGTGATACGTCACGATGGGCGCGAGGCGCAAGAGCCCGCCGCACCAACCGACGACCAGCCAAAAAACGTGAAGGCGGTGGGCTAGCGGCTCAGCCGTGAAATAATCTTCATACAACCAGTGACCAGTGCCGGCCTGATGGATGTACGACAGGTAAACGGCCATGTCCTGAGGAGAGAAGAATTGCGCCCCCTTCCAGACGAGGCCATTCGCATGTGCGAGCCAGGCGCCGGCGAGCGGCGGAATCGAGGTCACGACCATGGCGGCCAAGGCCAGCCAAGCCACAGCGCGCCATTCGGCTGGGACGATGTCGTCATTTTCCGATGCGCCCACCGCAGGCACTGGCGATGCGCCATGCGTCGCCTTTTCCGAATGGCGCAACTCCCGACGCAAGGCCATCACTCGGCGACAGTATTCCGGAACCAAGCGCCAGACCGACACCTTGGATCGTCGCCCGGCTGTAGGCGCCTCGCGCCAAACCACCGGCACCTCGCGCACCGCGAAACCGGCCCGCTCGGCTCGAACCACGAACTCGCTGTCGAAAAACCAGCCGTTATCGCACGTCTGGGGCAGGACGGACGCCACGACTGGCGCGGCCGCCGCCTTGAATCCGCACGGCAAATCAACGACCTTGGTTCCCAAAGCCAGACGATGGAAAACGCTGTAGCCCCATGACAGGCAACTGCGCCAAAACGACCTCTCCACTTTGGAGTCGCGATGAAAACGCGAACCGATCGCCACGCCGCCGCTTTGAAGCGCAGTCTGCACGATCTCCGGAAAGGAAGCGAGATCGGTCGCCAAATCCGTGTCCATGAAGGCGTAAACGTCGGCGGGATATGCCTGCCAGCCGGCACGGATGGCCAGCCCCTTACCCTGTTTCTCAAGCCGCAAATAGCGGATGTTGCCGCGCTCCTTCGCCAAGACCCGGCCAATCTCGCCGGTCCGATCGATCGAGTCATTATCCACGATGACGACGACCGTTTCCCAATCCGGCAAGGCGCTGGCGCAAAAATCCGCCACGCGTTCCGCGTTGGGCCGCAGGACTATCTCCTCATTGAGGGCGGGCAGGACGACGGTCAGTCGCATAGGGGCATCAGGGCACAATCTGGAAGATGCTCGCCTCATCGTCGGCGTACATCAAACGGAAAGCCGGATCGGCCTCGACGTTGGCCAGCATTGCCGCGTGCGCGTCATCCTTCTCAATGACGACGAACCGCGAATCGAAGGAGTCGCGAATCACCTTGGCCAAACCGCTCCTAAGCCGTCCGGAGGTGATGTCGGCATACTGCTGCTGTTTCTGCCGATCGCGCCGATAAAGGAAAGTCGGATCCAAACCGCTCACGTAGCGGTGGCTGTCGTCCTGCAGGAACAGCACCGGAAAATCGTCCCATTCGCTGTGGAAGACAACCTCGCCCGCTGGCACGTTGGCGCGCAACCAATCGGCGACGCGCCCGTAACTGGTCCACGCCATGCTTTTGTTCATGAAAAGCGAGCGGATGCCAAAGCCATCGCGAACGGCGAAAATCGGCGCCAGGATGAGCACGTAGACGAAAAGGAACTTGGCCACGAAACGGCGCTTGTCGGAGTTGTCGTCGTCCGGCTCGTTGGTCGGACGGAAGAATGGCCAAACCAAGGTGATGAACAAGGCGTCGAACCAAAGCGCGAGCGGCGTGAAATACTCGATGTGGCGCCGGCTACGAAGCGAGAGCAAGAGAAATACCAGGGCCAGGAAAAATGCGGCCGCCAGCCGAACGAAACGCTTGGGCTCGACGGCGACATCGGATCGCGGACGCCCCCAAAAAATGGCGGCGAGCAACATCACCGTGCCCACCGAAAAGCCGAGGAAAGCGACGCTCGTCTTCCCGAACAGCTCCGTCATCGTATACGGATACCATTCGGAACCGACGACCAAAACGCCTTGGTAACCGATGACGGCAATCTGCACGATCTGTTCCCAATAGAAGGAAAGGTTGCGCGGGAAATACGGGTTGACGACGAGCCCGGCCGCGAGCCCGGCCGCGATGGCCAAGGCGTGGCGCGTTTCCGTCCAGCCACGCCAGCCAAGGCGACGGTCGCGCCAGAAGTCGCGCCAAGCGCTAGCCCATTTTCCTGCGACACCCGGCATCGACATCCGCTCCATGATGAACACCGCCAGCCTCGCCAACCAGAACGCGCCGGCAACAATGATCATGATGGGCCAACCGCCATAGGACCAGACGAACAGCCAAGCGAGAAGGAAGAGCCGCCGTGGGCGGTCGCGGCGAATGGCGAGCAGAGAGAGGAAGACCAGACAGACGGACAGGGCGGTGGCTTTGGCCAGGTTAAGACGGAAGATGAAACCGCCGGACGTGGCGAGCAGGAACGTGAACAGGGCCGGATAACGCACGCCCTCGGCCCGCATGAGCAGGTAGAAGCAGACGATGGCGGCGGCGGCCAACACGACCGTCGCAATCTTGGTGCCGAGCATGGTGCCGGCTGCGGCGATGAACGGCACCAACAGGAGGTGATAAAGATAATGATGGTCAGCGAACGACTGGGCGAGCGTCGTGAACGGCAGCCATGGGAAATGTCGAACGAGACCGAACCGCATCGTCAGCTCCCCCATCTTGGCGTGATAGAAGGAATCCGGATCAATGAAAGCCGGCTGCCACTGCAGAATCGCGAAATACGCCACCGCCAGGGCGAAGACGGCGAGATACGGCAACAGCCGACATGACTTAATCCACTCGACCGAGCGGAAAACGTTCTTGAACATGGGAAAAGTATAGCAATAATTCGGCGATATTTGGCAGTTGTTTCTGCCGTGGGACAAATGCGGTCGCCGACGCCATCGACAAAATGCCGTAAATCAGCTATAATCAAAGAAATCTTATGACCTCGAAAAAACAATTCCGAGCGGCAGCCTTGGCCGTCATTCTGCTGGTAGCCATGATTTTCAGCGCGGCTTGGCTGAACCGCCAGACCCTGCGTGATTTGGCTTATCGCTGGCAACAGCCCGCCCTGCCGGCGGCCATCGGCATTGAGGAGGCACAAAAATTATCCGCCACGGAGGCCGTGAAACAGACGACAACAGTAGCGACGGCCATATCGAAACCGGTGCCGGAAGAAAACATGGCTTCGGCCGGGAATGATAGTCCGGCTAATACCGTCGCCACTCCACCCGCGACACCGTCGGCCGCGACCCAAACGCCACCCGCCGCCAACCAAATCGCGCCGACGCTCCCGAAGGAAATCAACATCAAGGTGCCGATGGTCTATCAGGCGCCGTTCAGCGTCTGGGATGCCCTGCACGAGGATGCCTGCGAGGAGGCGGCGTTCCTCATGCTCAAGTGGTTCCGCGACGGCCGCACGAGCGTGACGCGCGACGAGATGGAAACGGGCATCCAGCAGCTCGTGGCCTACGAGAACGGCATTGACTACGGCTTGAGCATCGACGCTGACCAGGCCGTGACCGTGATGAAGAACGATCTGGGGCTCACGACCGCCCGCATCCTGCCGGTTTCTAACATTGAGGACGTCAAGCGCGAACTTGCCGCCGGTCGGCCGGTCATTTTGCCCGCCGCCGGTAAGGAACTCCACAACCCAAATTTCCGCAACGGCGGCCCGCTCTACCACATGCTCGTCGCCAAGGGCTACACCGCCAACGGAAAAATCATCACCAACGATCCCGGCACACGGCTCGGCAAGGATTATCTCTACGCGGACAACGTGCTTTTCGACGCCATCCACGACTGGAACGGCGGCGACGTCGCCAACGGCCGGAAGGTGATGATCGTGGTGGATTAGGTTCTTGGTGCTAGGTTATAGTTTAATAATAAGGCCGCCCAAAAGGCGGCTTAACTATTAAATATAAACTAGAAACTAGTAGCTAGAACCTACTCCGCCACCGGCAAGCTGAAACTGAATGTGCTGCCCTTGCCCGGCTCAGACTTGAAGGCCACGTCGCCGCCCATGCGCTGAATCAGTTCCTTGACGATGAAGAGCCCCAAGCCGGTGCCCGCTTGCGCGCGGACGGCAAAGTCCTCGGAACGCCAGAATTTCTCAAAGAGGCGTTTCTGGTCCTCAACGCTGATGCCGATGCCGGTGTCCTTGACGCTGGTCCAAAGGAGGCCGTCCTTCAGTTCGTGAGTGACGGTGATGGTGCCGCCAGTCAGGTTATACTTCACGGCATTGCTCACCAGGTTCGAGAGGACCTCCTTCAGCTTGTCGGCGTCCGCCATCACGCGCGGCATGCCCGGCAACGGCTCGTAGCGCAAGGTCACGCCCTTCGTCACGGCGGCCGGACGCATCTCGTTCAAGAGCAGGACCGTCAGGTTGCCGATGTCCTGTGGGGCGACCTCGATTTTCAGCCGACCGGCTTCGGTGCGCGATACCTCAAGCAGGTCATCAACAAGGTGGAGCAGGCGGTCATTGGCTTCCTGCATCTTGGCGAGGTAACCGCGCAAAACCGGCTCGATGACCAAACGTTTGTCCTCGAAGATGATGTCGAGCAGCAGGCGGATGGCCGTGACCGGGTTGCGCAGCTCATGGGCGGCCACGAAGACGAATTCGTTCTTGAGCTGGTCAACCCGCAAGCGATCGGATTGGTCGCTATACGACTCCATGATGACGCCGTCCCCGCCGTCCATCGCTTCGACGAGCCCATAGGTCACCTTGACCGGCACCTCGCTGCCGTTCGGCCGGCGGAATCGGAACTGCCGCACGATTCGCTTGCTGCGCCGGAGAGCCGCCATGTCCAGCCGCGTGCCTTCCGCATCAGGCGGATAAAAAGCCGAGACTGGCTTGCCGACAATCTCGTCGGCGCGATAACCGGTGATGTCCTCGGCGGCGCGGTTGATCATCATGACCCGCCGCTCCAGGTCGGTGACGCACAGGCCATACGGCGAGTTGTTGACGATGGAACGGAAATAATCGCGGGCCTTGCGGACTTCCGTTTCGATGAGCTTGCGCACGCGCACGTCCCGACCCAGGTAGAAGAGGCCGGTGACGGCGCCGCGACGCACGATGGCCGAAGCGACGAATTCATAATCCGCCAATCGGGCGCTACGCAGGCGAACCTTGGTCTGGAACTCGATGGAATGAGCCTGGCCAGCCAAAACGCGCCGCAGTCCGGCTGGCGGCTGCGGAAAAATCTTTTCCAAGGACCAACCGACCAGCTCGCGTCGCGCATAACCCAGCTCCTCGAGAGCGGCGCGATTGACGGCCAAAATGCGATGGGCGGCGTCGGTCACGAAGACCGCCTCCGGCATCTCGTCAATCGGCTGGACGAAGTGTCGGTTGTTTTTGGGCGTTGTTTTCCTGATCGTGGCCATAGTAGAATCGCTATCTCTTGCCTAACCCTTCCAGGCAGGAACGCAGGAAATCGGTGCCGGGCACGCCAACAAAACGCCGCTCGCCAATCACGACCGTCGGCAGGGCCTCGATGTTGAGTTTCTCGGCCAAATCCGGACGATCGCTGATTTCCACGATATCCAAGTCCCCGCCGGCCGAAACGCAGGCCGACTCCACCTGTCGGCGCACGTAGTGGTACGTGGCCGATTCCCGGGAGACGAAGAGGATGATGCGGTGTCGCACCGTCGCCATATGTTTTTATCGCCGACGCCGTCGCGCCGGGCGTTTCGGGGCGACTGGCACTGCCCCGCAGACCCGGTCACTGGCAATCGGCACGCAGAAACCACGGTCAGTAATCTCGTAACGGCGTACTTCCTTGTCGTGAGACGAGGCACGCGACTTGGCGACGAGCAAGGTCCGCTCCATCTTGCCGTCACGCTCGGAGAAGCTCATGACGAGGATGTTATCGGTCAGCACGGCCAGGTCGGATTCGGCGGCCAAGGAGGATTCAAGGCCATCGCCGGTCGTGTAGTTGACAACGGTCGTGGCCTGACGCGAACGCAGGAAAGACAGCAGGGAAACAACGAACCGTCGGAACCGCTGCTCATCCACCGCGTTGGCGAGCGGCATGAGGCTGTCGATGACGACGCGCTTCGGGCGGTACTCATCCGCGACTTCCTTCAGGCGCTTCAGGCAGGACTCGATTGGCCGGCCATCGGGCTGCCAAGTGACCACGCGGAGCAGGCCATGCCGTTCGGCCTCGCCAAAAGACATGCCCAGCGAATCGGCGTCCGCAACCAGCTGATTCCTACTTTCCTCAAAGGAAATCAGCAGGCATTTTTCGCGACGACGGACGCCAGCCGCGAGGAAATGCAGGCCGAGCACGGTGCGACCGGTGCCGGAAGGCCCGAGCAGAAGCGTCACGGAATTACGGAAGACTCCTCCGTCCATCATGCTATCGATGCCCACCACTCCCAAAGACACGCGTCCGGACGAAATCGCATCGCCCGACAACCGCCGTTCCCGCGGAAAAACCGTCAAACCGGCGTCGTCGATAAGCAGGGGGTGCTTGCCCGTCTGATGGCTGCCTCCACGCAGCTTGATGACCTCGATCTGCCTTTCCCGCTGCCGTCCGGATTCGGTATTGAAGAGGCCGACGACACTGTCCGCGACGAAATCCTCGACGCCGAAACGGGAAACGGCGTCCTCGTCGCGCACCCGTTCGGCAGTGATGACGGTCGTGACATCCAGATCGCGCAAGGCGCCGATGATGCGCGACAGTTCGCGGCGCACCAAAGACGTATCGCGATAACGCAGAAACAGCGAACCGATGCCGTCAATGACGCAACGCTTGGCCTTCACCTTGCCGATGGCATAGCGGAGACGGGCCACCAAGCCGCCGAAATCGTATTCGCCCACTTCCACCTGGCTCGCGGCGATGCGGCTCGCGTCCACGAAAGCGAGCAGACCGCGCTTTTCCAAGCCGGCCAAGTCCCAGCCGAAACCGGCCATCTCGCTCATGATGTCCACCCGACGCTCCTCAAAAGTCACGAAAACTCCCGGTTCGCGCAGGCGCGTCGCCCCATAATTGAGGAAAGCCGCGCCAAAAACCGTCTTGCCGGAGCCGGCACTGCCGGAAATGACCGTGGCGCGGCCGCGCGGCAAGCCCCCTTCGGCTAACTCGTCAAAACCGGGGATGCCGGTTGGCGTTTTCGCAAGCATTCGATGGGCTTTTGGCATATATGATTATTTTACCAAAAAATCAAGGGTTGAGCCAGCCGCCAAAACGCCGCCTGTGCTATAATTAATGTTGAATATGCCCGCCTCCAAAGCCCCAGCCAAAACCGGCGCCAGTTCCTTCTTCCTCAAGAAGAACTGGCAGATCATTTACGCGATCATCCTCATCGTCCTCATTCCGATTACCGTCGTCCTGAACACGTTTTTCGTCGTCAACCGCTTCCGGAAAACCGTGGATGTCGAACTGCAGCGCACGGCACTCATCATCGGCAAGATGGTGAACGTCACGAGCGTCGATCTTTTCGGCGACCAGGCCGCGCTGCAAAAACGCCTGGATGATGTCGCATCCGTCCTGCCTGAAGTCAAGATGCTCGACGTGCTCGCCAAGGAAGGCGAGGACTTCAAGGTGGTCGCGAGCCTTTACCGCGAAGGCATCGGCCAACCGGCTCACGGCAACCACAACATCCTGGCCTGGTACAACCAACAGGCCATCGCCTACCTGACCAAATCCGGACGCTCCGCCGCCGTGGACGACACGCTAACGGCCGAGGAAGTCCGCCTCGGCGACCGTTATTGGGGTGTCGTCATGCCGCTCACCGACCGCGACGGCAAGGAGACATACCTGCTCTCCGCGAAAATATCGCTGTCAGTCATCGACAACCTGGTGAGCGACAACCTCTTCTGGTCCTACCTTTGGCTCGGCATCACCATCTTCATCGTCGTGCTGGTGCTCTCGTCGAACACACGGCTATTCGAGTACGCGGTCCTTTTCCGCAAGCTGAAGGAAGTTGATCAGATGAAGGACGACTTCATCTCGATGGCCTCGCACGAACTGCGCGCGCCGATCACCGCCATCCGCGGCTACCTTTCGCTCTTCCTCGAGGACGCCTACGGGAAACTTGATGACAAACCGAAGGGCGTGCTCAAGACGACGTTCGCCATCGCCACACACTTGGCCGGATTGGTGGAGGACCTTCTTGACGTGTCCCGCATCGAACAGGGTCGCATGTCCCTGTCGTTGGAGAAGGTCTCCCCCGAGGAGCTCATTGCCGAAATCGTCGAGCAGCTGCATTTCGAGGCGGAAAGGAAAGGCCTGACCTTCGAGTTCCGCAAGCCGGAAAAACCGCTGCCGCTCATCGAGGTCGACAAGTCGCGCTTGAGGCAGGTGCTCATCAACCTCTGTTCCAACGCCATCAAATACACGCCGCAGGGTTCGGTGACCGTCACGGCTGAACTCAAGGAAAACGCGATGGTGGAGATAAAGATCACCGACACCGGCCTCGGCATGTCGGCGGAAGCGCGCGAGAAGCTCTTCCAGAAGTTCTACCGCGTCAAGACCGACCTGACGCGCGACATCCCCGGCACTGGCCTGGGCCTCTGGATCACCAAGCAAATCGTGGAAATCATGAAGGGCAAGATATTCGTCGATTCCATCGAGAAAGTCGGCACGCAAGCCAGCGTGGTGTTTCCGGCATTGAAGACTGCCCCGGCCAAGGAGCCGGGGGGCGCTCCGACACAGCCGCTAGGAGCCGCGCCGGAAAAACCGGGCACCGTGCCACCCGTTAGCCCACCCTCCAAGCCCCCGACTCCGCCGCCCTCAACGCTAGGCGAGAAAACCGTATGATGGAAATATTCCTCGTTGTCCTGTTGCTTTCGGTCTCCGCCGTGCTGACCGGCGTTGAGGCCGCCTTCCTGGTCGTGAGCGACATTCGCGTGAAGACGCTCATGCACCGCGGCGACCGGCGTGCCCTGCTCCTGCACGAGTTGCGCAGCAACATGCACCGACTGCTGGGCGTCATCCTGCTCGTCCAGGTCATCTGCGACGTGGCGGCCTCCGCGCTCGCCACCGTCGCCGCCACAAAGGCGTTCGGTCACGCGGGCATCGGCGTCGCCACTGGCGTCATGACCGTGTTGGTGCTCATTTTCGGCCAGCTCGTGCCCAAGACGCTGGCCGCCCGCCAGCCGGAACGCTGGTCGCTTTACATGGCCAAACCGATGACCTGGCTCGTCTGGCTACTCGGTCCGCCGCTCGTAGTCGTGGAAAAAATCGTCAAGCTGGTTCTGCATCGAGAGGTCCGTTTCGACACCGAACACGTCATCAGCGAGGAGGAAATCAAGACCATGGCCTCGCTTGGCGCGGAGGCAGGGACGGTCGAGACAGAAGAAGCCGAGATGATCAAGCGGGTCTTCCTCTTCAATGACATCAACGCGAGCGACGTGATGACCCCGAAGGAGAATGTCGTCTTCCTCGACGGCGCCCACACGTTGGCCGAGGCCATGCCCATCATCGACAGCAACGGCTATTCCCGCTACCCGGTCTTTGGCCGCGACAAGAACGACATCATCGGCATCGTCCACATCAAGGATGTCTTCCGCCGCCATGCCGAAAACCTCTGTCAGTCGCTTGGTCATCTGCGCCTGCGAGACCTCGCGGAACCGGCGTCTTTCGTGCCGCACAAGAAACACCTCGATGATCTCCTGCGCGACATGCAAAAACAGCACGTCCACATGGCCATTGTCGTCAATGAGTTCGGCTCCATGGACGGCGTCGTCACTTTCGAGGACCTGATGGAGGAGCTGGTCGGAGAAATCGCCGACGAGTCGGACGTGGACGAGACGACCGTCAAGCGGGTGGATCGCCTGAACATCGTCGTGCATGGCGACGCGGAAATCAAGGACATCAACCGGTTCTTCAACTCGCGCCTGGAAGGTCCGCCATTCAAGTCCATCGCCTGGCTCGTGCTCAAGGAACTCGGCACTCTGCCGGAAAAAGGCCAGCGGGTACAGCTGGGCAGCCAGATGACCGCAACAGTGGAGGAAATCATCAACCACCGCATCAACCGCATTCGCCTCACCAAAACTGAAGCAGAACCTAACCCGACCGACGATGCCGCTCGCTGAACGCCTGGCAGCCTGGCTGACCGGCCGCCGCGAACCGGACTTGGGCCATTTGCCGATCGAAGGCCACCTGCCCGAATTCGATGGGCTCACCGGTTGGTTCAATTCGGAGCCGCTCACCCGCGACACCCTGAAGGGCCGTGTCGTGCTGGTGGATTTCTGGACGCACTCCTGCGTGAACTGCCAGCGCACTTTGGCCTACCTCAACGCTTGGCACGAGGCTTATTCCCCGTTGGGGCTCGTCATCATCGGCGTGCATACGCCGGAATTCGATTTCGAAAAGGATGCCGAAAGTCTCCGTCGCGCCATCGAGGTCGCCGGCATCCGCTATCCCGTGGCGGCCGACAACGACTACGCCCTCTGGAACGCCTACGGCAACCGCTATTGGCCGGCTCATTATTTCGCCGATCACGCCGGCAACCTGCGCCATCACCAATTCGGCGAAAGCGGACACGAGCAGGGCGAGGCGGTGATTCGCTCCCTGCTTGCCGAAGCTGGCGCAAAGCCGACTTTCCCGTCGGTCAGCGGCCAAATCACCGAAAACACGGATTTCCGTCGCATCAAGTCGCCGGAAACCTACTTGGGCTTCAACCGCATGGAGTACCTCGGCTCGCCGGAAACGGTCCGGCCGGGCGTGACGCGACACTTCAGCGGCGTGCCTCATCCGGCGAAAAACGTTTTCTACCTCGAGGGGCTGTGGGAGATGGACGACGAATGGGCGGCACCCGCCGAACCGGGCGCGACGCTCGCCATGCGCTTTGATGCCGCCCGCGTCTTTATTGTCGCCGTAGGCCCGAATGACGGCGCCACGGCGGAGTTGACGATTGACGGCGAACCGCCGCTCCGCCAGCTCGGCGCGGATGCCGTGAACGAAAACGGCCGCGCCATCATCACCTTCCGCGACGGACGGCTTTATCGCCTGTTCGACGCGGGTTCCGACTACGGCGAACGCACCCTGTGCCTCACCTTCCGCGAACCCGGCACGCGACTGTACGCGCTGACGTTCGGCTAACATCAACCGATAAAGAAACAACCGCGGCCCAGAGCCGCGGTTTTTGATGACATTTTCGTCGTGATGAACGAAATACGGACACTACAACGGCTCCCGCTCGTTCGCGGCGTCAGAAGCCGACTGCTGATACAGTGTCTTCGCCATCTCCCACATCTCCGGGTGACCTTGTTTCTTCAGCCAATACCACCACTCCACACCCCACAGGTATGCTTCCGACAAGCCGACTCGCCGCGCGAAAACCACGTTGGCCTTCAGGCGATCCGGACTCATCACCTTCAACTGTTGGTCAATCGGCATCTGGACGATCGGTCCCGGCGACCACGGTTCCGCCTGGAGTTCCGAGATGATGACTCGACGGACAATCGTGCTGACGGCCAAGGCGCGGGTGCTGTAGGTGCGAGGCGTGATCGGCCAGTAGAAATAACCGATGATGCGACTCCACACGACGCGGTACGTGCTGATGCCAAGGATGTCGGCCACTTGGGCGGCCCGCAGCCACGACGACAATTCTCCGCTGTCGGTGACCATGACCGGCCGGCTGTCAAGCGAATGCACGAGGGTGATTTCGCGCTTGAGAAAGGCCTCGTCCGGCGGTGGACAGACGCCGAAATCGAAGAACGGCTCGTTCTCGACCTGCCAGACGACGACCGCCGAATGCCTTGAATACCTGCGTACCGTCTCGCCAATCATGCGCAGGATGCGGGCGTCGGCAACATCCTTATCGAGCCCGCTGGCCCAACGCGGCACGTGACACTCCGGCCAGCGCGGCAATTTGCGCCCGACCGCCAGGATGACCTTGGCCTCTCGCTTGGCCGCCTCGTCAAGCAGCCAGTCCACCGACGAGAAATCGTATTCGCCGGACTGCGGCTCGATGTCGTCCCAATACGCGGGTATGCGCCACAGCCGAATGCCCAAATCGTCCATCGCCGCGACGTAAGTCTCGCGCCAGTCAAGACCCAGCTCGGCGGCATAATGCTTGGAAAAAGTCGCGCCGAGCTCAATCGGCCGCTCGGCCAGGCCGAGGTTGCTGAC
>JAQTNC010000006.1:47552-80069 GCA_028714475.1 Patescibacteria group bacterium
CTCCAGCACCTTACCTTCACGCCGACGCGCGACGCCTCTTGGGCCAGCGGATCATCAGCGAATTGAGGATGACGGAAATGGAAGAGAAGGCCATCGCGGCGGAGGCAATCATGGGCGTGAGCAGCCCGGCCGCCGCCAGCGGAATGGCCAGCACATTATAGAAGAAAGCCCAGAACAGGTTCTGGCGGATGATGCCGAAGGCGCGCCGCGAAAGCTCCAGTGCCTCGACCGCCTTCGCCGGGTCGCCCGACAGCAGCACGATGTTGCCGGCCTCGATGGCGATGTCGGTGCCCGTGCCGATGGCAATGCCGAGATCGGCCTGCACCAGCGCTGGCGCGTCATTGATGCCGTCGCCGACGAACGCGACCTTGCGCCCTTCCGCCTGCAGCTTGGCGATCTCCTTGGCCTTGCCTTCCGGCAGAACCTCGGCGATGACCATCTCGATGCCCAGCTCCTTGCCGACGGTTCTCGCCGACAGGACGTTGTCACCAGTCAAAAGGCCGACGCGATAACCGCGGGACTTCAGGCCAGCCACAACATCCTTGGTTCCGGGCTTCACGACATCAGCAACGGCAATGATGCCGACCGTATGGCCGTCGGCGGAAAGGCGCACCACGGTCTTGCCGGAGATTTCCAGGCTGGCCGTATGGCAGGACGCCTCGGCCGTGTCGTCAGACGGAGGAACGAGATGCGAATTGCCAAGTGCCAAGTGTTTTCCTTCGCATTCGCCGGTAATGCCCTTGCCGGGCACGGCGGAAAAACCGCTGACTGCTGCCGGCTCCAATTGTTGTTCAGCGGCCGCCGCCAAAACCGCCGCCGCGAGCGGATGCTCGGACATCTTCTCGAGCGAAGCCGCCAGCCGCAATATTTCCTTGTCGGTATAACCGGCCACGCACGAACTGACGTCAGTCACATGTGGCCGCCCCTCGGTCAACGTGCCGGTCTTGTCGAAAACCACCGTATCCACCGCCCGCGCCCGCTCCAACGCTTCTCCGTTCTTGACGAGGATGCCAGATGAGGCACCGACTCCGGATGCGACCAAGATGGCCGTCGGCGTGGCCAGACCCAAGGCACAGGGACAGGCGATGACCAAAACCGAAACCGCCGGCAGCAACGCCGCCGCCAGATCCCCGGTCCGCCAATACCAGGCGATGAAAACCAAAACCGCGATGCCGAGCACGACCATGACAAAGATGCCCGCCACCCGATCAGCCAGCTTCTGCACCGGCGCCTTTCGCCCTTGGGCATCCTCGACCAGCCGAACGATCTGATCCAAAACCGTATTGCCAGCCGCCTTGACCGCCTCGATGACCAACGCCCCGGTCTGGTTGACCGTGCCGCCATAGACGAAATCACCCGGTTGTTTGCGGCGCGGCATGCTCTCGCCAGTCAGCATGGACTCGTCCACGGACGTCTCGCCCTCCAACACGCGTCCGTCGAGCGGAATACGTTCGCCCGGCTTCACCGCCAGACGGTCGCCGATGGCGACATGCTCGACACCGACCTCCTCATAAGTCCCGTCCGATCGGCGCACGCTGGCTTTCTTGGCACCCATCTCGAGCAGCCGCGAAACGGCCGTCGAGGCCTGGCCGCGGCTCTTGGATTCCAAATAACGGCCGAGCAGGATGAAGGCAATGACCGATGCGGCAGCCTCGAAATACACGAAAACCTGACCGCCGAACATCGCTCCGACACTGTAGAAGAAGGCGGCTAGCGTGCCGATCGAGACCAAGGCGTCCATGCTCAAGGTACGATGCCGAAGCTGTCGCAGCATGGCCAGATGAAACCCTGCCCCCAACCAAAAAACAGAAACCGCCGTCAAGACCATCTGCAGCCAAAGCCCGATGGCGTGGCCAAGGAAAGGCATAACCAACAGGCGCCCGGACATGGCGAACAGGATGACCGGAATGGCCACGACAATGGCGGCGGCGGCGCGCACGGCGGCGGCGTCGGCTTCCCGCTGGGTGGAAACGCGAGGATCCAGAGGCGCTCCCGAGCCGGCCTCGTAGCCGGCGTCAGCCACGGCCGCCCGGATTATCCCCTCATCAGTGCGTTCTGGATCATAAAGCACCGTCGCATTACGCAACGCGAAATTCACGTTGGCCTCCTCCACGCCGACCACGTCGCGCAAACTGCGCTCGAGGTTGACGGCACAGGAGGCACAATGCATGCCGCTGATCTCCATCCTAAGATTCTTCATACCCAAAAATTAAGGGGGTTTCCCTCTTATTATTGTATCACGGTTGGCACCGGCCGACGATAACGACTACGAGGCGGGCACGACATCGATCACCCCGCCGTACATGCCCATCGAACAGCTGAAACGGTACTGGCCGGAGCGGTCGGCGGTGAAATCAACAGTATTGGCGCCGGGCTTGAGCTGGACGTTCAGGCCCAATTGCCGGGAGACAAGGAAAGAGAGGCAGCCGGAAGTGGCCTGTTGGTCAATCTCCCAACGCACCGGCACACCCGCCCGGACGGTGAAGTGGTCCGGCGAGAAGGCGGCGTCGGCGGCGCCGACAGTCATGCGGATAACCTGTCGGCCGTCCACAATGGGCGGCAGGCTCACGTCGGCAACGACGGTTTTGGTGGTCGGCCCGGTCGGCCAACCCAAACCGGCGAGAGCCAGGCCGCCGCGCATGGTGAAGATGCCGAGTATCAGAAGGATGGCTCCCGCCGCCCACACGGCCCATTGACGCGTGGTGCCGCGGATGGAGGCGGCCGCCATTCCGACCGCCATGATGGCCGGCAACGTCCCGAGCGCGAAACCGCCCAACACCGACGCCCCGGCCGCGGCAGAACCGGCGGACAAGGCGAAAATCTGGAATGACTGGGTGAAGCCGCAAGGCAGGAAGAAAGTCGCGCCGCCGATGAGAAAAGGCGCGACGGTCGGATGCCGGTCCGCAACAGCCAAGAGGCGGCGACCTGTATTGGATGCCGAGGTGGGCCAAAAATTTTTCAGCGCCTTTGGCATCAGGCCCAACGAATCAAGGCCCATGAGCAGCATGACGATGGCGGCGGCCAACATGAGCGCGCTGCTCACGGCCGGGCTAGGCGCGAAAAAATGACCCAACGCGCCGATGGCCGCGCCGAAGCCGGCATAAGAAACCAGCCGCCCGACGGCGAAGGCCGCAATCGGAGCGGTTGACCGGCGTTTCTGGCCGCTTAATCCGGTCGCCAAAGAAAGGACCAGACCACCGGTCACGGCCAAGCACGAGGAAAATCCGGCCAACAGCCCGACAGTCACGGCCGTCACGAAACCAGCCGTGCCCGTGGCCGAACCGAAACCGGCACCGAGATGTCCATAGGTCAGCCAGACCAAGCCGGCCGCGGCGGCCAACAGCCCGGCCAAAGCCGTGAGCGGCGGTCGCTTCGCCTCGCCATCACGAACGCCGTTCGTTTCGCCGACGCGATAGCCGGCGGCCGCAATCTCCGCCGCCACGTCCGCATCATCAAGACGGTCGGAATCATAGGTAATCTCGACATGGCCGCGGTCGGCGTCAGCCTTGACGGATTTCATCCCCGGCAAACGCATCAGCCGCCGCTCCAGGGTAATGCCGCAGCTCCGGCAATCCATGCCCGCCACGGCTAAGGTCTTTTCTGCGTCCGCGATTTTCGTCACGCGCGGTGATGCGACGTGAGCACCAACCGCCGCCACACACGCGTCAGCAACCTCTTCCTTTTCCGCCACGACGATGACCCGTTCCGGCCAGACATCAACCTGACGAACGCCGGGCACGGTCGCCATCCGGCGATCCAGTTCCTCCATCTCTCCGTGACTCTTGCTTGGATAATCAATTTCGATGCGCCACATAAGTGATTAGCGGTCAGCCACCCTCGGCCGACCATGAAAAACAAATCATACTAAAACGGTAGGAAATTATCAAATGCCCTTTTATCAGACGACGCAAAAGGCTGCACCGCCCTCAAAAACAGGCGAAAAATGCAATAAGATGGGCTGTTTCCAGCCCGTTAAGCCGCATCAGCGATCCCTCGCGTCGATTTTCTTCAGGCCCTTCCACCAATCGCAGAACGAGACTGTCTCCAGTTCGGCAAACAGCCGCTTGGCGGATTCGGTCTTGAGGGCGCGCCCGATGTTGTTAATCCAATCCTGCGCTTCGCCATGGCCTTTCTCGATGTACTCCTTCGCCAGATACGCCATCTCCAGGTAATCCGCATCCTTGGCGATGATGCCGGCCGTGGTATCGCGCTTCTCCATTTGCGACCAAAGCCGCTGAAGGCGTTCTCCGAGCTCCGCCAAAGGGGCCGCCTGCTCCGACACGGCCCGTTCCTTGTCCGCCGTGACATAACGATTCGCAACGCGATGGACATCGCCGATGCGGCACTCCTCCAGCTCATGGAACACAACGATGGACGCGACCTCGTCCGGCCGCTCGTAGCCTTCCATCACCGCCAGCACAAAACCGATCTGCGCGGCGCGCAAGCTGTGTTCGGCAACGGAGTCCGGATGTTCCACGCCAGCCAGCCGCCAGCCCTCGTGCTTGATGCGCCGCAGCTGGGCAAGCTCAAAGATGAAATTCGCGATGTTTTTTGCGTCCATAGAATAAGCGCGTCGCGTGGTGAAAATTAATAATGGTATAATTACAAATAGATGGTAACGCATTTATCAAATATGCCCAACTACCAAAACAAACCGACTCCTCTTTGGCTGGCGATAATATTCGCCTTAATCGGCCTGACCATGGCGGGGTTTGGCGCGAAGATGGCCGTGGACACGCGGCAATTTCTGGCAGTCGCGAGCCGCACCACTGGCGAGGTGGTTGACGTCGAGGAGTCGCAGAGCGACGATTCGACAACCTACCATCCGGTGGTCGAATACTCCCGACCGGACGGCCAGATGAAGCGCTTCCGCTCCTCGACCGGCTCCAATCCGCCGTCACATTCCATCGGCGATCAGGTAACGGTGCTGTATGACGTCGTGAGCGACCGGGAAGACATCGATGCCTTTTCCGACCTGTGGCTCGGCCCCATCATCCTGGGCGGCATGGGCCTGCTCTTCGCGCTTGTCGGTCTCGCCCTCCTGCCGCGCGCCTTGAGGGAAAGCCGTTATCGCCGCTGGCTGCGCGCGAACGGACGGCGGCTGACGACAATTGTGGCGGGCGTGGAACCAATCGGCAGCGCGCCAGCGGATATGACCGGCCGTTGGCGTCGCCTCAAGCAATACCAACGCGGCTGGCGTCTCGTTACGGCCTGGACCGACGAAACCGGCGCCAAGCGCACTTTCGCCAGCCCGCCCCTGCAGTTCGACCCGACGCCCAAGGTGCAAATCGGCGCCACGCCCGTCGAAGTGATCGTTGACCCAGGCAATTTCGGGCAATACGAGATGAACCTGAAGACGCTGAAACTGCGCTGAACAGCGATTCATCGATAAAATACCACGGGCTAAAGTCCGTGGTATTTCACAACTTTTGTTGTTCAGCTAGCGATGTTTCTTTGTGTCTTGAACGCTATTCGGAAACTTCGCTCTCTCCCCGACCTCCGCCGCCCTAGCGGACCATTTCGGGACAAGTGCCTTCACGCGGCTCCTGACGCCCTTCTCTATCCCCGCCTCCATGCGGCTGCGCATGCCCTCGAGCGTGGCGTTGACCCTGGTCGGCGCCTTGCCGGGGTGGCTGGCGGTGAGCGTGAGGCCGAAGTCCGGCTCCGGGCTGCCGACGTCCACGGCGCGGAAGAGGAAGACCCTCGACTCGTTGCGGAGCACGGTGCTCACGCAGTCCGCCGTCGTGACGACGTCGCCGTTCTCGTCGAGCACTCCCGCTATCTCGTACCCCGCCGGCACCTCGAGGCAGGCGTCCACCGTCCAGCCGTTGTCGTCGGCGGTCAGCACGAACGGGTACAGCTCCTCCTCGCCGCTCCAGACCACGTAGTCGGGCCGGAGGACGTCGAGCCTTGAGCCCGTGACGACCGTCAGCTTCCCGCCGTCGAGCTTCACTTCCCCGTTCTTCTTGATGTGCTTGATGACGTGGAGGTTCTTGGTGAGGGTGAGGAAGTTCGGGTTGACGTCCTCGAACACGTCATCGTCGTCGTCCTCGGCGTCGTACGCGAGACGGACGGACTTGCGGAACTCCTTGAGCTTGCCGGTATAGACGGACTGCGTCCCCTCGGAATACTTCATGACCACGAGGAAGCGGCCGGGGTGGTCCTCGCCGGCGAGGCAGGTCCCGGCGGCGTCGGTGACGCACGCGCCCACGAGGCCGACGCCGGACTCATAAATGTCGTCCATGAGGTGCTTGGCCGGCCTCCGGCCGCCGAAGGCCGAGATGAAGTCGGCATTATCGCGGTCGAAGACCTTGACCGTGACTCCCGCGAGGGGCCTGGTGCATTCGACGATCGGCCTGCCGTCGGGCCTGTACCCGCACTCGCCGGTCTTGGCCGAGTCGATTATCCTCATGTCCACGTTCGTCCGGTCGGCGAAGGGGCAGCCGTTGCGCTCCGGCGCACCGGCGACCGCGGGGCAGTCGTCGTCGGCGTCGAGGACGCCGTCGTTGTCCTGGTCGGGGCTGACGACGGTCCAGTTCCAGATTGCGGGGGTCTGGTCGGCGTTGCCGGCGGGGTCGGAGGCATAGACGGAGAAGGAATGGGCGCCGAGCGCGAGGCCGGAATACTCCTTGGGGCTCGCGCACGGCTCCGCGGCGGCCCCATCGAGCGAGCAGGAGAACGCGCTCCCCTCCTCGGTGGCGGCGAAGGCGAACGCCGCGGACGTTTCCGTCGTGGTCGCCGCCGGGCCGGAACCGATCGTCGTGTCGGGCGCAACCGTATCGAGGGTAACGGAGACGCTGACCGTCGTACTGTTGCCAGATGTGTCGGTCACTGTGGCGGTCAGGACGTTAGCGCCTTCGGTCAACTGGACGCCGGCACATGTCCAGATGCTTTCGGCAATTTCGCAATTCGCGCCGTTCACGCTCACGGAGGCGACGCCGGAGCCGGAATCGGAGGCCGAGCCGGAAACCGTCACGGTCGGCTGGTTCGTGAGCAGGCCGTCGGCGGGTGCGGTTATCGAGACGTTCGGCACAGCAGAATCGATCTTGATTTCCAGCGATTTCGTCGTTTCGGAATTTCCGGCGTTGTCGCGCGAGCCGTACAGGATGGTATGGCTGCCGTCGCCGGAGACCTCGAACGGCTCGGCATACGTGGTCCAGGTCAGCCCGCCGTCAACGGAGTATTCGGTAGAGGTGACGCCGGTGCCCTCGCCGTCGTCGGCGGAGAGCGTCACGGTCACCGGGCCGAGATGCCAGCCGTTCTGTCCGGCCGGATCGGAGACGCTCGCTCCGGTCACGGGAGCTGCGTCGTCCACCACGCCCGGCTCTATGACCGGCGCGCCTGTTTCATCCACGGACATCTCATGCACGACCTCGACCCCCGGCTGGATGACCTGGTCCTCAAGCGTCGCGGAGGTGAGGATGCCGGTGGCCGGGTCAATCGTGCGGGCGTATATCGAGTACGAGTCGGACGGGTCGGGAATCTGCGCGGCGATGTCTGGGTTGGCGGCAAGGAACGCCTCGTTGTCGTGCGCGGAGACCGAATACCTGCATCCGGCGTTCTCGGGGATGGCCGGAACGTATATCCACTCCGGTGCGCCGCCATTATCACCGGACACCAACGACCCATCCACCTGATTTTCGAACTCCCCGGTGGCGTAATTCATGCCGACATGTCGTCCATCGGGACAATTCAACTGAAGATGCAGACCTAACTGAATCTGGTCGACGGATGGCAGATTTGCTTCGTTAGGATCGGGACGATGGCGATCAAAATATATGAATTCATCGCCCCTCATTTTCAACAACTCACTCGCGATAGACGCGGCACAAACACCAATGAAGAGAAGCAGCGAAATACCCCAAACAATCCTTACAAATATCCCGGGGCTATACTTCTTGCTTCGACGCCTTGCGCGCCACCAACTATAAACCGCTACAACCAGAAGAATTAGACTGGGAACAGACGACAGGGTTAACCACATCCCGAGGTAGCCTCTTAGCATCCACACGTAATCCAGTAATGACGGAGAGGGTGCCAGTCCGCTAACGGCCGACGCTTGCCCGCCTCCGCCAGACAAATGTGCGGATTGGCTTCTTGTTGAAAACCAAGCCCGCATTAACTTTGATTCCCCACTTAAGACCGCCCCCCAGTACTTGGCCTCAAAAGAACCTTCGTCAATCATGCTAATTTGAGCTCGAACCTCGTAACCTCCACCAGCATTTTCCTCACCCAGGTCGGTAAACTTCACCAGATTGTTCAGGTCGCGATACACCTCGCCATGTGCGAGAACGCCGTCGTTTAAAACTGACGATTCAGGACTTTGAGACTTGTTTCCCGGTATCGTAACTACCGCCGGATTCCGCGAATCGCCCGCATCATCGACATAATAGAGAAGGAAATCGTACACCGGCGGAGTTTCGGGCAGGGGGGTGTCCCAATCCGTCAAGCCTGTCGCCCGAGTTCTTGTCTCCAGAAGGTAGTATTTCGACACGGCCAGACTGTCGCTTTCCTCAAGGTTATAGCGCGTCACGTAACCGCCGAACTGACTGGCCTCAAGTGCGCCAATTCGATATTGGTCGCCGTAGGCGGATTTGGGATAAGGTCGCTGGTTGAGCCAGCCAAGGAAGATCCTCGTGAACGAGCTCGTGGGGGCGGGATTAGTACCATCGCCGAGTATCGGGCCGACGTCCGTTATTCCTCCGTTGTTTGAACCACTGGCCATGACATCCCACTTCTCCACACCCCCGATTTCATAAAGGTCAGGCGCACGCAATGCGTCGGGCGTCACTACGACGCCGATGGCATGACCCAGCTCATGTGCCCAATGTCCGACCGTGCCGCCCTCGGAAATTATCGACTTCTGGGCATGCTCCTGCGGAGGCAACGTGACGGTACGAATTTTCGTATAATCGGGAATCGACTTTTCTCGTGGTTCACCCGCATGAACGGCTATGACAACGTCATATTGAGTCTCATCGATTCCGGCAGCCGCAATGGCATCAAACGCGAAGGCCGACTCTTTTTCCGACCCGGCATAATAACTCTCTGTCTTCCATGATTCAGGTATTTTGTACCAAGCACCTCCATTATCAAGGATGGTGAAATCCAAGGTGATTTTCCCGTATGCCTGCTCATTATAATAATCTTGAACGCAGGTCTTCAGGTCGTTGTAGTAGTCCCATGAATGGCCGCTGTAGGTCTTCGCGGGAGTCGCTTCAAGTTTGCATGGTCGGTCGTTGATTTGTCCGCCTTTGTGTGATATGTCGTTGGGTTCAGCCAGCACCACGGCAACTTTAATATGGCGAGAATAGGAGACGATGAAATCCGTATTCCCCGCAGCCCCGAACTCGTTCCAGCCCGACTCCCGGCCGATGTCGTCAACCGCGCGGGCGCGCCAGTGGTACTGGCCGTCCACCAGATTGCCGGACGTAACACTCGTAGTCGATCCCGACGGCACTAGGTCGGAGAGTAGCGTCCCACTCCCATCGAACGGCGTCCCAATCGGCTTCGCCTCGACCTGCAGGCCCACCTGATGGCCCTCGGGCGAGGAGACCGAGGCCTTGAACGTGATTGTTTTTTCGTCGGTGGATTCGCCCTCCGCGATGACCGTGGTCTTGTCGGCCTTGAACTGCCCGAGTCCGGAAAAGGCTGGGGCTGGATTCCAGAGGTCAAGCTCGATGGCCGGGAAGGCGTTCGGCCACCAGGACGGCTTCCATTCCCAGCCGGAGGGTGCGGCAGCCGCGTACCCGAACTGCAGGCACGAATAGAAGTCGGAGCTCCAGTTCAGGTCGATCTTGCCGAAGGTCTCCACCGTAAGGCCGCTGCCGCAGGTGAACTCGACCGGCCCTTCCGTGCCGCCGGCGACGACCAGGCCGTAGTGGCACCAGCCCGCCGCCTGGGTGTTCAGGTGAAGGTCAACCTTCAGCGAGTTCGGGCAGGTGTTCTTTATCCACATCCGCCCGGACGTGACCGTCCCGCTGCCGCCGGGGACGAACGGCCCGGCCCAGTCGAGGGTCAGGCCGCCGCTCCACCACGCCGGGTAGTAGGCGGCTGCCGGGTAGCCGACGGTCTCCGCGCGGGCGGGCGGGGCGGCGAGAAGGAGCCCCGCGAGCAAAACAAAACCGGCGACGAGGGCCGGGCGGGCGACGCGGCGGGTTGTCTCATTATTGAAAACGCGGGCGAACTGAAACGAAAGGCGCCTGAACATACGCTCTGGCTCGACGAAAAACGCCGGGCGACTAGGCGGGGGGTGGTAAAACAGCCTCCCCCGGATTACTTAACGCGCTGATTATAGCATTTGTAACTGATCGGTCGCAAAAATGCTGTGTGGAAAATTTTCCCTAATGTAATGTGCCTGGCACAGCTAATTCGGGCAATTTCGGGCAATACGAGATGAATCTGAAGCAGTTGAAACTACGCCGATAACCGCAAAAACGCCCCAATCGGGGCGTTTTTTGATTTGCTTATCACTGCACCTGCCGCCGGAACTGCTTGAGCATGTCCGGCTCCTTGATGTCGTACTGCGGGGTCGGCTGGAGCGACTTCAACTGCTGAACCAGCGTCAGTTGGTCGCCGTTCAGGACATAGCGGTACCAATGCGTTATCCCGCCGCTCTCGCCGCTGCCGCAATAGAAATAAATCGTCTCTCCGCTGACCGAATCCACAAACGCCCGGTCAATCAGGCAGTTCTGGTCATACGCCTCGCCGTATAAGCCGATTTTCTTGCCCGACTCGACATACTTGAGCACCTTGGTCTTGGGGTTGAGCATGCCGATAGCATCCTGGTCGCAGGCGTCCCAACAGGCTTCCGGCGAATCCGGCGTCGGCTTGGTGAGGACCTTCTTAGCCATGATGAAGGCGATCGTGTCCATGTCGTCATCGTGACAAATCGCTTTCGGCACGTAACCCTTGCCCAGAATGTTCCCGAACCCCATGGCCTCCAACTCCTTCTGTTCCGGCATGGCCTGTTCCAGCGCGCCGCATGCCGACAGGTCGGCCACCGCCGCGTCAAAGAGGCTGCTGGACGGGGTGCCGGCGGTCGGCTGCTCAGCGAGATGGGAATTGACGATCGTTTCGTTGGCCGTGAGCCGCTGCTCAAGGTTGGCGATGGAACTGGCAACCGTGGCCGCCGTCTCGCGGTACTTCATGGCAATGAATAGTGACGCAACGCCGACGGCGAGCGCCAGCAGACAAAGTGACCAGAGAAGCTTATCTTTCATATGCGGTTTTGCGTTTTGCGGCAGTTAATTCGCGTCTATTCTTAGTTTACCACTTTTCCGGGTGGATGCGTTGGGGGTCGTGCTCTTCGGGTCGGTGCGGCTCCGGCACCTCGGCCGGACGTCCGACCGGCAGAAGGTTGATGACCGTCATGCTTTCCGGAATGCCGAGCCGCCGTTTCACTGCTTCCACCCACTCCGGCTGGAGGTGTTTCCAGACCGTGCCCAAACCCATGGCCGTGGCCTGCAGCATGATGAACGCCGAGGCGATGGAAATGTCCTGGATCGGCTGATGTGTCTTGCTTGGGTCAGTGACTGGAATGACAAGGATTGGGGCTTGGCGGATGAAATCCTGTCCAACGACCTGAAACAAATCCTCCTTGGTTGCCGCATCGCGCACCACAATAAACTCGACGGCGCGGTTGTTGCGCGAGGTCGGCGCGTACATGGCGGCTCGCAACAATTCCCCGATTTCCTCGTCGGAAACCGACACGTCCGAAAAATCACGGATACTGCGGCGGCGGCTGATGGCGTCAATCAACATATTACGACAGCGTCTTCCATATATATATTAGACCCGGCGTGGCGCTGGGTGCAAAAGCGTCGGCAGAATATTCTATTTAGAAAACATTGTCTTAATACAACCCATGCGCGTTGAAACAAGCCACGTACTTCTTGTCATGCTCCATGAGATGCACGGACAGCCAATCCACCACGAAACGGAAAGCGTCATCCGTCACGTCTTCGCCGGTCTCGAACCGCTGTAGATATGTCTCAATCTTGGCCAGCATCGCCCGGTGCTCAAGGGTGTGTTCGATCTTCTCCTCATAATCGAACAGGATGAAATACTTCTCCTCGGTCTTGAAATGAAACTCGGCGTAAGACCGGAGCTTGGCGAGCACGGCATCCAGCACCGCTCGCCGCGCAACCTGATCATAAATGCCGAGCAACTCGTTAATGATGCCTACAAAAACCTGATGTTGGACATCTATCTCCTTGACGTTAACGCTCATTTCCTGTGTCCATTGGAACATACTTCGGTTGGGTTTGGCGCGGCGGCCGAGCTTGATAAAACTAATGTCAATATCATATCATCGTTTTTCCCGGTCGTCACATGAACGCAAGGTGAAAAACAAATGCCCTGCGGATCCCGACATTGATCGGTCCACAGGGCTTGGCACTTGTGAAGAAGAAAAATCTGTCCTGATTTGCGCAAGTCACGTGCGACGGCCAGTCAAAGGCGGTCGCGCCACCGGCACCTTACTAGACGAGAACCGTCGTGAACAGTCCGGCCTCGTAGAACTGACGCGTGAGCGCGGCTTGTTCTGGTCTGATTTCCAACATGCACTGACGAATCTGTTCGCCAGTCCGCCGCGTCGGCGCGTGATGTCGATCATGAACCCGATGCAGGGAGTCGTACAGGTCCACTAACGAGATGACGCCCGCAAGACTCTCAACAAGACCCGCCTCCATGGCCCCGGACAAAGGCGGCAACTCATCCGGATACGCGTGAGGCTGGAAACGGTGGTGGCGCACGACGACATCGGCCACGTCAGGAAACACGTCAACCAGTCTCCGGTAGGCGTCCATGGGATGTGGACGAAGGGCGGCGTAATCTTCCGCGACCCAAGGTTCCATCTTGCCCAGGACGGACAAAGGCACGCTGTCCTTGCCGATGTCATGGAGCAAGCCGGACAGGAACAGACAAACCGTGCTTTGCCGCGACATCTGCAGGTGCGTCGCTGCGGCCAAAGCCACCAGTCCGGTCCGCAGGCAATGCTCGTAAAACTGAAACGTAATCGGGCTTTTGTGCTTCAAGGGAGCCAGGAACGCCATGGCCCGCGCCTGATCCACAAAGTCAATCCGCAGTCCGTCGAACGCCGCCCCAACAAGCTCATCCAGCGACCTCGTCGATGCGATGTAGTTCTGAAAGATCATGATTAGCTTCTCCTCTCTGCCACCGGTCGGCAGCGAAGCTTATATCAGTAAACCCCTATCGAGGAAAAACGTCAATGCTGGGAGGACAAAAACGCTGCCCCAACCGCCCCTTGACGCTTTCGTTGACCTGCGCTACCAGAGCAGTAAGATTGCGGATAAGTTCCTTGTTTGGCTTTTCACAATTCTACGCGAGGAGAACAGCCGTGGAACATAAACGACTCCCGGTCTTCGGAAACAAGCGCGTGCCGGTGACGGTTCCGAATGGTTACGGCCCATACCTGTACAATCCCAAGACGGAAGGGGTTGCTAGGGACGGATCCAAGAAGCCTTCCGGCATCATCTGCTGCATCCCCCATCCTAACCGCTGCCCGGGCCGTTGCGGTGATTGTTTTTTCCAGGGCGACGGCAAAGACGAGGCCACCCGCTCTTACTTGAGCCCGAACGGCGATCCCCTCGAAGATCACCTGCCCAACATGCCCACCCTCGAACAGGTCGGCAGGCAGGTCGTCAGGGTGAACGACGGTGGCGATAGCTCGGACAACCAGGCGCTGGTCCTGGCCAGGACGGCCATGTTCCCGCTGCGGTTCTACAACACCAGCATGGTGTTCGGCACCAACCTGGCGGACTTCGGCGAGCCGGTGGTCCTGACCCTGAACCCGTCGGGAATGACCTACAGGCGGATTCACGTCGTGGATCCGGTTCCACCCAACCTCATGTTCGTGCGCTTGAGGGTCACCACCTGGAATCTCCATCTCGTCGACCAGGCCGTGGAGCACTACACCGCCCGGGGCATCCCGGTGGTGTTGACCTTCATGGCGTTTTACACGACGAAGCCCGTCGAGGCATACGCCGATGACTACGTCTGGTCGCAACGGACGACCAACAGCTACTGGGTCATCAAGCCCGAAGCCTGGCAGAGGGTCATGGACCGCTACCGCGCCAACTCGCTCGTTTACTCGTGTGGAATCAGGTCGAACGTCCATGCCTGCTCCGCCTGCGGCAATTGCCTGCGTGAGTTCTGGAGAACCTACCGGCAACTGCACGGCTAGCCTTTCGGCCCTGACTTCAGGGCCTGACCAACGAGCCGCCTTCGGCTCGTTTTTGGTTTAAAAATAGGCGCCGCCCTTTATTGGTTGCACCCCCTATTTTCGTCGCGGCTTCGGCAGGACGACGGCCAAGCAATGTGCGCGTCATCCGCTGATGTCAACTGGCACGCCGACCTCGGCCCAATCATAAATCCATTTGATGTTGGTCAAATTGACGTTGATGCAGCCGTGACTCATGCGCCGCCCGAAATTGTTGTGCCAAGGGGCGTAGTGGATGTAAATATGAGGCATGATCGAAAGGTTCCAGGGGGTCAAGCCGAGATCGTAATTGTTGGGGTCGTCCGGCCCGTAAGACCAGCGGTAGAGCACATACGGCTTCTTGGCCAGAACCGAATAATTTCCAAGCGGGGTCGGGAAACTGCGCGTGCCGGTGGAAACAAGGAACGTCTTGACCTCGCGGCCATATTCGTAAGCGTGCAGGCGCTGTTCGGTGATGTTCACGGTTATGGATTTTGGTTCAGTCGGCCTGTTGACGATGCCTGTGTCGGCAGGCACGGCCAGGATCAGCTTGTCAGCGGCGGTCAGGTGGCCAGCCGCGACCAACAGTTCATCGGCATGCTGAACCTCGCCGGCATGGAAACTTGTCCGGAGTTTTCCAGTGCGGTCAAAGACCGACACTCGCGCGGAACCCGACCCGTTGGACGCGACGAGAATCTCGGCCAGACCGTCGTCATCAAGGTCGACCGAGTCTAAATTCAGGCCTGCGGCCGACCCGTCACCAACCTTGAATTCCCCGACCGGGGTGCCGGGATCGGCGGCTTCAAAAATCCGTACGAGCGGATTAACGCTGACCGCAGGGACGGCCAGTATTTCCTCTCTGCCATCGCCATCGACATCTCCGGCGGCGATATCGACGCCCACGGTTACCTGCTTATCGAAAGCCATGAGATCAGCAATGGGCGCGGAAAACGGTTTTTTCCAAACCATGACCCGCGGCTCACCGCCTGGTCCAGCGGCGGTGATGATCTCCTCAAGACCATCACCGTCGACGTCACCAGCGGCGACGGACACTCCGCCGCGAAATTCACGGCCGAAGGGGAAGAAGCCGCCGGCGATCGATTTCATCCTCCCTTGATCATCGAACACCAAAACATGCGCCGCGGCTCCCGGTCCGGTCCCAGTGATGATTTCCGCGCGGCCGTCGCCGTCAATGTCTCCGGTGGCGACGTTCACCCCCTTCTTCATGCCGGGATCATAGACGGCGAATCTTAAGAGCAAAGACCCGTCGGCGCGGAAAATCCCGACCGAAGGCTCCTGATTAAAGCCGGAGCCGACGACGATCTCGGCGACATCGTCGCGATCCAAATCTTGTACAGCCACGGAGCCGACCGATGAACTCGCGAGGGTTTTGAAATCGCCGGGTATCCGAGACGGATCTCCGGAAAAAACCGGCTTCCATAAACCAACTTCCGGACGAACGACTTCGGTCTTGGCCGGTCCAGCGGCAAATGCTGTCGTCATCGGGCAGGCGAACAAGGCCGAGACAATGACGGCGGTCAGAATAATTCCGATGCTTTTGCCTCTGCGGTCGAACATAAGTATATAAATTATATCAAAAAATATTCATTTTTACAAAAAAATTCAAGCCCCTCCGGGGCCGGGTACCCATGGTCTCTGGGATGGCCAATGGGAATTCCGCGCCCCGACGTCGAATACGTCGGGGCTTGTCCGGGGTCGTCGCGCGTCCTGCGCCGGCTCGGACGCGCTCGCGCTCGGACTTCGCCGCTGGTCGATGCGGCTCGTCCTCGCTTACGACCCGTTCGATTCCCATTGGCCCTGCCAAATAAAATGTCCGACCCCATTAAGGGGTCGGACATTTTATGGGGTGGCCAATGGGAATTCCGCGCCCCGACGTCGAATACGTCGGGGCTTGTCCGGGGTCGTCGCGCGTCCTGCGCCGGCTCGGACGCGCTCGCGCTCGGACTTCGCCGCTGGTCGATGCGGCTCGTCCTCGCTTACGACCCGTTCGATTCCCATTGGCCCTGCCAAATAAAATGTCCGACCCCATTAAGGGGTCGGACATTTTATGGGGTGGCCAATGGGAATCGAACCCATATCAGCGGGACCACAACCCGCTGTGCTAACCGTTGCACCATGGCCACCATGCTTGGGCATTTTGGCACACTTTCAAAAATTCATCAAGATGCGGCAGAGGCATGCTTTTTGGCCAACGCGATCTCAATCTTTTTGGAACTTACCATAGCCTCCCTGATTGTTTCCCTAATTAATGCCATGGCCATCTCTCTGTCTTCCGGCGCACTCTTTGCTACCTTTTTTGCCAATCGGTACATTTCTTTTGGGCCCAAGACCAACCATTTCTTGTTGAGCAACAAAAATATCAGCAACGTTGTGACGGCAAGCCTTTTGTTTCCGTTCTGGAAAGGGTGGTTCTTAATCAAAAGATAGAACAGAACCGCGGCCTTACCGACTAAATTCGGATATAGTTGCTTCCCGCCAAATGTCTGAAATGGCTCCTTTAAGCTGCTTTCCAAAACATTCGGAAACCTAGTGGAAAAATCCGGTATCGGTTCGTTCCATTCCATTGTTTTTCTAGCCAGTTCAAAAGCAGCAAACTCAACCATTTCCGGCGTCATCTGAATTTGTCTGAATCGCATACTATTCCTTACCCAACATCTTAAGTGTCTCGCCGTAATCACTAATGACACGGCTTACACCCTTTGAAATTTCGCTTTTCAACTTATCCGTTAGCGTGTTCGTCACGATGTCAACAATGACTTTGGCTGGAATCATATATTGATGCCCCACTTTCTCGGCTGACAGGCGGCCTGACTTAATTTGCTTAATTACAGCCACCCGTGTGACGCCTAACATTTTTGCGGCCTCACTAACAGAAAAATAGTTCTTGTTTAGCTTAATTTCAGTATTTTTGTAAACCATATGTTTTTAGGTTATCAAATATAAATATTAGTGTCAATGTTTATAAAAATGGGTGTCCGGCATCAAAATTACGAACCTAAACGGCCACGCCACGAGAACGCCAGTGTTTGTCTAGTAAAGGCCCCGTAAAATGACCTGCTTCGCAGGTCATCACGGGACACGTAAAAACGCCAGACAGGCTGGCGTTTTTACGTGGTACCCCCGGATGGAATCGAACCATCGTAGCTAGCTTAGAAGGCTAGCGCTCTATCCGTTGAGCTACGGGGGCATGTGTTAGTTGACAGTTGTCAGTTGACCGTTGACGGTTGCGATGCCTGTTGGACATCATCCTGCTCCAATTTGTCCGCAACTGTCAACTGTCCACTGTCAACTTTTTTTTCCATGATACTTCTCATACACCTCCTTCAACCGCTCATCCGTGATGTGCGTGTAGATCTGCGTCGTGGTGATGGATGAATGGCCAAGCATCGTCTGAACGCTCCTGATGTCCGCGCCATTCCGAAGCAAGTCGGTCGCGAAGGTGTGACGCATGGTGTGCGGCGTGATGCGTTTCGTGATGCCGGCCGCCTTGGCGTAATGCTCGACCAGGCGCTGAATGCTGCGCGGCGTGAGCCCGCCGTCATCGCGTCCCTTTTTGGCGCGATCGTGGCTCACGAACATGTGTGGATCAACATCGCCACGTTTGTCCAGATATTCCTTCAGCCACTTCTTCGCGTTTTCAGAAAGGAAAACCACACGCGGCTTGTCGCCCTTGCCTCGCACCGTGAATTCCGCCTGCTTCAGGTTGATGGAATCGCGCTTGAGTCCCGCGAGCTCCGACACGCGCAAGCCGGTCGAGAACAGCAGTTCCAGAATCGCCTTATCGCGCAAGCGCACGAGCGATGCCGTCGCCGTCTCGCCGGTCGGCGTCTTGAGCGGCGCCGCCAGAAGCCGCGCCAACTCCTCCTCGCTCAAAAACTCCACCGTGCGCTCCGGCATCCGCGCCAACTCAATCTTCTCCGGCGCCAACGTCTTGATGTCGCGCTTAGCCAGGTATTTCAAGAACGACCGCAACGCGATGAGATGATAATTCTGCGTGTTCTTCTTCATCCCCTCCCCGCGCTCGTCCTTCCAGCGATTCAGCCAAACGCGGTACTGCCGCACCATGTCGAGCGTCACCGCCCCCGGCGCCGCCCATTTCGCCCATTCGAAAAACCGCTTGAGGTAGAAATCATAATTCCGCACCGTCCGCTCCGAACGGTTGCGCTCCACCTCAAGGTAAGTGAGGAAATCGCTGATGAGTTGTTTGGCGTCGGCCATAGATATTATTATACGACACTTAAAGCAAAAGGCAATCCTGCGCAGACACTATTTCCGTTTTCGATCCCTTTTCGATGCGACTGTTGACAAATCACCCCAATTGTGGTTAAAGTGCGATTACGACTCTGACCCTTCAACCCAGAGAGGATAAGATCGATGGCCCGCCACGGTCACCATAATAACAGGAGACAAAGAGGTGGGGTAAGAAGACATCAACTGCTGTCGTCCGCGGTAGAAGGACGATCAATGAACCGCTGGCGGGACCAAGCCGCCGGGTTCCTAAGCACCAACCACCGACGGCGCGAAAAACACCGTGCCGACAAAAATGGCGGCAGGCCTAAGGTGGCCATCGGCAGTCCAGTCGTGCCGTTCAACGCCAATCACCGCGTTCTCATGGTGATTGACATGGCGAACGTCCAAGCCTGTGCTACGGAAAACGACGTGGCGGTGGATTACGAGACCATGCTCTACGCGCTCGTAGCCCAACGTCAACTCTCGCGCTCCGTGGCCTACTGCGTCAGGCCGCGCGGAAAAAATCGCGGAGCCGATGCCCTCGAGGAGCGCCTTAGGGAATGCGGCTGCGAGATCGAGACAAAAATCATCCGCGAAGGCAAGGCCAACTGGGATGGCGGGATGATTGTCGACGTCATGGACGCCATCCATGCCTGCCCCAGGGAATTCGACGTCTTGATCCTCGTGAGCGGCGACAATGACTTCACGGACCTGGTTCACCGCTGCCACCTAGATAACCTTCGGGTGGAGGTGGCGGGCTTCAGCGGTCACACGGCGTCGCCACTCCGAGAGGCGGCCGACCAATTCACTGACATCCGCCGTTTCACCTCCGCCTTGGAGGAATGAACCAATTACGCGACCCGCCGGAACTCGGTTGGGTCGCTTGTATATTTGAATGATTGCGCAAATACCCCACCTCGGTCCGGCCTTGCCAATTTTCACGCCATCTGATAGATTTCTTCTGCTAATCCAGCGGCGCCTTGGCGCGCGGCAATTCCGCCCGCGCTCGGACGACCGCGATAATTTGGCGCCCCGCCGCGCGCGGACGGCCCAGACGACTATGCTCGACAAGGCACAGAAGGAAAAAATCATCGCTAAGTTCAAGACCCACGAGTCCGACACCGGCTCACCGCAGGTTCAGATCGCCATCCTGACCGCGGAAATCAAGGATCTGACCCAGCACCTGCTCGGCCACAAGAAGGACTTCTCCTCCCGCAAGGGGCTCCTGCGCAAGGTCGGCGAACGCCGCCGCCTGCTCAAGTATCTGGAACGCGAGGACGCCAAGGGTTATGCCGACCTGATGGACAAGCTCAAGATGTGATTCAGTGCCGGGCATAACCGCCCGGCATTTGGTATAATATAAGTAGGCTCATCGTCCTGCTGAAAGCGGCCCTCCACAAGGTCGGGCCAGAACCTAGTTCTTCCCCGAGCGGAGCGCAGCGGAGTCGAGGGGTATCCTAAAAAATGAAATAATTTTATTTAACTTGGCGTATTTTACGCATATGCTCAAACACAAGAGTCAGCGCGTCGGGGTTTTCATCGACGTGCAGAACATGTACTACTCGGCGCGGAACATCTATGACCGCCGGGTGGATTTCGGCGCCGTGCTCGAGGCGGCCGTCGCCGAACGCCAGCTCATCCGCGCCCTCGCCTATGTCGTCCGGGCCACGGGCGAGGAACACGCGTTCTTCGAAGCCCTCTACCACCGCGGTTTGGAAATCAAGGAACGCGAACTGCAGGTCTTCGACTCCGGCCACAAGAAGGCCGACTGGGACGTCGGCATCGCCGTTGACGCCATCCGCATCGGGGAAATCCTCGACGTGGTCGTGCTCGTCTCCGGCGACGGCGACTTTGTCGAGCTCGTCGAATACCTCAAGCATCATGGCCGCAAGGTTGAGGTGCTCGCCTTCCGCCAGTCCTGCTCGTCAAAGCTCATTGCCGCGGCGGACGAGTTCACCGACCTGTCCGAGGATCCGGATCGCTACACCATCGCCGCCCGCCCGCGTGCGGCGCGCGGCGCCCAGCCCGAACCCGAAACGCCCGCTGAAGATGAGTCTCTGACTCCCCAGCGCGGACACTGGCTCAAGCCAGTGGGAAATATCGAGGAATAAGAACATCGCAAACACCGGCCGCGAGGCCGGTGTTTTGGTTGCTGTTAATCAACTAAGAAATGCGCGTATCTTTTCTGCCGTCTTGTTTGGAAAGCGCCGATTTATCCCAATGAATTCGGCCTTGATGTCGGCCGCGCGCATCTGATGACGCAAGGCCTGGATGAACCAACCGCTCTGTTCGTACTGGCCGCGCCGACGATCGAACTGCCGCAATACCGAACACGACGGCGACAACTCGACGCCGATGACGACGGCGACGGAATATCCTTTGACAAGAATCGTCTTCATCATCTCGACAGTCTCCCCCGCCGCCTGTTCACAGACGGAGCGGAAAGCATCCTGGTCATACCATTTATATCCGTGCGGCTCGCGCGCCAGCCCAGCAAGCCGGCTCTCCGGACACGGCATCTGGATGATGTTCACCCCGCTCGCCATGAGTGCCTCGACAACCGGCGTGATCTGCGCGGGATAATCGCGCACCAGTCCCTTTGCCTGAAACGCCTGCGCAAACAAACAGAAAGGAACGAACGCGAACCGTCCGCTCCTGATATCCGGCGACTTGGCGATTTTCTTGCTCATGTGATTTTGGACCAGCTGGCACCTTGTCGGAACCGCTCGTCCTCCATCATAGCACGCATTTTCGGAAGAAGGTGCTCCCGCAGGCAACGCGCCACGGCGATAACCGACTCGGACGACAGACCGCCCGCTGGCAACGGCACGCCGATCAAGCACTGCGGCTCGATGGTCTTTGGCACGACGCCTCTTTGCAGGAGGGCGTTCTTGCGCTGTCTGTCATCGGTCAGGTGGTTGACCGGAAGAACCAGACTAATGCCGTAAGTTCTGGCAAAGCCCAGAAAACTATCGACCGAGGACGGCTGTTCGACGCCGAACCCCTGCGACCAGCGCGTGCCAGTCGCCAGGCAGGAGATGCCCTCGCTCTGGCAAACCATCACCGCCATCACGTACATCGCCGCCCGACAGCTCAAGCAGTTGAACTGCGACAGCGTGACGTTGCCCCAACGGCAGATAATCTCATTGAGCGGAAAGTTGGAGAATTCCGCCTTGAGCTCCCGCCACAGGCCCGCCGTCCGATAGGCGCTGTAACCGATGACGTCGGCGCCGTATTTCTGCCTCAACCGTTCGGCCGTGACAGCGGCGTTCTCCACGCCCTGCATACAGCCGTTGTCGAAACAGACCAGCTCGACGCGAAACCCCCGCTCCACGAGCAAACAGGCTGAAAGGAACGAATCGCGGCCGCCCGAAAACATCAACAAGGCCTTTTCCATTTTGCCTCCTAATCTTGGGCTAGATTAACGCCTCCACCACGGAACGTCAAACATAACACAAAGCGGCGACCAGCGGCCGCCGCCAAACGTGCTTACTCCCTCGGCCAAGCTAGGCCGAGTCGGGAAAGAATCAGGTCGAGATTCGGCGTACGGCCGAGATGGACCTGCTTTACCGCCCGCCCGATGAGTTCCGCCAAGTCCTCCGCGTCGCGCTGTAGCATTCCCTCTTCCCGACGGGCTTTGAACAGTATGCGCCGAATCATGCACACTGCGCCGTCGTCGTCCGGTCGCAATTCGCATCGGCCGCATTTACTGCTGTTCTTGCCCAAGGCCGTCAGCCAAACCCGGTCTTCAACCTCGGCAACCGAACGCCAAACCGCCAGCCGTGCGGCCTCGGCTTGGGAGCCATACACCTCGCCCACGGCGAAGGTTTGGTCGAAGGTGCCTTCCCGATAAATGGCGAGGTCATAGCCCGTGGTCAGGATGCCCTGACGCTGTTCGTCGCCACAGCCTTCCAATAACGCCAACCGGACAGCCAAGACCGTGACTTCCCTAACATAGAATTCCCTGGGACCTTTTTGCCTGATAACCCAAACAGATTGGCCAACCTCGAACTTCGGCTCGGTTCCCGGAAAAAACGATGGTAAAGAACCCATGATATCTCGTTTCTCCGCCATTTTTAGCGGCGGACAAACCTTACCGAAAATCGCCGCTATCGGCAATATAAGCCCTACCTAAAAAGGAGCCGCCTTTCCGGACAAAATCTACCCGGCATATTTAGGCTTAAAACTGCCGGGTAGTTTTGGGGCAAAAACTGCCGGGTAGTTTTGAATGGCTGTGGATAAAGAGTGCATAAATGCTTTTTCCACCCCCAACCTCTTGCCAAAACCGCCCCAAAGTGATTTAATTCACGCGAACTATATTAAGGAATAGCTAACCCGACCGGCGTCAGCCTCGCCCGAAGACACGTAGACCGACTGGTTCCATGAGCCAAGTGGTCTAAAGCCTTCCGACGATGCCGCGAGCCGGCGACAATTCATTATGGAAGCCAAGAACTTCCAGACCCAGTGGGGCGGCAAGACCTTGTCCGTCGAGGTCGGCAAACTCGCCCAACAGGCCAACGCCTCCTGCGTTGTCCGCTACGGCGATACCGTTGTGCTCGCCGCCGCGACCCAGGCGCACAATGCCCGCACCGGCATCGACTTCTTCCCGCTCTCCGTCGAGTACGAGGAGAAGATGTACGCCGCCGGCAAAATCAAGAGCTCGCGCTTCATCAAGCGCGAAGGCCGGCCGACCGACGAGGCCGTCATGACTGGCCGCATGATCGACCGCGCCCTGCGCCCGATCTTCCCGCACGGCATGCGCCATGAGGTGCAGGTCGTGATTGAGTGTCTTTGCGTCGATCTCGAGAACGATTCCGACATCCCGGGCCTCGTCGCCGCCTCCTGCGCCCTGAACATGAGTGACATCCCGTGGAACGGTCCGATTGCGGCCATCCGCGTCGGCCGCGTGAACGGCGAGTTCGTCGTCAACCCGACCTTCGAACAGCGCACCCAGAGCGACCTTGACGTCATCGTCGCCGGCACCGCTGACAAGGCCATCATGATCGAGGCCAACGGCAAGGAAATCCCCGAAGCCGTGATGTATGAAGCCATCATGTTCGGCGAGAAGAACCTCCAGCCGGTCATTGACCTCATCAACCAAGTCCGCGCCGCCGTCGGCAAGCCGAAGGCTGACGCCGAAAAACTCAAGGGCGAGGATCCAAACATGACCGACGAGCTACGCCGCGAAATCGCGGACCTGCAGGCGAAGGCCAAGGCATTCCTCGACCAAGGCTTCAAGGCCGCCCTCTTCACCGGCGCCAAGGTCGGCAAGCTCGAACGCTATGCCGCCCTCGACAAGCTTCAGGAAGAGATGAAGAAATATTTGAAGACGCTCACCGACGACGAGGACAAGGTTGCCAAGGCCGCGTCCATCTTCGACGAGTATTGCGACCGCGCCGTCTCGCTCGCGATCCTCGACCGCGACGAGCGTTGCGACGGCCGTTCGCTCACCGACATCCGCCCGCTCTCGGCCGAGGTCGGCCTGCTCCCCCGCACGCACGGCACCGGGCTGTTCTACCGCGGCGAAACGCAGGTTCTCTCCATCGTCACGCTCGGCGGTCCGGGCGACGCCCAGATTCTCGATGGCATGGATGACGTCGGCAAGAAGCGCTACATGCATCACTACAACTTCCCGCCGTACGCCGTCGCCGAAACCGGCCGCATCGGTTCCACTGGCCGCCGCGAAATCGGCCACGGCGGTTTGGCCGAACGCGCCCTCATCCCCGTTTTGCCCGAAAAAGAGGCGTTTCCGTACACCATCCGCGTCGTCTCCGAAGTGCTCGGCTCGAACGGCTCCAGTTCGCAAGGCTCCATTTGCGGTTCGACGCTCGCGCTCATGGACGCCGGCGTGCCCATCAAGCGGCCGGTCGCCGGCATCGCCATGGGCATCGCCACTGACGAAGCCACCAATCGCTGGAAAGTGCTGACCGACCTGCAGGATCTAGAGGACGGCGAAGGCGGCATGGACTTCAAGATCGGCGGCACCGCGAACGGCATCACCACTATCCAGCTCGACACCAAAACCACCGGCCTCAATGCCGAAATCGTCAAGCAAACCCTGGAACAGGGCCGCGACGCGCGCCTGAAGATTCTCGACGTCATGGCTTCCGCCATCGCCGCGCCGCGTCCGGATCTCTCGCCATACGCGCCACGCATCGAGACCATCAAGATCGATCCAGAAAAGATCCGCGACCTCATCGGTCCCGGCGGCAAGATGATCAACAAGATCATCGACGAGACCGGCGCGACCATCGACGTCGAACAGGACGGCACAGTGACGGTCTGCTCGGTCAACAAGGCCATGCTCGACAAGGCCGTGAAGTGGGTCAACGACATCACCCGCGAAGTGCAGGCCGGCGAACTGTTCGAGTCCGGCAAGGTCACGCGCATCCTCGACTTCGGCGCGTTCGTCGAATTCCTCCCGAACCAGGAGGGTATGGTCCATATCAGCGAACTCGCGCCGTGGCGCGTCAACAAGGTCACGGATGTCGTGAACGTCGGCGATGTCGTGCCGGTGAAGGTCATAAAGATTGACGAACTCGGCCGCATCAACCTGTCACTCAAAGCCGCCAAGGAGGCGCTCGGCCAAGAGCAGAAGATGCCGGAAGGCTACGAGCCGGACAGCGGCGGACGCGGCTTTGGCGGAGGTGACCGTGGCGGATTCGGCCGCGGCGGTGACCGTGGCGGTCGCGGAGGCGGCGGATTCCGTCGTGACGACCGGCCGCGACACTGAACAATCAATCATCACCCATGAGGGCCTTCGAGAGACGGCAAAAAAGAACAACGATCGAGGGTGGCGGACATCGGTCTGCCGCCCTCTTCGGGCTGTTGGTTGTCGTCGCCCTGCTGGCTTACGCCGTCATCATCGGCAAACTGACGAGCACGGAAGACCGGCTGATTGCTTTCGTGCCCGGCCATGCCGCCGTCTATCTCCACGAGCGCAATGGGGATTCCAGCCAATCGCCACTGCTTGATCCGCTCAACACCGGCGCCGTCGAGAAATCGCGCTTCGCCGTCCTTGACGCCGAGAAACGACTCTCCTGGGCAAGCCTTGTCCGGCTTGGAAAAAATTCCGCGAGGGCGAAAGAAGCCCTGAAACAGAACGGCGCCGTCAAATTATCAAAGGACGTTTACGCCTACGGCGACGCCGTCGCCATGAATGCACTCACCGAGGCGGCCGGTCGCGCCCCGTCTTTGGCGGAAAGAGAAACCGCCGCTAAAGCCCTGGCCAACCTCAACGCCATCATGCCGATGCAGATTTACGCGACGCCCGCGGCCATGTCGGCCATGTCCAGCGACCCAACAAACGCCCTGCCCGTATCCGAGGCGGTCGTCGGCGGCACCAACAAGGCCGGCAAACTGGCCCGGCTCCTGACCGAAAACGCGGCCGCAGCCGGCATCTCTTCGGCCCAGGCCAAAAACGCCCGCGCCGCGCGCACTCAAGGTCAGCCCATTTGGAGTGCCGACCTTCGCCCCGGCATCATTAACCCGCTGTCCATGGTTGACGACGGCAGCCGCGCGAATAACCTCGTTGGCGGCAAGGAGGCGGCAGACGCCCTCTTCAGGTCGTTGAACCAGCCGCTGCAAGCCTCACTTTGGCTTCGGGACGGCTCTCTCGGTTACCAGCTTAAATTCTCATCCCCCAGGACGGCAGCCCTGGCTGACGCTTGGCTCGACTACCTAAACGCCACCCAGCATTCCACCACCTCCTTAAGCCTGCCGGATGGGGATATAGCCACCGAGATTCGCCGCAAAAATCGATATTCATTCACTGATGACGGCGGCTGGCTCAAGTTGTCTGATCTAGAGAACCAATCAGCCAACCTGAATTTTTGGCTTAAAAAGGAAAAAGATGGCCTAATCGTCACAAATTCACGCAATTCTGGCACTACGCCGGAAACCCAACCCCCGGACATCGCCTGCCCAATAATCAACGATGATTGGCTTAAATTAGACAAAAATCTCTCAAAAAACCTCAGGGCCAAAGTTCCGGTCTTGTTGTTCGTTACCAGTCCTGAAGCAGCGAGTATGGTTATCTACAGGATTGGGGATAACAACATCATGATTTGTGGATAAACGGGTATATATGTGGATAAGTTTCGAGGTTTTTTGAACATATTTCTTATTCACAGGCTTGTACATAAATTTGTATCATCATTTTCTCTGCTAAACAATCGTATTTTTTTATCAATTACAACCGTTGACCAAACAGAAAAGAGTTGATACACTTAAACCAGTGATGAATGCTCCTTACATCTTCAACGAGGATCTGAAGAGACCTCGTCCCAAGCCCGTCTTGGAACGATATCTCTCTTCTTTACTCATCCTTTCGCCACGTCAAGAAATCAAAACAAAATTTCGAAAACCGGCGGTGGTATCCCTCATTTTACCTTAGAGGGTTAATACCGGGGGTCGGTAGAGGAGGTCAGATCCTTTTCCGCAGGAACTTTGGTTATCAACCCGGCGCAATGCCTTTTCTTCTTCACGAAGGAGGCAAGACACTGCGCCGCTAGATACCACCCTGTGGATCTTGCGGCGCAAGTGAGCCTTATATTATTTCAAATCGGGCAAAAACTTCTTGCGCCGCTATTCTTTTTGCTCAATATTGCTCAGAGCCTATCCCAACAGGTCTTCCCGGCCCGCCAATTTGCTAATTTTGACCGGTAACTGTAAGCTTCCATCTGATGAAGTCAATCGACCTAAACGATTATGCAAACCGCTTTCGTCAAGGAAATGGAGGGCAAACTGGAGGCTGAAAAGGAGCGCTTGACACGCGAGCTCCAAGATTTCGCCAAGCAAAACCCAAAAAACGCTGATGACTATGAGGCCATGTTCCCGAACCTCGGCGACAAAGAGGACGAGAATGCCGAAGAGGTGGACACCTTCAGCACCAACCTGACCCTGGAGCGAACGCTGGAGGCGGAACTTCGCGATGTGGAAAAGGCGTTGGATCGCATTAAGGGCGGCAGTTACGGCATCTGCAAGTACTGCGGCAAGGACATCGACGAGAAGCGCCTGCGCGCGCGGCCAGCGTCAAGCTCGTGCGTGGAGTGCAAAAAATCCTTTACACAGGAGATGTGATGGCGGAAAAGGCCATGATTAGCAGACATTGGCCGCGGCTACTCGGGTACGCCGCGGCTTTTGGTTTTCTCCTGGATCGCCTGCTTAAGGCGTTGACTTTGGCTTATCCCGCGCCACATGGTTGGGTTGGTGTTGCCGAATTCACGCTGTTCCTGAACCGAGGCATCGCCTTCAGCATCGGCCTGCCAAAGCCGATTTTCTGGCTGGCGGTTGTTGGCGCCGCGGCGGTAGTGCTGGCGGCTTTTGTCCAAGCCTTTCGACAAAAACAGAAATTGTCTGCGGCCTTCCTCATCGTGGTCATGGCCGGCGCGGCCTCCAACTTAATTGATCGGATTCTGTATTCAGCAACGATTGATTACCTGCTGTTCTTCGGCGTCTCGGCCGTTAACCTTGCCGATGGATTAATCATCGCTGGCTTGATCGGTTGGGCATGGCAGCAGCGGGCCACGCCGACGAACGCCGCTGCGACCAAACTCCATGAGACTCCTGGCAACAATCTCTGATTACTGTTGCGCTGACGGCTCCTGCGGCACGAGGTTTAAGTTGCGCGAGGCGGCGCGGGCGATTCTGCTCGACGACAAAGGTCGCGTAGCTTTATTGAACGTCTCTAAGTATGGCTATTTCAAATTACCTGGTGGCGGGATTGACCCAGGTGAGACAGTTTTGCGGGCCCTGCGCCGGGAGCTGCTTGAGGAGACTGGCTGTGAAGCAAAAATTGATCCGTCGAGCGTTGGCGCCACCATTGAACTGCGCCGTCAATTAAAGCTTTTCCAGATTTCCTATTGTTTCATCGCCCGCGTCTCCGGAAATAAATGCGCGCTGAAACTAACGCCGGACGAGAGGCGCGAGGGCTTCAAGCTGGCTTGGGTTAAGCCCGACCAGGCGCTGCGCTTGCTCCGGGAACGCCATCCGCGCAACTACGAGGGCCACTTCATCGTTAACCGCGACGCGATTCTAATGAAGGCGGCGATGCAAAAAACGTCTGGCCGCAAACGCTCATCCAAAATTGTCTCATGAGACTCTTCATTGACGAAGGCGGCAGCGAGCCGATCAAATCCTTCTTCATCTCCACGCCGACAGCCGTGCCGAACGATTGGCTGTCTTTTGACTGGACCTCCAAGGGTCATCGTGTGCTTATCCAACGGCTGGTCGAAACAGGCGTGAAAACGCCCGACCATCCGGCTGACGCTGAATGGAATACGCTGATCATCGAGGACGGAAAACTGGCTGGCAAAGAACATTGCGTGTGGTTTGATTTCGATACGCGCGACCTGGTCAACGACGAGATGTGGGAACAAATCCAGGAATGGCCGCTCGATGCGGATGTGGCCGAAAAGATGCTCGACCTGACCCGCCGTATCAGGTTGAATCCTGATGATGTTGACCTGATCAACCACGCCGCCGATGAACTGGAAAACCTTATCAGGCCGGAAGCGAAACGCCTCGGGGTCGTCTTGGCATAGGCGAATTGATTGATAATTATGGAGAATGTTCCTGTCCACGAAATACCAATCCCTGAATACAACGTCAAAGACAGGCCCGACCATGCTGCGGTTGGGGCGAAGATTGACGACGTCCTTAAGCATCATTTTCTCGGCCAACATGTCGCCGTGCGTTGCATCGGTTCGCAGGAGCACCCTGACAAAACCGCCGATGAGCTAATCGCCATTATCAAAACGATTGGCCACGACCGTTACGAACCGGATCGAAAAGGCGATCGATACGAGAACGTCGAAAACAAGCATATCGATTTCTTCGCGCTTGATTTCGTCATTGAACCCGAAGGTCGATATCTGGAACAATTCATCGAACCGTTTTATGAGTGGCCCAAACGGGCTGGGAGGGAGCCAGTGCGTCTAGACATCGTTCTTGTTTATGACTTCTCTGCCCTAGAGGTTGTCGAGCACCGGTATGAAGGCAGGGAGAGCGAAGTCAAACGCGATGGTTTTGTGTTTAGGAATCACGACAAGAAAACGGAGGCACTCAAAACAATCATCAAGATACTGTAATAAATGACGCAGGACTTTGCTGATGCTGACTAAGCCCCAAACCCAAAGATGTTTGGAGCTTTATGTAATCAAAACAACGCGTAGCGGCCAGCTTTTGACTATTTTAGCTAAAAAAAGTAAATTATTCATGTAATGGTTATGTAATTTGATGAGGGTGTCGAAGCCCCTTGTTCCCTCATTTGACAGGCTCAAACGAGACCTGATATAAAACGACCTACTAACCCAACACTGCTTATGACTAGGAAAGACAAAGAAATCTTTAAGGATTTCATGTCGCCGCCGGCGCCCCCCACCGGAGAACCCAAGCCTTGGACTAACGACGACACAAAAAAATTCATCAAGGCGGCAAAGGCCATCAGGCCAATCATTGAGAAAGCGGAACGAGAGGGGCGATTCTGTGGCGGGCATTGATTTACACGATAGGCACATTCTCCTAGATACGAATGTGCTTATTGGTATTTCTAAATATCCTGACGAATTTAAGAGTGTTCTTTCTAGCCTTTCCGGGGCGCATGTGTACTATTCGTCTGCGACAAAATTTGAGATTCTGCGCGGAGCCACGATAAGAAGCGAGTATTCAAAACTGTTAGACGGCATCAATTGCTTTAAGTGTCTTGAAGTCGACGCAAAAACGATGAAGCGTGCCGCGATTTATGGTTGCATGATAAACAAAAGCTGCGGCAAGGGTGCGGAACTCACCGACTGTATTAATGCAGCCTTAATTACAGGAAAAATGATGGATGAAAATGAGATGTGGGTTCTGATTTCCGCTGATTATCGTCATTATCCGCTGACGATATTCGACTGGATTCATTTTGAGGCCGTAAATCAAAAAAGTGACGGCGACGGGATGCCATATGGGTTTGTCGAACCAAACAAAGAGAAATTTGCTGATAGGTTCAGACAATGGCGCAAACACTAAAAAGGCCTCTTATTTCGACTAGACAGCTGACCCCAGAAGCGGCACCGAGAGGTGGCGCCTTTTTGTTTCTCCGGGCAGGCGGTGGAGCTTGCGCCAAGGAATCTCGCTGCGTTCGGAACACAAATAGTTCTGGCCCGACCCGAGTGGAGGGCCTGCCCCTCGACTCCGCTGCGCTTCGCTCGGGGAAGAACAAAGGGGCGAAGGGTGGTGTGCCGCGGCCGCGCCGGCAGTATATACGCAATGCTTGCCGTAGGCGGCGGCAATCTCGTCCACGGCGCGATAGAGTTTCGAGAGCTTTTCCAGGCGCAGCGGCGGCTCGAACAAATCGAGCTGGGTCGCACCAGCTGACTGCAACCCGGTGAGTACAACGCCGGTGGCGCGGTACGGCGTGCGTTGACGAAACAATTGCACAAACATGTTTTCGACAACCGCTCCCATTTCGAGCGGATACGCTGATGGCCGATTCAGGGTCGCCTCGGCCCCGACCGAACGGTAGTCCTGGCCGACGAGCCAAATAGCGAGCCCGGTCGCGACCAGGTGATGTCGCCGCGCCTTGATGGTGGCGTTCTCCAGATTCTTGAGCAGTTGGGCGCGCACGAAAGCCGGATCGGTCGAAGGCGGCGTGAAGGTCTTGGTCTTGCTCACGGTGGCGTAATCCGACTTGTCTTCGGTCGCAATCTCGAAAACCGCTTCGCCATTCAGTTCGCGCCATGTTTCCTGAAGTGGCTTGGTGAATTTCGCCATGATGAATTCCTCGTCGCGGCGGGCGAAATCAAGCGCCGTGCGGATATTAAGTTGTCGGCAATAGGCGGACGTCTGCGGACCGATGCCCCAAATCTTCTCTACCGGCAGTTTCTCGAGGTACTCATGGATATGGCGGCCGGAAATCGCGGTGAATCCGGCTGGCTTCTGCCATTTCGACCCGACCTTGGCGAGCGTCTTCGAAAGCGACAGCCCGACGGAAACGGTGAGGCCGAGTTCGGCATGGATGGCGGATTGCATACGCCGCGTGATGCCTTCATAGGAATCGCGCAGTGATCGCCGCAAACCGGTGATGTCGGCAAAACCCTCATCAATCGAATATTCCTCGACGACCGAGGTGAAGCGCCTCATGATGGCGAACATTCTTTTCGAAAAAAGGCTGTAAGTCTCGTAGTCAGAGGGAACAATGATGGCGTCCGGGCACAGCTTGGGCACGTCACGCAAGGACACGCCGCGGGTGACGCCCCGCGCCTTCGCCTCGTAGCTCGCGGCCGCGACAATGCCGCGCTCCTTCCCCGTCACGACCGGCCGCCCGCGCCACTCCGGATGCACGGCCTGCTCGCAGGACGCGAAAAAAGCGTCACCGTCCAGATGAAGGATCGCGCGCGGCCAAGAGGAAATCATGATTGGGGCAGACATGGTTGACAGCCGGGATATTATCTGTTAGGTTACAAAAAGTAATATCTCAATTGGCTCCTTCAGAAAGGGCTGTTCCGTGACAAAGATAACTAAACTGATTGCGTTGGCCAGTTGGATCCTCGGCAAGTGGAGTTCGGCGAACGAGCCGACACAGCGTCTTCTTCAGGAAACCCTGCGGGAATGTCTAGATGCCGGCGCGGCGCCGCTGGGATATCGCCCATGTTTGATGGGCGGCGGTGCCAACTCATACTACTGGCTGGTCTTTGACACAACCAAGATGGAAGTCGGGGCGCGCAGTGTCTACATGAAATCACGCACGCCGCCGGGCTGTACGATAACCGTCATCGTCATCTGACCGTCAGTCACAACCTGGATTCGCCCTCTCGGCGAATCCGGTTTTTGTTATGACGACAAACAAGGAAACCCCTTCGACAAGCTCAGGGTATATATTTTATCCCCTGAGCGGAGCGAAGCGGAGTCGAAGGGTCACCCCAACTTCCTGATTACCGCCGTCACGACACCGGCGACGCGCATCTCGTCGCGCGGCTCGATGGGGCGATATTTACGATTGGCCGGCAGGAGCCGCACGCGACCGCCGCGCTTCTCGAAGAACTTGATGGTCCACTCCTTGT
>JAQTNC010000007.1:0-44792 GCA_028714475.1 Patescibacteria group bacterium
GCCGCCCAGGTCTTGGGCGGGCCGGCGCCCGCCGTGGCCGGCACCTCGCAGACGATGACCGCGACCGGCCTGTCGGCAAACACGCACTATTATTTCGCCATGAAGACCCAGGACGAGGTGCCGAACATCTCGGCAATCTCGACTTTACCCTCCCTCTCCACGCTGGCCACGGCCGACATCATCGCGCCCGCGGCCGTCACCACCCTCGCGACCTTGGCCGCGACGGCCTCCTCGATCGATCTCACCTGGACCGCGCCCGGCGACGACGGCGCCTCCGGCACCGCCGCCCTCTACGACATCCGCTACTCGACCGCGCCCATCACTACGCCCGCCGAGTTCTCGGCCGCGTCCCTGGTCTCGGGCGAGCCGGCGCCCGCCGTGGCCGGCACGGTACAGACGATGACCGTAGGCAGCCTCACGGCGAGCACGACCTACTTCTTCGCCATGAAGACCCAGGACGAGGCGCCGAACATCTCCGCCGTTTCGAACCAGCCCTCCCTGGCCACGCTTGTGGCACCCGACGTTACCGCGCCCGCGGCCGTTACCACCCTCGCGACCTCGGCCGCTACGGCCTCCACGATCACGCTCACCTGGACCGCGCCCGGCAACGACGGCGCCTCCGGCACCGCCGCCCTCTACGACATCCGCTACTCGACCGCGCCCATCGTCACGCCTGCCGACTTCACGGCCGCCGCGCTGGTCTCGGGCGAGCCGGCGCCCGCCGTGGCCGGCACCTCGCAGGCCATGACCGTGAGCGGCCTCACGGCGAGCACGACCTACTATTTCGCCATGAAGACCCAGGACGAGGTGCCGAACCTTTCGCCCGTCTCGAATGTGGCGAGCCTTGCTACCACCACGGGCGGCGGGGGCGGAGGCGGGGGCGGAGGCGGAGGATCTGGGGATACGACGGGGCCGAACATCTCCTTGGTCAAAGCCGTCTTGATCACGGCAACCACGGCCGCTATCACCTGGCAGACCGATGAACAGGCGGACTCACTCGTGCGCTTCGGTCCGACCGACGCTTACGGCGGCACGGCTTCAGACACCGTCTTCGGGGTGAATCACTCGGTGCCGCTTATCGGACTGACTCCGATCACGACCTATCACTACGCGGTCTGTTCCAAAGACATGTTAGGCAACCAAAGCTGTTCCGGCGAATACGTGTTCAAGACTCTCTCGGCCGGGGCGGCCCTATCGGGCTCGTACGGCGTGGTCGAAACGCTCGCGTCGGCGCCGACGATAAACATCGATCACGGATGGATGGCGCCAGCCGGCGCGAAATTGCCCTGCGTCTCGGGAACGCTCATCAAGCTGCCCAGTGACGGCAATCCGGCGACCCAAGCTGACTCCGCCGTCTATTACTGCGGGGCCGACGGCCAGCGGCACGCCTTTACGGACAGGAAGACGTATCTTAGCTGGTACAATGATTTTTCCGGCGTCAGCATCGTCAGCGCGGCGGAACTCGCGGCCATACCTCTCGGCGACAGCGTGACGCACCGCCCGGGCAAAGGGATGCTCAAGATTCAGACCGACCCGAAGGTCTATGCCGTCGCCAAGGGCGGAGTCTTGCGCTGGTTGGCGAGCGAAGCGGTCGCCCAGGCGCTTTACGGCCCGAATTGGAACAAAATGATCATCGACATCTCCGACGCGTTCTTCACCAGTTACGCTGTCGGCGACCCGATCCGGTAAATCGAGCGGCGCGCGCTCCGCTCGGGGAAGAACAGGGGGCGATCGGGGCTAAAAAATGTTCTTGCCCGACCTTGTGGAGGGCCAACAGGTGCGCCCCTCGACTCCGCTACGCTCCGCTCGGGGAAGAACGGGAGGGAATCCGCTCGGGGAAGAAAATCAGGCGCGCCAAACCAAAACACCCCACCGTATCAGGGCGGGGCGTTTTTGGCTTCGGTGTTTTGTATCGACTTCACTTACCGCCTTTTTTTACCCCCCCGCTTTTTCGACCCGCCCTCCAGGAGCGCCAGTCGTTCCTCAAGCGCCTTCGTCCTTTGGATGACGCGCTCCTCAAGTTCCTTCGAGTAGGACGCAAGTTTCTCTTCGAGCATCTTCTGTTTCGTCACGTCCTCCATGGCCAGAATGATCAGTTTGGGCGACTTCTGTTTTTTAAGTAAAGGCTCGAATACCTCGCGGGCGTTCATGAGCATTATTTTTTTCCCCACGACCGGATACTCATGCTCAATCTCGAAATCCCGGAAGAACGATTGTTTAGGCAACACTTCCTCGAGTAGTCTCTTAAGCGCTGGAACGTTCCACTGGCCCTTTCCCAACTTGTATATGAGCTGGCCTTCGGTGTCCTTGGCCAAGGTCTGGAACGTTCGGTAGAACGCCTCGTTGGCCGACATGATGCGCAGCTTGTCGTCAAGAATCAAAAACGGCTCTCGGGCGGTGTCCACAACATGACGGATGTAGGTCCATCCGGTTGTCCAGATTGTATCAGCAGAAAAGCGTTCTGCAGCGCTCGTTTTTACGGATTTATTCATTGGGTTGACGGTTAATTGTTAATCTGACCTAAGATTACACCAATTGTTAAAAAATATCCAGACATAAGCCGTTAAACACGGGTTTTGAGCTTAAAACCACCCAGGGTTCCACAGGAACATAAAATGCGTTATACTACATAAATCCTAACAACATTAACGATCATGTTGTGCGTAGCAAAGTCAAGTCAGCCAAACCGCTTGCGCCCGGCAAACCAAGGGCGAAAACAAGGGAGGATTTAGCCTCGTTCGAGCATACCTGTCGGCGCGTCTTTAGGGTGATTAAGGACGGCGTCCTGCTGGTCAACGCGAAGACGGGCTCGATAGAGGAGAGCAACCCCAGCCTGCTCAAGATATTGGGATGCACCAAGAAGGAACTGCTGAAAAGGAAAATATGGAGCATCGGATTTTTGGACGGCCCGCTGTCCAGCCAAGCGGCTTTCGGCCGGCTGAAGCGTGGGCATCAGGTCAGCTATGAGCATCTGCAGATCCTAACCAAGCGGAGACAGCGCCTGGGCGTGAATCTGGAATATGCCTTCTATCGCGCTGGCGACATCGAAGTCGTTCAATTCAACATTCGCGACATCACCGAGCGCCGGCGTCTGGAAACCGCCCTGCAGGAACGCGAGGAGCGGTACCGAAAAATTTTTGACAACAGCCAACTGGGCATAGCGATCATCTCCTTGGATCTTCGTATCTCCAAGATTAACCAGGCGTTCACCCGTATCACCGGTTACGATGAGACTGACATGAAGAGGCTGGCGCTGACGGACATCACGCATCCGAGCCATTTGTCGGCCGAAAAGAAAATCCTTCGGGGCTTAAGGAACTGCGCCAACGGTGATTATCATGTCGAGCAGCGTTACATCGGGAAACGGGGCAACGTGGTTTGGGCCAACACCCATATCAGCGCCGTGTGCGACAAGGACGGCAAACCGATGTATTTTCAGACGATCATCGAGGATATTACTGAACGCAAGCAGATGGAGGCGGAGCTCGAGGAACAGAACCTCCGGAGCATCGAAAAGGAAAAGACGATTCAGAAGCTGAAGGACGAATTCATCTTCATCGCGGCGCATGAGTTGCGCACTCCCGTCACGGCCATTGGTTGGGCCATGGAATTGCTCAAGGAAGGTCAAGAGAAAAGCGGCGTTAAAACGTCGGAATCAACGGAAATCATGGATATTCTCGTCGAGAATACCAAAAGGCTCAACAACCTGGTCGCTGAACTGCTGGAGGTCTCGCGCATCGAGTACGGCACCTTCAAGGTTGTCCCGGAGAAGTTCGACCTCGCGACCGTTATCGATCGGGCCGTGTTGTCCGTCAAGCCGCTGGCTAAAGAAAAAGCCGTCAGCGTCAAGGTCATTCCGGTATCGGCCGGTTTCCCCGAGGCTTTTGCGGATCCGATTCGCGTTTATGAGGTCCTGACCAACCTGCTCACGAACGCCATCAAATACAACAAAAGCGGCGGCAACGCCACCGTTCGCGCCAATGAAGGCAAGACGGAACTGCAGGTCAGCGTCGAAGATACCGGTTTCGGTCTTAACGCCGAAGACATCCCGAAGCTTTTCCACAGGTTTTCGCGCATCGAAAGCGATGAGACCGCAAAAATCGGCGGTACTGGCCTCGGCCTGTTCATCGTCAAGCAGGTCGTCGAACGGATGGGGGGAAGCGTTTTGGTAGCGAGTCCCGGTCGCGGGCAGGGGGCAACCTTCACCTTCAGCCTGCCGAAGGCCAAGTAATAGGGTGACATAGTAAAAAAGCTTTCGCCGTAATAGGCGAACGCTTTTTGTTTGACTCGCATTCAAGATTCAAGGCTTGACCCCGTGCGCGCGCACCGTCCGCTCGATGGCGTCGCGGATTTCGCCGAGGCCCTTGCCGGTAACGGTGGAGTGGGGGATGAACTCGACGCCAGGATATTCGGTTTTGAGCCGCCGCAGGGCGAGAGTGACGTCGGAATTAGAAATCTTGTCCACCTTGTTCACGATGACGACGAGCGGGATTTCCTGTTCCTGCAGTTGGCGGAGGACATAATGGTCGCGGTCCGTGAGGCCGAGGCGGGCGTCCACGATGAGCAGGACGAGCTTCAGCCGGTCGGCGTTCGAGAGGTAGTCGGCGATCATTGGGCCGAAGCCTTCGCTCTTCGCGCGCTTGGCGCGGTGGAAGCCGTAGCCGGGCAGGTCAACGAGAAGGTAGCGGCCGTCGAACTCGTAGAGGTTGATGGTCTGGGTAAGGCCTGGCTCGGAGCTCGTGCGGGCGAGGTTCTTCGCGCCGGCGAGATGGTTGATGAGCGAGGACTTGCCGACGTTCGAACGCCCGACCATGGCGATCTGGGGGCGGTTGGTTTCCGGGATGTCGGCGGCGTTCACGACGCTTTTCAGGAATTTGGCGGGCATGTGTTTGTTCCCGAGTGGCTTGCGTATTAATACTTCCCACCAGTCAACCCTTCAACTTCCTTCCGCCCCTTTTCCAGTTCGTTAATTTGCTCTTGGTCGAGGCCAAGCAGGAGCGCCTGGAATTCGCCGACGTGCGTTTTTTCTTCCTTGGCGATGTCGGCCAGTACGGCCTTGATTTTCTCGTTGTTGGTCATGGCCGCCATCTGTTCATAGAGGCTCACGGCATCGAGTTCGGCGATGATGCCCGCTCGCAGGATTTCCTTGTCCAATTCCGGACCCTTAATCTTCTGGAGCTCGAAGGGAATCGTTGAAAGCATAGGTATATGTTGTTATGTGATTTAACGACATAATATTAGCATATCGGCGTCAGATTTTGAATTGTTGGTTTTTGTCGGCGGCGATTAGATATCCGGAGGCGACGCCAAAATTGATGGCCGAACCGCCGTGTTTCGGTCTGCTTTTGATTGAGCAGGATTTTGTTGTAAAATGTAAACACATTCGGTCGCGACGGCCGGAGCAGGTAATATAGAGCCTTTATGTCCGACAGCCCAAAATCCGCCGCGCGGCAACGACTCGACGTCACCATCGAGCATCTCCGCGGCAAGCGGCATTGCCTCCTCATCACGACCTCGAACCGCTGGCGCGGCGAGGGCGGCGACGTGCCGAAAAGCACCCAGTTGGCGCAGCGGATCCTCGCGGCTCTGCCGCCCGGCCAGGCCGAGATCATCGATGCCACCGCGCTGAACATCTATCCCTGCGAGGGCAACGTCTCCACGGTGAAAGGCAACAACTGCGGCGTCAAGAAATGTCATCTGCGCGACGCGGAGAAGAACCCGACGGGTAACCACCGCTGTTGGGCGAGCTTCAACAACCCGGACGACGAGCTTTGGCGCGTGAGCAAGGCGCTGTTCGCGTCCGACTGCGTGGTCTTCTTCGGCTCGATCCGCTGGGGGCAGATGAATCAGATGTATCAGAAGCTCATCGAGCGGCTGACCTGGATCGAGAACCGCGTGAGCAGCCTGGGGGAGGACAGCCTCGTCAAGGACATTGACGCCGGCATCATCGCCGTCGGTCAGAACTGGAACGGTCGGACCGTCATCGAGACGCAGCGGCAGGTGTTGGGTTTCTTCGGCTTCCGCGTCGTGGAGGCGCTCTGCTGGAACTGGCAGTTCACCGACGACCCGCACGACGAGACTCTCGAATCCTATAATCGCGCCATAACCGAGTTCCGGCAGGCGTTTTTAGAAAACTAATCAGACCTGCTTACGTGTTCGATCATCGCATGCTGACTTTTCACCGACCAAGCGCCGCCGTTCGCCGTACGCTCTTAGCGGGTGCGGCGGTTTTGGCGTTGGTTGGCGTTGGCGCGGCTTGGGTGATGGGGGATCAGGCGGAAGCGGAAGTTGTGTCGCCCTTGGCGACGGAACCGCGGCCGACACCTGAACCCTCGTCCGAACCGGTCGCGATGTGCGTTGAGACTCCGCTCGCCGACATGAACCTGCCCACGGCCATAGATGCAAATTTTTTGGCGCAGGTTAATTACTGTTTCCTGCCGGCCGCGGCGGTTTATGGATACGACCTGCGCGTCACTTCCGGTTTTCGCACTGTCGCCGAGCAAAATCTGCTTTATGAGCAGGGGCGGACCGAGGACGGTCACGTCATCACCGAGGTACGGGGCGGCCGGAGCGTGCACAATTTTGGTTTCGCCGTGGATGTGGCGGACGAGCGGCGCGGCTATCGCATCAATTGGGATCGGCTCGGCCGGATTGCGGCGTACTGTGGCCTTGAGCAGAACGAGGAAGGGGATCAAGCACATTTCGCGCACCGCGCCGGACTCACCATCGAGCAGTTCCAGGCCGGACAGCGCCCGCCGACGCTTGTTTTGCCCTGTGCCAACATGGACGACCGCGCCCTCGCTGGCGAGCCGCTGACGCGCCAAGACCTTCAGGATTGCGGCGCGCCGGAGTTTTAGCGGAACGCCGCCAGCGCCCGCTGTCTAAGGAATATTCGGGGTTGACCCGTCATGGAATATGAGCCATGTTATATTTGGTTCTTTTGTTGCTTGACAACGGCATCGGCCTCGTCGCGAAGGCGGCGCTGCGCCCGCAAACCGTTCAACCATTTCGGTCGGCGACGACAGACAAACGTCGTCAGACAGGATGAAGGAGATAGTCATGTATCTGGCCATCAGGAATCGCGGCACTACGCCGCGCATTCGACTGGAGCTGTTTGGGTTGAGTCCGAAGCGCGGCCGGCAAGACCGGCAGTTCATCGGCAATAAGGGGTCGGGAGCGAAGCTCGCCCCGCTAGCGGCCATGCGGTTTGGCCTTGATCTGCACATCGCCTCATCAGACAGCGAAGGTCCCTACGTGCTGCACTATGAGACAGAGCTGGTCAGTGACGGCGTCTGCGAGGACCAGCGCGTGGTGTTCGTCTACGAGCAGCCTGGGACGTCGTCAGTCGTGAGGAAGCCCTCACAGGTGGCGTTGGGTTCCTTCCTTGATTGGGACCGACCCATTGAGGAAGATGAAAGCGCCCCCTTCAAGGTGATTAGGGAATACGTCGCTAACGCCATTGACGAGGATCCGGGTTTCTCGATTGAATATGTGGACCATCCGGAACCGGCGCCGAACGGTGAGACGGTCGTTTACCTCCGGCGAACGCCGGAGGTCGATGCCATCTTCAAGACGCCGGAACGGTATTTCAAGTTTCTTGCTTCCGGACCAACGAGCATGGCTCTTGCCACCCTGCGCGGCTTCGGCCAAATCTACTTGCGGTCGGATCCGGATCATTGCCGTTTGTTCATCCGCGGTGTCTTGGTCAGCTGCTGCGAAGTGATATTCAGCAACCCGCTTTTTGACTACTCCCTGGACGACACTGACCTTCTGTCCGAGGAACGGGTCTTGCGCAGTCCGTACGAGTATCAGACGCGGGTTGGACAGATGCTGGCCCGTTTGGAAAGTCCGGTAACGGCCCGACTCATCCTCGAAGGCGTCAAGCGGGGTTCAGCTGATTACGAAATTGGCTGTCTGAGCCGGATTCCCGACATCAGCGCCGCGGCCAAAGACATCTGGAGAGAGGCCATGGAGCAGGTGTATGGCTCGCCGGTTTGCGTCGGCACGTCATCGCGCAACACTAACGAAACCGCCCATCAGAATTACGGCTATGTCGTGGTGAGCAGCGATTTTGCCTCGCTGGGGCGATTCCTGCTGAAGCTCGGCTACCCCAAGGCTTCGGGCGTGGTGTCAAACGTCAGTGACGACAGCGACTATCGGCGCTTGCGTTTGGCGGATTTTGATGAGGCCAGCCGGAGGCGTTTCCTCGGCGCGTGGCGGCTGTTCGCCCGACACTTCCCTGAACGCGCTGGCCTCCCCGTCGTTTTCCTTTATCCGCTCACGGAAAAGGGCGCGAGGTATTCCGGCGTCTCGGACATAGGCGGTCAGCGGTTCAACGTCATCGGAATCGTGACGCGTTCGTCGAGTGAGTTGCCCCAGGCAATCGACCTGCTGAAAACGATGATTCACGAATCTCGCCATTGCGTTACCAAGGTTGACGATTTCGAGCGGGCGTTCGTTGCGCAATCGGACCGTGACAACCTCAGGCTGATTCTGCATGCTGAAGGGCAGTTTGTCTTTGATGAGGACGAGACAGTCCCACCAGAACAGCCGACCTTCACGGATCCGTAAGCTTACAGCGCGGCCGCCCTCTTGCTCGGGGCGGCCGCATTATTTATCCTCATTCTGAAAATTGATGGCATGAAGGCCTTAACAAAAACGACGCCCGTCCATCCGAGAACCGGATTTCGGGGCGTCGTCGTGTTGCGCCGTCGACAGAGGCGTTCGCGCTGCCCGCCATCACATGATGAACGGACTGCAGGCGGGCTTCGTGACCGCGTTGGCTTTGGCGCCAGGGCCTTGCCGTTTGGCCTTCGGCTTCTTTTTCGCGCCTTGACCGGTCAGCGAACGGTGATTGGTGCCTAGTTTGGCGCGTCCACCGTGGCTGGCGCCTAGCTTCACGCGCACCAACGACGGAAACTGCGCGGCTATTTCCTCGAATCGCGAGAACCTGATGACCGACGGGATGTCGGTGCCGACATTGGCGTCGCTTTGCGCGGTCATCCTCTCAATCAGCGGGTGACATCGGCTTCGCATGGCCAATATGGTCGGCTTGCCCCGGGCATGGAAATACCCGATCTCGAAACCGCGACCCTCGCTGGCCTGACCGTCATTGAAGATGGCCAGCAGCGCGTCGCACCTGTTCATCAGGGCCAAGCCCCGATCGGCGACCTCGGTCCAGGACAGCGCGTCAGGACCTTCGAACTTCCAGCCTCGGACATCCTCGGCAAGACTGAAGACTTGGTAGCCGCGTTGGCGGAGCAGTCGGCCAAGAGCATCGAGGCGTTGCTTTACCTGGGAGACATGTTCGCCGGTAAAACGGTACGCCAGGAAAATTTTTCTCACTGTCATCAAAAGACCTCCACCCCGAACCTAACACCCTTCCCGCCAAATGTCAATCGTTCCGAGCGGCTCGTCGTCTTGGTTTCGAGGTCGCCAGCCCCGCCAAAACATGATATAATAACGTTACTTAAGCATCTTTACGTAACGGCCATATCAGGCCGTAATAATGGGAAAGTCTTATGAATACTCCAAAATGGGTTTTGCCGGTGGCCATTGCGGTCTTGGGCCTGGCCAGCTTGTCGGCGGCGCTGGTCGTCGTGTTCCGCGCCGTCGGGCCGCGGCAATCTCAACTCACCCTCGTGTCCAAGCCGGCTCCGGTGGTCTCGGTCAAGCAGCTTGAAGGCACCGAGGTCGGCACCGGATCGAGCGGCAACGACGACCCCAAGGTGGCGGTTGAGGAGGCGGCGGACATGGCCCTGAAAGACAAGAAGATGACGCCGGATTTTGCCGCCGTGTTCGTCAACGCGGGTACGGATGCCAGCGCGGTCTTTTCGGAGTTGCGTCAGAGATTCGGCGAACAGATCAAGATTTTCGGCGGCACGTCCTCGGCGCGCGCCGTCATGTCGGACAAGGGCATGATCGCCATCGAGGGTCAGGGTTTCAGCGAGGAATACCGTCAGGCGCGCAAGGGCCTGGTCATGATGACCGTGGCGTCAAAGGACATCACCTTCGGCGTCGGGACCGCACGCATCTCGGAGCATGCCTCGTCACAGGAGGCGGGCGCCGCCGCGCTCCGCGAGGCCTTGAAGAGCATCGGCAAGACGGAGGCCGATAAGCCCAACGTCATCCTGATGACGACCATCCGTCCGGAAGAAGACAACGTGATGGCTGGCATCGAGCAGGTGATGGGCAAGGACGCCGTCATCTTGGGCGGCACGGCCGGCGGCCCCAACTTTGCCGTTTTCGGCAAGGACGGCGCCTATAATGACGGCGTTTCCATCGCCGTGTTGTTCACGGACCTGCCCGTCGGCTGGACGTTCAGCAACAGTTTCGATACGCCCGACCTTCGTTACGGCGTCGCCACGAAGGTTGACGGCATGGAGCTCATCGAAATAGACCATCGCCCGGCGCTTGACGTGCTCGACGAATGGCTCGACGGTGAGATCACGCGGATTCATTCCGAAAACAGCGATCCGCGGTTTGTTAGAGATTTCTTGGCCGTGCACCCCTTGTATCGGAAATTCATGTCGGCGGACGGGCAGGCATACTTCATCATTTCGCATCCGTGGCCTAAGGACGAGAAGATGGTCGGGCGAACGCTCATGACCGCGACGCACATCAAGGAAGGGGAGACGGTCTTCCTGGGCCGCGGCAGCCTTGACCAGATCATGAACGGCATTGCCAACTTGCCGGGCACGGCCAAGCGCAACGTCGGCATGGACATCAATGAACAGCCGGTGCTGGCGTTGGGTTTCGTCTGTAACGGCGCCCTCGGTGCCTTGCCGGAAGAGGAGCGCATGAAGTTGCCCAAGCTGGTCGGAACGGCGACCGGCGGGGCGCCCTATCTCGTCGTTTATTCCTACGGCGAACAGGGGCACTTGCCGGGCTACGGCAATGCCCACGCCAACCTCTCCGCCTCGTTCCTGGTCATCGGCAGCGGCCAACGCTGAAAGGGCGACTGACGCGAATCATCATTTGGTTGATCAACATGTCAAAACCGGCCGCGAGGCCGGTTTTGCGTCGCTCACGGTTGTGGTGCGGTTCGTCAGGCGCCGGATGACTGAAGCAGTCGGTCGACCTGCGCGTAAAGCGCCGTCAGGTCCCCGGCGTTGTCGAGGCGCACGTCAGCCTCATCGCTGATTTCGTGGATCGCGGCCTCGGTCGGCAGTTTCTCGTTGGCCGCGAATTCCTCCCAGGACATGTTCTTCTCGTTTTCCTTCTCGCCACGGTTGCGGATGCGCTCGAAACGGAGGCGTTCCGGCGCGCTGACAAAGACCAGGCGGAACCCGGGCAGCTTCTTCAGGTGCACCATGTCGGCCGGTCGTCGGATGCCGTTCGCGACGACGATGGCCGACGGGTCGTGTCCACAATCCCTCGCGACGATGCGGGCGTAAAGGTCCTCGCCGTAGCTTTGCCGCGTGATGACGGAAAACGTCGCCAGGTTCTCCCGCGTCGTCGTCACGTCCAGGCGATGTAGGCAGTCGAACATCGCGGTCGAGAACTTATGCACTGTAGCGTGGTGTTTTTCCACGAGATAGTTGGCGACCGTGTCCTTGCCCGCGCCAATCTCTCCCGTCAGGCCGATGATGATTTTCGGCATAGGTTAAGCAGCGACCTCGGCGGTCTTTTTCGCCTCGTCTTCAGTGACATGGCGGAGCGGCGCGGCGACGATTTCCGAGGCGTGTTCCGACCAGCCCGGTGCCGGTTCATACAGCACGAACTCGATGCCGGCCTCCTTGCACCATTCGACGATGTCCGAGGCGCGGTAGATGGCGCCGGCGACGATGCGCTTGACGCCGCCGACCGCAATTTTCTTGAAGCAGTGGTAGCAGGGCGAGGCGACGGTGTAGAGCGTCGAGCCGGCCGTGGCCACGCCGCCGACCGCCGCGACCTGCAGGATGCAGTTCTCCTCGGCGTGGACGGTGCGGATGCAGTGGCCTTCCTCCAGCTTGTGGCCGGCTTCGCTGTCGCAGTGCGCCATGCCCGGCGGCGCGCCGTTGTAGCCAGTGGAGATGATGCGCTTGTTTTTTACCAGCACGGCGCCGGCCCGCAGCCGGTCGCAGGTGGAGCGCGAAGCCACGATCTTGGCGATGGTCATGAAGTAGTCGTCCCAGCTTGGGCGTTGGCAGGTCATAGGTGGGTCATATTTCGGACGCCGAAAGGCGCAATTACTGGCAGTTTAGCGCACGGCGTGGAAGGGCGCAATCAGCATCGGGAGTAATCGCGGGGTCATTGGCCTGGATTTTGCCGCCCCTTCTTTTTATAACCAGCCGCCGTCTTGGGCTTAGGTTGTGGATGGGATATAATGCTTCTGCCACTCCGATGTTCATGCTGAAAATGGCAAAATTATGCTGAAAATAGCTGAAAAACTGCTAATTTATCTGGGTTTTGCGTTTTGCCTGACCATGGGAATGCCGGGTATGGCTTTGGCTAGCGAAAACGGCGGAGAAACGGGCGCGGCCTTGCCGACGGCAGCTGACGCCGTCGAAGCCCCCGCGCCCCCGCACCGCCTGACGGCTCTTGAGGCGGTCGGACAGGCCAAGAAGCTGCTCCAGCAGGAGCTCGACAAGCGCGTCGTGGCGCGGGGCGGCAAGGCCAAGACATACGAAGTTTCGGCGGCTTGGGCCGAGGTGGTGTTGGCATTATGGAATCGCGAGACCGACGAGATCCATCTTTTTTCCGGAGCCAAGCGCGGTTCAAGCCTGCGTCTGGACGCCGCCGGTGCTCCGAAAGTTCGCGTGACGCTGTCGTCCGGACTGCTGTCGCGCTATGCCGTTGATGACGGCAAAAGCGTGGTGGTGGGATTGATTTATCCGCTTCTGGAGGAGAAAGGGAAGGGGAAGAACGCCTATTTGGAAGCGACGGAAATCGTCTATGTGCCTTACTCGTCCGCCTTGCGCACGCCGGAAGTGCTGGCGGCCGGTTCGGATTACCTGTCGTTCCGCATTCAGGACGCCATGGCTGACCTCCGCGCCAAAGGCACCCGTTCCGTGGCTCACCCCGACCGTCTTCTGGTTGACGTCATCGATCCTTACCTGGTCAAGTCGGTCATGATTATCGAGCACACGAACCAGCGCCAGTTGCTGTCGCTCGACGCGCCGGAATCGGAGGTGGCGTATTTCCTGGCGCGGCTCGGGTTGAACGGCGAGGCGGCTTATGACCAGGCCGTGTCCAGTGCCGGCGCCGCCGGTTTGGTGCAGTTCATCCCGTCCACGTATAAACGGCTCGTGGCCACGCGTCCCGACTTGGGCCTCATCGCCAGTTTCGAGGTCGGCATGGCTGACCATCGCAACGCCATCAAGGCGGAAATCGCCTATCTGGACGCCTCGCTCGCCGACATGCCGGAGAGCCTGCAGGCCGCGTGCCTGGCCGACCCGGTCAAGGCGTCGGAGATTTTGGCCGCCGCCTATAACGGCGGTTCGGTGCGCGTCCGTCGCGCCTACGCTCTTTGGGGCGACGAGCATTGGTTCGAATCGCACGCGGCGGAAATCAACCGGCTGTCGGGCAGGAACGAGGCGCTCATCGATTCCATTGAACTGGCCAAGCGGCAGCTCAAGAAGGCGGTGTCCACCAAGGACAAGAATAGCCTGAACGCGAAGATCGCCAAGGAAAGGAAGGAGCGCGCGGAGGTGCTGGCTCGGCTGGCGGAGGTTCAGAGGGCTAGCCTCAAGGACGAGACAGTTTGGTACGTCGCCAAGCTGAAGAAGGTGTACGGCATGTTGCTCGCCGGGATGTTCGCCACGCCGCAGGTACCAAACAACGCCCTGCCGACGCCGGTTGCCGCGGCGGCTTTGCCTTTGTCCAGCCAAATCGCCTCGACTACCGGTGCCGTCTGCTTTTCGGACGGCGGCTGTGCGGCTATTCAATAAGGAAATAGGTTTGTATTGCTACAGGCGCGGCGCGAACCGTGCACGGAAATGAGCATTTTCACGGCCCAGGTGTTCGGCGAGCGGTAGCCGATTTGACGATAAGCGGAAACCACTGCTAATTTTGTTAGCAGAGGTTCTTTTTTTTGGCCGTTTGGCCGGGAGGTATCCGTGACACCATTCGGACACGATGCGAAGACGGTGCTCCTGGTCGGCCGCCGCTACGAGCCGAACCAGATGATTCTCGGCGCCATCCAGGTCGTTGACGCCTTTAGGGCAGCTCTTGGCGAAGACGCCGCGGATTCACGACTTGTTTTTTGCGAGCCAGGCGACACGCGACCCAGTTGCCGCTGGCCGCAACCGGGACGCGAACGCTTCTGCGCCTTTTGGAGGGAAGCCCTGGAGCATTGGGACGCGGCCTTCACCTATGTCCGCGTCAGCCTGGGCCCGCTGACGTTTCAGCCGATGCTGTTGGGGTCAATCGTCCTCGATGAGCTTTCGCTCTCGACCCGACGAATGGCCGCCGAAGCCGGCCTCGATGACGTTCTGGATCCGCGCCCCCTCATCAGCGTTGCCGGAGCCAGCCAAGGCGACACGGCCAGCCTGCTGGCGGAGGACGCGGTGCGGTTGATCACGGGGTTTGTCGAGCAGCATCTTGCGCACCTGCGTCTGCAGGTGCGGGGGGTCAGGGCCGGCGACATGGACGTGCCGGTCTATCTGATGGAGATGGTCTTTCCTCACGATGTTTACGGACAAGGCGTTGGTCAAATCCGAGCGGCGTTGCCGCGCGGCGAAACTCAGCCTCGCGCCGAGGCCCGTACTCGTTTGCTGTCGTGATTTCTGCGACAGCCAGGTCGCCGGTTTGAACGCCGGCGACTTTTTTTGACGCGGGGCTATCGCTCATTGACAATATTTTCGGAATGCAGCAAGATTCAGCCAGTTTTGGTCCTTGTCAGGACTGCCATGAAAGGAGGCCGCATGGCCGCCAAGAAACCGCGACGATTTGAGTTGGACATAACCCTGCTCCGGTACCGGAGTGACGCCGTGCTCGACTGCTCCCTCAAGCTGATTGACGCGCTCACGGCGAGACGTGCCGAATCGCTGGAATGCGAACTCGAACGCCAGCCGACCGGCGGCCTCATCCGGGGTTTTTGGCCAACCGGCCTTCGTCACGCCTTCCATGATTTTTGGGGCGAGGACTGGTACGGCCATTACGGCGCTCACGACGAATTCACCAGCTTGATCGTCGGGACAACCGTCGTCACGGCTCGGTTGAACGGCGACCTGCAGGGCTACCTGCGCCGAGCGGCGGACATATGCCGTGGCCGGGTTGGTGTCGGTGACCGCCGTTTGGCTGTCCAAGGCGTCGTCAACCCGAAACCGCGCCTGACCGTTTCGTTAGGGAACGTCGGCGGCGCCTCCAACAGCCCAGCCGGACAGTACGGCCTCGCTGAACTGACGAGCATCCTATCGGCGGCCGGTTTGGACAGCATCTTGGTCACTCGGGTTCACGAACCAGGCCAGGACGGCGTTCAGAAGATCGACATGTCCTTTCCTCACGAACAGTTTGGCGATGGGCAGGAAACGGTGACCTTCTTGGTGACGCCAGCCAGCGAGGGCGCCCAAAAAGAATGAAGGTTCGTCGCCTGATATCTTGGGGTCGGCGCGTCCGGCCCCTTTTGTTTATCCATATATTTCTTGAGCTTATTTGAGCTTATCCACAATTTTGCGCGTGAGGGTTGACGAGGCTTGGGTTTTATGGTAACGTCATAATTACGTCATTAGTTCGACAAGGGACCTAGCCGCGATAAATACGCGTTCGACAGGCCATGCGACTGTGCACGTTTTAAAGGTCGTCTAGTCAAGTAAAGTCCGCAAAGAAGCGGAAAAATACGTTGTTATGGCCCATGATTTCCAGGCTGGCCCGCGCCCGCCGCGGCAGAAGGTGGATGTTTCCGCCCTCGGCCTCAAGTGTGCGCAATGTCAGACTCCGATTACGGAGCTGCCGTTCCAGCCTGACCCGAACCGCGACGTGTATTGCGACAACTGCAATCGCGCTCGCCGCCAGAGCTTCGGTCCTCGCGATTACTCGCGTTAAACCGAATTGGCAGACAAGGCCGCCCCGATACGTCGGGGCGGCTTTTGATTGGCGGCCGCTGAATCCGGCGCGCTGCGCATGTCTTCGCTCGTTCGGCGTTCCGGCGCACTGCTAAGTGCGCCTCACGCCCTCACTTGCTCCAGCCATGCGCATTGCATCCAGATTCAGCGGCCGCCGCATGGTTCAAAAGTACGCTAGCACGACATGCATGGGGGGGGTGAAATTAAAAACCACCGGCGGTGGCCGGTGGCTTTTTCCTTACTGTTTAAAAGTACGGGCGCGGTTCGGATTTGCTGACGATCTCGAAGGCCTCCTCAGCCGTGTCCACGAGATGGAACAGTTCTAGGTCACCCCGATCGATGTAGTTTTCCCGAAGCATGACGTCGCGCATCCAGTCGACCATCCCGCCCCAGTATTGTTTGCCCATGATGACGATCGGCACGCGCACCGCCTTCTTGGTCTGGATGAGCACGAGCAGTTCCAAGAGCTCATCGAGCGTGCCGTAGCCGCCGGGAAAGTAGATGTAGGCCTGCGCCGAGGCCTTGAGCATCACCTTCCGGGTGAAGAAGTAATAGAAGCCGCGGAAGCGCTTGACGAACGGGTTGATGCGCTGTTCCTTGGGGAGCTCGATGTTGAGGCCGATGGATTCGGCACCCGCTTCGGTCGCGCCGCGGTTGGCCGCCTCCATGATGCCCGGACCGCCGCCGGTCACGATGGCGAAACCGGCCTCGCCGAGCATCTTGCCGAGCCGTCGGGCTTCCGCGTAATGGTAGTGATTAGGCGGGGTGCGCGCCGAGCCGTACACGGCCGCGACTTTCTTGTCCTTGAAGTTCGCGAGAAACTCGAAACCTTCAACGAATTCGCCCATGATGCGGAAGATGCGCCAGCTCGCGCCGCGGCGGAAGTCGCCGTAATAGGCGTCGTGGCCGGCCTCAATCGGGATGGGGAACGGTTGGGCGGTTGGTGTTGGCGGAATTGCGCTCTCTGTCGCTTGATTTGGGTTGTCGCTCATAGCTTTGTTGCGCGGCGATTATTTTCCTTTGGCCACTGAATTAATTATATCACAAAAGCCCCGGCTCTGCGGGACCTTGTTTTTAGGATAATTTCGAACCCCTTCGACTCGCTACGCTCGCTCAGGGAATATAATAATATGCCCTGAGCCTGTCGAAGGGCATTCCTTTACTCAAACCTCTCCGGCCAGCGTTCGTCCACGCGTACCTCGAGATCCAGGAAAACCTTACGGCCGGTGACGATCTCGATTTCCTTGCGCGCGGTGGCGCCGATTTCCTTGATCATGCGTCCCTTGTGCCCGATGATCATCCTTTTGTAGCGCAGGGCGGTGGTGAGGATGATTGCCTTCACGTAGAGCATGCCATTTGGCCGGTCGGCGGTCTCGTCGATTTCCACGGTCGTCGTGTACGGCAGTTCGTCGCCGAGCGCGTTGAAGATTTTCTCGCGGACGAGTTCGGCGAACCAGAAGTCGTTGTCAACGTTGGTGAGCTGGCCTTCGGGATAGAGCGGCACGCCTTCGGCCGGCAGAATCTCGAAGATGGCCTCGAGGAGCGGCTTGATGCCCTTGGCGTCCACAGCGGAAATTTCCACGACGCGATCGAACTCGTCGCTCCAGACGAGGTACTCGTCCTTGAATGGCTGTTGGCGGTCGGACTTGTTGAGGACGAGGATTTTCGGCACGCGGGCGAGAGCGACCAGGCGGTGAATGGCCTTCTCCTCGTCGCCGACGTGACGCGTGGCGTCAACGACATAGAGCATGGCGTCCACGCCGGCGAGCGAATCGCGGACCTTCTCATTGAGGAGCGAGGTCAGCGTGTCCGGCACGTGCGTGAACAGGCCTGGCGTGTCGGCGAAGACGATCTGGCCGCGCGGGTCGTGGACAACGCCGTGGATGACGTCGCGCGTGGTCTGTGGCTTCACCGAGGTGATGGCGATTTTGGTGCCAACGAGGGCGTTCAGAAGAGTGGATTTGCCGACGTTCGACCGGCCGACAATCACAACGAGGCCGTTCTTCTTTTCCGGAGCGGCTTCGGCCTTGGCGGTCGGGCGTTTCTTTGAGGTAGTCATATCGGGTGTAGCCTAGCGGAAAAACCGCAACTTGTCCAGAGTGCGGCCGGGATCAAGTCTGTACGGTTGACCTTTGTCACCCTTAGCGTACACCGGAGTCACCAATCATGGTTAGCCGTACAAAGCCTTGACAAAACGGCATATTTATGTTATTGTTTCCACGCCTATTATTAATCAACATTCCCATGAAAGCTAAATTTGTCGTGGCGATTGTCGTCGCGGCGGTCGTGGTCACGGCCAGCGTGACTTGGCTCGTCGCCTCGAAAACAGCCGTTAATTACGTCGCGCCGGAGGTGCCGATACATGAATTGGCGGCCGCGCCAACCACGCCAGCGGTAACTTCACCCGGCACCGTGACGATTTCCGGCCTGACCTTCGAGTTGCCGGCCGGTTGGGTGACGCAGGAAGTCGTCGATCAAAAGAATGCGGTCAGCACTTGGCAAGAAGCCAAGATTAAAGTGCCGGATCCTAAATATAACGTGATTATCCCAGTTGATGTCGCCAAACAAAGCGACGCGATTGTCAAAATCGTCAACGAGGAGAATAAGCCGATTCAGACCCTGCCGACCGGCGACGCAATATATGGTGAGGCGTGTGCGCCCGCCCTGGGCTGCTACTACGTGAAACATGGCGATACCTTATATCTGGTGTCGTTTAACGAACCCGAAAGCGATCAGCCGGCGCCAGCGAACCTCGAGGGGCCTTGGTTCCCCGACACGACCGTCACTCAAGCCGAGATACTGAATTTCGTTGCCACCGTCAAGTAAAATGATTTTCAAACGCCGTCGCCTTGAGGGGCGGCGGCGTTTTGATGTTAGCGTTGCGAGTCATTTCAGCTCCAACAGTGTGACCAATTCCACATGCGGCCCGTGGGGAAAGAGGTCGAGGGCGGTGGCTTGTTTGAGTTGGTAGGCTTCGCCGAGGATTTTCCAGTCGCGGGCGAAGGAGTCATGGTTGCAGGAGACGTAGATGATTCGTTCGGGTTTCTTTTCGACGAGCAGGCGCGCGACTTTCGGATGCAGGCCAGAGCGCGGCGGGTCAACGACAACAACATCGGGCTTTTCGTTTTCCCAAGACAGAGATTCAGCCGCGGCGGCGTGGAATTCGGCGTTCCTCACGCCGTTCAGTTCGGCATTCTTTTCGGCGACTTCGATGGCCGCGGCGTCCAATTCCACGCCGACGACGCGTTCGGCGAGGTCGGCAAGTCCAATGCCGAAAAAACCGACGCCGCAATACAAATCCAAAATCATAGCGGCAGGGTTTACCCCTGCACCACAAACCAATTGCTTCACTACCTCCAACATCTTCCCGGCCATAATCGTATTCGTCTGGAAAAATGAGTTCGGCGGGATGATGAAGGTTTTGCCGCCGACCGCTTCGCGTAGGAACGGTTCGCCTTTGAGGACGCGCATTTCGGCGGCGACGGACAAGTCCGTGATGGTCGGATTGATTCCGTGAATGAGTGTCGTCGCGAAGGGCGAGAGGGCGGCAATTAATTCCTTTTCCGCTGGCAACGGCCCGACCGAGGTCACGACCATGATGAGCCGCTCGCCGGTGTTCTTGCCTTCTCGGATGACAATATAGCGGGCGTAGCCGGTGTATTTGACGCCGTCCCAAGGTTCGATTTTGTTATCGCGCATCCAATCGCGAAAGACGGCGACGGCTTTGGTGGCGTCTGGCGACAATAAGTGACACTCGGTTAAATCGAGATAACTGTTCCATCGGCCCGGCTCCTTCAACCCGACTTCTCCGCGCCAGCCGACGCAGTAATCCATGCGGTTGCGGAAGCCGTAGAGTACAGGGCAGGGGATGACTTCAATAATAAGTCCGCCGAGGCCAGCACTGACGAGTGAGCGGTTAACGAGCCGCCGCTTCATCTCCAATTGATAGCCGTAATCGAACTGTTGCCAGACACATCCGCCACACTTGCCAGCGAAGGCGCAACGCGGCGTCGTACGGTGCGGCGACGGTTTGGTGACGCGTGCGATTTGGAATCTTTTCACGCCCTGTTGACGCTTGACCAAAACACCTTCGATTTCCTCGCCGGGCAGGGTAAAATAGGCGCAGGCCGGCCTTTCGTTGACCAGTCCGCAGCCGCGTCCTTTGCGGTCGATGTCCGTTATCTCGAATGTAGCGTGATCGCCGAATTTCATGAGGGAAAAGTAGTTGTTTAATTCAAGAAAGTCAACCGTTTGTTCTGCCCCGAGCGAAGTCGAGGGGCAGAACCAATAATATACGTCCGGCCGTGCGGGGTCGCCCTTACGGCACGCTCGTCCGCTCCAGCGGCGGCCTTCGCTCACGTCGCCGACCCGCGTCGCCCCTCGCAAGCTCGGGGACCAAGCCGACGCGGGCGTCGAGTGGCCTTAAAGGGCGACCCCGCACGGCCTTAACAAGAACCAGGCATTCACAACTTGATAGTCATATGCGCTCGGCCTGCGGACGGCGACAAGGTCTTGTCGCCGGGCCTCGCGAAATGAAGTCATCTTGTCCGCAAGGTGTGCTTCGCACGATATATTATGTCCCGTGATTTCGTCCTAGTCCTCGACAACATCCGCAGTCTCTACAACGTCGGTTCCATGTTCAGAAGCGCCGACGGTTTTGGCGTGAAGAAGATATACCTCTGCGGCATCACCGGCACGCCGGAACAGCACGGTGTGCAGAAGGTCGCACTTGGGGCGGAAAAGTCCGTGTCATGGGAACATCGCGCCAGAACTTGGGCCGTGGTCGAGGAATTGAAACGCCAAGGGTATTTCGTCGTCGGTTTGGAAAAAGTGCCGGGAGCAATTTCGCTCCATGATTTTAAACCGCCGAAAAACAAATCCCTCGCCCTCGTCGTCGGCAACGAAATCCGCGGCCTCACGCCCGCACTCCAGCGCCGCCTCGACGCGGTCGTCTATATCCCCATGTCCGGCGTCAAGCAATCCTTCAACGTCGCCGTCGCCGCCGGCGTGGCGATGTATGAGTTGGCGTCTTTACACAAAAGAGGTTTCCGTCATTCCGGCGAAAGTCGGAATCCAGAGAGCATTTAATAACCCAATTACTAGTATGTCTAAATCTGATGAAATCTTTGACAGGTTGACGAAAATGAATATTTACATGCGTGAAAATATGATTACCAAGGATGCATTGAAGCAGTTCGAAACAAGAATAACCAATTTAATTCAGGAGTCCATCCAGAGGTGTGACCGCATTAGAGAGGCGTACGATAATAACGGTAATAATAAAACACATGACGAAATATAGAGTAAATGAACAGTGTCCATGTGGCAGTCAGCGCAAGTACAAGAAATGCTGTAAAGACAAGCCGAAAGATCCGTCTGAGGCTGTGGCGAAGTTTGATTGGCGCCATCGCGCCGTAACGGCGATTGCGCAGCCGTGTGTTTCACCATTGGGCAAGAAGCTGGAAGTCGGAGATCCGGTAGTTCAAATATCACGCATAAAGATGGGCGATAAAATAATTGGATTTGGCGCGGTGTCAGCTCCGGCTCTGTTTTTAAGCCTGTCAAAAAAAGCACACTTGTCTGCCGTTTCGTTGTTGAATAACCCGAATCTCGTGGCAGAACGTGAGGGAGCGCCATCGTTTGCGGAAGCTGGTTTGTTGTTCGATTTCTTTGAGCAGATGATGGCGGCCGTTGTTTTTTCATACACCTCGATAGAATCCTTCACCAACATCGCGGTGCCAGAAGGTTTTTTACACGAGGAGATTAGGACAGATGGCCGCTGTACGGAAAGGTACGACAAAAGCCAGATTGAACGTAACCTGAAACTGTCAAGAAAATTGGAACTACTACCTAATTGGTTGGAGGACGGAGCGGGTGCGTGTCCCAAAGGCACATTATTATGGGATAGGTTCAAGAAGCTGGAAACTCTCCGGGATCGAATCATTCATCTTAAGAGCGTTGACCTAAAGAACGCCAAAGGCGATGACCCCGTTCCAGATTCCATTTGGCAGGAGTTGATTCAAGTGCCAGAGACCTATCAGGTTGCCTTTGACCTGCAAAAGCATTATGTAGGTAATAAATGTCCACGGTGGATGTGGAAATTTGAGCAGGATAGCTAGACTATCTACCTTGTTCGCGCGGTTTTTGTTATACTGCCGTCAGTATGCCCAAGCTTTCGATCGTCATCCCGACCTATAACGAGGAGAAGTACCTGCCGCTTCTTTTGCGCTCCATCAAGGCCCAGATTTTCACGGATTTCGAGGTCATCGTGGCGGATAACGACTCGACGGACAGGACGCCGGAAATAGTCCGCGATTTTGGCGTGAAGCTCGTGAAAGGCGGCCCACACCCGTCGATCGGCCGCAATCGCGGCGCGGAAGCGGCGGTCGGCGACGTTCTACTGTTCCTCGACGCCGACGTCATCCTGCCCGACCCATGGTTCCTGCAGATGACGGTGGCGGAATTTGAGAAGCGCCAACTCGACGTGGCGACGTGCAAGATCGAGCCGATGTCGTCGAAACCCATCGACAAGATCTATTACGCGACCTTCAACTATTACATGTGGGTCACGCAGGCGACCGCGCCGCACGCCCAGGGCTGCTGCATCTTCGTTCGGCGCCAGTTCCACGCGGCTCTGAACGGGTTTGACGAGGCCATCAAGCTGGCCGAGGATCACGATTACGTCGAGCGGGCCGCGAAAATCGGCAAGTTCGCCGTCCTCGAGTCTTACAAGATTCCGGTGTCCGTGCGCCGCTTCGACCGCGACGGTAGGCTGAACATCGCCATCAAGTATCTGATCGCGGAACTGCACCTGCGTACCAAGGGCAGCATCAAGTCCGACAAGTTCAATTACACCTGGGGTTATGACGGTTCGGCCGAGCCGAAGCCTAAACGAAAGAGCGTGTTAAGCAGATTGAAACGTCATTTGAATTAGAGACATAGACACATAGAGACGGAGAGACATAGAGATTAGATGTCCTCCTCTCTGTCATTCTGTCTCTCTGTCACTCTCAACCCAACTATGTCCGAAAAAATGTTCATCATCGGCAATGAGGCGCTCGGTCGGGCCGCGCGAGCGGCTGGCGCCCGGGCCTTCTACGGCTATCCGATCACGCCGACCTCGGAGGTGGCCCATTACTGGGCCAAACAGGCCTGCTCCGAAAAAGGGGTCAAGGACAAACTGGTTTTCCTGCAGGCCGAGGACGAGACCGGAGCCGGGTTCATGCTGATCGGCGGCGTGCTCGCCGGCACGCGGTCGTTCACCGCGACCGCCGGCCCGGGACACGTCCTGATGCAGGACGCCTTCGCCATGGCCGAAGCCATGCGCGTGCCCGTCGTCGCTTACATCAACCAGCGCGGCGGCCCGTCGACCTCGACGGTCATCTACTCGCAGCAAGAGGTCAACTTGGCCTGTTACGGCGGCAACGGCAACGGCTACCGCGTCGTCTACTCGCTGGCCACCCTGCAGGAGATGTACGACTACGGCATCAAGGTCTTCAATACCGCCTGGAAATACCGCTTTCCGACTTTTCTGCTTGGCGACGGTTACTTGGGCAAGATGATGGGGGAGGTTGAGGTCTATGCGCCCGAAGAGCGCGGCATTAAGATGGAACCGACCGAAGCCTACATGTTGGAAAGGAATCGGACGAGACCAATGGCCGAGATCATGCCTGAGCCAAATTATCAGTTGCGATCCGTCGACGGCGTGGATTACGACTGCTATCGCAACTGCCTGAATATGGAAGAACAGGCGATGGCGGTCAACACCGAGATCAAGGCGGCCTTCGACTTGGTGGCGCCGGAGATCATCGAGTATGAGGAATACGGCGACCAGGACGCCGACGACCTCATCGTGGCCCATGGCATCGTTTCGGCCGCGGCCAAGGTGGCCATCGATGATTTGGCCAAACGGGGGGTCAAGTCACGCCTGTTCCGGCCGATCACCCTCCGGCCATTCCCGGTCGAGGAACTGCGCCGCGCCGCCAAGACCGCAGAACGGATTATCGTGCCGGAGTCGGCCGATAACCAGCTGGCGCGCATCATCAAGGACGCGCTCTGCGGTCACATTCAGGCCCCGATCGTCGAATACGGCCGACCGTGTGCCAGCATCCTGCCGCGCGAGATCGCGGACTTGGTCACTTCGAAAAAGTAACGCGCCCGCATATGAACGACCAAGACATCAAACTGGCCTTCCCGAAGTGCGCGCGGCTCGCATCCAAGCCGCACAAGTTCTGTCCCGGCTGTGGGCATCCTGAAGTGCTCAAGGCCCTGGGTTTCGCCATCGACGAGCTGGGCCTGCAGAAGAAGACCGCTTTCGGCGTGGACATCGGCTGTTCGCTGTTGGCCTGGAATTATTTCAATCTGGACAGCATCGAGACCCATCACGGCCGGACCATCCCGACCATGGTCGGATTCAAGAAAGCGAACCCCGACGCCATCTGCGTAGCTTATGTCGGTGACGGCGGGGCCTACGCCATCGGCGCCGGACATTTCCTCAACGCCGCCATCCGCAACGAGAACATCACGGTCATCGTGGTCAACAACGCCGTCTATGCCATGACCGGCGGTCAGGAAGCTCCGACCACCCTGCCGGGCATGAAGGTGGCGACCGCGCCCTGCGGCGCCGACCAGTACTACATGCATGCTCCGGAGCTGGTCCGCAACGTCAACCCGACGGCTTTTGTCGCCCGCGGCATCACCACCATCCAGGTTGGCCTGCGCAAGATGATTAAGGAGGCAATCCAGCATCAGCTGGACGGCAAGGGTTTCTCCTTCGTCGAGGTCTTGTCGCAGTGCCCGCTCAACTGGAAAACCATGGACAAGCCCCAGGCGACCTTCGACTTCCTGGAGAAGGAAATGGCCAAGACCTATCCCGTGAAATATTACTGACCGCCCTATGTCAGAACCATTCAAGATCATCATCTGCGGCGAGGGTGGCCAAGGCGCGTTGTCGGTCGCGGAAATCGTCGCCCGCGCGGCCTGGATGCACGGCAAGAAGGCCGTCTGCATGCCTTACTTCAGTACCGAGAAGCGTGGCGGGGTCTCCATGGCTTACGCCCAAATCGGCGACGAACCGATCGTTTACCCGAAGTTCAGCGAGGCCGACCTCTGGGTGGCTCTCTCTCAGCGTTCGGTTGACCGCATCCATAGCTACCTGAAGCCGGACACCAAGTGCATCGTCAACAGTTTTCTGGTCAAAGACGTCTCGACGCTCGAGGGCCACGAGGTTCATGAGATTGACGCCACGCGCATCGCCAAGGAGGAGCTGAAGAAGCCCCGGACCTTCAACATGATCGTCATGGGCGCGATGCTGCGCTTGATTCCCGGACTCGACAAGGCCGCTTTCAGCGAGGCACTGGAGAGGCAGTTCAAGGATAAGTACGAACGCGACCCATCGCTTCGCGAGATGAATCAAAAGGGTTTCGATGTCGGCTACGAGCTGATCAAATGATTATGGCCAACAACATCAAAGTTGACTTGAACGACCCGGCGCGTTTCCGGCCGGTGGTCGCGGAGAACGATAAGCATCGTAATACGCGTTTCTTGGGGCTGTGCAAGAGCTGCGGCGAGTGCGTGGTCAAGTGCCCGGTCAAGTGTATTTCCTGGGATCCAAAAGAGCTCGGACAACTCGGCGAGCCCGCGATCATCATTGACGTCGACAAGTGCATCGGCTGCGAGATTTGCGAACAGATTTGCCCGGATTGCGCCATCGAGATCACGAACAAGCCGAAACCCAAAACGTAGCGGCGCGAACCTGCCGCTCGCCACAAGTATCAAAAAATGTCATCCTCCGGCTTGACCGGAGGATCCATTCAATATTTCTGCCCCGAGCGAAGTCGAGGGGCTGAACGACAACAACGTCCGGCCTGGCGGGGTCGCCCTTACGGCACGCTCGGCCGCTCCAGCGGCGGCCTTCACTCACGTCGCCGTCCCGCGTCGCCCCTCGACAAGCTCGGGGACCGAGCCGACGCGGGCGTCGAGTGGCCTTAAAGGGCGACCCCGCCCGGCCGAGCGAAAGGAAGGCGATTCTTCCGCAAGGAATACTTTAATCCTATCCTAAGCGGAGCCATATCTTGTGGTGTGATACACGACTTAACATCAATACCGACAGTATACGCAGGCCGAAAAAACGCGCAAGCGCGTCAGGGGGCGGCGGGGTTCTGGCCCTCGACTACGATCGGGCCAGAACGTTTCTTCGTATAGCCAAGATATGCTAAAATTATCAGGATGGAAGCCTAACTTTATAACCTTTCGTTTGTTAACTTTATAACTCCCATATGACCACCACCCACGACAGCAGTCGTAGCATGGTCGCCAAGAGGATCGCCTTTGGCGCGGGGATCGGGGCACTCATGACGGTCGCCGCGCTCGGCATCGGCATTGGCGTCCTGCGGGCGCAGGAGGCGGCCGAGGCGCAGTCAGGCCAAGATGTCCAATCTGGCGGCTCGCCGCCGGGCGTCCAGCAAAGCCCGACCGAGGCGGAAATCGCCGCCTTCGAGCAGGAACAAGGCGCGCCGATGGAAGCATTCAACGACGCCCCGGTCGAGTTGCCGCCGTACGAGGAACCTGGCAGCGTGCCCCCAGAGGTGCGTGCGCTCGTCCCGGAGAAGGACCTCATCGACCTCAACTGCGCGATGACGCGCTGGAAGAGTGGCAGTTTCTTTGCGGCCATGGATGCGATCAAGACCTACATGGTGCCGGCCGCGCAGAAGGCTCTAAATGCCGGCATTGACCTGCCGGTGCCCGACACCGCCGGCATGAAGGCCGAAGGCAACAGCCGCATCGCCGCCATCTGCGCCGCCAAGACGCTCGACGACGCCCAGCAGTTGACCAAGGACTTCGCTCGGTGGGGCCGCGACCAAGGCGCCGAGCAAATGAGCGGTCAGCGTACGGTCATGAGCGAGAAGATGAAGGCTCAGGGCGACCTCATCAAGGTCAAAGTCAACGAACAGCTCCAGCCGTTCATCGATCAGGAAACGGCCAAGATCTCGCCGGACATCGAGGCGCGAGCCCAAAGCATCGTTAACAGCATCCTTGCCCCATGGAAGAGCGCCGGGCTGACCGGCGCGCCGTCGGGCACACCGCCGACCGAGGCGGAAATCACCGCCCAGGTCGAGGCCCAGCTCCAGCCGTACATCGCCCAGAAAAAAACCGAGATCGAGACCAAGATCAAGGCTAAGGCCCAGACCATCGTCGCGCCGGAGACCAAGCGGCTCCAGGCCATCGGCGCGATTTTCGAGGGCATCGGCCAGAAGATTGACGCTTACATCAAGTCGCACGAGGGGGCTTACGGCAACAAGTACAAGAGCCAGGCGCTGAAGCTGCGCAAGAACGTCATCATCGCCTTGCTCGACAAGAACGTTGCCGAAGCGACGAAGGCGATTGACGCCAATGCGGCGCAGTTGGATGCCGCCAAGAAAGCCGATCCCAAGGCAAAGAGCGCGGCCGATCTCAAGGCCGAACTCAAGACGGACCGCAACGCCGTGGTCACCAAGATGACGGCGGCCGTGAATGCCGACGACGAGTTCGCGCTCTCCCAAGCGTTGGATGATTTCCGGAATAAATGGGACGGCATCCAGGCGGCCGGCGAGAAGTCCGCCGCCGAGGCCGTGGGCAAAATCTGTACCGCCGCCACGCCGCAGTTCGCCGCCGCGGTCAAGAAGATCGAGCCCACCATGGCGAAAATCCAAAGCATCCTGAACCAATGCCAAGGTCAGTCCACGACCGACTGCCTCAAGGTCAATGAGTTCGCCGACCGGCTGGACACCGTGAACACCAAGCTCGGCGACCTCAAACTCGAGATGGGATTCGCCAGCCAGCTTTGCGCGGAACCGACGCCGGATACCGCCGCCCTCTTCCCGCTCCTTGAGAAGCTCCAGGCCGACGGCGAGGACGCGCGCATCTACGGCGAAGCGCTCATGGCAGAAAAGCGCCAAGCGCTCGCCGACACCGGCAAGTCCGCCTGCGACCAGGCCCTGCCCCAGCTCGCCGCCGCCCAGCTTGAGCTCAAGGGCGATGATCTGGTCATCCTCAAGAACAACCTCGACCGTTGCGCAGGCAAGGCCACGGATGAATGTTCGGTCGTCAACGGAGTTCGTTCGCAGTACGACCGGTTCAACGGCCAGGTCAAGACGTTCGTGGATAACGTGAACAAGGTCGTGGCCATGTGCAAGGGCGCAAAAAACATCCAGAACGTCGATGATCTGTTTTCGACCCTCTCCGACCTGAACGATCAGGGCGACGAGTTGCGCGGTCTGGCGGCGGATCTCAAGGCCGATCAGGCCGAGAACTCCGGCGGCAAGGCCTACTGCCGTTTCGTCAAGGAAAAGATGCAGTTCGCCAAGGCGACCGTTAGTCAGAACCTCCGCGTCGTCCTTGACCTCACGCAACGATGTCAGGCCTCGGCCAACTGCAAATCCATGAAGGTCATTCAGGACAAGGGCGCCGATCTTCGCAACCGAGCGCAGGGTCTGCTCAACAACGATATTGCGACCGTTGAATCGGCGTGCGCCAACAAGGATCTCGGCACGTACGGCCCACAACAGATCAAGGATTTCATCACCGGTCCCGCCGACCGCGTCAAGAGCCAGGGCGAGGCGCTGGATGCCGAGGCCAACGCGTTCAAGGCCGAGATAGAGGCCGCCGTGAGGGGTGTTCAGGCCGGCATCTGGATCGAGGCAGAACAGGAAGTTGCCAGTTTCATCAAGCCGATCGGGACGCGGCCCGCCACGAACACGAAGGAGATCAACCCGCCATGGCGGCCGCCCTATTACGGCACCGGCGACTGGTATCTGGCCGCGGGAGGCGAGTGGCTCAAGTACAGCTTCACCGTTCCCAAAGCCGCCAAATACTCGTTCTGGATTCGCGACTACGTTGACAAGTTCCAAGCCCGCGGCATCCGGCGCGTCATCGTGGAGATTGACGGTAAGCGCTACGCGGTGACCGGCGAGAACGACCGCAACCCGCAGGGCGACAAGGGGACGTTCGCTTGGCACAAGGTCGGTTCGGGCATCCAGCTTACGGCCGGGGCACACACGCTCACGATCACGAAGGAGAAAACGACCGCGGGCGCGGCCATCCTCGACGCCTACTACTTCACTTCCGGCAGCGAGACGCCGGCGGAAAAATAACTCCTGAAACCATATGTGGAATAAATTGCCAATTCGAAACAGGGGTCTTAGGTCCGTTCTCGCCGTATTCGTGGGCGTCGGGCTTATGACGACGGCCGTCTACGCCGCAACAACCGCCAGCTCCAAGCCCATCAAGATGCCGGCCATCAAGGGCAAGCCGACGGTCACGAAGCTCGCCGCACCGCCGAAGCTCACGGGAGTGCTCAAGGAACTGGACGACCTGACGATTGATGTTCCGGTGCTCGACCTGTCGGCGTCGCCGATTCCTGACCTCAAGTTGTCGTCGCTCGCCGTGCTCGTGCCAGAACTGCCAAGCAGGGGGGAGTTCAAGAATTTGGCCACGCCGGTGGATACCGCCGTTCAGCCGGAGGTCAACATTGAGATACCAGCACTCGACATCGAGATGCCGACGACGGGTTCGGAGGGCGCGACCGGCGGCGTCGTAGCCGCGCCGGAAACCGGCGCGCCAACGGGCGAGACCGGCGGTGCGCCTTCGGGCAGCCAAGGCGGTTCGCAGTCAACGGAAGTGAACGCGACCAACTGCGCCCAGTTCGCTTCCATGCCGAGCGTCCAATACTGCAGCTCGGTTGCGGATCCGAACGGCGCCACACTTTGCACCTCCTGCAAGAACGGGGGTTTCTGAAGCCAGTCAGCCGAACATGACAAGAAACGGGCGCGCCACGAGCGCGTCCGTTTTGAATGTGGTAAAATTTATACATGGGCTATAATTGCGAAATACAACCGTAGCGGCGCGACCCTGTCGCGCCCCACAAATAATTATGGATGAGTTAATGAAAAAAGTCCGCGTCGAGGTGTCGGCGCGCCATGTGCATCTGTCGCAAGCCGATCAGGACAAGCTGTTCGGCCCGGGTTATCAGATGAAAATCCTCAAGGAGCTGTCCCAACACGGGCAGTGGGCGGCCGAGGAAACCGTCATCGTGCGGGGCCCGAAAGGCGAACTCAAGCTGCGCAACCTCGGTCCATGCCGCGCCGCTACCCAGGTCGAGCTGTCGCGCACCGATTGTTTTGCCCTCGGCGTGCCGGCGGTGCTGAAATTATCCGGCGACTTGGAAGGAACGCACGGTTGCCGTTTGATTGGTCCGGCTGGTGAAGTGGAACTCCCGCAAGGGGTCATGGTGGCTCTTCGGCACCTGCACATTTCCGACACGCAAGCGGCCGAGCGCGGGCTCAAGAACGGCGACAAGATCAAGGTGCGCGTCGGCGGACCGCGAGGTTTAGTGTTCGAGGAAATAAACGTTCGCACCAACCCCGACTTCGACGCGTCCATTCATCTCGACACGGATGAAGGCAATGCGGTCTGGGCCGACGTTAAGGGCGCGACAGGCGAAATCGTTGAATGATTATGATTCTCGTCATCAACTCCGGCAGTTCCAGTCTTAAGTTTCGACTGTATGACGACCTCCTGCGCGAACTCGCCGGTGGGTTGATTGAGCGTTTGGGACAGAAAAACTCCTTCATGGAATGGCAGGTGGGCGTGGCGAAGAAGCGACGCGATTATTCGAACGGCATCGAGAACCACGAACGCGGCTTGGTCGAGGTGTTCGCCACGCTGAAGCAAGCGGGCTTCAATCCCGTCGAGATTGCTTCGGTTGGCCATCGCGTGGTGCACGGCGGCGAGGAATTCGTCCGGCCGACGATCGTGACCAAGACAATTCTGAAACGGATCGCCGAATACAACCGCCTCGCGCCGCTCCACAACCCCGCCAACCTCAAGGGCATCGCCTCGTGCATGAAGTTGCTGCCGCGCGCTAAAAACGTCGCCGTGTTCGACACGGCGTTCTATCGAACCCTGCCGGACTACGCGTACATGTATGCCTTGCCGTGGGATTATTACCGCCAGTACCGCATCCGTAAGTACGGCTTTCATGGCATCTCGCACGAGTACGTGACGCGGGAAGCGGCGAGGCTTTTGAAAAGACCATACTCAAAACTGAAACTCGTTTCCTGTCATCTCGGTTCCGGCGCGTCGGTGACGGCGGTCAAGAACGGCCAGGCAGTCGAAACAACCATGGGGTTCACGCCGCTTGAGGGCCTCACCATGTCCACGCGCTGTGGCGACATCGATCCGGCCATACCGACGTACCTGATGCGCGAACTGGGGCTGACCGCCAACCAGGTTGATGACGTCCTGAACCGCAAGTCAGGAATTTACGGATTGACCGGCTTCAAGGACCTGCGCGACGTGCTCACGGCCGCCGGCGAACGCGTGCCGGGTTACAGGATGAAACGCAAGGTGACGCCGGAACTGCGCCGCCGTTGTCGGCTCGCGCTCGACGTCTTCTGTTATGACATCGCGCGCTACATCGGTCAGTTCGCCGCCGTCATGGGCGGCATTGACGCGGTCGTCTTCACGGCCGGAGTGGGGGAGCGCAGTGAAATCATCCGTCGGCGTGTCTTGAAATTCATCTCGTTGCCTAAAAAGGCGAAAGTCCTGGTCGTGCCGACCAATGAGGAATTGATGATTGCGCGGGAGACGCGGCGGCTGGCCTGACGGACGCGGATCGCATCGGCGTTTTGATTGACAAAGCGTTGATTTTGTGGCATAGTGTATAAAACATAATCATCAATATATTTTCGTATGTTCGGATTTGGTTCACGAGAAACCGGTGTTGAAAAGTGCCAACACGGCGTTCCCAAAGGAGAGACTTGCCGCGAGTGCGTGGATCAGAAGGGTCAGTTGTTGAGTGTGAAGGAGGTCATGGAGCTCGAGACCGCGAACACTTGTCCGCACGGCAAGAATTATCTCGACTGTCCTGAATGCAAAAAAAGCGGCTGGCAACCGTTGCTTCACGGGCAGATGCCCCCGGGAGAGCTTGATCGGCTGTTAAAAGGAGAGGACAAAAAGGACGAGTAGGGCCTCCGTAAGCCGAACCACAGAATGACCAATAGTACCGCGGCCTGACCGGCCGCGGTTATAGTATGGGCGGGTTTAGCCAATGGCTGTTAGTCGGTAGCGGTGTCGCGCTGATGACTACTACTGACCAGCAGCTACTGACTGGATAGGTGCTTGATTATGCCCGCCCGTAAGTTTAATATATGTAACGCAAGCCTTGACCGGCCAAGCCGGCCCTGATTTTGTTTTGATGTTCTCCCGCCTGCTCAACATCAAGTCCCACACCGTCGTTTCCGCCGCCGCCGTTCTTGGGCTGGCGTCGCTTTTGAGTCGGCTCGCCGGCGTCATCCGTGACCGGTTGCTCTCCGGCCAGTTCGGCGCAGGCGCGGATCTCGACGCCTACTACGCCGCTTTCCGTGCGCCGGATTTCATCTATTCGCTGTTCGTCTTCGGCGCCATCAGCGCGGGTTTTATCCCGGTTTTCGCCGCTTATGTCAAGAATGCCGAAGCTGAGAACGCATCCGACGACGACCGCGCCTGGGATTTGGCTTCGCGCGTCTTGACCGTGCTCGGTCTGGCCTTGGCCGCGCTGGCCGGCCTTGGTGCCCTGCTCGCTCCCTGGTTCCTGCCGGCACTGACGCCGGGCTTTTCCCCTGAACAGCAGCAACAGACGATTGAGCTGACGCGCATCATGTTCCTTTCGCCGGTTCTGTTGGGGTTGTCCGGCGTGTTGGGCGGCATCCTTCAGACCTACCGGCGTTTCCTGGTTTACTCGATCGCGCCGATTCTCTACAACGTCGGCATTATTTTCGGCACGCTTTTCCTGGCGCCGGCCTTCGGCATCCGCGGCGTTGCCTTCGGCGTCGTCCTCGGCGCGCTCCTGCATTGCGCCGTCCAGCTCTGGGCCTGTCTTGCGTTCGGATTCCGTTTCCGCTTCCGGCCCGATCCGCGCCACGACGGCGTGCGCGACATCGTCCGTCTCATGCTGCCGCGCACCGCCGGCTTGGCCGTGAGCCAGATCAACCTGCTCATCCTCACCGGCGTCGCCTCGACGGTCGGTGTCGGTTCCATCGCCGTCTTCAATCTCGCCAATAATCTCCAGAGCTTTCCGGTGAACATCCTCGGCGTCTCCTTCGCGGTCGCGGCCTTTCCGTTTATCGCCGACTTGGCTGTCCGCGGCCGCCACGACGAGATGGCGGAATCGTTCTCCCGCACCGTGCGCAACGTGCTTTTCACCATCGTGCCCGCCACGGTTTTTTTCCTGCTCCTGCGCGCGCAGATCGTCCGCGTCGTCCTGGGCAGCGGCCGCTTTGACTGGGCCGACACGATTGATACCGCCGACGCCCTCGCCTTCTTCACCTTGTCGCTTTTCGCCCAGGCGCTCCTGCCGCTCGTGGTGCGCGTCTTTTTCGCCGTCAAGGACGCGGTGACGCCGCTTCTCGTCGGCGTGATGGCGGTGATCTTCGAGCGGACGCTCGCTTGGTGGTTCATGTCGCGCGGCCTCGGCACGCCCGGCTTGGCCTTGGCTTTTTCCGTCGGGAGCATCCTCAACCTGGTTGCGTTATGGATTTTCCTGCGTCTTCGGGTGGGCAGCCTGCGCGAGGCCGCCATCTGCCGTTCGGTGGCGGTGATGAGCGTCGGCGCCTTGATCATGGCGGTCGTCATGCAGGCCGCCAAATACGCCGTCGCCCCGCTCGTGGACATGCGCTCGTTTGTCGGCATTTTCCTGCAGGGCGCGGTGGCCGGAACGCTCGGCCTCGCGGCGTATTTCGGCCTGACCTGGCTCGCGGGCAGCGAGGAGGCGCAAGCCGTCGTCGAGATGTACCGTCGGCGGATGCGGCCGGTGCCGGTCACGGGCGTGCGCCAGGAGGACGGCAACATCAATCCTGAATGAGCGGCCTATGAATGATATCCGCAATTTCTGCATCATCGCGCACATCGACCACGGCAAGTCCACGCTGGCCGACCGTTTGCTTGAGGCGACCGGCACGGTGACGAAGCGCGAGATGCGCGACCAGTTGCTCGACCAGATGGACATCGAACGCGAACGCGGCATCACCATCAAGCTTCAGCCGGTCCGCATGAATTATTCGTCCGGCGGCAAGGACTGCGTCCTGAACCTGATCGACACTCCTGGTCACGTGGATTTCACCTATGAGGTGTCGCGGTCGCTCGCGGCGGTCGAAGGCGCCATCCTGCTTGTGGACGCGACGCAGGGCGTCCAGGCGCAGACCATCGGCAACCTTTACCTGGCGCTCGACCAGGATTTGGCCGTCATTCCGGTCGTCAACAAGATAGACTTGCCGAACGCGGACCGGGACCGCACGCGCGACGAGATTGTCCACCTGCTCGGCTGCCGGCCAGAAGACATCCTGTATGCTTCCGGCAAAACCGGCGTTGGCGTGCCGGAAATCCTCGAGACGGTCATTAAACGCGTGCCGCCACCGGCTGGCGAAACCAGCCGACCGCTCCGCGCCCTCGTTTTTGATTCGACCTATGACCCATACAAGGGCGTCGTCGCCTTCGTCCGCGTCGTGGACGGTGAACTGCGCGCCGGCGACCGCCTGCGTCTGGCGGCCGGCAACGTGACGAGCGAGACGCTGGAGGTCGGGTATTTCAAGCCCAAGATGAAAGCCGCTGACCGACTCGTCGCCGGCGACATCGGCTACATCGTTACCGGCCTCAAGGACATCGAGTCCTGCCGCGTCGGCGATACCGTGACCGTGCCGAATTTCCGCGAGCTCGGCGTTACGCCGCTTCCGGGCTACAAGCAGATCACCCCGATGGTGTTCGCGGGCATCTTCCCGCAGGAAGGCGACGAATTCGACAAGCTGCGCGAGGCGATGCTCAAGCTCAAGCTGAACGACGCCTCGCTCACCTTCGAGCCGGAGCGCCAGACCGCGCTCGGTTTCGGCTTCCGCACCGGCCTGCTCGGCTTGCTCCATCTGGAGATCGTCCAGGAGCGGTTGAAACGCGAGCATAATCTCGACGTCGTCGTGACCACGCCCTCGGTCGCCTACCGCGTGGAGAAAACCGACGACACGAGCATGGTCGCCAAGAGCCCGCAGGACCTGCCCGACCGCACGAACATCCGTTCCATCGCCGAACCGTGGGTCAAGGCCGACATCATCGTGCCGCGCGAATTCATCGGCGGCGTGATGGCGCTCGTGCAGGAGAAGCGGGGCCTTTACCGCGACACCGAATACATGACCGCCGAGGCCAGCTCCGCCAGCCGCGTGCTCCTGCACTACGAGTTGCCGCTCTCGTCCATTCTCGTGGATTTTTATGACCGGCTGAAGAGCGCGTCGTCCGGCTATGCCTCATTGAGCTACGAGTTCCTCGATTACCGCCCGGCCGACGTCGTGAGGATGGATATCCTCGTGGCCGAGGAGCCGGTCGAGGCGCTGGCCTCCATCGTTTACGAGGACGCCGCCGCGCGCATCGGCCGGCGCATCTGCGAGACGCTCAAGGAGTCGTTACCGCGCCAGCAGTTCGAAATCAAGATCCAGGCGGCCATCGGCGCGAAGATCGTCGCTTCGGAACGCCTGGCGCCATATCGCAAGGACGTGATAGGATACCTGTCTGGCGGCGACTGGACGCGCAAGCAGAAACTGCTCAACAAACAGAAGAAAGGCAAGAAGCGCATGGCGAAGCAAGGCCGCGTCGAAATCCCGCCGGAAGTCTTCTTTAAGGTGCTTAAGAAAAAGGAGTGACGACAGCCGTAAGCCGTAAGCTGTAAGGCTTATGGCTTACGGCTTAGGGCTTATGGCTAGGCCGTCAAAGCTCCGCAAATCGGCCGAGGTGTGTGCCCCGACCATTCGATAAACCACCCATTTATGAAAATCACCATCGGCAAGAAAGTCATCCGTCAGAGCCAGTTGAAGCGCATCGTCTGGATCGCCATCACTGCTTTGGCCGCCGTGGCCATGGTCATCGGCATGGCCGCTCCGGCGTTCATGGGCGGCAACTAGGCCTCGCTTATGGCCAGGATGCGCTGGCGACTAGCGCCGCCGCCGCCCGACGAGGTTCGTGAGCGGTTTCCCGAATATCCGGCCTCGGTCGTCCAGATGCTTTGGAACCGCGGCCTCGCCACGCAGGAGGCCGTGGACGAGTTTTTGTTGCCTGACTACGGTCACGACCTGCATGATCCATTCCTGTTTCGCGACATGCGTCGCGCCTGCGAAAGGGTTTGGCTCGCCATCGAGGCAGGGGAGCGCATCGTCGTCTATACCGACTATGACGCGGACGGCGTGACTGGCGCGGCGGTGCTCGTGACCGCCCTTCAGGCGCTCGCGAAAGGCCTTGGCCGCGACTCGGCAACCATCGACAAGTACATCCCGCATCGCGAAAAGGAAGGCTACGGCGTGAAGCGCGAGGCCGTCGAGGCGTTGGCCGCCGCAGGCATGAACCTCCTCATCACCGTCGATTGCGGCATCGGTTCCGCGGCGGAAATCGTCAGGGCGCGGGAATTGGGCGTGGAGGCCATTGTCGTTGACCACCATCAGGTGCCGGAAAAGCTGCCGGATTGCCTCATCCTGCATCCGCTCGTTCGCGGCGAGACTTATCCGTTCAAGTGTCTGGCGGCCGTCGGCGTCGCTTATAAGTTTGCCGTTGGCCTGATGCGTTTTGCGGAAGAGCGCGGCCTGAAATTCGAGACGGGCTTCGACAAGTGGCTGCTCGACCTGGTTGCCATCGCCACGGTGACGGATTTCATGCCGCTCATCGGGGAGAACCGGACGCTCGAGAAATACGGCCTCGTTGTCCTCAACAAGACGCGGCGTCCTGGCCTGAAAAAAATAATCGAACTGGCCAGTCTGAAGCCGGGCGCGATCGATACCGTGGCCGTGGGCTACTACATCGGCCCGCGCATCAACGCCGCCTCGCGCATGGATCATGCCGACGTGGCTTTCGCGACGGTCATGGCCGCGACCGACGAGGAGGCGGATGAATTGGCCCATCGTCTGGAGCGGCTCAACTCTGATCGTCAGAAATACTCCGACGAGATCACTCTCGCCGCAAGGGCGGACGTGACGGCGGTCGGCCCGCGGCGCATCCACTTGCTCGCCGGTGACGGCTGGTCGCCGGGCATCGTCGGTCTCATCGCCGGCAAGCTCGTCACGGAAACCGGCGTGCCGGTCTTCGTCTTCGGGCGCGACGGCGACCGTTATGTCGGCTCCGGTCGAAGCATTCCGGAATTCGACGTCATGGCGGCGCTTGAGAAGGTCAAGCCGTTCGTGGCCCATTACGGCGGCCATCGCCAGGCCTGCGGGCTGACCATCGAAGGCGAGGCGAATTACCTGGGTTTCCGCGACGCGATGACGGCTTATGCCGACGAGACGCTGGCCGGCCAGGATTTGCGGCCGACCCTGGAGATTGAAGGCGAGATCCAGCCGGAAGAGATCAACTGGGAACTGATCGACTGGCTGAGCCGCTTTGAGCCATATGGCGAAGGCAACCGTCGGCCACGCTTCCTGCTCCCCGGCCTGAAACTGTCCGGCGCGGATTTCGTCGGCCGCGAAGGGAAACACGCGCGGCTGACGGTGCGCGACGCGAACGGGAAAACGCGTCGGCTCATCGGTTTCGGCTTGGCGGCTCCCGCTGCCGAGTTGAAAATGGGGGACTTGGTGGATGCCGTCGTTGAAATCGGCGTCAACGAATGGAATGGCAGCCGCGAGATTCAGCTCAAGGCCGTGGATTTTCATCTTGCCGAAACGAGCCGAGCGGCGGCGTCATCAAAAGAGCGGCAATTAGCCGAAAAGACCATATGAGCAAATTGGTTATTCATACCGACGGCGGCGCGCGCGGCAACCCCGGCCCCGCCGGCCTCGGCGTCTTCATTCAGGACGAAAACGGGCGCGTCGTGAAGGAGCACTCGCGCTATCTCGGCGAGACCACTAACAACCAGGCCGAATACCGGGCTCTCGTGGACGCGCTCGAACACGCCAAGGAGCTCGGCGCGACGGAGGTGGAGTGTCTCCTCGATTCCGAACTGGTCGTGCGTCAGATGAACGGGCAATACAAGGTTCGCGACGCCGACCTCCAGCCGCTTTTTCTCAAGGTCTGGAATCTGTCAACCGGGTTCCGCAAGGTGACCTATACTCACGTCCGCCGCGAGTTCAACAAGGACGCGGACAGGCTGGTCAACGAGGCGATTGACAGGCATTTGCGGGGGTGAGGAAGCCTTAAGCCGTAAGCCATTCCTTATAGCTTATAGCTTACGGCTGACGGCTTTTATGTTATAATAATAATGTATGGAGACGGCTTTCAGCCGCCTTAAGATTCGACTCGTGACAGCCGGCGCGGGCGCGGTTGTTGGTTTTTTGTTGCTCGCGTTTCCGGCTCATGCCGGAGCAATGGAGAACGTCACCGGTTGGCTTTGGTCCGGGACGGCCGGCTGGATTTCGATGAACTGCACGAATTTTGGTACCTGCGCCACTTCGGATTACGGCGCGAATCTTGATTACGCGGCCGGCGGCGGCAGTTCCGGAGAACTGACCGGCTGGGGCTGGTCGGAAACGTTCGGTTGGGTCTGTTTCGGCAAAACCTGCCCGGACGACGTCAAGAACCCGGAGAACACGCCCCAGAATTACGCCGAGCTTAGGGAGTACGTGGACGACGGCACGCCGGGCGGTCGGCATTGGCAGTTCTACGGCTGGGCCCGCATCCTGAACATGGGCGCGAACGGCTGGCTGTCGCTCAACTGCTATAACGAGACTCACGGCGCCTGTGCCGGCAGCAATTATTACGTTTCCTACGACATCAGCACGGGTTTCTTCTCGAACGTGACCGATGTCGCCAATCGCGACCGCAACCATTACGGCTGGAGCGGCAACAGCGACGGCACGGGCATCGGTTGGGTTGATTTCAGCCTCGCGCATGGCAATTGGGCGCCACCCGTCGTCGGGCCGGTCATTCGCCCGGAAGGCGTGTACGAGCCGGCCGGCTCGCTGATTCCCGGCACGCACCCGTCGCAATTCGAGATTCGCTTGCCGAGCGTCTCTTCCCCGCAGAATTTCCTGCTGGAATGCGTGCTCAGCCTGCCGAATGGCGTGAAGCGCATCTTGAGCAAGCCGGTCGAGAGCGTCTGGTTCAACGTGGCGGAAAGTTTCCTTTACCAAGTTCCAGCTTCTGATCGCGGCACTGATGCCATCCAGCGCGGTAAGCTTTGGTACATCGAGACCTGCCGATTGCTCGACAAGCCGGGGACACAGGCTTGCGTTGCCGATGACGATTGCGTGAGCGGCTTTTGTCGTCCCGACCCGGCGCTGCCAAGCGGCCCCAACCTTTGCCGGGCGGTGGCCGATGCCTCGACGCCGAAGCCGCTTTATATCCATGATAACCGTTGGAGCCTTTACGGAGCCGATGACGATTTCTATCGCGCCGTGAAATGCTACGCCACCTTCGCCGATCAGTTCTTCCGCAACGCCAACCGGTGCGATTTCGCCGGCGACGCCAGCTTCAGCATGGCCATGAGCAAGGGCATTCCCATCGAACGCGATTGCCACAACGGCGTGGACGACGACCTCAACGGCCTCACGGACTGCGAAGATCCCTTCTGCAAGGGCATCTCGTATTTCTGCAAGCCGGAGGAAAAAAGGCATCTGCCGACGCGTTGCATTTGGTCCGAGGCCGGTCAGCAGATCCCGCGGTGCGGCGACCTTACGTATAAGCGCAGCAACCTCTGCTGTAATGACCAGCCGGATGAGCAGGGCTCGAACTTCCATTACGTCGTGGACGCGATGGAGTGTGAGTACGGCAACCCGGCCGACGGTTACTTTGACTGTGACTGCCAGACGCAGGAGGATTTTGACGCCAACCCGAACGACGATTGTTACGCGCCGGGCCACCAGTCGGGGAACTTCTGCTGCGAACGCATCACACAATGGCCTTCCGGCGACGTCATCGGCAGCCGGGTCATGAAGAAATGATATGACGCGCCGCATTTTCGCCACTTCCATCGCTCTGACTTTCGCCGGTTTGCTCCTCATGGCGTGGTTGGGTGTGCCCCGTCCTGCCGCCGCGATGATCGCATCGTCGCCTTGCCCCGGCAACGTATGTGCCGATTTCCTGACCATTGGCGGACGGCGCGTGGATTACTGGTACACCCAGCACGTGCGGCCAGACGGGCAGTTCCGGATCCGTTTTTCCCTGAACGGCACCTATTCGAGCAGCCAGCTCATCTCGTTCATCGTTTTCCAGATGCCGTCGTTCGATTCTTGGGACAAGCTGGCCAACCCCGATCCGACCAAGAACGCCACCTATCTTCCGGAGGAAGGGGTGACGCTTGATCGCACCGCGTACGAGCGGCGCGCGTCCAGCGGCTGCGCTACGGCCTGCTGGGTCGATTTCGTCATGTCGGTCAAGTATTCGGGTCTGGCGGAAGGGGAGCATTCCTTTAACGTTTATGTCGTGCAGAACGGCGCTTCCGGCGGGCGCAACGGCATCAAGTTCTACGCCGATGCCGGCGCGCCGTCGAACACCGACGAATCGGAAATTTGGGCCGCCATGTCGGGGATGGATTATCCTTGCGCTGACCTCGGCGGCGGACAGCCCATTGATAACGACCTCAACTTCCTGCCGAACTGCCAAGATCCGAAATGCGACGGTCAACCCGGCAGTCGGACGCAGACTTGGAAGAAATGCGAGATTCCTGAACGCACGTGCAACGACGCTTTTGACAACGACGGCGACGCCAGCCCGGACTGCAAGGACCAGGACTGCAACGGACGCCAAGGGTATCCGCCCATGCAGCCGCCGCCCCTGCCGCCTCTCGCCGACCCGCCAGCGTACTGCCAATGGCCGAACGAGCGCGGCGCGCCCGGTTCGCTGAACGGCACCACGCCGTGTGACGACAAGTTTGACAACGACGCCGACGGGCGCACGGATTGCGTTGACAACCGCGAGTGGACGCCGGCGACCGGCGAACAGTTCTACAACGTCTATCTGGCCGCCTCAACGCCCGGTGGCCTGGCGTTCCCGTCCTCGGACGCCAACATCTGCTGGCGCCAGTCCTCTTACGGCTGTCCGTTGCGGGAGGTCTGTACCCTGGCGGACAATGATGTGGCGACAGCTTTTGACGATGACGTCGATCAGAGCTACGTTCATGTCAATTACGATGCCAATCCGGTGAGCGGCGCCGGTTGCCGCGATTATGATTGCGCGGGCGCCCCGAGCTGTCCGGCGCACGAGAACGAGGAGGTCAAGGCCGACGGCACTCGCGTCCAGAACGACTGCCAGTGCTTTGACGGCGTTGACAACGACCTCGACCATCTCATCGACTGTGCCGATCCGGATTGCCTCGGCGCCGAATGTGCCACCTTGCCGGGTCGCACCTGCTACGACAAGGAATTCGACCTCGGCCAAAAAATCCAGCTTTGCGGCAACTTCATCAACAACGACCGCGCCCAGCCGATTGACGACGACGGCGACGGCCCGCCGAACTGCCAGGACTCCGACTGCAAGGGCAAGTTCGGCAACTGCGGCCCATGCCCGAAGCGCGAGGATTTCACCTACGCCGCCTGTGCCGACGGCGAGGATAACGACGTCAACGGCCAGGCCGATTGCCGCGACGCTAAATGCCGCGTGGGCAACAAGATCGGCGACCTCACGAACGCCGCGGTCTGCTCCGGCGCGGAGAATTCCCCGGACATGTGTTCGGACGGTTTTGACAACGACTCGAACGGAAATGCGGACTGCGGCGACTCGAGCTGCGCCGGCCAAGCGGCGTGGCCGATGTACGGCTATCTCAACACGCATTATTTCTGTGGGCCAGAAAACAACGCCGCCGCCTGCAGCGACGGCTTCGACAACGACGCTGACGGCAAGATTGATTGTCAGGATTCCGACTGCTGGGGAAAAAACGGATGCGATGCCGGCGACTGGGGCAAGGCCGCGTGCCTCACCGACGCCGATCGCTACGATCCGGTGTCCGGCTGGAAGTATTTTTCCGAGGTTGACCCGACGGTCGGCGTGAAAACGCGCCGCATTGCCCACGTGAATCAGGCTGATGTCATCGACTTCAATGGCGTGAGCGATTACTCGTCCGTCACCATCATCGTCGGCGACAACACCGATCCGGCCAAGCATTATCCGTACGCCGACAGCGCCGGCTGCACGTTGCAGGGGGCCGATGCGGCGCTCTTCGGCACGACCATCGTGCCCGGCAGCGCCATCATGATTTTCAACAAGAATCCCGGCGTCGCCGTTAACGGCTTCAGCTTCAGCCTCCGGTGTGTCACGCCCGGCACGCCGGTGCCCGCCCGGCGCAACTATCCTATCGGCGTCTCTGTCCTGCGGATGACCGGAGATGCGGAGTATGGTGACCTGCAGTTCGGCACCAGCCTGCTCGAAGCGACCCCACCGACCGTCGTGCGCATCGAGAGCGAGGGCGCGGTGGGTGGCTCGGTCCGCGTGCCGTACGGCGGCGGCTTCTCCTTCCGCGTCGTGGCCGACGATCCCGGCGTGGGCGACGACACGACCGGCATCTGCCGCTGCGGCTTGGCGATTGACGGCGATTACACGCCGACTGGCGCTTTCGATTCCGCCACGAACGAATGTCTGGTTGAGCCGGGCGGACAATATGCCACCTGGCGTGACGATCGTCAGTCTGACGGGACTGATTTGCCGGATTTGGCCCCGCTCTCACTCGAGATGTATGCCCGAGACGGTGCCGACAACGAGAGCGGTTGGCAGGCGGCCGGGAGCCTCGCCATCAACGTGACGCCCATCGTGACGCCAGGCGAGGAGCTCAAGATGGTCTCCCCGAAAGCGCCGTTCTTCGCCGGCAAGGCGGACACGCCTGACCGCCTGAGTTTTTCCGTCGGCTTCACGACCGCCCGCAACGACCGCTTCGGTCCGACCTGCGAGATTTATGTCCGCGATCAGGACGGCAACGTCAAGTATGCCGCCGGACACGGCCCGTTCGGGCCGACGGCGACGGTCGCGGCCATCGGCGGCCTCGGCAACACGGTGCGTTGTGAAGGCGAAATCACCGCCCCGGACGAGTTCCCGACCATCTCGCTCACCCAAAGCGGCACTTACCACCTGACCGTGGCCATCGCCGACGCGGACGGGGATTATGTTGAATCCAACCGCCAGGTCTTCTACTTCTGCCCCACGGTTCCCAAGGCCACCGATCCCGGCTCACTCGACACCGAAGTCGAGCCGATTGACGTGTGCCATTGGGCGGACCTCGACGGCGACGGCGCCACTGAGGGCTTTTTCACCACCCTCTATACCCCGACGCCGCAGGCCTGCGACAACTGCGTCAACCTGGACAATCCCGGCCAGGAGGATGCGGACATGAACGGCGTCGGCGACGAGTGCGAGAACCTCGGCCGTTGCGAGGTGGATAAGGACATCGTCTGCACGCACGACTCTTGGGATTTCCCCGTCTGCCCCGTTAACGACCCGAACTGCTGCAACGGGAGCAACTGCTGTCCCGCTGGGGACAAGACGGACGCGACCTGCTGCCCGGGACCATCCATCAATCCGGATCCGCTCGTCCAGCCGCCGACTGACCCGCCGACCTACCGCGACCCGCAAGCCTGCTTGAGCGACTGGGGGCTTTGCTCCTGGACCGGCGAGGTCTGCTTCATGAAGAACAATAACCTCGACTGCCCGGGCCCCGGCGTCTGCTCCCTGACTGGCGCGTCTTGCAAGGAGGCAACCATGGTGCCGGCCGAATGTGGCGAGTGCATCGGCGAGGAGGTCTGCCTCCAGCTCACCTACCCATGGATCCAGGCGAAGCAGGGGAATGTCTTTTCCGGCAAGTCCATCAAGGCCCGCGAGGACGCCCCGCTCAAGAACGCCACTTTCTGCATCACGGCCAAGGACACCATTCAGTCCTTCGCCAGCGAATCCTGCACGAAGACTCCAGAAGAGGTCGCTCAGGATAAGTACACCGACCTGACCCTGCCTAAGCCGCGCAACGCCTACTCGACGCCCCTGGGCCGGATCGACATCAGGGGCCTGCTGGCGGGTCGGTACGGCGAGGTCATTACGTTGACGCCGACCGAATTCAACAATTCCGCCGTCTTTCCTCCGGCGGACGGCCTGCAAGGGCGCGTGTACGTCGTGGAAGGCGATCTTACGGTTGGCCAACCCGGCGACCCGCCCCTGGTCATCAGGAACGGAGGCCCGGGCGAGCCGCCCGTGAGCGGCACGGGCACGGTCGTGATTAAGAACGGCAACCTGCTGTTCAACCGTGACGTGGTCTATGAGGGGCCGAATTTCGCGACCAGCCTCGTCTCGCCGGACCAGATCGCCTCCCTCGGCTGGATCGCCCTTGACCAAACGGATTCGACCGAACCGACCTACGGTCAGCGCGGCAACGTCCTCGTCCACAAGGACGTTCAGCGTCTGGACGGCGCGATATATGCCGGCGGCCAGGCGGGCTTCTATTCCGTGGCCGCACCGGACACGGACAGCCCGTTGCCGCTCACCGTGAACGGGCTGATCGTGGCGCGGCAATTCCACTTCAGCCGGTCGTACAAGAGCAAGGAGCGCGGCTCGGAGCAGGTTCTTTACGACGGGCGCGCCGTCGCCAACCCGCCGCCGGGTTTCGCGGATATTGCCAAATCCCTGCCCCTGTTCGGCTCCGCGCCAATCATCATGCAGTGAGTAGCAAGTAGCTAGTAGTGAGTAGTCAGTATGCCTGTAACGACTAGCTACTAGCTAACTGACCGCTGACCCCAAAAAAGGTGTATAATATATATGAACTAAGGAGGAAAGGAATCCACAGCCGCATGATGCGGCCACGAAAGGGATTATGGGCTTGTTTGGACCGAAAAAAATGAGTTATGTCGGCGTTGACTTGGGAGT